>JAURJT010000041.1 GCA_030832095.1 Gammaproteobacteria bacterium | reverse complement strand
TAATTTTGCCCGCGTTTTCATTAGCGCTCTTGCAGGTTGGGCTCTTGGCTCGTATCACCCGAGCCACCATGCTCGAGGTCTTGCAGCAAGATTATGTGCGTACCGCGCGTGCAAAGGGTTTGCCCGTGTTGATGGTCGTGGGTAAGCATGCTTTTAAAAATGTCCTGATTCCCGTGATCACCGTGATCGGTATTAGTTTTGGCCTGTTGTTATCGGGCTCAGTGGTCATCGAAACTGTGTATTCACTGCCAGGAATGGGTCGGTTGTTAGCGAACGCAGTATTTGGTCGCGACTATCCCTTGATACAAGGTGGGCTCTTGGTGACCGCCGCGGTGCTGGTGCTGTTGAACTTGGTGGTTGATGTGCTCTATGCCATGGTTGACCCGCGAGTGAGATATGGCAAGCGTTGACACCTTAGCAACACCCGAGCGCCTTGAAGCGGCGCGCCCGCCATCCATATGGCGAAAACTCTTGCGCCATCGTTTATTTATGACGGGCGCGACGCTTTTATTGTTGATGGTGTTACTCGCAATTTTCGCAGACTTGATAGAAATCAGACCTCCTGAAAAAATGCAAGTTCGCCTGCGCTTTAAAACCCCAGATTTCGCTTATCCGCTGGGCACTGATAACTATGGTCGTGATATTTATAGTCGCTTAGTTCACGGGGCTCGTCTGTCACTGGCGATCGGGTTTGCAGTGGCATTGATTACTGGGATTTTAGGAACGGCAATTGGCGTTGCGGCTGGTTATTTCAAACGATTAGACAGCCCGTTGATGCGGTTAATGGATGCGCTGATGGCGTTTCCAGCAATCTTATTAGCGATTGCCATCGCAGCGGCCTTGGGCCCCTCTGCAATGAACGCCGTGATTGCGCTTGCCGTGGTCTACACACCGCGCACTGCAAGAATTGTGCGTTCAACCGTATTGGTTGTGCGAGAAACAGATTATGTGCAGGCAGCCAAGGCTTGCGGGGCAAGAGATCGTTGGATTATCTGGAGGCATATTCTGCCAAACAGCATGGCGCCGTTGATCGTACAGCTGACTTTTATTTTTGCCTATGCGATCTTGGCTGAATCGATTTTGAGCTTTTTGGGGGTTGGGCCACCACCACCGATACCAACTTGGGGCAACATGATCGCGGAGGGTAAGGATTACCTGCGCGAAGCGTCGTATATCTGTTTTTTTCCTGGAGTGGCGGTCGCCTTGACTTGCTTAGCCTTGAATCTGCTTGGGGATGGTTTGCGAGACGTGCTAGATCCACGACTGCGAGTGCAAATTGGCTGATCCTATCCTTCAGATTGACGACTTGCGTGTCGTGTTCGGCTCGGGACGTGCAGAGCAAGTCGCCGTCGATGGCGTGAGTCTGACGCTTGCAGCGGGTGAGGTATTGGGTATTGTCGGCGAATCAGGTTGCGGTAAAAGTTTAACGGCCTTGTCGATATTAGGCCTGGTCCCCAAGCCGACAGGTCGAATTCAAGGCGGGCAGATTCTATTTAATGGTAAAGATCTCGCGCAAGCCAACGAGGTCGAAATGAATCGCATTCGGGGCAAAGATATTGCGATGATTTTTCAAGAACCGATGACGGCGCTGAACCCAGTGTTTAAAGTAGGTGAACAAATCGCTGAAACGATCAGAGTGCACGAGAGTGTGAGTCGTCAAGTCGCGCGGCAGCGTGCGCTCGAGTTGCTTGAGCGAGTCGGCATGAGCAATCCAAAACAACGGATCGATCAATATCCGCATGAACTGTCGGGCGGAATGCGTCAGCGCGTCATGATTGCGATTGCCTTGGCCTGTCGTCCAAAAATTTTAATTGCAGATGAGCCAACGACTGCCTTAGATGTCACGATACAGGCACAAATTCTTGCATTGTTAAAAGAGCTACAGCAAGAGTTTGGTATGGCGATGATGTTGATTACGCACGATCTAGGAGTTGTCGCGCAAGTGGCGGATCGGGTCGCTGTCATGTACGCCGGGCGCATTGTTGAAGAAGGAACAACCATTGAAGTATTCGAGCAGCCTGCGCACCCCTACACGCGCACTTTTCTGACCAGCATTCCCTCGCTCGATCAAGAATACTCGCGCTTGCAGACGATCCAAGGCATGGTGCCCAGCTTGGCGAATCTGCCTTCGGGTTGTCGTTTTCATCCTCGTTGCCCTGATGCTCGGGCTCAGTGCGCGCAGTACACGCCGCGCGACATGATGATCGGGCCTTCGCATCGCGCAGCCTGTCTGGCTTTGAACGGTTATCGAGACAATGACTAAGCCCTTATTGAGTGTTAGAGGTCTAGTGAAGCACTTTGCCTCGCGGACGGCAGGGGTATTTAATCGTACCGTCACGCACGTACGTGCAGTCGATGGTGTCGATTTTGATATTCAACAGGGCGAGACCTTTGGTTTGGTCGGCGAAAGCGGATGCGGGAAAACGACGACGGGTCGCTTGGTCTTGCGTATGATTGAACCCACCGCGGGTAGTATCAAGTTTAACGAGCAAGAGTTGTTGTCCTTGTCTGCTGAAGAGATGCGGTTGAAGCGTCAGCAGATGCAAATTATTTTTCAAGATCCCTACGGCTCACTGGATCCACGTATGACGGTGAGCCAAATCGTAGAAGAGCCCCTACAAATACATCATATCGGGGATCGAACGACACGCAGCAAGCGCGTGGCAGAACTTCTGGATATGGTTGGCTTGCGTAAAGAGTACTCGCAACGCTATCCACATGAATTTTCTGGAGGCCAACGACAGCGCATTGGGATTGCGCGGGCGTTGGCTTTGAATCCGCGCTTTATTGTGGCTGACGAACCCGTATCAGCGCTTGATGTGTCGATCCAGGCGCAGATCGTGAATTTGATGATGGACTTGCAAAAAGACCTGGGGCTGACCTATCTGTTTATTGCGCACGATCTCGGGGTGGTTAAGCACATGGCCGATCGCGTCGCTGTCATGTATTTGGGGCGGATCGTTGAGGTTGCCAGTAAAGCTTCGTTGTATCGCTCTCCTCAACATCCGTATTCACAAGCGTTACTGGCAGCGGTACCTTTGGCACGCCCCTCGCAGCGGCAAACCTTGACACTACTAAAGGGCGAGATCCCGAGCCCAAGCCAGCCTCCTTCGGGCTGTCATTTTCATACACGGTGTCCGCAAGCTCAGCCGCGTTGCTCGCAAGAGGCACCCAAGTTACTAGAGATTCTTCCTGGTCATCAGGCCGCGTGTCATTTGTTGACGCCAATGAAGACGACTTAAACCATTGCAATGAGAGGCCGTATGTCAAAAGCTGTTAGCAGAATTAGTTCAGAAATCGACTTTAACCTTGAAGGTAAGCAAGTTGGTTTCTTACGATTGCCGCACTCGGTTCACCGCTCGGCTTATGGCTGGATTCCGATCCCAGTGGCTTGTATCAAAAACGGTGAAGGCCCAACTGTCTTGCTGATGGCGGGCAATCACGGGGATGAGTATGAAGGGCAGATTGGGCATGGCGTCTTGCTAAGAACGTTAGAGGCACAAGATATTCAAGGGCGAATCATCTTTCTAACCTCGGCGAATTTTCCGGCAGCAATGGCAGGGATGCGGACGTCTCCAATTGATGAGGGCAACTTGAATCGTTCGTTTCCGGGCGATGTGAACGGCGGCACAACGGCCCAGATTGCCTGGTATATCGAACACGTGCTGTTGCCTCAGTGCGATTATGTGTTTGATCTTCATTCGGGCGGCAGTTCATTGATGTACTTGCCCAGTGCGCTGTGCCGGCGCCAAAGTGATCCAACAAAAATGGCTCAGGCAATTGAAATACTCAAGCTCATGGGTGCGCCTGCAGCCTATGTTGCCGATTCACCGCAAGGCGATGATCGCACCTTAACGGCCGCGGCAGGTCGCCAGGGTGTTGTCCACTTTGGCAGCGAGTTAGGCGGAGGAGGGACTCTGACACCGGCGGCACTGCGCGTCGCAATTGATGGCGTACGCAGAGCGCTAAAACATTTGGGTATTTTAAAGTCGTCGGTTCAAGTTGAGCCTGCAGCGCCGACGCAATTGCTTCAAGTACGTGGCTCGGATTACTTTGTGTACGCACCTGATTCGGGGTTGTTTGAACCCTTGGTTGAGTTGGGCGACGTTGTCAAAGCGGGTCAAGCTGCCGGAAGAATTCATTTTCTTGACACGCCGTGGCGAGAACCCAGCGTTGCCTACTTTAAACACGATGGCGTTGCGCTATGCAAACGGATGATGTGTCGCACTGAGCGTGGCGATTGTTTATTTCATTTGGGCACCCCTTTCGAATACTAGAATCTTTACAAGGATGCATGATGAGTCAAAGCATGATTTGGACACGTGTGGATTACGAGAAAGACGGCAAGCAAAATGGCTGGCTTCAGTTGCCGCACTCGGTGACGCGCTCGGCGTACGGAAACGTTTCGATCCCCTTAACAGTGATTAAAAATGGCAAAGGGCCAACCGCCTTTTTGATGGCTGGCAATCACGGCGATGAGTATGAAGGTCAGGTGGCCTTATGCAAACTCATTCAATCGCTCGAACCTCACCATATTCAAGGTCGAGTCATTATCATCCCGGCGATCAATCTTCCGGCTGCGATGGCCGGTGTTCGCGTGTCGCCGATTGATCAGGGAAACCTCAATCGGTCTTTTCCCGGCGATCCAAACGGTACAGCTACCTATGCAATCGCACACTATATTGATACGGTGTTGTATCCGATGGCTGATATCCATCACGACCTGCATTCAGGCGGCTCGTCGTTGCAATATTTGCCCTTTGCCTCGATGCGTCAAAGCCAAGATGCGGCCTTGAATGCCCGGGCAACCAGTGCGCTGAAGGCGTTTGGGGCACCCATTGGTTTGATCTGGGCCTACAGTCCTGACTCAAGATTATCTTCAGTTGCAGCGGTCAATCGTAATCTCGTCGCCTTGGGGGGCGAGTTTGGCGGCGGTGGTTCCGTCACGTCATCAGGAGTACGGATCGTTGAGCAAGGCTTAAAAAACTTGTTAGCTCACGCAGGCATCATTGAGGCATCGCGCGCGGTAGGCCCTTATGCAGGGCCCTCTCGCTTGATGGAAATCAAAAGTCGCGACTATTATGTTTATGCGCCAGAGGCGGGCTTGTTTGAGCCAGCGGTCGAACTTGGCGATATGGTGCGGCGCGGTGATGTCTGTGGCAAGGTGTATTTTGTCGATAATCCTGGGCGCGCGCCCGAGCCATGTTATTTTGAAGGTGACGGCATGGTGATCTGTAAGCGACATTTTGGCCGTGTTGAGCGGGGTGATTGTGTTGTGCATCTGGCAACAGACGTTGCTTAGGTAACCAGACGCTTTGTTGCAGACCAAGCGTTGTTTGTTTGAAAGGTAAACATATGCCGAAACAATATTTGCAAAACAAGCCACACAAGCAGAGCTTTGTCTGGTTGACCAAAATGGCCCGTCACTCGTTATTGACGCTCGGATTCTGTCTGGGCTTGGCGGTGGCGCCTGTTGCCTCGCACGCTCAAACAGTCAAACCTCTTCTGGTCTTTGGTCAAGAGGCACCACCACCCACGCTCGACCCGTATTTCACAACGGCGATCTCGACGCGTAACGTGGCGATGCATATTTTTGAGCAATTGGTGACTCGCGATGAAACGAATGCGGTGATCCCCGAGTTAGCAGAAAGCTGGTCGGTCAGCCCTGATGGCTTGACCTATACCTTCAAGCTTCGCACTGGCGTTAAGTTTCACAACGGCAAAGTGATGACCTCGGCTGATGTCAAAGCGTCTTTTGAACGCTACAAGCGTATGGCCTTGGCCAAAGTGACGTTAGCGTCTGTAACAGAAATCAATGCACCCGATGCGACAACGCTTGAACTGAAGTTAAGCCAACGGCAGCCAGTATTTTTAGATGAACTGTCGGCTTTCGTGACGCCGATCGTCATTATTCCAGCTGAGCAGACTGGTAAAGAGGGTGGCAAACTCGAGCCCATTGGTACCGGTCCGATGCAGTTTGTTGAGTGGATCCCAGATAGTCACATTAGACTGAAGCGCTTTGTTGATTATCAACCTGACGCGCGGTACAAAGGGACAGATGGTTTCGGCGGAAACAAAAAAATTTGGTTCGACACCGTTGACTTTAAGTTTGTCAAAGAACCGGGTACCAGAGTGGCGGGGCTTGAGTCTGGCCAGTTGCAGATCATCGAAGATTTACCCTCAGAATCGGCCAAGCGTCTCGGCAATAACAAAAATATTGTCATCTACGACTTGAAAAACTTTTGGTTGCACGGTGCATGGGTGAATCATCATCGAGCACCGACAAATGATGTGCGCATTCGCAGGGCTGTGCAGATGGCGTTAGATATGGATGAAATCATGGAGATTTCAACCGATGGTGCCTATGCACTTCAACCGGGCCTGCAGTACCCAGGCAATCCTTATTACGTTAAGAATGGCGAGCAATATTACAACGTCAAGAATCCCAAAAAGGCAGCTGCTTTACTGAAAGAGGCTGGCTATAAGGGCGAAGAGTTTGTCATCATCACAAACTCAAGTTATCAAAGTATGTATAAGGCGGCGCAAATCGTCAGTGAGCAACTCAAGGGTATCGGCATGAAAGTGCGTGTCGATGTCTTTGACTGGGCCACTGCGATGAATCAGCGGCGTAATAAAGAGGGTTGGAATCTCTGGTTTACGGGCCAGGGGTCAGGGCCATCAGTTGGGCCGTTTTCTGCCTTGAAAGATGTTGTGTCACCGCAAAACAATCAATTTGTAGCGGATCCGGTGCTCGACAAACTCTTTGCTGAGTTAGTGTTGGGCGAAACGTTTGATGCACGTAAAGAAACGTTTGGAAAATTCCAAGAGCGAGTCTACGAGCAGGTCTTGTTTTTAAAGTTCGGAGACTTGATGCGTAAACAAGCTTCACGTTCAAACGTCAAAGGCTTCATTCCCTATCGGATCCCAAGGCTGTGGAACGTTTGGGTTGAGTAAGTGCTTGTTTGGCTTGCGTTAGTTGTGGTTGTTATTGTTGAACAAACAATTATTTTGAGGTCAAGCTAAGTTTTTGCTTACAAAGCATCATTCTGATGCACAGTTGAGTTTTTATTAATAAACAAATCGTTCTGAGGCTAATCATGATTCGTACGTTGTTTTGTTTGGTGGCGGCGCTGATGTTTTCAAACTCTGCGTTCGCGCAGACTTTCCCGTCAAAGTCGATCACCATGATTGTTGGCGTGGCCCCAGGTGGCACGCTTGACACCTTGGCCAGACTCTTGGCCAAGACCATGACGGCTGACTTAAAGCAGACCGTGATCGTTGAAAACACGACTGGTGCGGGTGGCTTGGTCGGGCTTAAGCGTTTGACGCAAGCGCCAGCCGATGGCCACACCTTAATGTTCACGAATATGTCTTTAGTGATCATTCCTCACCTTCACCCAACCGCGAATGTTGACCCGATTAAAGAGCTTGAGGCGATAGGTCTTGTTGCAACGGTACCGATGGTCTTGGCCGTGAGTAATAAAAGTGGCCTCAAGAGTTTGCCTGAGCTGCTAGATCGCATGCGTAAAGAGCCCGGGAAAATCAATTTTGGTTCTGGTGGCCCAGGCACCACTGCACACTTATCTGAAGCGCTGTTTTTGCACCTTTCTAAAACAAAGGGCGAGTTGGTGCAATATCGTGGCTCTGGTCCTGCGCTCACCGATTTAGTGGCGGGTGTGATGGACGGCGTGCTTGATCAAACGGTGGCGATGATGCCGTTGCATCAAGACAAAAGGATTTTGGCGATTGCGGTGTCATCGCCCACGCGTTTGCCGCAAATGCCTGATGTCCCTACCTTTAAAGAAGGTGGTTTGCCCGAGTTTGATCTGGCAATCTGGAACGGCGTCGTCGCACCTAAAGGATTGCCCCCAGCCGTGGCGGCGCGTTTGGCTGAGTCAATTTCTAGTGCGATCGATGGCCCAGAGTTCAAAGAGCGTTTAGCGCAGTTGGCAGCTCAGGCGCCCACTCAGGCACAGCGCGGCGCGGCGCCGTTGATGAAGCTAATTGAACAAGATACCGTGATGGTGGCGGGTCTCGTCAGAGATGTTGGTTTGATTCCGAAGTAACTCATAAAAAAACGCCACGACGAATGCGCAGTTTAGATGGCGTGCACGTCGTAGCGTATTTTGTGAAGCTAGCTGCCTAGTACCACTTCACAAATTCATCAAGTTCCATTCGGGTACTTTGATAAGCATTCAGTGGCGCGTCTAAATCTGGATAGCCCATCGACATCCCCACGATCAATTTTTTGGTATTGGGGATGCCGAGGCAGTCGCGAATGGCATCGGGGTAACCGGCCAGCGAAGCCTGTAGACAGCAGCCAAGCCCAGCGCCATGCGCCGATAAGGTGAGGCCTTGCAAAAAGATTCCCATATCCAGTGTTGACCAAGGCCCTAAGGTGCTGTCCATGAACATGAACATCGCACAAGGTGCGTCAAAGAATTGAAAATTTTTCAGACGTAATTCGTTTCTGCGCTCGGTGTCTCCACGTCCAACCCCCAACGCTTCAAAGCGACGTGTGCCGTGAATTTTTGAGCGTTGTTCGTGCGCGGCAGGCCAGCTTGTTGGGGTGAGCACGTCGTAATTGGTCGGGGTATTTGAGCGAGCGAGTTCATACAGCACACCGCTGAGTTCGTCGCGCTTGGCACCGGTCACGACTGCGACTTCCCAGGGTTGGGTGTTTGTGTAAGAGGCGCTGCGACCGGCGGCCGCTAAAACGGTGCGAATCAGCTCTTGTGGCACAGGCTTGGCTTGAAAGCCTCGAATGCTGCGGCGAGTCTGAAGGCCTTGTAGTAGTTCCATGGTATGTCTCCTTCTAATGATGCAAAGAATGTTAGCACTATCCCATACGCTCAATACGATCGCCCAAGGCCACCGCCTCAGAGTGGCTATGGGTCACCATGAGTGTGGTGACGCCTGTCTGCTTCAGAATGGTGCGTAGCTCGACGATTAAGCGTTCACGCGTGTCTGCGTCGAGATTGGAAAATGGCTCGTCGAGCAGCAGGATATCGGGTTTAGGTGCCAAGGCGCGTGCGAGGGCGGCTCGCTGTTGCTGTCCGCCCGAAAGCTCGTGTGGAAAGCGCTTTGCGTATGGCTCAAGATCGACCAACTTAAGCAACGCCTGCACTTGTCGTTCACGCGCGTGAGACGACAATTTTTTTAGTCCAAAACCAATGTTCTGCGCAACATTCAGATGCGGAAACAAGGCGTAATCTTGAAACATAAAGCCTACCCGGCGATGTTCTGGCGCGACCGTGTGGGTGGCTGAAGAGAGCAGGGTGTCATTGAGGTAAATGGCACCCGCATCGATGGTTTCAAAGCCGGCAATTACGCGCAGCAAACTGCTTTTTCCGCAGCCAGAGGGACCCAAGATGCAAACAGTTTCGCCCGCTTGAAGCGTTAAGCTGTAACGCTTGAGCACTGAGACGTCTGCATCGTTTGAGGCAAAACTTAAACTGATCTCGTCAATTTTTAAAATGGTATTCACGACGCGTGTCCGTAAAGTCGAGCATGTGGGGTTAATGTTGTCGCTGAGATTTTTTAAACGTTTGTTGCGTGCGTGTTAACAGAATCACGGGCAAGACACTTACCAAAACAATGATCAAAGCGGCGATGGCACCTTCTTCGTAGGTACCGCGTGCTGCCTCGCCATACAACCAGGTCGCAAGCGTTTCGACATTTAGCGGGCGTAGCAACAACGTGATCGGAAGCTCTTTCATGGTCTCGACAAAGACCATGAGCGCTGCGGCAAACAGAGCAGGGCGCAAAAGCGGAAGGTCGACGCGCAGCAATACCCCAAGAGGGGATTGACCCAGTGAGCGCGCCAATTGATCAAGTGCAATAGGAATGCGCGCAAAACCGGCTTCGATTGATCCTGAGGCAACGGCCAACAGGCGCAAGGTACAGGCCAGCACCAAGCCAGCCATGGTGCCAAGCAGCCACAACCCGGGCGAACCGAGCGAGAGCCCTTGGCGAGTTTGATTGATGCCGCTGTCTAACAGCGCAAAGGGCATCAGCAACCCGATGGCGAGCACCGTACCGGGCAGGGCATAGCCAATGGTGGCTGTGCGTGCCAGACTCTGGCCAAGTGTGGCGCCGCGTCGCGACCCCCAACTGCGTGCCGCCCAAGCTAGTATCAGCCCGCTTAAGACGGTACAGGTTGTCACCGCTAGCGAGATAAGCACGGTGTTCAGCGCTGCCTGTTGAAGAATCGAGGATATCGCGCCGGTTTGACTCAAACGCAAAAAAGCCTGCCAGCTTAAATGCGCGACAGGAATCACAAAGCCTGCCAAGACCGGAAGCAAACAGAACAAACAAGCTGCGAGGCCCGGCCAACGGCGCAGCGGCCTGGGTTGCATCGGGCGCGACTGATCGGTGTTGATGAAGCGCTGTCGTCGACGTGCGTAGCGTTCAATGGCGAT
>JAURJT010000040.1 GCA_030832095.1 Gammaproteobacteria bacterium | reverse complement strand
TCAGGTCGTTCATCACATCGTAGCGCGAGGCCACAGAATGAAACACCTGTGCAACCTTGGCTGCCTTCTCTGATTCAGCGACTGTCTGATAACCAAAATGTGTGTGCTCTTCAGCCATCCCTCTTACCCCACTTGTTGCGTAATGCCCACTACCCGAACGGCCGAGGCATTTTACGGCGCTACGCATTGCGCACACCGCCACTAAATGAAATGCACTGTCATATACATGACACATTGTGAAATGCACTGTCATATACATGACACATTGCCGCCATACTATAGTCATGTCGCGCGCGCAAGCGTGCTATCTAAACTGGTACCCACCATGTCAAGCACCATTCTAGTCGTTGAAGACGAACCGGCCATCCAAGAGCTCATCGCCGTCAACTTATCGTTCGCTGGTCACAAGGTCTTACGTGCCTTCGATGTTGCGCAAGCCGAAACTCTCATTCGAGCCGAACTGCCCGATTTGATCCTACTTGACTGGATGCTGCCGGGTGCTTCGGGCCTCACGTTAGCGCGAAAACTACGTAGCGACGAGCGCACTCGCTTGGTGCCCGTCATTATGCTCACCGCCAAAGGCGCCGAGCAAGACAAGGTAGACGGGCTCGAAGCGGGCGCCGACGATTACATCACTAAACCCTTTTCGCCCAAAGAACTCATGGCTCGCATCAAGGCCGTGCTGCGACGGCGTGCCCCGCAACTCACCGATGATCTGATCGAAGTCGAAGGGCTCAAACTAGACCCCACCTCGCATCGCCTCACCGGCAACGGCCAACAACTGGCCATCGGGCCGACCGAATTTCGTCTGCTGCATTTTTTTATGACGCATCCAGAGCGAGTTTTTTCACGCGGTCAGCTGCTCGATCAAGTGTGGGGCGATCATGTATTTGTTGAAGAGCGTACGGTCGATGTTCACATCCGCCGCCTGCGCAAGGCGCTCGAACCCTCGAAACACGACGCTCATATCGAAACGGTGCGCGGCAGCGGCTACCGATTTACCCCACTGATTCCGAAATCTTAAGCTTGATGCGACAATCGAGCGCATGAGCTGGAAACGCACTCTTTTTTTTATAGGCTTTTGGTCGGCAATAGCGCTGGTGATTGAGTATCGCTGGGAAAACTCGCTTGGCTGGGTTGCCCTCTCGCTCACCACCGGCTTACTGTTGGTGATTCGGCGCCGGCACGCTGAGCGCGTGGCGCGCTGGATCCGTTCGCCGGACGACGAACCGCCCGCAGACGTAGGCCCCTGGGATGACGTTGTGGCGGCGCTGTACCGCCGCATCCGTAATAAAGTCGCCACCATCCAAGAACTAGAAGAAACCAGCACCAGCGCCATGGCCGCTGGGCAAGCACTGCCTGTTGGGGTCGTCACCTTGACTACCGACCTACAGATCAGATGGTTTAATCTCGCGGCAGAAAAACAATTACACCTGCAGCCTGAGCAGGATCTTGGACAAAACTTACAAAATATCATTCGTGCGCCTGCCTTTGCCTCTTACGTGAAGGCCGGCAACTGGTCTGAGCCGCTCACGCTTAAAATTAACCACGCAAGTGGCAATTACAGTCTGTTATTGCGTTTAGTTCCATACGCGCGCGACCGTACGCTGCTGATTACTCGCGATCTCACTCAAATTGAGAAGCTCGAAACCACACGTCGCGATTTTGTTGCGAATGTTTCACACGAAATGCGCACACCACTGACGGTGCTGGCGGGGTTTGTTGAAACCTTGCGTGATGCCCCTGAGGGTGCCTTAAGCGGGCAACAACGAGAACAGTATTTTGGGCTCATGGCTGAACAAGCCCAACGGATGCAAGCGCTCGTGACCGACTTACTCACTCTGTCAGACCTGGAAACATCCCCAAGCGCAGAGTTCGCAAGTGTGAGAGTCACTCAACTGATAGACACTGCGCGAACGCAAATTGAAGCGCTCTCTGGCGGGCGCCATCACTGGGACTGGCAAATAGAGTCAGGTGTGGATCTTGCCGGCAATGCCTCAGAACTTGCCTCGGCATTCTCGAACCTGCTGACGAACGCGATTCGTTACACGCCCGATAACGGCACTATTCAGGTCAAGTGGCAAAGTCAAGCAGACGGTCGTGCCCGTTTTAGCGTGACTGACACCGGGATTGGAATCGCCTCTGAACACCTGCCGCGTTTAAGCGAGCGCTTCTACCGGGTCGATCGTGGCCGCTCGCGCGCACTTGGCGGTACAGGGCTGGGGCTCGCCATCACCAAGCATGTCGCCATGCGGCATGATGCAATCCTAGAGGTTCAGAGCAAAATCGGGCAAGGTAGCTGTTTTAGCTTAGTGTTTGACGCTGAGCGCGTACAACGCAATCTCTAGCCGTTAAAGTGCCCCGTCTGAAACTTAGAAAAACCGCTTAAACTGCGACTGTTAACGCGTACATGGCGTTTATCTACCGCAGCTTGATGCACCGCATGATCGCACCGACCTTCACTTTACGCCACTTGGGCGACCGCTGCCTAAGCCTCGATTTTGGCGATACGATTCTTGCCGAGACGGGTTTGATTTGCCTTGCGGTCGCTGAAAAAATTCGAGAAGCTCGCCTGTCTGGCGTAAGCGATGTGGTTCCGTCCTACACAAGCGTGGCGGTGCATTACGAGGCCGACCCTCAGACCGGCGTGCCAAATTTTCGAACACTCTCCGAAGGCCTCACCGCGTTAATTCAGGCTGGTATATCACCCGCTGAACGCGCTTCACGCACCATCGAGATCCCGGTCTGCTACGGTGGCGAGCATGGCCCTGACTTAGGTGAAGTGGCGAGGGTCACTGGCCTCTCCGAGCAAGACGTGATCCAAATGCATTGTGCGCCCGGCAGTATGGTGTTTATGCTCGGCTTTGCGCCAGGTCATCCGTATATTGGCATCCATGACCCCTTGTTCGCGCTGCCCAGGCGTGAGGTTCCTCGTACGGTCGTACCGGCAGGCTCTGTCGCGATCGCAAATCGGCAATCAACGATCTACCCCACTCGGTTGCCTGGCGGCTGGCACATTTTAGGCGCCACACCGCTTAAGTTATTCGACTTAACGCGCCCTCAGCCGACCTTACTCTTGCCCGGTGATCACATTCGATTCGTGCCCATCTCATCCGCTGAATTTGACCAACTCGCGGCACAGCACAGTCAGGGGCAAGTATGAGCATGATCGTTCTGAAGCCAGGCATGCTCAGCACCTTTCAAGATCTCGGCCGCTTCGGGCAACAACACTTGGGAGTGTCGGTAGCGGGTGCCATGGACCAACGCGCCCATCGATTAGCCAACGTGCTTGTTGGCAACGACCCCGCGCTTGCGACCCTTGAGATTACGTTAATAGGCCCAACGCTTCGTTTTACCAAACCATGCTGTCTCGCGCTGTGCGGTGCTGACTTGAGCGCCACATTAAATGGACAACCACTTGTCCTAAATCGGCCGATCGTCGTCAGGGCAAAAGATGAACTCAGCTTTGGAGTGCGCCAGCACGGCACGCGCGCTTACCTCGCGGTGCACGGTGGTTTTGCGCTCGAACCGGTTCTAGGTAGCACCAGCACCTATCTGCGCAGCGCCATGGGCGGCTGGCACGGCCGTGCGCTGCGACGCGACGATGAGATCCCTTTACTGCGGCCTCTCAAAAATAAGGGGCTCGAAGATCTCGCCATGGATTTGTGGTCGCTCAAAATCTATCTGCCGGCTGCCCTATCAGAGCCACGTCAGACCTATGTACGGCTGATTAAAGGCCAGCAATGGGACGAGTTCACCCCCGAAAGCTGTGCCGCCTTACTCACCGAACCCTACCGCATCAGCCCAGACTCTGAGCGCATGGGTTATCGTCTTCAAGGTGCGTCTCTTTTGATGACGACGCCCCGCCAAATGATCTCTGAAGGCACAACCTTCGGTACCATCCAAGTGCCTGCGGGTGGCCAGCCAATCATCTTGATGGCCGATCGTCAAACTACCGGCGGCTATCCAAAAATGGCTTACGTTGCGAGCGTTGACTTACCCCGGCTAGCCCAGGTGGGGCCTGGCGACATAGTGAGTTTCAAAGCCATTAGCCTTGAGCAGGCGCAGGCGCTTGACCTTACCCGCGCAAAAGCTTTTGCGACACTTGCAGACGCGCTACAACCTGTACGAAACTTATTGCTCAATCACTGAGAATCACTGAGGCCATCATGACACTACGAATTGACCTGAACTGCGATATGGGCGAAAGCTATGGCGTTTGGAAACTAGGCAATGACGAGGCAATCTTGCCCTACGTCTCGTCGGCAAACATTGCCTGTGGGTTTCATGGAGGGGATCCGGCCACAATGCGCAAGACTGTAGCCGCTGCGCTCGAGCAAGGTGTCGCTCTCGGTGCTCATCCGGGTCTGCCGGACATTCAAGGCTTTGGGCGTCGCAATATGGCCATCACTGATCAAGAAGCCTACGACATGATGGTTGTGCAGATTGGCGCCTTGACGGCCGTCGCCGCTTCGCAAGGTGCCCGTCTGCGCCACGTCAAGGCGCACGGTCAGCTGTACAACATGGCGGTCAAAGACGCAGGCCTCGCGCGTGCTCTAGCGCAAGCAACCTACGATGTGGATCGTGAGCTAGTGTTCTTTGTCTTAGCGGGTAGCGCCATGGTACCGATCGCACAATCGATTGGCCTGCGTGTCGCTCAAGAGGTCTTTGGTGATCGCACCTACTCACCCGATGGCACGCTAAGCCCGCGCAACAAACCAGGTGCCATGATCGAAGACGTACAAGTGTCGATCAAACACGTCTTGCAAATGGTAAAGACCGGAACCCTCACGGCCAACGACGGCAGCGTGGTCAAGGTGCAAGCGGATACGCTATGCATTCATGGCGACCAGCCGGGTGCGGTCACATTTGCCAAGGCGATCCGCGAGGCACTTTTAGCTGCAGGGGTTGAAGTTCGGGCTTAAGCGAGACCTGAGCCTAGCCTTGAACCTGACCTGATGACCCGACTCTGTGCCGCTGCGCAAATTCGAGACTGAGCTTGAAACCTAACCACTGATCGGGCAGGCGCTTAACAAGCGCTCGGCAATGTAAAGGTCTTGCAAGGCAATGCCCGAACTATCAAAAATGGTGATGGCTTGGTCGTCTTGGCGACCCGAGGCCTGACCACTGAGGACGGCGCCGATTTGCGTCAAGGTCACAGTGCCGGCCTGAATCAATGCGGCAGCATGTTGAAACTCACCAATCACCACTGATTGTGTTGCTAAGTCACAAAATAGCTGCGAGCGATCATACAAGCCGGTAGGCAACTCTTGCTTTCCGACGCCATCAGCACCCATGCACGAAATATGTGTGCCTGGACGTATCCAATCGGCTTCGAACAACGGAGATTTTGCCGGCGTTGCCGTCACGATAATATCGGCGCGCGCACAGGCCTCTTGCGCCGAGACGCGTTCAACGTTCAACCCGTGGGCAGCCAGGCGCTGGGTGAAGCGCTCTGCGCGCGCTGCATCTGCATTGACGACAAGGACGGTCTCGAGATTGCGAATGCGAGCGATTGCCAGGCAGTCGTAGCCGGCCTGATTGCCAGCACCAAAAGCCGCAAGCGTTGTTGCATTTTTACGCGCCAGCTGATTGGTCGCGACCGCGTCTGCCGCAGCAGTGCGATAGGCGTTCACAACACCCGACTCGATCACAGCCTGTACACCGCCAGTATCTTGATTAAACAGAACAGTGACTGAGTTGTGCGTAGGCAGACCTCTGGCCGTATTGCCTGGCCAGATAAAGCCCATTTTCAAACCAGCGATAGCCTCTGTGGCACCGGACTTGACAGAAAAGCGGTTACGCGGATCTGAGCCGTGTGCAATCAGTGCCGGAAACACCACTGAGCCTTGTGCGCTAGCGGCCTGAAAGGCTTCGCTTATCGCCTCAAAGGCCATTTCGTGTGTGACGACGGTAGACGATTGCGCTTCAGGTATATATCGCATGAATGTTCAAACCTTTTTAAACCAACACGCGCTCAATGCCACCATCGTTGGCTTTTTTCACGTACTCTTCCAGCCAATTTTCACCCAGAATCAATCGTGCCATTTCAACCACGATGTAGTCGGCTTTAGCTTCAGTATCTTGCTCAAAGCGCGATAAGCCCTGCATGCACGAAGGGCATGAGGTCAACATTTTGATGTCTCCCTCAAACCCATCTGCACGCAACTCTTGCGTGTTTTTAGCCAACTCTTCTTCTTTGCGAAACCGCACCTGTGTCGAGATATCAGGCCGCGTCACCGCCAGCGTGCCCGACTCACCACAACACCGTTCGGTTTTAATCGCCGAGTCGCCCACCAACGAGCGCACAGTTTTCATTGGATCTTGCAGTTTCATGGGGGTATGGCAGGGGTCGTGATACATGTAACGCGTGCCCTGCACCCCTTCGAGCTTGATACCTTTCTCAAGCAAATACTCGTGAATATCAATCAAACGACAACCCGGGAAGATCTTGTCAAACTCATAACCTGCCAACTGGTCGTAACACGTACCGCAACTGACCACGACAGTTTTGATATCAAGATAATTCAAAGTGTTGGCCACACGATGAAATAGCACGCGATTATCTGTAATGATTTTTTCGGCTTTATCACTCATGCCGTTGGCGCGCTGCGGGTAACCGCAGCATAAGTAACCTGGCGGTAAAACGGTTTGTACACCAGCGTGCCAAAGCATCGCTTGTGTCGCCAACCCAACCTGAGAGAACAAACGCTCAGAGCCGCAGCCTGGAAAATAAAACACCGCTTCCGTTTCGGCCGAGGTTTCACGCGGTCGGATAATTGGCACGTAATCAGCGTCTTCGATATCCAATAATTTGCGCGCGGGCTGCTTGGGTAAGTTACCAGGCATTTTTTTATTTATAAAATGCACCACCTGCTCACGCAACGCTGGCTTACCGACTGTCGCAGGAGGTTTCGCGGTTTGCTTACGCGCAAACTTTGAAAACAAATCGTGCACAAACCGCTGTACCTTGTAACCTACGCCAATCATGGCTGCACGGGTCGCATTAATCGTTGCCGGGTCTTTGGCATTTAAAAAGAACATTGCGGCCGAGGTGCCGGGATTAAACGATTTATGACCCATGCGACGCAACAAAGCGCGCATGTTCATCGAGACCTCGCCAAAATCAATATCGACCGGGCACGGGTTGTAGCACTTATGACACACCGTGCAATGATCGGCAACGTCTTCGAACTCTTCCCAATGTTTTAAGCTGATCCCGCGGCGAGTTTGCTCTTCGTATAAAAAGGCCTCAATCAACAGCGATGTTGCCAAAATCTTGTTTCGCGGCGAATACAGCAGATTGGCGCGTGGCACGTGGGTGGCGCACACAGGCTTGCATTTGCCGCAACGTAAACAATCTTTAATCGAATGACTAATCGCGCCGATATCACTTTGCTGCATGATGAGAGATTCGTGACCCATCAAACCGAAGCTCGGCGTCCACGCATTACGCAAGTCTGCCCCAGGCATGAGTTTGCCGGCGTTAAAGTGATCGTTTGGATCAATCTTGCGTTTGTAATCCTGAAACGGCGCCAGCTCGGCCGTCGATAAAAACTCATACTTGGTGAGACCAATGCCGTGTTCGCCCGAGATCACCCCATCAAGGTCACGTGCGATTTGCATAATGCGCGCCACCACTGCGTTGGCCTCGCCAAGCATTTCATAATCGTCAGAATTGACGGGGATATTCGTGTGCACATTGCCATCGCCTGCGTGCATATGCAGCGCAACAAAGACACGACTTTTTAATACTCGCGCATGAGCTGCCTGCAACTCTGTCATCACCGGGGCAAAATCTGCGCCGCTGAATAAGCCAGACAATTCGGCCTTGACTTCATTTTTCCAGGAGATTCGCAAACTGCGATCTTGCGCCAAATCAAACAGGCGCGCAGTGGGTTGGCTGTTTAACCGCTCACGCGCTGTCGGGGTTAGCGTGTCCAAACCAACCAACGCGAACGACTCAAGCGCTTGCTGCAACGACAAATCAAGATTGTCGTGCACCCATCTCCAGCGCCGACGCACACGCCCAAGCACGTCAAGGGCTTGCACCTTACGCTCGTTGACCGCCTCTTCGATGTAAGCGCCTTCTTCGCTGCTTCGGTCGTGCTTGGCCACCGGCAAAACGCCTGCACACACCGCCTCTAGCGCATCGAGCAGTTTGAGCTTATTGCGAATCGAGAGCTCAATATTGATGCGCTCGATGTGGTCGGTGTACTCGCCCATCCGGTCAAGCGGGATCACCACATCTTCATTAATTTTGAAGGCATTGGTGTGACGCGCAATGGCGGCAGTACGCGCCCGGTCGAGCCAAAACTTTTTACGCGCCTCGGCGCTCACCGCAATAAAGCCTTCGCCATGACGTGTATTGGCAAGGCGAACGACTTCGCTGGTGGCCGCTGCCACCGCAGACTCGTCGTCACCCACAATATCGCCAAACAACACCATTTTGGGCAACACACCGCGCTTACTTTTGGTTGAGTATCCTACCGCACGCAAGTAGCGCTCATCTAGGTGCTCGAGTCCGGCAAGTAGCGCACCGCGAGCACGACCAGTTTGATCAAGATAGTTTTTAATTTCAACAATCGAGGGAATCGAATCACGCGCCTGCCCAAAAAACTCTAGGCAGACTGTGCGCGTGTGGCGAGGCATGCGATGCAACACCCAGCGCGCGGCCGTAATCAGGCCATCACAGCCTTCTTTTTGCACACCTGGCAGACCCGATAAAAACTTATCGGTCACATCTTTACCCAGGCCGATTTTACGCAACCCAGCACCATCGACATCGAGAATTTCAGTGCGCAAGGGACGCTCGCCCGCAGGAGCGGCGCCGTCAGACCATTGCAATTCAAACCGGACGCGCCCAGCTTCGTGGATTTTGCCCATGTTGTGTTCAAGGCGCGTAACATCCAGCCAGTTGCCATCGGGGTCAACCATCCGCCACCAGGCGAGGTTATCCAAGGCTGTGCCCCAGAGCACAGCTTTTTTACCGCCCGCATTCATCGCGACGTTGCCGCCCACGCAAGAGGCATCAGCAGAGGTCGGGTCGACCGCAAACACAAAGCCCGCAAGCTCGGCCGCTTCTGAGACGCGTTTAGTGACCACACCAGCGCCCGCACGCAAGGTCGCCACGGGATCTGCAACCCCAGGCAACGAGATCAACTCAACTGCGCCAAGGGTATCGAGTTTTTCAGTATTAATGACCGCTGAACGCCAGGTCAGCGGAATGGCGCCGCCGGTGTAGCCGGTGCCGCCCCCTCTAGGCACAATGGTCAGACCCAGTTCAATACAGCCACGCACCAAACCTGCGATTTCGTCTTCGGTATCGGGGGTGAGCACCACAAACGGATATTCAACACGCCAGTCGGTGGCGTCGGTCACGTGCGAGACGCGCGACAAACCGTCAAACTTAATATTGTCGCGAGCAGTCAGACGACCTAAGGTTTTTTGTACCTGCCGGCGCAAACGACCAGTCTGCTCAAACTCTTGTTCAAACGCGCTGACCGCAACACGTGCACGGTCTAGTAGGGTTGCCACTTTTTCGTCGCGCCCGGTATCGTCACCCGCACGGCGCTTGTCAATCTCGGTGAGCCTGTGTTGCAGGGCTTCGATCAGCAATTTGCGTCTTTTGGGGTTGTCGAGCAGGTCGTCTTGCAAATACGGATTACGGCGTACGACCCAGATGTCTCCTAACACCTCGTAGAGCATTCGGGCCGAACGACCGGTGCGGCGCTCGCCGCGCAAGTCGAACAATAAGGCCCAGGCATCATCGCCCAACAAGCGACAGACCACTTCTCGGTCTGAAAAAGAGGTGTAGTTGTAGGGGATTTCGCGCAAACGTGCCTGAGAATCAGACAGGGGCTCGGCGTTTAACAAATGGCTAGCAAACGGGGCGTTCATAGGTCAGAAATCTTAGCAGTTGCCCTTAAAGTCTTATTTTAAGCCAAGCCGTAAAGATGTTTGGAATACCCCCAAAACTTCAGACTCGACAACCTTGCCCACAGTAGGGGCGCTTGGGCGCTACACAAGCAAAAGCCTCACGACGCCGCCAAGCACCAAATAGCGTGCGAACTTACCAAGCACGATAAAAATCAGGCACGGCAACCACGGCAAACGTAACCACCCCGCCACCGCGCAAAGTGGGTCCCCAACGACCGGCAGCCAAGACAGCAAAAGAATTGGCGCGCCAAAGCGATGCACCCACGCCTGTGCTCGTGTTTGTAGCCTCGACGACCTCTCAACGGTGCTCGCTGGGCCGGCGCTGCTGTCTAACTGCGCTGGACTTTGCGACACAGGCGAACCTAAGGCACCGGCTCGCGGTCGCCGCCAACGTTCAAAGGCCAGATGCGCGCCCGCTCCCATCCAATACGTGATGAAGCCGCCCAAGCTATTGCCCGCTGTCGCCACCACAACCGCGGCCCAGAAAAGCTCTGGCTTTAACGCCAGATAGCCTAAAAATATTGGCTCAGAACCCAACGGCAAGATCGTCGCAGCCAGCGCACTCACCACAAAAATTGCCCCCAAACCAACCGACGGTAAGGCGAGCAGCGCAAGCAACGGGGCAAAGAGAGAATCCAGCACGCACTCCTAAAACATAAGGGTCTTATTTGGCACATGGGATAATGATTGTTCGAACTAGGAATCACATGAACATCGACTATCTCAAACGCATTTTGACATCTAAAGTGTATGACGTGGCGATTGAAACACCGCTCGATCGCGCCCCGCAGCTATCAGCCCGCCTTGGCAACACCATCCTACTTAAGCGCGAAGATACCCAACCGGTCTTTAGCTTCAAGCTGCGCGGCGCTTACAACAAAATGGCACATTTACCGCGTGCAAACCTTGCGCGTGGGGTCATCGCGGCTTCGGCAGGCAACCATGCACAAGGGGTAGCACTTTCGGCACAACGATTAGGCTGCAAAGCCACCATCGTGATGCCCACCACCACGCCTGCAGTCAAAATTGACGCTGTACGCGCGCTCGGCGCACAAGTTGTTTTGCATGGGGATAGCTTTAGCGATGCCTATGCCCACGCTCTAACGCTCGAAAAAAAACATCACTTAACCTTTGTACACCCCTTTGACGACCCCGATGTCATCGCTGGACAAGGCACCATCGGCATGGAGATCCTGCGCCAACATGCCGGCCCGATTGACGCGATTTTTGTCGCCATTGGTGGTGGCGGCTTGATTAGTGGCATCGCGGCTTACGTGAAACAGTTACGTCCCGACATCAAAATCATTGGTGTTCAAACGGTTGACTCGGACGCAATGGTAAAAAGCGTGCGCGCAGGCCGCCGGATTACCCTCGCCGAAGTTGGGTTATTTTCAGACGGCACAGCGGTCAAACAAGTTGGCGTCGAGACCTTTCGTCTGGTGCGTGAGTACGTCGATGACTTTGTGGTTGTCGATACCGATGCGATCTGCGCTGCGATCAAAGATGTCTTTCAGGACACGCGCAGTGTGCTTGAGCCCGCGGGAGCGTTGGCGCTGGCCGGTGCCAAACAATACGCACTCGAGCACAAACTACAGAGCAAGACTCTGGTCGCCATTGCCTGCGGTGCCAACATGAACTTTGACCGCTTACGCTTCGTGGCCGAGCGCGCCGAGGTGGGCGAAGCACGTGAGGCCATCTTCGCCGTCACTCTGCCCGAACAGCGAGGTAGCTTTCGTGCCTTTTGTGCATTAATCGGCAACCGTAGCGTCACCGAATTTAACTATCGCATTTCAGACGCGCGTTTAGCTCACGTTTTTGTGGGGATTCAGGTCGCAGACGCCACCGAACCCGAACGCATCGCAAAAAACTTTCGTAAGCACGGCTTTGCCACGCTTGATCTCACCCACGACGAAATGTCAAAGACCCATTTACGACATATGGTCGGCGGACACTCGGCGTTAGCCGATCATGAACTGTTATATCGGTTTGAGTTTCCAGAGCGCCCAGGAGCCTTGACGCGTTTTCTTCAATCGATGAAGCCCGACTGGAACATCAGCCTGTTTCATTACCGCAACCAAGGCGCCGCCTACGGTCAGGTCCTGATTGGGATGCAGGTGCCGCATGGCAGTAAAAAGGCCTTCAAAGCCTTTTTAGAAGAGGTTGGATACCCGCACTTTAATGAAACAGACAATCCTGTTTACAAGTTATTTTTGTCGCATGTCTCTGCGCCAGACAAGACGTAAATCAGCGCGCCAATCAACACCGGTGCGCGAGGGCCTGGGGCATCAAGCCGACCGTGCCCGACTTACCCTAGAACTCACAAACGCTAAAAAATGGCGTATCAGTTTGAGCGATTAGCGCCGAGCCGCCTAGGGCAGGAAGATTCACCACCGCGGCGGCCTCGGCAACGTTGCCGCCGAGTTGTTGCAGCAACTTGATCGCCGCCAGCATGGTACCCCCAGTTGCAACAAGATCGTCGACCAGCAGCACACGCTGCCCGGGCTTAATCGCGTCTTGATGCACCTCGACGGTCGCTTCGCCATACTCAAGCGAGTAGGGTTGCGCCACGGTCTTAAACGGCAATTTTCCCGCTTTGCGCACCGGTACGAAGCCAACGTTCAGCGCATAAGCTAAGGCGCTACCAAAAATGAAACCACGCGCGTCAATCCCAACCACCGCGTCCAGCCGATTGCGCATGTGTCGATAGACAAACATATCAATTAAGGCACGAAAAGCTCGCGGATCTTGCATCATGGGTGTGATATCCCGAAACATCACCCCTGGCTTTGGCCAATCGGGCACAGTGCGGATGAGTCCGCGCACCAGATCCTTGGGGTCTTGATAGGGCATTGGCGTAATCATCAAACAGCACTCCGCGTTAAAAAATAAGTCAAAACCATGTGCACACTAAATTAAATGCGCAGACCCATAGAATACGCTAGCGGCGCCCCAACAGGGCGCCGAACCGATTAAACTCAAGCCATGACAAGCTCAGATTCACGCCTGCCCTCAAATTCGCGCAATGATTCAGCGACGCTGACCTCTGCCCGACACACCCTCGAGCTCGAGGCTCAGTCGATCCTGGCGCTCAAGGCGCGTTTGGGAGCCGAGTTTGTGCGGGCCGTCGAGCTCATCCTCGCCTGCCAAGGGCGCGTGATTGTCTGCGGCTTAGGTAAAACGGGCCACATCGGGCGCAAGATTGCTGCCACGCTGGCCTCGACCGGAACTCCGTCTTTTTTTCTGCACGCCGCTGAAGCCGTGCATGGTGACATCGGGATGATCGGTGCTCAAGACCTTCTTGTGGCCTTATCGTACTCAGGCGCAGGTCAAGAGGTCCTGTCTATCTTGCCGGCGGCGCACCGCCTTGGGGTCAAGGTCATCGCCATGACCGGTAACCCGCACTCTGAGCTTGCCCGTCTGGCCGAAGTGCACCTTGATGTTGGGGTTGACCAAGAAGCCTGCCCCCTGAATCTGGCGCCCACCTCCAGCACGACCGTCTCGCTGGCGATGGGCGACGCCTTGGCTGTCGCGTGCCTGCAGTCCCGCGGCTTTGGCCCCGAGGATTTTGCCCGATCGCACCCGGGCGGCTCGCTCGGCCGAAAACTTCTGACCCGCGTGTCCGACGTCATGCGCCGTGGTAACGCCTTGCCGACAGTCTCCGCCACCGCGACGATGTCTGAAGCGCTTGAAGAAATGTCGCGCAAAGGCATGGGAATGACTGCGGTGCTGAACCCGCAAGGTAAGGTTCTTGGAATCTTTACCGACGGTGACTTGCGCCGCCTCATTGAGCGCGAGGGCGACATTCGTGCACTCACTGTCACGTCTGGCATGACACCCAACCCACGCCACATCAGTGCCGATGCCTTAGCGGTTGACGCCGCGCTGATTATGGACAATCATCGACTGAACCACATGTTGGTCTGCCAAGAAGATGGAGTATTAGCGGGGGCCGTCCATATGCATGACTTGATGGCCGCAAAAGTGATCTAGAACCACACAACACATGAAACGTTCCCCCCCCATTACCCATCCCGCCGAGGCCCTGATTCTGGCTCGGATCGACCCTTCTGTGCGTGCGCGCCTACAGCGCCTCAAACTCATGGTGTTCGATGTCGACGGGGTACTGACAGACGGAGGGCTTTGGTATACCGAGCATGGCGAGACCCTGAAACGCTTTCATGCCCTCGATGGCCATGGCTTAAAAATGTTAGCCGTCAGCGGGATCCAAGTCGCCTTAGTGACTGGCCGCGAGAGCCCGATCATCGCTCGGCGCGCGGCCGAGTTAGGCCTAGGTGCCGTGATGCAAAACGTCCGCGACAAGGGGGCGGTCTTAACCGAACTCCTCACACGGTTTGGCGTCGCGCTAGAGCAAACGGGCTTTATGGGTGACGACCTGATCGACTTACCTGCGATGCAACGCGCTGGGTTTTCAGCCTCAGTGCCCGATGCACCGGCCTACATTACACAAGCCGCGCACTGGGTCTCAGAGCGGCGCGGTGGTCACGGGGCCGCTCGCGAGTGCTGCGATCTCATCTTGGCTGCCCAACAACGCCTCGGGGTCTTCTTCCAGCCTGGGCTGCTGGGCACCGGGCCCGTGCAATGAAGGTCGCCAAATGAAAGAACGCTTTGCGATTATCGTCTCGCTGGTGATTCTCACCTCTTTGGTGATGGGCACTTGGTGGGCCGCTGATTACTCTCAACGCGCGGTTGAGATTGATCCACCGGTCAGACTGACACACGAGCGTGACCACTGGGCGACACAAATTGTGCTGGTGCGCACCGACGAAAATGGCTTAGTGATTCATCGGCTCGAAGGCGATCTCATGGAACACTTTCCAGACGATCAATCCTACGACGTCGTCCGCCCGCGCGCGTTTGGTCTGAAAGCAGATAACCCGCTCACTATTGCCACCGCACGCACGGCCACCGTCTTTGAAGAGGGTGATCGTATCGTGATGAAGGGCGATGCCGTATTACTCAGGTTGGGTGACGCTAAACGTCAGCCGCTGAACTTTCGGACTGATGAAGTCACCATGTTGATCAAAAAAGACCTCGCCTACACGGACCTGCCCGCCATCGCCACCAGTGGGCGCTCGCGTATGAGTGGGACGGGCATGCGCTATAACAATGCCACACAACAACTAGACGTGTTTAAATCAACCGACGTTGAAATTGCACCGAAAGACCCAACCGACAACTCTGAACCTGCCGCGACACAGCCAAAACGATGATGATTGACCTGCACTCTCACCGCTCGATTCGCTTGTTGCTCGCGTTTGGCCTGTGCACACTGCTAGGCGTGGCCCAAGCTCAAAAAAAACCGTCTACAACCGCGGCCGTGGCGCCAAAAGAAGAGCCCGCGACGATGATCTTGTCGGACACTTTACATTTTGACGACACAAAGCGAGAAAGCACGTTTACCGGCAACGTTGTCATGACGCGCGGGCTGATGACCATGAATGCAGATAAACTGCACCTGCGCGAAGACCCTGAAGGTTTTCAATATGGCACCGGCACAGTCAAACCGGGTAAACGCGTATTGATTCGGCAAGCGCGCCCTGAAGTCTATGAAGTTCTTGAGGGTGTTGGCGTACGTGCCGAATACAACGGCAAAACCGAAACCTTTGACTTGATCGGTCAGGCGATCGTGACACGCTACATTTGTGGTCAACACTTTGACACCGTCAGCGGCGAGCGCGTGCGCTATAGCCAAAAAACCGATGTCTACGAAGCGTTTTCTGGCCCCGACTCAGCCAACAGCGGCGGGCGGGTGCGTTCAGTCGCGCAACCTCGCGCACGAGCCGATGCAGCCGTCGCAGAATGCAAGGCGAAAGAGGCCAATCTGCCCGCGGTCGCCCCAAGCACTGCCCCTGCTAAACCCGCAGCAGCGCCTGCAGCGGGTGCGCGACGTCAACCCGCGGCGCCGCCTGCTCGTCCTTGATTTCTGGTCACATGCAAACAACAAACGAAGTTGGTTCGACAAACTCCTCTGAACAACTCACTCCCGGGCGCCTGAGCGCCACGGGTTTGCGCAAGTCGTATGGCGGGCGCATGGTTGTGCAAGACGTTTCGCTCTCGGTCAATAGCGGCGAAGTTGTCGGCCTGCTTGGCCCGAACGGCGCTGGCAAAACAACCAGTTTTTACATGATCGTCGGCCTGGTCGCAGCCGACGCTGGTCGCATCCAGATCGACGAGACTTCTATCAGCAGCATGCCGATTCATCAGCGTGCGCGTCGTGGTGTGTCCTACCTTCCACAGGACGCCTCTGTGTTCAGGCGCCTGACCGTTGAAGAAAACATTCGTGCCGTGCTTGAGCTTCAAATTGACCACGAGGGCAAGAAGTTTTCAAAGGCAATGATCGAACAGCAGCTCGACTCGCTGCTCGAAGAGCTTCAAATTACACACATCCGACGCAATAGTGCGCTCTCGCTTTCGGGGGGCGAACGACGCCGGGTTGAGATTTCGCGCGCACTGGCTACACGCCCCCGCTTTATTTTGCTCGACGAACCGTTCGCCGGCGTAGACCCCATTGCAGTGATCGAAATCCAGCGAATCGTACGCTTTCTAAAAAGCCGAGGGATCGGCGTCTTAATTACCGATCACAACGTACGCGAAACCCTGGGCATTTGTGATCGCGCATACATTATCAGCGAAGGTAAAGTCCTGACCACTGGCAAGCCTGAGGATATCATCAACGACGCCTCGGTACGCAAGGTTTACTTAGGCGAGCATTTCAAGATGTAACTGCCTTTTTAGACCAACGCTTTCGCACCCCCAACTTTGCTCAAAATATATGTCTTTATCTTGACATAAATGTGTCTTTTGCTCTTGATTTCTGGGGCGATCTGACTAAACTTGAACTGTTATCCACTCAAAAACGAGGTCAGCCTAGACGTCCTTTTCGCGCATCCGCGCACCCCTTCACTTTTTTGGAGAGTACGCTATGAACCTAAGCATCATTGGTCACCACTTAGACGTTACCCCTGCAATACGTGAATACATCCACGGCAAAACCGCACGCGTTCTGCGGCATTTTGATCACGTGATTGACATCCAAGTCATGCTCTCGATCGAGCCCTTAAAACACCGAGCCGAAATCACGCTTCATGTCCGTGGCAAAGACATTCACTGCGAAGCCGTGGCTGATAATCTTTATGCCGCAATCGACTTACTCGTCGATAAAATTGATCGCAAGATTATTCAACATAAAGATCGCACTCAAAACCACCACCACATCGCAGCCAAACGCCAGCTATTTGAAGCGGTATAAGTTCTAACTTCTAGCGGCACGAAGCTCAACAGCCCCCAAGTCAATGCCTTGCAACTTGGGGGCAAGCCTTTTCGGCGCCCCAACATCCCCGAAAAATCGACTGGTTGGCCGGTAGACCTGGCTCAGCAAGCCTGCCAAACTGTCGCTCACTCTTCAAATACCGCGTCATATAATCAATTCATGAAACTTTTGTCACGCATCTTGCCAGTCGAAAATATTGTGCTTGAACTGGCGGTCACCAGTAAAAAGCGGGTATTCGAACAAGCCGGTCTTTTGTTTGAAAACAAACACGGGCTTGAGCGCGCCGCAGTCTACGAAAGTTTGTTTTCGCGCGAACGCCTGGGCTCAACGGGGTTGGGGGCCGGCATTGCTGTGCCGCACGGGCGAGTCAAAGGGCTCAATCACTCGGTGGCGGCTTTTTTTAGGCTCGCCAACCCAATCGCCTTCGAAGCTCCAGACGGGTTACCAGTAAATCAGCTTCTGTTTCTGCTAGCGCCAGAAAGCGACGAGCAACAACATCTAGATATACTAGCCGAGGTCGCACAATTATTTTCAGACGACAGTTTTCGTCTGGCCTTGGCGCGCGAAACCGATATCACTGTGGTGCACCGACTGCTCACGACAGGCTTGGTCTAAACACCGACAGGTACACTCGCTTAACCCCACGGAGCCGCTATGCTGACGGTGCAAGATTTAGTAGACGACAATATTGAAGACATCTCCTTCAATTGGGTGGCTGGTCAGTCTGCAGCCGATCGTCGCATCCCCGACAACGGCATGGCAGCGGCCGATCTGATCGGTCATTTAAACTTGATCCACCCCTCGCGCATTCAGGTGTTCGGTCGCGAAGAAATGGCTTATTACACGCGCTTTGATACACGCCGGCGCGTCCATCACCTTGAAGAGCTGTTAGCGGGCGGTGTCCCTGCGATTCTGATTGCCGATGGCTTAACGGCGACCGACGACCTGATCCAAGAGTGCGACCGCAATCATGTTCCCTTGCTGACGACCACCGTACACGCCGCACAACTCATCGACTTACTGCGGATTTATCTCAGTCGCCGCCTGGCGCCCGTCACGACCGTTCATGGTGTCTTTATGGATGTTCTCGGTTTAGGTGTGTTAATTACCGGTGAATCTGGCTTGGGCAAAAGCGAGCTAGCACTTGAGTTGATTTCACGTGGTCACGGCTTAGTCGCCGATGACGCCGTCGAGCTCTCACGCACGTCTCCCCACGTGATTGACGGGCACTGTCCAGCACTACTCCAAAATATGCTTGAAGTGCGGGGACTAGGACTACTCAACATCAGAACGATTTTTGGCGAGACCTCAGTGCGTCGAAAAATGAAACTCAAACTCATCGTGCACCTGGTCCGCGCCACAGCGCAAGATAAGTTTGAACGACTGCCACTCCAAGACATGACCCAAGAGATGCTCGGCTGTCCGATTCGTAAAGTCATGCTGCAGGTCGCTGCCGGTCGCAATTTAGCCGTACTCGTCGAGGCGGCAGTACGCAACACCATTCTGAAATTACGCGGGATTGACACCCTGACTGAATTCATGGAACGTCAAGCCGCAGCGATTGCACAGGGCAATACTTAAATGGGCGCGCTTAACGTTGTCTTAATTACGGGCATCTCTGGCTCTGGCAAATCGGTAGCGCTGCGTATGCTCGAAGATGCCGACTACACCTGTGTCGACAACCTACCTGTACGTTTTTTACACGAATTTATTACCTCACGTCGCGACAATACTGGCGAGCGCATTGCCGTTGCGATTGATGCCCGCTCTGCCGATGAGCTTGGCGAACTTCCCGAAATCATCACGGCGCTGCGCGCTGGCAATACACAATTGCGCGTCGTCTTTCTTGAGGCGACCGATGAAACGTTACTGCAACGCTACGCTGAATCACGACGCCGCCACCCGCTGTCAGATCGCATGCGCAAAAAAGGCAAGGTGCTCTCACTCGAAGACTGTATCGCCCAAGAGCGCGAGCTCTTAGACCCGCTACGCAGCCAAGGACAAGTGATCGATACCTCTGGGCTCACCCCTGGTCAGCTCCGTGCTTGGGTACGCGACTTAGTACAAGCTGATCGCAGCCCTTTAGTGCTCACCTTTGAGTCCTTCGCCTTCAAACACGGAGTCCCGCGCGATGCCGACATGGTGTTCGATGTGCGTTGTCTACCCAATCCGCACTACGACCCTGTCTTGCGTCCACTGACCGGCCGCGACCAGCCGGTTGCCGACTGGTTAGCCGGCTCTGACGATGTGCAGCAGATGGTCGCCGATATTGAAGGTTTTATCCGTAAGTGGCTACCGCGCTACACAGAGGACACCCGCAGCTACTTGACAGTAGCGATCGGCTGCACGGGCGGCAAACACCGCTCGGTCTACGTAGTTGAGGCGCTTGCGCGTCACTTCGCTGAACACACCCAATTGCTGGTGCGGCACCGCAACCAGCCTGGGCTGAGCTAATGCGCGACACCGTCATCCGCATGGGGCGGTTGGTGTGTGTCTGTCTTGTTGTCGTACTACTTGCGGCCTGTTCAGGCGGGGCCAGACGCGGGGGCGGCTATTATCTTGATGACGGCCCCGATGCAAATCCCCCTGCCAACCTCGATGCGGTGCCCGACGCGGTACCCAGGATCGAGCCCTTCGCACCCAGCAACGGCAAGCCCTACGTTGTCTTTGGCAAAACATACACGCCAGACATGAGCGGAGGGCCTTACAGGGTGCAAGGACGCGCCTCTTGGTATGGCAAAAAATTTCACGGCAACTCGACTGCCAACGGCGAGCGCTACAACATGTATGGCATGACAGCCGCACACCCAACCTTGCCCTTACCCAGCTACGCACGCGTCACGCGCGTCTCAACTGGTAAAAGCGTCGTGGTGCGGGTCAACGACCGTGGGCCCTTTTTAAATGACCGCGTCATTGATTTATCGTATGTCGCTGCCTACAAACTGGGCATGCTTGGCCCAGGCAGTGCCGAGGTCGTCGTTGAGCGAATTACGCCTGACCAAATTCGCAACTGGCAGTCAGCACCCGCAGCGGTGAATGTTGCGACGGCAACCAGTGCTCCCGTGAGACCTGTCGTCGCCACACAGGCGCTGGTCGACCCTCATCCGATGGCGGCTCAAACTGAGCCTGCCAACGACAGCCAGACGACTGCGCCACTTGCCTTAACTGCACCGCCAGCGTCAGCGTCGTGGGCGATGCGAGTCAACAGCACGGCAGCCTTACCGCCGTCGTCTGCAACCACGGCCTCATCTGCCGTGCCGCCGCTCACACCCAGCAGCGTCAGTGCACCCGCCAGCAACCCGAGCGTGGTCGCCAACACGTTCACTAACACGCCAGCTGCACCAGGCAGTATGTATTTACAGCTCGGCGCCTTTTCTGATGCGAGCAAAGCTCAGGCGCTCGCCGCACGCGTCTCAAGCCAAATCCCTGCTGACTTAGGCGCCTCGGTACGCGTCGAACCAACGACGAATAATCTGCACCGCGTCAGAATCGGACCCTTTGCAAGCCGAGAAGCCGCAGTGCAAGCCGTCAATCCGGTGCAAGCTTCAACCGGCGTTGCGCCAAGTTTGTCACCGCCTTAAGCGCTGAATCAGCCTACTGCGAGGGCTTGCGCGACAAGGCGCGGGCGTAAAGCGTATCGCGGGGCAGACCGGTCGCCTTTGCAGCAATACGTGCCGCGTCACGCACCGAGACAGACTCAAGCAAGGCATCTAGCCACGCGTCAATCGCCGCACCGCCCTCAAGGTCGAGCTCGGCACTGATCACCACTTCAGGAGCAGACACAACCACCACGTATTCGCCCTGCTCGCGATGAGCATCTGCAGTCAGCCAGCCCGGCGCCTGAGCCAGCGGCATGCTGGCCAACTCTTCAAACCGCTTGGTGAGCTCGCGTGCGAAGGCGATCTGTCGGTCGGGTCCCAACACCTCGAGTAAATCTTGAACACTGGCAACAATGCGGTGAGGCGCCTCGTAAAACACCGTTGCCGCCGGCAGTTGGGTCCAGGTTCGAATCCAGCGCTGGCGCGCCATCGATTTAGTTGGTGCGAAGCCAGCAAAGACAAAGCCGGGGTGCGCATCAGTGGTGACACCGGTCGCCATCAGAGCGGCAATCACCGCACTGGGCCCAGGCAGAGGTACGACCTTAAGCCCAGCGGCGTGCACCGCTTGCACCACACGCCCCCCTGGGTCACTCACTGCCGGAGACCCCGCATCAGAGACCAACGCCACTCGCTGGCCCGCCACTAACCGCTCAACAATCGCCGCCGCTGCACTGGCTTCGTTATGCCGATGCACGGCAATCAAGGGGGTAGAGATCCCCCAAGCGTCCATGAGCGTACGACTCGCACGGGTATCTTCGGCCGCGATCACGTCTGCACGATTGAGCGCCTGCCACCCGCGCAACGTCAGGTCGCCCAAGTTGCCGATCGGCGTGGCGACCACATAAAGCGCATGGGTTGGCCAAGACTGTGCGTCGACGCGCTCTGCGATGCGCTGCCAGGCGCCGGGCAAATCTTCGGGTAGGACAGGTTCGCTCATAATGCAACACGAAGGACAGGAATTGTGGCAGTGTAGTCCGCCTGTCGACACGATGCCCGACTTACCACTGACAACGACACACGGCGCGCCCTCCTCCCGCTAGCCCTCCCCTCCAGGCAAGACTGCAGTCTTCTATGACAACCGATCAATTCCCCCCTGAAGCCTTTTTTTTAATTGCGCAACAGTCGCAACGTCAAGCCCTGCAGGCGCGCAAGCGTAAGCTCGCCAGACTAGCGCGCGCCAAACCCAGTCAGGGCGAAATCGCCCATGAGCCTCGGCGCACGGCACGTCAGCGAGTCGGCGACCACTACGAGCAGGCGGCTTGGCATCTGGTGCAGCAGGCCGGCTGCCAGCTACTCGGTCGGCAACTCGCCTGCCCGTTGGGCGAACTGGACTTGGTGGTACGTGAGGGCGCCAACCTAGTGTTTATCGAGGTCCGGCAGCGCGCCTCAGGACGCTTTGGCGGCGCCGCGGCAAGTGTGTCGAGAACCAAACAACAACGCTTTTTGCGCGCTGTCCAATGGTGGCTACCCACGCTCGTGCGTCGTCATTTTGGCCAACAGATGCCGACCTACCGGCTTGATGTGATCGCCTTCGAGCCCGAAGGGGCTGTCTGGTATCGTGATGCGGTTCGCGTGCCTCAGGATAAGTGAGATAATTCAGTATTCATCGCTTACGCATACATCATGGATCTCGCCGCCAAACTGACCGCCCATTTCGAAGACAACATGGCTGCCACTCAGCGCAGCATGCAGGTTCTGTCAACTCCGCTCTTACGCGCCATTGACCTGTGCTTTGGTTGCGTCACCAACAACGCCAAAATGCTCGCTTGCGGCAACGGTGGCTCAGCGGCTGATGCACAGCACTTCATCGCAGAGTTGGTCGGTCGCTTCGAACGCGACCGCTTGCCCCTCGCTGGCGTGGCGCTCAATACCGACACGTCGATTTTGACCGCGGTGGGTAACGACTATGGCTTTGATCAAATCTTTGCCCGCCAAATCATGGCGCTGGGTCAACCAGGCGATGTGCTTGTCGCAATCTCGACCAGTGGCAACTCAGCTAACGTTCAACTCGCCATTGAGGCAGCGCACGCGCGCGAAATGAAAGTGATTGCACTGACTGGCAAAGGCGGTGGCACCATCGGCAACTTACTGCTGCCCAGTGATATCCATCTGTGTGTGCCACACGAGCGCACCATGCGTATTCAAGAAGTTCATATTCTGTTGCTTCACCTGCTGTGCGATGGCATTGACACGTTATTACTCGGAGACCCCGCATGAGACTGCTTGCCCCTTTTGTACGCCCTTTAACACTCTGCCTGGCCTTATCCAGCACGGTCGTCCTGATACAAGGCTGCGTGCCGCTAATGATTGGTGGGGCTGCCGCCACAACCGGCATTGTTGCAGTCGATCGCCGCACAGTTGGCCAGCAGGTCGAAGACAAGACCATCGAAATCAAAGTGGCTAATTCGATTCGCACGAAATTTGGGGATAGCGTGCGTGTCAACATCACTAGCTATCAGGGCGTTGTACTCGTCACTGGTGATTCGTTGGGTAACGATCGCAAGGCCGAAATCACTGAAATCGCAAGCAAAACCCAAAGCGTGAAATCAGTGTCCAATCAGGTCAACGTCGTCAAAGAGACCGCCTCGTTTGGTGAACTCAGCAACGACACCTGGATCACCTCTAAAGTCATGACAACGTTGGCCACCACCAACGAGATTCCTTCGCGCACCATTGTTGTCGCGACAGACCGCAGTGTGGTGTATTTGATGGGCCTGGTCACCCAACGTGAGGGCGATCTCGCTGCTGCCGCAGCCGCGCAAGTCAGCGGTGTAAAACGCGTTGACAAACTCTTTCAAGTCATCTCGCCCGCCGAGGCAAACAAACTCGATGACGCCAATCGCATCTTTAACAAGAGCACCAGCAGCAACACGACGCCCTTAGGCGAAGCCCCTGCCGCTGCGGCGTCCTCCAGCGGCGCTGGCGTCGAAGTCATGCCGATAAAATGAAAAAATTATTAGGCGCTGCGGTATTGATCGCGCTTGGTGGTCTGGGTGTCTGGCTCTTTGCGACGCCGCTCGCGCAGGCACCCGAGGTCACGTTTTCGACGCTCTCGGGCAAGCAGTTAAAGATGTCTGAATTGCGTGGCAAGGTCGTGCTAGTCAAGTTTTGGGCGACTAGTTGTGTCACCTGCGTTGCGCAAATGCCTGACAACATTGACAACTACAACACCTACCGGGCGCAAGGCTTTGACATCATCGCCGTAGCCATGCAGTACGATCCCGCCAACTACGTGATCAATTTTGTTGAAACTCGTAAAGTTCCCTTTCCGGTAGCCTTAGATACAGTTGGGCAAGTCGCCCGAGCGTTCGGCGATGTCAAATTGACGCCAACCGCCTTTCTGATTGACAAAAATGGTCAAATACTCAAGCGCTATTTAGGCGAGTACAACAAAACAGAGTTTCGCAGCACGCTCGAAAAAGCGTTAGCGGGCTAATGCGCTCGCTACGCACTACAATTATTTAGATTTCACTGACGCCTCACTTCCCTCAACACGCTTTTACTGTTGCACACGCCCTATGACTAGCCAGCCCCAATCCACGCAGATGCCTCCTGAAGTTGTTGCAAAAGTTTTGTCTGAAAGCCTGCCCTACATTAAGCGTTTTCATGGCAAAACCATCGTCATTAAATACGGTGGCAACGCCATGACCGAAGAGGTCTTGCAGCGTAGTTTTGCCCACGACGTGGTACTGCTCAAGCTGATCGGCCTGAACCCCATTGTGGTGCATGGTGGTGGGCCGCAAATTGACGAGGCTCTGCGCCGCATCGGTAAAAAGGGTACGTTTATACAAGGTATGCGCGTCACCGATGCCGATACCATGGAGGTCGTTGAATGGGTGTTGGGCGGCCAAGTGCAGCAAGATATCGTGTTCATGATCAACGAGGCGGGCGGCAAGGCCGTTGGTTTGACTGGCAAAGACGGCTGTTTGATTCAAGCCAAAAAATTACTGATGCCCAATAAAGAAGACCCCTCTAAGCCGCTAGATATCGGTTTTGTAGGTGACATTGAGCACGTTGAGCCCGCAGTGGTCAAAGCCCTACAAGACGATCAGTTTATTCCGGTGATCTCACCGATCGGCTATGGCGAAGATGGCTTGGCCTACAACATTAATGCCGACGTCGTTGCCGGAAAAATGGCTGAGGTCTTAGGTGCCGAAAAGCTACTCATGATGACCAACACGCCAGGCGTGCTCGACAAAGACGGCAAGTTGATGCGCTCACTTTCGGCCAAGACCATTGACGCCTTGTTTGCCGATGGTACGATTTCAGGCGGTATGCTGCCAAAAATTTCGTCAGCACTTGATGCCGCACGAAACGGCGTGAAATCCGTTCACATCGTAGACGGTCGTGTGCCACACTGTCTGCTGCTTGAGATCTTGACCGACCGCGGCGTCGGCACCATGATTTCATCAAACTAAGCGTCAAGTGCCTCGGCTGCGGTTTCCTCAGCATCCCCCGGTGCGCTCGCGCCGGGCGGGTGTACATCGCCCCTTGCGAGATGGGCATACGCTTTCTGGTTCAACGCCAACAGCGCAACAGGCACCGGTTTGGCTGTTTGACCTCGACAATACACTGCACGACACCTCGCACAAAATTTTTCGCGAAATCAATCTTGGCATGACTGCCGCAGTCATGAAAACCCTTGATCTAGACGAGGCTGCCGCGAGCGAACTACGCACGCATTACTACCGGCGCTACGGCGCCACACTGCTCGGGTTAGTACGACATCACAACATCGATCCTCATGCCTTTTTACAAAGCAGCCATGCGTTTGATGTTGCCCCGTTAGTCAAAGCCGAGCGAGGGTTGCGCGACAAGCTCAATCGACTACCCGGTCGCAAAGTCTTGGTCACAAATGCCCCCTTGCATTACGCACGGGCAGTACTCAAACATCTAGGGATTCTTCACTGCTTTGACCATCTCTGGGGCATAGAACAAATGCAGTTTCTGGGGCGTTTTAGGCCCAAACCCTCAGCAGCATTAATGCGTCACATCCTTGCCCACGAGGGGATTCACCCTCGACGTGCTGTGCTGGTTGAAGATACGGTCGAAAATCTCCGTGGTGCGCGTAAGGCGGGCCTGCGCACAGTGCATGTCTTTCATCCTGGGTCGCCATTTGGCCGAGGCAAAAGCGGACGCCCCCATTTTGTCGACTTGCGGGTAAACTGCATTGGCGACTTATTGTTGCAAAAACGCCCCCTACGAAGCGTATAAGTCACATCCGTTTGTTTAATCCTTCATGTTGCGCGAGATGACCATGTCAGTCAAAACAGGCGAACGCAAACATCAGATCCTGCAGATGCTGGCAGAAATGCTCGAGCAACCTCGAGCGGCTCGCATCACCACAGCCGCCTTGGCTGCGCGTCTGCAGTGCTCAGAAGCAGCCCTCTACCGACACTTTGCCAGCAAAGCGCAAATGTTTGAAGGCCTGTTTGAGTTTATTGAAACCACCATTTTTACCTTGGTGAATCAAATCGTTGCCAGCGAAACCAATGGTGTCGAGCAAGCGCGAAAGATCGCTGTGATGCTGGTGACCTTTGCCGAGCGCAATCGCGGCATGACACGAGTACTCAGTGGCGATGCGCTGGTCACCGAAGACGAAAGGCTGCAAGCCCGCGTCAGTCAGATCACCGAGCGCATTGAAACAACCTTCAAGCAATCGCTGCGAAGTGCGCTCACCGGTGGCACGCTTGCACCGACCGCTGAAATCACTCCGATGGCGGCTCTATTGACACATTGTGTGTTGGGCAGCTGGCTACGCTTTGCTCAAAGCCGCTGGCAGGCGACTCCGACCACGCACATCGACGCGCAACTACGACTGATTTTGGGGTAACGGTCAACGCGCCTCGTGACGCTTGGTTGCGCGATTTCATCGGCAGTCTTCAGTCTCTGAACGAATCGTTCGCCCTCAATTGCTCTGCTCTAATCGCCACTGCTTCAGCCGCCAGCGACACGCACAGCACACACCGGGCACCCCGGATCGCGCTGCACTTTCACACGATGCCAGTCCATTTCAAAGGCATCAAGAATCAATAACTGGCCCTTTAAAGACTGCCCGACCTGCGCCAACACTTTAATCGCCTCGGCGGCTTGCATACTGCCAATGATGCCAACCAGAGGAGCAAATACTCCGGTTGAGGCACAGGTAATCGCCTCGACGTCTTCGGCTTCAGGAAACAAGCAGTGATAACAAGGTGCCGACGGATCACGCGGATCAAAGACGCTAATTTGACCTTCAAATCGTATTGCTGCACCCGAGACCAAAGGCGTGTTGTGTTTGACACAAGCACGATTGATGGCGTGACGCGTCGCAAAATTATCGGTGCAATCTAACACCACATCCACTTGGGCAATCTGTGCATCGAGCGACTGAGCATCCATGCGCGTCGTCAGTGTTTGAACGACGATATCTGGGTTGAGTGCGAGCATCGTCTCGCGGCCTGATTCGGCTTTTAAGGCACCGAGACGGCTGGTGTTGTGCAAAATCTGACGCTGCAAATTGCTGATCTCAACGGTGTCGTGATCAGCCAAAACAATTGTGCCCACGCCAGCCGAGGCCAAGTACATCGCTGCCGGCGAACCCAACCCGCCAGCACCGACGACCAAAGCCTTTCCGGCTAGAAGCTTTTCTTGTCCCTCGATGCCAAATTCATCAAGCAAAATGTGTCTGGCATAGCGAAGCAATTGCGCATCGTTCATTTGGTCGTCGCAGCGCCCCCGCTCGTCTGAACGGCGCTCGCAGCTTTGGGTGCGGCCACTGCTTTTTGCAGCGGCTTACCATCTAAGAAATTGATCGCCTGCTGCAGCTGAAAATCCTCAGGCGAGCCAAACGTGAACGTTTTGGTGGTGTCGGCCAGGGGAGGCTGGTCGGTAGTCCCTTTCACTTCAGTTTCGTTTTGGCGATTACTCAGGTGACGCTGCAAATCAGCTTCGCGCGGCACCCTGAATAAATCGCCCTCAGCCGTATCAGCCACGACTTCATCGGGGACAATACCGGTCGCCTGAATTGAGCGGCCCTTTGGCGTGTAGTAGCGCGAAGTGGTCAGCTTGATTGCGGTGTTTTCAGAGATTGGCAAAATCACCTGTACTGAGCCTTTACCAAAGGTACGGTTGCCCATGATCGTCGCACGCTTGTGATCTTGCAGCGCACCGGCCACAATTTCAGACGCCGAGGCAGAACCCACATTTACCAACACGACCATTGGCACCTTTTTGACCCACGAGGGCAAACCAGACAAATAGTCAGACTCACCACGCGCATAATCTGACGCCACCGCCAAATATTTTTGCTTTGAATCGGGCGCACGGCCATCGGTCGACACCACAAGCGCATTAGGCTCTAGGAACGCGGCAGATACACCAATGGCGCTATTCAGCAAACCGCCCGGATCGTTGCGCAGGTCAAGGATCAACGCGCGGGGCGCGCCTTTCACGCTGAGATCTTTAAGATGACGCACGAGATCTGAACCCGTTTTTTCTTGAAACTGTGCAATGCGAACGTAACCAATATTGTTATCGAGCATTTTGCTGCGTACGCTACGCACGCGAATGGTGTCGCGAATGATTTTAATGACGATAGGTTGCGCCTGCCCCTGCCGAATGATCGACAGAGTGATCGGCGTTTTAACGGGGCCACGCATCATCTTGACCGCATCGGTCAAAGACAAGCCTTTCGTTGACGTGTCGTTAATCTTTGAAATCAAATCGCCGGCCCGAATGCCAGCCCGCGCAGCGGGCGTGTCTTCGATAGGCGAAATCACTTTGATCATGCCATCTTCAGTACCAACTTCAATCCCAAGGCCACCAAACTCGCCCTGCGTAGCAGTTTGCATTTCTTTGAAGGCATCGGCATCCAGATACGCCGAGTGCGGGTCAAGATCAGACAGCATTCCGGCGATTGCACCATCAATCAGTTTTTTATCGCTGACGGGCTCGACATAATTATTTTTAATCGCAGACAACACATTTGAAAATTGTCTTAACTCGTCAAGTGGCAGGGGTGCGCCACGCTGCGCGAGCGCGGTGATGCCCATGCTGAGCAAGATGCCCGCCACCACACCAACCGAGACCAGACCAAAACCATGTATTTTTCGAGTGCCCATGCACGTTCCTGAGTTAAAAACTGTTGAAGCCAACCTCTTGCAGCTGAGCCGCGCGCCTTAGCGCACCATCAGCTTAACTGGGTCAACGGCTGACCCGCGATGCCGTATCTCGAAGTATAGGGCCGAATCCACCTGTCCACCGGTACTTCCTGCAAGGGCAATTGTCTCGCCGGTTTTAACAGTGTCGCCGACTTGCTTAAGCAAACTTTGGTTATACGCGTAGACGCTCAGATATTGCTGCCCGTGATCAACAATGATCAGATTACCAAAACCTCGCAACCAATTCGCGTAGACCACCGTACCCGCGGCCACAACTTGGACCGAGGCACCCTCGGTGGCGCGCAGCAACACGCCACGCCAGACCCCACCTTCGGGGCGGTCGGTGCCGAAGCGGGCCATCACCGGCCCTTTGACCGGCCAACGCAAGCCTGGTTTAAGGCCCGTCCCAACAGCGCCTGATTCAGCTTGGCCTTCAGCTGGGCGGGCCGCCGCAGCCCGAGCCTGCGCCTCTTGGCGCTCTTTGGCCTGGTTCGCTTCTTGGGCCTGACGCCGCGTCTGCTCTTCTTTGCGAGCAAGCTCTTCTTGGCGTGCTTGCTCAGCCTGACGTGCGACCTCGGCTTTACGGGCGTTTTCAGCGGCCTCGCGTGCGGCCTGCAGCTGCCCGGCAAGGTCATCGACCAAGTCAGACAGGCGCTTGTCGTCACGGCCCAGCATCGCAGCTTCGGCACGCTGAGCCTGCAACTGCCCTTCAATACGAGCCAGTACCGTGGCTCGCTCTTTCTTTTGCGCTTCGAGCAGCGTTTTTTGCTCGGTTGTCTCTTGTACCAACCGAACCACATCCTGCCTGCGCAGCTCTGTTTTTGCCTCGAGTTCGGCCAAACGGTCGATTTCTTGTTTGACCGCGGTAACCGCCGCTGACCGCGCCCGCGAGATGTAATCTAGGTACGTCAAATCGCGACCAATCTGTTGAGGGTCATCGCCTGATAATAGGGCTGTCCAGGGCGACAGGCCGCTTGAATACTGTTTGCGCAATTGGTTAGAGAGTTCGTCGCGCCGCATCACCAAGATTCCAAACTGTCGCTTGAATTGAATTTGTAATTCGTCGAGGTCGGCTTGCGCCTGACGCAGCTGCGTCGTCAACTCGCTCAAACGCCGTGCAATCACCGAAATTGCGGCCTCTGACACCTGCAGTGCGTCGGAAGCTTCTTTGCGTCTGGCCTCTCGCTCGTCGAGTTCTTTTTGCAAGATCTCGATGCGCGCACGTAGTTCACCACGCTCGCGCACAGCTTGGGTCTGTTTAGCGGCAATTTCAGCGGTCGTGGCCCAGGCAGCACCACAGACGGCTAATCCACTGAGCGCCCCACACAGCCACCGCGTGAGCTGGCGCATGGGATTAATCCTTTTTTGCCTTGCCTTGCGCCGCAACGGCTGCCATTGCAGCCTCAATTTCAGCGGGATCGCCCAAGTAGTAGTGTCTGATCGGCTTTAAATCTTGATCGAGTTCATACACTAGCGGTTGCCCAGTGGGAATGTTCAGATGAACGATCTCGTCGTCTGACACGCCATCAAGATGTTTAATCAAAGCGCGCAAGCTGTTGCCATGGGCGGCTACCAACACCCGTCGACCCGCACGAATGGCGGGGGCAATGCTTTCGCTCCAGAAGGGTAAAACCCGTGCCACAGTGTCTTTCAAGCACTCGGTCGCCGGCAGCTGCTCAGGGGTGAGTTTGGCGTACCGTGGGTCGAACCGCGGGTGACGCTGATCATCTAAGGCAATTGGATTTGGCGCGATCGCGTAAGCGCGACGCCAAATCAACACTTGTTCGTCGCCATATTGCGCAGCCATTTCGGCTTTGTTTAAGCCCTGCAGATCGCCGTAATGCCTTTCGTTTAGGCGCCAGCTATTGTGAACCGGGACATACATCGTACCCATGGCGTCAAGCGCCAGCCAAAGCGTACGAATCGCACGCGTGAGCACCGAGGTGTAAGCCAAATCGAAGCCGTAGCCCTTGTCTTTAAGCAATTCGCCCGCCTTGCGCGCCTGCTCGCGCCCGGCCTCGGTCAAATCGACATCGGTCCAGCCGGTAAAGCGGTTTTCGAGATTCCATTGGCTTTCGCCGTGACGCATTAAGACTAATTTATACATGGCTGACACAGGTTAAAGTGTGAAGGAGGACACCATTTTATAATTGTCTGACGCGTCACGCCCACCCTCCCCGATAATTTAGGGGTTAACCGTACTTATTTGGACACACCGTGGATTTTTTCTCGAATCAAAACAACCTGCTTTTGCTAGCCGTTGCGCTAGGTTCAGGGCTGGCGCTCACCTGGCCCATGATCCTACGTAGCCGCGCCGGCGCAGCGATTTCAAGCGCCCAAGCCGTACAAATGATGAACCACCAGCATGCGGTATTAGTCGATATTCGCCCCTCGGCAGACTTTAATGCTGGTCACGTGCCCCAAGCTCGCAACGTGCCTTTAGGCGATTTCGAAAAAAAGGCCGCAGCACTTCCTAAAAACAAACCAATTATTGTGATTTGCGATGTCGGCCGTAGCGCACTTGGCGCAGCGACGCGCTTACGCAAACTTGGCTTTACTGAAGTTGTCACCCTCGAAGGGGGGCTGAAGGCCTGGTTGACCGCCGGGCTGCCTGTTACTGCTAATAAAACCGGAGCCTGACCATGCCTAAAGTTGTGATGTACACCACCGGCTATTGCCCGTATTGCTCGCGTGCTGAAATGCTCTTGACCCAACGCGGCGTCGCCGAAATCGAAAAAATTCGTATTGATGTTGATACCGAACAGCGCGCTCTGATGATGGAGCGCACGGGTCGGCGCACCGTGCCACAAATTTATATCGGCGACACCCATGTGGGTGGCTTTGACGACTTGTCAGCGCTTGACCGCGAAGGCAAGTTGATGCCTTTGCTCAACGGGTAATTGTCGTGGGTACATCGCTAAGCAAACTTGCCGCGTGATGTGCTCTGTTTCTATTGTCGCCACACACCCTAGCCATACGATCATTTCCCCTCCCCTGAAATTAGAGAGTTATTTATGTCTGACCAAAACGGCCCAGCCGATCAAGCACAAAATCCTAACGCCCCTGTGTTCAACATGCAACGTGTCTATCTCAAAGATCTATCGCTTGAGATGCCCAATGCACCGAATATTTTCCTCGAACAAGAAGGGCCGAAGGTTGAGGTGACGATCAATGTCGGCGGCCAAGCGCTAGCTGAAACAGTCTTTGAATCGACCATCACGGTTACCGTCACGACAAAAATCGGCGATAAGGTTCTGTACCTGGTCGAAGCCACGCAGGGCGGAGTCTTTGAAATTGCAAACGTGCCCGCCGAACAGCTTGATCCGCTGATGGGCATTGTTTGCCCGACCATGCTCTACCCATACCTGCGTGCAAACATCGCTGATGCCATCACGCGCACCTCGTTGCCACCACTTCACTTGGCCGAAGTCAACTTTCAGGCGCTCTTTGAACAGCGGATGGCAGAAGCGGCACAAGCCGCCCCAGCATCAAACGGCGGCGACTCAGGTTTAATTCTGCCGCCTGGCATGACGCGACAGTAATTTGAGCAATGCCAACCCAACGTCGCCTGCTTGCGCAACACCGACCGTGCCCCAACACGTAGCGGTACTAGGCGCGGGGGCTTGGGGCACCGCCTTGGCGTGCGCGGCCATCAAGCATGCCCCGACGATGTTATGGGCGCGTGACGCCGCACTGGCGAAGGCAATCAATACCCAACACTTGAGTGCGCGCTATCTCCCGGCAATTGAGCTACCCAACGCGTTAACGTGCACTGCAAATTTGTCGCAAGCACTTGCACACGCGCAGCTTGGCACTGCGCCAGGATTACTGATTTTGGGCGTTCCACTCGCCGGGCTGAGAAACTTGTGCGAGCAACTTGCCGAGCAACTCTCGCAAACAACTCCGATGCTTGCGGGCATCCTCTACACCTGCAAAGGGCTCGAGGCTGACAGCGCTCAACTGCCCAGCGAAGTCGCACTCTCAGCACTGAAACATATCAGCGGCATTCCTACGGGTGTGCTCTCTGGGCCATCCTTCGCACTTGAGGTGGCACGAGGGCTTCCCGTGGCGCTCACCGTCGCGAGCCATAGCACTGACTTGCGTCAGGCCGCGATTCGAGCACTCCACGGCAGCAATATTCGCGTGTACGCAAGCCAAGATGTCTTGGGCGTTGAAGTCGGCGGTGCGTTAAAAAATATTATGGCAATCGCCTGTGGCGTGGGCGATGGTTTGGGCTTAGGTACAAATGCACGAGCCGCGCTGATTACACGCGGCCTCGCCGAGATGACCCGCTTTGGTGAAGCCCTTGGTGCACACGCGGCAACCTTTTCGGGGCTCACAGGCTTGGGTGATCTGGTGTTAACTGCGACCGGAGATCTTTCGCGTAACCGACAAGTGGGTCTGGCGATTGGACAAGGTCAGACACTTGACTCGTTGCTGGCGTCGGGCCTAACCGCAGAGGGTGCGCGCTGCGCGCGTGCGGTCCGTGAGCGAGCCCGCAAACTCAACGTCGAGATGCCAATCACCGAGGCGGTATGCAACGTCTTATTTGAAGGCGTTACACCCTTGGATGCCGTGATACGCCTGTTATCTCGTGTCGCGACCACAGAATAAACGTCCCATCCACCTGTTACAGAATAAAGAATCCATGCTGCGTCATCTCTGCTTCTTACTGACAGCCTTACTAACTCACAACGCGTGGGCGTCGTGGCCTGCAGATCGTCCGATTCATTTAGTCGTACCATTTCCGGCTGGCTCATCGCCCGATTTACTAGCCCGTCAGATCGCCGAACCTTTAAGTCAAGCCCTCAAGCAAAATATTGTGATCGAAAACAAACCAGGTGCCGGTGGCAACTTAGGCACTCGCTTGGTCGCACGCGCACCTAACGATGGCTATACGCTGCTCTACACCATCAACGGCCCCTTAGTCACCGCTCCCAAGCTTTATCAAAAAACCTTGGGCTACGACCCCGTCTCAGATCTTGCGCCCATTTCTTTAGTTGCCACCAGCCCAAACGTATTAGTGCTAAGTGCGGCGCTGCAGATCAACAGCACCACCGAGTTTATTCAGCGCGCCCGCGCGCGGCCAAATGTCTTGAATTACGGCTCGGTCGGGGCGGGTAGCGCAGCGCATTTAGCAATGGAGCTTTTTAAACAACAGGCTGGAATTGAGCTACTGCATGTTCCTTACGCCAGCTTTCCACAAATTACGACCGCCATGCTTGCTGGCGATATTCAAGCAAGCTTTATGGTGCCTGCAATCGCCATGCCGCAGGCAAAAGAAGGCAAGCTCAAAGTGCTTGGTGTGACCAGCCTAGTCGCGTCAGCGTCTTTGCCCGGGGTGGCTCCGTTGGCTGCTCAAGGGTTTGAGGGCTTTGAGGCAATCTCGTGGCACGCCATGCTTGCACCTGCGGGCACAGACCCTACAATTTTGCTAAGACTGCAGCAACGACTTGCTGAAATTTTGGCAACCCCAGAGATCAAAGATAAATTTTCAGCTCAGTACTTTTCTGTGGTGGGTTCAAATGCGCAAGTTCTGCGAGAGTTGATGCAGACAGAGAAAAAACGCTGGGATGAGGTGATGACGCGCTTGAACTTGTCTTTAGATTAGGTCAAGCTAAACGCCCCCAACATAGCCCTGTTGTCGCCACGCCTCGAACACAACAATGGCCACGGCATTCGATAAATTCAGACTGCGTTGCGCAGGCAACATCGGCAAGCGGATCGTTTGTTCAGGATGAAACAACGCCCGTTGCTGCTGCGTGAGGCCAGCAGTTTCACAGCCAAAGACAAAGACATCGTCGGCCTGTAGGGCGAGTTGCCCCACCAATTGGGTTGCCTTCGTTGTGATCGCAAACACTCGCTCGCGTGGCGCGCCGGTGGCTGCGATCGCCAATTCAAGCGAGTCGTGCACCTTGACTGGCTGCCACTCGTGGTAATCGAGGCCAGCGCGCTTGAGGCGCTTGTCATCAATCTCAAACCCGAGTGGTCGCACCAAATGCAGGCGCGCACCGGTGTTGGCACACAGGCGGATCACGTTGCCTGTATTCGGAGGGATTTCGGGCTGTACAAGAATGACATCAATCATGGGTGTCATTTTGCCATGCGCGCGGCGTGTGCGCAGCTGCCAGCCCCACAACCCCCGCAGCACCCGCAGTGAGTAAGGCCCTTGCCGCGATGTGCATGGTGCTGCCTGTCGTGACAACGTCGTCCACCAGGCCCACCCACACGCCGGGCAAAGCGTTTGGGCAAGCGTATAGGCCCTCTACACTTTCGCGACGCGCACGGGCATCAAGCGTCTTTTGTGTGCAGGCTTCACGCATACGGATCAGCCACTCTTGCCGCAAGGGATAACCACTCAAGCGGGCAAGTTCGCGGGCCAGCTCACTCGCAGGATTAAAGCCGCGACGCTTAAGCGCGCTTTGGCTAGACGGGATTGGCACAAGCGCGCTGAGCGGCGCCTTGGCCCGACCACCCCTTGGGCGAGTTTGCAGACGGCTCCACAAAAGCCGTGCAAACAAACCCGCGTAAGCCAGGCGAGCGCCCTCTTTATAGCGCTGAATCAACATATCCCCGGGGTAGGTGTATTCGATCGCGGCCACAAGGCAAGCGTAGGCCGGCGGGTGACGCACGCAGCGCGAGCATTGCTGAACAGGCGCGCCCAGACTAGCCGTAAACGCGTCAGATGGCGCTGCTTGCTGTGCGGCGGCGGCAATCGTAGCGAGTCGAGCCGTCGCAGGCGGGGCAGTCACTGGTAGCGCCTCAAAGCAAATCTCACAACGCACCTGTGCGTTCAAAGGCCACGCAAGATCCTGGGCGCAGCCCTCACATAAGTCGCCGCCACGCGCACCCAAGCCACATAACGGGCAGGCAGCGGGCAAACTCCGTAAAATTTTTTGAGAGATAGAGTACATTTTGGTACCTTTGTTTCGCGGCATACCCGATATTTTCTCGCCAAGATCCCTTTTTTTGCCATCCCCACGCTCACAATGTCCACCCCCAATACACTGCCGCTCAACTCTGCTCATGTCGCGTTACAGTTCAGCCGACGTGGCGACCTATCTGCGGCACAGTTTTTGTACGGCGAGGTCGCGCGGCGAATGGATGAGCGACTTCGGCTTGTACGCTTGCAGCCCGAACAAATATTGGATGCCGGTTGCGGCGCGGGGCAGCAAATTGCACTGCTACATCAGCGCTATCCCACCGCCCGTTATATTGGGCAGGATCACACCCCGAGTCTCTTAGGTCACGCACAGCAAGAGTCCAAAAAATATTTTTCTACGGGTTGGCGGCAAAAGGTTGCACAATGGCGTGGCGCACCGGCTAATACACAATGGCTAACCACTGATCTCGCACATACGGGCCTGGCGCCTGAGAGCCTTGAGCTTGTGTGGTCGAACCTTGCCTTGCACTGGCACGCCGCACCGCATGATGTCTTGCAAGAGTGGGGGCGCATTCTACGGGTCAATGGCCTTGTGTTTTTTTCGTGCTTTGGCCCGGCCACATTGCAAGAGGTGCGCGCCGCTGCACAGCAGGCGGGGCTCAAGACGGTCACGCCAAGCTTTGTCGATATGCACGACTTTGGCGATTTGTTGATTGAAAAAGGCTTTGCTGACCCAGTGATGGATCAAGAGGTTCTGACCCTGACCTACGCCACGCCTGAAAAGCTCTTGGCAGACGTCAAAGCGCTAGGCGGCAACCCAAGCGTCGGGCGACGCCCCGGTCTGCTCGGACGCGATCGGTATCAAGCGTTGCTGGCAGCGCTTGATACACAGCGCAAAGCCGATGGCCGCCTGCACTTAACAGTTGAAGTGGCCTATGGGCACGCTTGGCGCAGCAGTGCGCGGCGCGCCACCACTGGCGAGACTCGTATCAGCGTGAGCGCGATCACGCGCACGCCCCCGGCGCGTTAGCCAAAAAATGAAAGGTAGGCCTTAAAGCCCATATAAATAGCCAAGCCAAACAACAGATACGCAAAAATTCGCTTTAAGGTTTTGACCGGCAGGTTATGTGCCGCACGCGCACCAATCGGTGCAAGAAAAACGCTAAACAGCGCCAACACAATCAGCGCCGGCCAAAAAATATAACCCACCATCGTTGGTGGCAAACCGCTTTGACCCCAGCCCGACCACACATACCCAATCGTATTGGCCAATGCGATCGGAAAGCCCAGCGCCGCCGAAGTGCCTACCGCTTGATGCAAAGGCACATTGCACCACAGCATAAACGGTACTGAAATAAAACCGCCACCGGCGCCCACCAAGCCTGAAATAAAACCAATTGCACCGCCCGACGCAGCCGTACCAACTGGGCCCGGCATATGACGCGAAGGTTTAGGTTTTTTATCTAGCAACATTTGCAAGGCCGAGTAGGCGACAAACACTGCAAAAAACAACGCCAACCAACCTGTTTTAAGTAACGAGAATAAAGCGCCACCCGAGATCAAGCCGCCCACCACAATGCCGGGGGTTAACGCGGCCACAAGATCCCAACGCACTGCGCCCTTTTTGTTATGTGCCCGTACACTTGACACTGAGGTGAACAAAATAGTCGCCATCGAAGTCGCAATCGCGGCGTGCACGGTCAACTCAAGTGGCAAGCTCTGCCAAGTGAACAGCAGAGTCAAAAACGGCACCAAAATCATGCCGCCTCCGATTCCCAAAAGCCCAGCGGCAAAGCCTGTCACACAGCCTAAAACCGCCAAAGCCAACGCAAATATCGGATCCATATGATTTGTCTCAATGTCTTAGTGCGTAAAGGGGCTTAGTATACTGATATGACCACCAGGGATGAGGCCGATCACCTCCTCTGGTGTACTTTGCGCTTTGGCGCGGATCTCACAACGACACACTGCTATGGACTCTCTCGACACCGAAGTACTCAAACAAGCCCATCAATGGCTAACAGATGGGCATATCGTTCATCTCGCAACCGTTGTCAAAACCTGGGGCTCGGCCCCACGACAGGCGGGCGCGATGCTTGCTGTGCGCAAGGATGGCCGTGTCGTAGGCTCGGTATCAGGCGGCTGCATTGAAGACGACCTGATTGCGCGTGCGCAGTCGGGCCAGCTGCCGGCGCGCCCTGAGTGGGCCACCTACGGCGTGTCGCAAGAAGAGGCTGCTCGTTTTGGTCTGCCTTGCGGCGGCACGCTCAAGCTGGTGATTGAACCTCTCGCTGCCGGTGGATGGCTTGATCGCGTCGTTGCTGTCACTTCTGAGCAAAGACTCATCGGACGCTGGCTAGACTTGAGCACAGGTGAATCAACCCTGACTGAAGCAAAGCCGGGCCAGCTCACCGAAGTCAAAGAACAAGGCTGTTATTTTGTATATGGCCCGCATTGGCGCTTGTTGATTATTGGCGCAAACCAAACCGCAAAAGCCCTTGCACAGATCGCCACGATGCTTGAATTTCAGGTTTTAGTGTGTGACCCGCGTGAAGAGTTCACGGCCGAATGGAATATGCCTGACGTCACCTTGCAACCTGGCATGCCCGATGATGCAGTCCTTGACATTCAAACCGACGCACGCACGGCCATTGTCGCGATTACCCACGACCCCAAGCTTGACGACATGGCACTGCTTGAGGCGTTGCGCTCTAAAGCGTTTTACGTTGGGGCACTGGGCTCATCGCGCAATCAAACAAAACGTCGCGAGCGTTTGCTAAGCTTTGACCTCACTGAAGCAGACGTCGACCGACTGCACGGCCCGGTAGGGCTGCAGATTGGCAGCCGCACGCCCGCAGAGATTGCAGTGGCTGTTGCGGCCCAACTGGTGCAAGAGCGTCGTGTGTTTGAAGACGCGCGCGTTGGCGGACTTGATACCCCACCGGCGGGCACTACAGCGCCTTAACGAAAGTTTTACGCTTAACGAAGGCGTGCGAGTCGCCGCAGCAGTTGAAGCTTAACTGCTGCGTTTACGCGCTTCGATGCCAAGCTGTTTAAGCTTACGATACAGATGGGTGCGCTCAAGGCCTGTTTTGTCAGACACCCGCGTCATGCTGTTATTTTCGCGGGCTAGGTGATATTCAAAATAGACTCGCTCGAACTCATCGCGCGCCTCGCGTAGGGGTTGATCAAGCGAAATATCGCCAAGCAAACCTTGGTCGGGCGGCACCACTGCCGCCACAATCGGTGCGGGCATAGCGGCAACCTGCGCAGCAGGCGAGACCACAGCCGTCACTTGAGGGTTGACCGGGGCAAACGCACCCGAGGCAGATTTTGCGACCGTTGTGCGACCGCGCGCCAAACCCGTTGAAATCGTTTTGAGCAAGCGCTGCAGCGTAATCGGCTTTTCAAGAAAATCAATCGCGCCAATTTTGGTGGCTTCAACCGCGGTATCAATCGTGGCATGGCCGCTCATCATAATGACAGGCATGTCGAGCAAACCTGCAGCGTTCCATTCTTTCAGTAACGTAACACCGTCAGTGTCTGGCATCCAAATATCGAGCAGCACAAGATCGGGTCGCATGCGCAAACGCGCCGCTCGCGCCTGCGCCGCGTTCTCGGCCAACTCAATCGTATGCCCTTCGTCGTAGAGAATTTCGGAAAGCAATTCGCGGATTCCGACTTCATCGTCGACCACTAAAATTCTGGCCATAAACTTTTAATCACCTATTGCAAGCTTGCATTATCGTTATCTTGTGGGGTTGCGTCTACTGGTTCTGCTAATTGCGTGAGAAGAATCGATACCCGGGCGCCCCCTTCTTTGCGATTAGACACATCAATTCGCCCATGATGCTCTTCGATGATTTTACGAACAATCGCCAAACCTAATCCAGTACCCTGCGTCTTAGTCGTGACGTACGGCTCGAACGCCCTTTGTAACACTTGTGCCGAAAAGCCGGCACCGTTATCGGAAACGGTAAAACGCACCGCTGCCCGCTCGGCAGTTTCGACCGCGCCCGGAGGAATCATTTGCGTGCTCACCCGGATCACGCCCAGGTGCGACACCTCAGCCAAGGCGTCTCGCGCATTCGCTAGCAGATTGTGAACCACCTGCCTGAGTTGGGTGGGGTCACCCAAAATAACCGGCAGCGCAGGGTCAAGCAACACTTCAAGCCGCCACGGCTGGGCCGGATCCTCTTGCACCTGTCCGCTAAGTGGATCCCAGCCATACAAACCTAACACTTCATCCACGAGCCCATTGAAATCGACTGGCGCCAAGACTAAGGGTGGCTTACGTGCGTATTCACGAAAATCATCGACCATGTGTTTCAGCGAGTTCACTTGATTCACAATCGTGTTGGTCGCCCGCTCAAGCAATTGTGCATCAAGCGGTTCAAGCTTATGCGCCAACTTCATCGCAAGGCGCTCGGCCGAGAGCTGAATCGGCGTCAACGGATTTTTAATTTCGTGCGCCAAGCGACGTGCAACCTCACCCCAAGCAACGCTGCGACTCGCCGAGATCACTTCAGTGATGTCATCGAACACCACCATATAGCCATTTTCTCGGCCATCCACATTTAACTGTGTGCCTCGCGCCAGTAACGTCAGCGTAAACGCCTTGGCCTCTGGTCCTGGCTCTTGCAAGGTTAGTTCAAACTGCTCTTGCCAGTGTGTGCGCTCTGAGCCCATTGCCGTATGCTCAGAAAAAGCCTGCCGAATCCGCTGCGAGAACTCACTCATCCCTTCTACCGTCTGCAACAGCCGCCCAGGTGCTGTACGCAAGTCAACCTTAAGAATCGATTGCGCGCCCTGGTTAAAGGTCGTCAAGCAAAACCGCTCGTCAAGCACCAGCACACCTGCCGACAAGTTTGCCAACACGCTTTCAAGATAGACGTTCGAGCGCTGGAGTTGGCTGCGATTGGTTTCAACCATCCGCCGTGCCTCGTCGAGTTGACGAGTCATGGTGTTAAACGAACGAGTCAACTGCCCCACTTCGTCATTTGAGGGCGGTTCGGGCAGTGCACGATAGTCGCCCACGCTCACGGCCTGCGTACCAGACGCTAAGGCCAAGAGGGGGCTGACCAATTTTTTGGATAGGTACAGCGCCACAGCGATTGCCGCAAATACAGCCAGCAACAGTGCCAAGGTGAGAGTCACTCCAAACAAATTACGCAGGCTTTGTCGAGATAGCGCAAGCTCTTGATAATCACGATTACCTTGCTGCACTTCACTCGCGTTACGGGCAATTTTTTCAGAAACTGGCTGCACCAGTTGTAGCCAACGGGATTCAACGTTTACACCCAGCAGGCTTTCGGTTCGCTCTGGCGCAGCCAACGCCACAATCACCCGCAGCTGTAGACCGGGGTCAACAGGCCCGCCGGCCACGCTATCACCCGTGTCGGCGTTTGAGTACCCGCGGGTGACCCTCAACTGATTCAAAATGGCAGCGGGCGGAGGCAGAGGGGACAACGCACCGAGCTTGTCGCTCGAGAACGCGATCACGCGCCCACTGCCACTAAACACCATCGCATCGACTGGGCCACTTGAATCCCGCAACCGCGCCAGCACGCCCGCGACATCTGCATCGGGTGTTGCATTGAGTTCGGGCGTCATGACGCGCGCGCGCGACTCGAGTTCGGCGAGCTGAGAGTCGAGTGCCGCTCGTGCCAAAGCCAGGCCTGACTCAAGAGCCGTATCGACACGCACGTTGAACCACGACTCGATTGACCGTGCCATAAACTGCAACGACACGCCATAAATTAAGGTACCTGGCAACACGCCAATTAAGGCAAATGCCAACGCAAAACGCGCGGTCAAACGTGCTCCAAACAATCCACTACGCAACTGCGACAGCAGGCGCACCGTGAGCGCGACGACCCAGACAAACAATGCCAGAGCAAGCGCGCCGTTCAGCCATAGCAACAAGCCTTGGTACTGAGCCACTCGCGAGGCGTTACCTGTTGACCAAGCCAGCAAGCCAAACAGGCCTGCACCACTGCTGATCCCAATAAATAACGCCAGACGAAGCAATCTGTTCATAGGCGCCACACCGCCAACGCTTCAAACAATGCGCCCGCGCCGGCTAGTCTAGGCAGCGCGTTCATTTATTAGGCCCCGCTTGCTGAATCGAAAAATCAAACGGCGCCCAAGGGCTTGCAAGCGACCAGGCACTGCGACTCGCTGCCTCAAGCTGAAGGGGCCGGGCGAGCTGAGAGGCATCGAGTCGCATCCTGATACGCCCGTCATAGCGCTGATTTTTATCAAACCGATCAGAAGGGGCCACAGGCCAGCCGCGTACTTGCTTCAGCACAACCAGCGCCTCGTTTAGAGATTTGACCGGTAAAAACAAATCGCCTGTTGCCACACGCCATTGTTGCGTGAGTGCGTTGTACGTCAAACGGCGAGTTAAGGTCGCCTCGACTAGAACACGGTCAAACCACCACCACCTGGGCGAGGTGATCTTTAAATCAAATGTGAAGTAAAGCGGCACACCGCGCTCAGCAGCCTCAGTCACCACTCGACCAAGATCAAAGGTCAAGTCAAGGTCGAGCGTGAGTTGCCCCTCGGTGATCAAGGGCTCGATGCGCTCGATGCGAGGCTCTGCCGCTTGGCTCACCGTGGCGACCAGGCACATCAACACTGCAAGTACACCTAAAAGGCCTCGCTGACATCCCAGCAAAAAGGTAGCCCAAGCCGTCATGTTGTGATTAACACCTAACCCTGTCTAGCAAACAAAGCATAGAAGAAACCGTCTTGCCCTGCCGGTTGCTCGGCATTAGCCAAGCACGGTAACAACTGACCTGGCGCGGGCAGGCGTACCGCCTGAGCATGACGCTTTAAAAAGGCCTGCGCCTGCAACTCGCACTCTTGCGGAAAAATCGAACACGTGACAAGTAATAATTTACCTCCGGGTGCGACCAAGCTCCACAGTGAATCCAAAATCTCTCGTTGCAATTTTGCGGTCGGCTTGAGGTCTGTGAAGCGCCTCAACCAACGAATGTCGGGATGGCGCCTCACAATACCTGAGGCAGTGCATGGCACATCGGCGAGCACTGCGTCAAAGGGCTTGCCGTCCCACCACGTGTGCGCGCGCATGGCGCTCTCGGCGATCAACTCAACATCGTCATTGAGCAAGCCTAAGCGTTCAAGGTTTTGCTCGACACGGCCCATGCGTGCGTTGTCGATGTCAAGCGCGGTCAGTTTGAGTGCCGCGAGCTCAAGCATGTGTGCGGTTTTGCCGCCGGGAGCCGCGCAAGCATCCAAGACTCGCATGCCGTCTTTTAACTCAAGCAAGGGGGCGGCAAGCTGTGCGCCCGCGTCTTGCACCGACCACCAACCCTGCGCGTAGCCCGGCAACGAAGCAATCGGCCGTGGCACATCGAGCACTAAGCCGGCCACCCCGAAAGGCGTTGCAGCGATACCTGCGGCGGCGAAGGCCTGTTCAACGGTCTCACGCGTGGTCGCGCGTAGGTTGACCCGTAGCGCAAGAGGTGGATGCATGTTGGCCGTTTCAAGCAGACGCTGCCAGTCTTGCGGATAAGCCGTTTGCAGCACTTCAATCCACCATTTTGGGTGGTTGTACTGGGCCTCAAGATCATGCTCGAGCTGCGACAGCAACGCGGCGCGCTCGCGCTGAAAGCGACGCAAAATGGCGTTCACTAAGCCTTTGAAATTCAGCGTGTCGCGCTGCCCCTGCGTGGCCTGTACCGCCTGATCCACCAGCGTGTGCGCCGTATAGGTGGGCGCAGTGGCGTCGCGCTCGGCAGGGTCACTCAGCGCGACCTCTAGCAACAACAGGCTTAAGCCCAACAGCGCAAAGACGGTGGGGTTGGGCGGTACGCGATCCAGCAGCAGACGGCGCAGCGCCATCGCCTGACCCCAGTGTCGCATCGCATAAAAGCTTAAGGACTGCGCGGATGGCCGTAGCTCAGGCCGAACGTCGAGTAAGGCTTCAGTCAAAGACTGGCTGGTTTCAACCGCGCCAATGGCGCGCGCGGCGGCCAATAAACTATCAGAGAGTGCGGGGGCAGCTTGTGTCATGGGGTGATTGTAGGGGCTAGCGTCGATCGCGGGTAAAATCTCGCTCTCTTTCATGTGGGCTGCGGCCTGCCAGGTGACGTGCCATGTCCTCTCCCAAAGTCGGTTTTGTTAGTCTCGGCTGCCCTAAAGCGCTTGTCGACTCAGAGCGCATCCTCACACAATTGCGTACCGAAGGCTATGTCATTGTTCCCGACTACAACAACGCCGACGTGGTGGTAGTCAATACCTGCGGCTTTATTGATAGTGCCAAAGCCGAGTCGTTAGATGCGATCGGCGAGGCCATCGCAGAAAACGGCCGTGTCATCGTGACGGGCTGCATGGGGGTCGATGAGTCAGTGATTCGTGCCGTACACCCCAGTGTGCTGGCCGTGACTGGGCCGCAACAGTACGAGCAGGTCGTGCGTGCGGTGCACGAAGCGGCACCGCCTAACCCTTTGCACGATCCGTTTACAGATTTGGTGCCGCCACAAGGGATCAAGCTCACCCCGCGCCACTACGCTTACCTCAAAATTTCTGAAGGCTGTAACCACCGCTGCAGCTTCTGCATTATCCCCTCAATGCGCGGCGATCTCGTCAGCCGCCCTGTGGGTGATGTGCTTGACGAAGCCCAGCGCTTAGCGCGCGCCGGGGTCAAAGAGCTGCTAGTGATTTCGCAAGACACCAGCGCCTATGGTGTCGACGTCAAATACCGCAGCGGCTTCTGGAACGGCCGTCCTGTTAAAACCCGTATGACTGAGCTTTGCTCGGCCTTATCTGAATTAGGCATTTGGGTGCGCCTGCACTATGTCTACCCGTACCCCAATGTCGACGAGGTCATTCCGTTGATGGCTGAAGGCAAAATTTTGCCTTATCTCGACATCCCGTTTCAGCACGCCAGCCCACGCATTTTGAAGGCCATGAAACGCCCCGCCTTTGAAGATCGCACGATGGCGCGGATCCATCGCTGGCGCGAGCAGTGCCCCGACATTACCTTGCGCTCAACCTTTATCGTTGGGTTTCCAGGCGAAACGGAAAGCGAATTTCAGTACCTGCTTGACTGGATGTCAGAAGCTCAGCTCGACCGCGTGGGCTGCTTTCAATACTCGCCTGTCGAGGGTGCCCCCGCCAATGCACTTGAGGGTGCTGTGCCTGATGAGGTCAAACAAGAGCGCTACGACCGTTTCATGGCTCATCAACAGGCGATTTCAACTGAACGCCTAGCGCGTAAAGTCGGCAAAGAGTTCGACGTCTTGATCGATGAGGTCGACGAAGACGGCGCGGTCGGGCGCTCAAGCGCAGACGCCCCTGAAATAGACGGCAGCGTATTTGTGGATAGCGCCGTACCCCTGAAGCCAGGCGACATGGTCCGAGTGCGCGTCACTGACTCTGACGAGTATGACCTGTGGGCCGAAAAGATTTAGTCTGATCACGATGCCTGCAGCCACAACCCTGCTTTCTGACCCAGACCCAACCCCCTTGCGCGTTGGATTTGCCGGCACCCCTGAGTTCTCAGCCCAGGCTCTGCAGGCGATTCTGGCAGCTGGGTTTAAGGTGCAGTTAGTACTCACTCAGCCTGATCGCCCATCAGGGCGTGGACTTAAGCTCACACCTAGCGCCGTGAAGCAATGCGCCCTCGGGCATGACATCGCGGTCGTGCAGCCGCGCAGTTTGCGCCTTGACGGCAAATATCCAGACGAAGCACGTAGCGCTCAAGTAGCCCTTGGGCAGGCACAGCTTGACGTTTTGGTGGTGGCCGCCTACGGCCTCATCTTGCCAAACTGGGTGCTCACCACACCGCGCTACGGCTGCCTGAATATTCACGCTAGCCTTCTGCCGCGCTGGCGCGGAGCGGCGCCGATTCAACGCGCCATCGAAGCCGGTGACACCCAGACAGGCGTCACAATCATGCAAATGGACGAAGGTCTGGATACCGGCGCTATGCTATTGGTTGAGTCACTGCCCATCACAGAGACTGAGACTGCCGCGACCTTGCACGATAAGCTAGCCGAGCAAGGAGCGCGACTGATCGTGGCAGCTTTGCAGGCGCTTCCTCTTGGAACCTTAACCGCGCAACCCCAACCGCTTGAGGGCGCGACGTATGCCTCAAAGCTTGATAAAGCCGAAGCTGCGCTAGATTTTTCCCAGCCAGCTGTGCAACTTGCCCGACGGATTCGAGCTTTTAACCCGGCGCCCGGTGCCACGCTACATCTACCGGCGATTGACGAGTTGGTGAAGGTCTGGAACGCGGTCGCGATCGCGTCCACAGGCAAGCAGACTGAGCCAGGTACTGTCATCGGCACCAGCCCCGAGGGGATTGACCTTGCCACGGTGCAAGGCGTCTTACGCCTGACTGAACTACAACGCGCTGGCGGCAAGCGGCAAAGCGCTGCGGCGTTTATTCAAGGTTGGGGTGGCGCGCCGAAAGCGTAACGCCCAGGGTTCAACTCTCGCGAACATGCCGTCACGGTCTGCTGACAGCGCCGAAAGCTTGACGCGCGCGTCGACCTAGCGCTCTTTGAGCTTGAGCACCAAAATCGTACCCGCCATCACAAACGTAATAGAGTTTGAAAAAATCAAGGGTAGCGACTCAATAAAAATACCATACCCCAACCACAGCGCAATCCCTAGCGTAAACATCACATACATTGCCAAAGAAATCGCTTTGGTGTCGCGCGTTTTGATTGTTTTGTAGGTTTGTGGAAAAAATGCCGCGGTCGTCAAAAAGGCGGCTGTGTACCCCAGAATTTCGATGTGCATGAGTCTGCGCTACACCCGCTCAAGTTCGCGTTGTTCTTTACGCAGACGGGCTTTTAACCGTGTTTGCTTTAGATACGACAAGTGCTGCACAAACACTTTGCCATTTAAATGGTCGATCTCGTGCTGTACGCACACCGCCAATAACCCTTCGGCATCAAACTCGTGCACCTCGCCCTCAAGATTCAGCGCACGTACGCGCACCGTCGCGGGCCGCTCTACCTCGTCGTATACGCCCGGCACCGACAAACAGCCCTCTTCGTGAGTTTTTTGCTCGTCACTGCGCGACACGATCTCGGGGTTAATCAGCACCATCAAATCGTCTTTATTTTCGCTGACATCAATCACCACAACGCGCTCGTGCACGTCAATCTGGGTGGCTGCCAAGCCTACGCCCGGAGCGTCGTACATCGTTTCGGCCATGTCAGCCGCTAGTTTGCGGATGCGATCTGTCACCGCGGCCACGGGTTTGGCGACCTTGTGCAGGCGTTTGTCAGGAAAGTGCAGGATAGTGAGCAGAGCCATACGCTAAGGTCGTTCAATTTGTAACGTTATTAACATTTTAATTTATTACCGGGGCAAATTCCAATGAAACCTTATTTACACCGCAGTCATCCAAACCCTCACCCGTCACGTGACAGACCAAGGCGGCTGACCATCTAGCTGTACGCTCCTTCGACTGCCAACGGACGGTATCGGTCTAAATCGCCGTGACCTAGGGCAAACCAAGGGGTTTCGGGCTTGACAACGGGTCAGCATGAACCGACGATCAGCGTTGGAATTTTTGTTCGAAGGGTTACGGTCTCATGAATCGGATTGGCATTGATGTCGGTGGCACATTTACAGATATTGTCTTGGTAGACGACAACACCGGACAAATCTGGTCGGCGAAGGTGCCCACCACCCCTGCAGATCGCGTAGTCGGTGCGATGCACGGTTTTCATCGCATCTTAGAACTGAGTGGCAAAACAAGTGCCGAGATTGGCTTTATCGGGCATGGCACCACCATGGCCACGAATATGATTGTCGAGGGTAAGGGTGCCAAAACGGCACTCATCACCACCGCTGGTTTTCGCGACATCCTTGAGCTACGCAGGGTCTCACGCCATGACCGCGCCGATTTGTATGACTTGCAATTTGAAAACCCTAAGCCTCTGGTTGAGCGGCGCTGGCGTCTTGAGGTACTTGAGCGTCTGCGCCCCGATGGCTCGGTCGAGACACCACTTGATCTTCAAGCACTGAAAAGCCTAGCTGAAAAGATCAAAGCCTCTGACATCGAAGCGGTGGCGATTTGTTTTTTGCATGCCTACGTGAACTCGGTGCACGAAAAACAAGCCTACGACGCTCTCAAGCGTTTGTTGCCGCAGCACTTCATCACAGCATCGCATCAGGTCAACCCCGAAATGCAAGAATACGAGCGCACCAGCTCGACCGTGATGAACGCCCTCTTAGGCCCCGTCTGTGGTCGCTATATCCATCATTTCGACAGCCAACTTCAAGCCGCAGGCTTTCGCGGCGAGCTGCTGTTCATGCAATCGAACGGTGGCTTAGCCTCAACGGCAGTGGTGGCTGCTAAGCCAATCGTGCTGCTTGAGTCAGGCCCTGCAGGTGGGGTCAGTGCCGCGGTGCGCGCCAGCGAACAATCCAAGTTGCCGGGTGTTCTGTTGGGGGACATGGGCGGCACTACCTTCGATGTATCACTGATTCGCGACTCGCGCCCCGAACTTCGCACCAGCAGCCTGCTACACACCCATGCGGTGCGCGCACCCACCATTGATATCGACTCAATTGGCGCAGGCGGCGGCTCAATCGCCTGGATTGACAGCGGCGGCGGGGTGCATATTGGCCCTCAAAGCGCAGGGGCTGACCCAGGGCCCGCCTGTTATGGTCGCGGCGGCAAACGCCCAACCGTCACAGACTGTAACGTTTTGCTGGGGTATGTCGACCCGAATTCATTTTTAGGTGGTGAGTTCAAACTTGATGCGCAAGCTGCCGCTGACGCCGTCGAAGAACATTTGGCCAAACCGCTAGGAGTCTCGGCATTAGAGGCGGCCTGGACCGTACGTGTCGTGGCCAACGCATTAATGGCGCAGGCGATGCGCCTGATGACCGTCGAGCGCGGCTTTGATCCTCGAGAACTATCGTATATGTGCTACGGTGGCGCGGGCCCTGTGCACGCCATCGACTTGGCCGAAGAACTGGAAATCAAAGAAGTGATTGTGCCGCCACTACCCGGTCTGTTCAGCGCCTTTGGCATGATTGTGGCCGATCGCCAATTTGATGGACAAACCGCGGTCGAAACCGAGCTTGAGGCCATTACACCCACCGCCATTGCGGCACTTTGTGCTGAGCTCAAGCAGCAAGCACTCGATACGTTTGGTGCGCAACAAAACACGCATCCTGTACAAAGCCATTTTCGCGCAGACTGTCGCTACACGGGTCAGCCCGCCTCAATCTCAGTCGATATCCCAGCTGACTTGCTAGATGCAGCTGAGCAAAACCAACTGATCGCAACCATTCGTGCAGGCTTTGAGCTCAACCATAAGCGCATGTGGAACTTCACCAAACCCAACCAGCCGATTGTGCTGGTGAACTTACGCGTGCAGGCTAGCGTTCGCACAGGTTGGCGAGGTGTGGTGCAGCAGTCAAGCGCAAATGTCGCAGCGTCAGCGCACCCGGCAAAGCGCACGCGTGAGGTCTACATTGACGGTCGTATGCAAGCGCTACCGACCTACCAACGCTCAAGCCTTGCTCCGCTCGCAGCCATTGCTGGGCCCGCCATCATTGAAGAACAAAGCAGCTGCTTGATTTTCAAAGCGGGCCAGACTGCACGGATCGATGCCGTCGGCAATTTGCGTATTTCACTCTAGGGTCAACATGCAAACGATTGTTTACGAAATTTTGCGCAACTCACTTTACGCCATCGCGCGTGAAATGAAAATCGCCATGATGCGCACTGCGGCCAGCCCCATTATGCATTTGGGTGCAGACGCCTCTGCCGCGGTCTTTGACGCGCAGATGCAACTTGTGGCGCAAGGCAATGACATCCCAACCATGTTGGGGTCAGCCGTGATCTCAACCAAAGTTTCGGTTGAAGCGATTGGTCGCGACAACCTACGCCCGGGCGATGTCATCATCAGCAACGATGCCTACCTTGGCGGGGGCAATCATCAGCCTGATATTCAAATCACGCGCCCTGTGTTTGTTGACAACGAAATCGTCGCCTTTGTGATGACTCGCGGCCACTGGAACGACATCGGTGGGCAAGCACCGGGCAGCTACGCCCTCAACACCTGGGATATCTATGGCGAAGGTATCCGTATCCCGCCTGTGCTGCTGTTTCGTAACGATGAGATCGTACGCGACGTGCAAAACATGATCGTCAGTAACACACGCGATCCAGAAGGTCGGCTACTCGATATTCAAGCGCAGTATGCCGGCACCTTTGTTGGCGATCAACGGATTCAGTCCTTGGTGAAGAAGTATGGTGCAGACGCTTTGCGCGATGCCATGAAACGCTCGCTCGACCATTCTGAAACCTTGATGCGCGAAGCGATTCGCGGTATCCCCGACGGCGTATATGAGGCTGAAGATTTCGTTGAAGGCGTGCAATCGCCTGGTTGGTCGGGCGCGAATATCCCAATCAAAGTTAAAGTTACGGTGGCGGGCGATCAGATCCACTTTGATTACACCGGTACGGGTAAACAAGCGCGCGGTGGGATCAATTGCCCCTTAGCCGTTACCTGCAACAGCACCTGGTTTACGGTCAAGGCCCTCACCGATGTGGCAATACCGATCAATCAAGGGTGCTATCGCCCCGTGACGATCGAAGCGCCCTTGGGCAGCATCGTGAACTGTACCTTTCCGGCCTCGGTTGTGAGCGGCAACACTGAAACCTCACCTCGTGTGATCGACCTCTGCTTAAAAGCGTTATCGCAAGCCGTACCCGAACGCGTGATTGGTCAAAGCAACTGCGCAGCCTGCTCGGGCGTCTTTGGCGGGCGCGACCCCAACGAAGCACGGGTGCGTCGCACCGGCAAAGAATTCATCAGCTTGGTCGAACCGCATGGCGGCGGCATGGGCGCTCGTGCCACGCGTGATGGCATTAATGGCATTCGCGTCTATGTGGGCAACGCGGGTGCCTTGCCCGTTGAGTTTATCGAACAGACCATGCCGATCACCGTCGAAGCATGGGCACTTGTACCTGACAGCGGCGGCGCCGGTCGGTGGCGTGGAGGCTTAACCTCACGGCGAACTTACCGCGTCGGCTTTGAAGAGGCCACTGTGACAGCCGCAGGCGAACGCGGCCAAGCGGCGCCAGAAGGCTATTTTGGCGGTTTAGCGGGTGGCCTCTTTGAATGCCGCATCTTGAGCCCAGATGGCACCGAGCGCACTATGCCAAGCAAAGGCGCGACTGAGATTGTGCACCTAGGCGATCGGGTGCTCTTGCAACCCGCCGGCAGCGGTGGCTACGGCGACCCGAAAGAGCGCGCGGTTGCGTCAATCGAGGCCGATCTGCTGGACGGCTATGTCACCATCGAAGCAGCACGTTCGTTATACGGTTATCAAGGAAGTATCGAATGAGTCAGCCACTACCCCTGGCCGATGTCTGCGTCATTGAAATCGGCCATAGCTTAGCCGCACCCTATGCCGGCCAAATTTTTGCTCACTTGGGCGCACGCGTGATCAAGATCGAAAACTCAACGACGGGCGACTATGCCCGCGGCTGGGGGCCGCCGTTTATCGAAGGCGCTGCCGCACTGTTTCATGCGATGAACAACGGTAAACAAAGTATTCGCGCCGACTTCAATGACAAAGAGTGCATCGCGCGCGTACGCGCTTTTATCCTTGAGCACGCCGACGTTGTGATTCAGAATCTGAAACCAGGCAACCTTGAAAGCCACGGACTCGGCGCACACGAGCTGACCACTGAACAACCCTCGCTGATCTACTGCAATCTTGGTGCGTTCGGTGCCAACGGGCCGCTACGCGACAAGCCGGGCTACGACCCACTGGCGCAAGCCTACAGCGGCATGATGAGTATTTTGGGACATGAAGGCGACGCCATGAGCCGTGTGCCTTTATCGCTGAACGACATGGGTACGGGGATGTGGACCGTGATTGGTGTGCTGTCGGCACTACGCGCGCGCGATGCCGACCCCCAGCGGCGCGGTCAAATTGTCGATGTCTCGCTGTACGAAACCGCCTTGGCCTGGATGATGGTGCCCCTGTCTGATGTGCTTGCAGGTGCAGCTTTACCCAAGCGCAGCGGTTCAAGCAGTCCAAATATTGTTCCCTATCAAGTGTTTGACTGCGCAGATGGCGCGATCTTGGTCGCAGCAGGAAACGACATCCTTTACGCACGGCTCTGCCAAGCGATGGAGTTACCCGCACTGGCCCAAGACCCACGCTTTATCGCCAACGGTGGTCGCGTCGAAAACCGAGTGGCGTTGATCGAATTACTGCAAACGCGCTTTAAAGAATTACCGGCTCAAGAATGGCTCGCCAGGCTTGAAACAGTATCGATACCGTGTGGCCCGATTCAGACCGTTGATCGCGTCATTGCCAACGAGCAGACACGAGCACTTGATATTTTGCGCACGACACCGAATGGCAAAGCCACGACGGTAGCCTTGCCGATTTCTTTTAACGGCAACCGTCCGCCTCTGGCGGGTAATGCGCCTACACTGGGTGAGCACGATTATTTGCTGCACCCAGCCAACCAGCAAACCAACTCGGAGACATGATGTCTGTTGCCACGATTAATCTTGCCACGCCCTATCAGACGCTCGCGCTATCCTCGCCCTTTGAAGGACTGCTAGTGGTGCAACTGAACCGCCCCAAAGTCGCCAACGCCTTGAACACCACGATGGGCGAAGAATTAATACAAGTGTTCGGCACACTTGAAGCATCGCCCGAGCAGTTTCGCTGCGTCGTGTTAACAGGCGCTGGCGACACCATTTTTTGTGGCGGCGCCGATCTCAAAGAACGCGATGGCATGACCGATGCACAGTTCAACACCCAACATTATTTGTTTGAACGCATGGCTCGTGCGATTTATGATTGCCCAGTCCCCACCATTGCCTGTGTCAACGGTGCAGCCATCGCAGGTGGGCTTGAGCTCGCCTTGTCGTGTGACTTTATCGTTGCTTCAGACAACGCTCGCTTTGGCTTTGCTGAAGTCAAACGCGGCATCATGCCAGGCGGTGGTGGCACGCAGCAATTACCACGCGCCATTGGTGTTCGACGCGCGAAAGAGGTCATTTTCACCGGCGACCCGTTTGATGCGCAAGACGCGTTGAGTTTTGGCCTGCTAAATCATGTGTATCCCAAAGCGGCGCTATACGACGAGACCATGAAGCTCGTACAGCGCATTCTTGCCAATGCCCCGATTGCGGTGCGGCAAGCCAAAAAGTCAATCACCTTTGGTTTACAAATGGATATGCGTACGGGTATGTTCTTTGAGGTAGAGGCATACAGTCGCCTGGTCGCAACTGAAGATCGCATGGAAGGGATTCGTGCCTTCAACGAAAAACGCCCACCAAAATTTACCGGCAAGTAATGACGAAAATATAAGATTCACCCCGACCCGAGCAACTCGCTCAACCAACTGCAAGGAGACAACATGAAACTCACCCAGCGTGCAACAGACACTCAGGTAGCACCAGTACAGAAAAAATTGCGTGGCTTGCTTCAAGGCTTCGCACTGGCCGCCACACTGAGTGCGACACCGTTTATCGCAGCCGCCCAAGCGCCTGCAGCCTGGGCACCCACTAAGCCCATCAAGCTCATTGTGCCTTACCCACCAGGCGGCGGCTCGGATACGATCGCTCGAATCGTCGTCAACGCCTTGGGTAACAAACTCGGACAAACAGTTGTGGTTGAAAATCGCGCAGGCGCTAACGGCGCCGTCGCACACGAGGCGGTTTTCAATTCAGCCCCCGATGGCTACACCCTGCTGCTCTCAAGCGCAGACACCTACTCGATGTACCCCGCGCTCTATCCCAATCCAAAGTTTATTTCAGCAGAATTTGTGCCGATCGCACCGGCAGCGGTCGTGAACTTTGTGCTGATGGGCCGTCCAGGCCTTGAAGCTAAAAATGTACCTGAACTCATTGAACTGGCAAAAAAGGGCAAGCTCAGCTATTCAAGTTGGGGCAATGGCAGCGCCGGTCATATTGCCATGGCACAGTTTCTTCAGGTGACAAAAACCGAGATGCTGCACGTGCCCTACCAAGGTGCTGCGCCAGCAGCCCAGGCGGCAATGGGTGGTCAGGTTGATCTGGCGTTAGTGCCAGCACCGTTGGCAGCAGGCTTTAAAACCAAGCTCATCCCATACGGCGTGGCTTCTGCAAAACGCGTCGAACTGATTAACGAAATCCCAACGCTGACCGAGCAAGGCACAGCCGTGGTTGCCCCGTCATGGGTGGGCGTGGTTGCACCACCAAAAACACCTGACAACATCATTGCTGCACTCGCCAAAGTCTTTATTGAGACCTCGGCAGATCCCGAGGTTGGCAAAAAACTCAATGCTGCAGGGTTGGTGCCTTTGTATGGCTCAACCAAAGAGTTTGCTGACTACATCGCCAAAGACTACGCATTTTGGGGCAAGGCGATTCGCGACGCCGGCATCAAGGTCGACAATTAACGCCAGCTGCTAGGCTTACTGATGCGACACACCGAGCGTCTGATACGCTCGGTGGATAATTTGAGCCTACTTTTGCTTGGGTTCGCAACGCTGTCCGTGGCACACTCGGCGGCATGCAAAATACCCTTTCTGACGAGGCGCTTGCCGCCTGGCTACGCTTAAGCTTACAACCCGGCGTCGGCCCAATACATGCCCACCGCCTGCTGCAATGCTTCACGAATCCGTGCGCGCTTTATCAGGCCTCGTACGCGACGCTACGCGCAATAGTGTCTGCACCCTTAGCCACACAACTGGTGGCACCGCTGAGCCAAGCTGATGCCCAATACATCGAACGTGCACTGCGCTGGGCGACCGAGCCAGGGCAGTCGCTGATTACGCCCAGCCACGCTCACTACCCAGAGCGCTTGCGACAACTGCCGGATGCACCACTAGTCCTGTATGCCAGCGGTGCCCTCAGACGCCTCGAGCAAGAGGCGCTCGCCTTGGTGGGGGCGCGCAACGCCACCCCAGACGGCCTAGCCCACGCCCACGCCTTCGCTCTGTATTTGGCTGAGCATGGCTTTGCCCTGGTCAGTGGCTTGGCACACGGCATCGACGCGGCCGCCCATCGCGGCGCGCTCAAAGCAGGTCCTGAGCGTGGCGGCACCATCGCCGTGCTGGGAACAGGTGCCGATATTATTTACCCCACTGCACATCGCGCCTTAGCTGACGAAATCTTGTCCGCTGATGGCTTAATTTTGTCCGAGTTCGCTTTAGGCTGCCCAGCGCTAGCAGCACATTTCCCAAAGCGTAATCGCATTGTTGCAGGGCTCAGCCTGGGTGTCGTGGTGATTGAGGCTGCCCTAAAAAGCGGCTCTCTCATTACCGCGCGCTTGGCCGTCGAAATGGGACGCGAGGTCTTCGCCATACCGGGCTCGATTCATTCGCCGCTGTCACGCGGACCGCACTCGCTCGTCAAACAGGGCGCCAAACTCGTAGAGTCAGGTGCCGACATTCTGGCCGAATTGCGCCCTGATCCTGGGCGACTTGCGAAGTACTCGCCATCCTCACCTTGCGCGCAGGCGCCAAGTTCACCGACTTGGGACGCAATCGGCTACGATCCGGTAACCGAAGAGCAACTGCAGCGTCGCACCGGTCTAGCACCGGCGCAACTACAAGTTGAGCTCTTTACCCTTGAGCTCGAGGGCCATATTGAACGGCGAGGTCATGGCCAGTTTGTCAGAGCCCACGCTCGAACAACCTGCTAATCAGTGAACACACTATGAAAAAGCACTTTTATCTATCGGCACGCAAGCGAGGCTTGCTCTGGGCTGTGCCCATCACAGCTTTGTTGCTGAGCACAGCACCCGCTGCAGCCAGCGCACTTGAATGCAGCGTTACCCTTCAAACAGATGACGCACTGCGTTTTGCTCCCTCGTACATCAACGTGCCTGCTGCTTGCAAAGACTTCACCGTCACACTGACACACACGGGGCATCTACCGCCTCTCGCCATGTCGCATAATTGGGTGTTAACCAAAAAAAGTGATCTCGATGGGGTGGCGCGTACTGGGATGTTAGCGGGGGCCGACGCCCATCACGTTGATCAAAATGACAAGCGGGTGATTGCCCATACCAAATTGATCGGCGCCGGTGAAACAACAAGTGTGACGTTTGCTGTGGCGCAACTGAAAGCCGGCGAACAGTATGTTTTTTTATGCACCTTCGCTGGCCACTCGCCAATCATGCGCGGTACGTTAAGCGTTCAGTAGCTCAGGTATACGTGCGCACATCGTCAATCACCTTGCCGTCGTTGGGCAAGCTACCTAGCGACACAATCTCGACATCCGCCCTAAGCTTAGTCACATCACGTACCGTGTCCGTTAAAGACTGTATCAGCTCGGGATCAGCCTTTGCCGCCTCAACTTTTAGCAGCATCACATCAGCACCGGTTGTACCGCTGATTACTAGCCGTACCCGTGCGCCTACAGGATGTCGACGAACCACTTCAGCGAGCTGGCCCGGGTGCACAAACAGCCCACGCACTTTGGTCGTCTGATCAGCCCGCCCGAGCCAACCACGGATCCGAGTGTTGGTACGCCCACACGGTGAAATGCCGGGCATAATGGCAGACAGATCACCAGTGCCAAAGCGCAGCAAAGGATAGTCGGGGTTGAGCGAGGTCACGACCACCTCGCCAACTTCACCCTCTGGCACGACATCACTCGTACCGGGGCGTACGATCTCAAGTAACAGGTCTTCACTCAACACTAGGCCTTCGCGCGCAGGAGTCTCAAAGGCAATCATGCCTAAGTCAGCACTACCGTAAGCCTGATAACCCTGAATCCCGCGGCCGCTCAACCAATCTCGCAATGAGGGCGGAAACGCTTCGCCGGATAACAGCGCACGTTTTAACGAAACAAGCTCAATCCCAAGCTCGTCAGCCTTTTCAAGAATGATCTTTAAAAAACTAGGCGTACCCATGTATCCGGCAGGCTGTAAATCACGGATCGTTTGAACCTGTTGTTCGGTCTGCCCAACGCCCCCAGGAAATACCGTACACCCCACTGCGTGGGCTGCCGACTCCATCATCGACCCAGCTGGCGTGAAGTGATAAGAAAAACAATTATGTGCCAAATCACCCGCCCGAAAACCTGCTGCATACAAAGCTCGCGCAAAGCGCCAATAGTCGGGTCGCGCACTCTCTGGCTCGTAAATCGGGCCTGGTGAGGCAAACACCCTCAGGGCTTCTCCCCAACCGATACTCGAGAAACCACCAAACACCCGTTCGATCACCGCGCCCTCAGCAGACAAACGAGTACGGGCATCTTGTTGCATCTCAAGAAGTTGCGTTTTACGCACGACAGGTACCTGCGCCAGCGCGTCGCGCGTCGTAAGAGCACTGGGCTCAAGCTGCCCGAGCTGACGCGCAATCGCTGGCGCGCGCGCCGAAGCCTGCGCAAGTGCTTGCGGCAAGGCTGCAAGTAAGGTCTGCTCACGTTGCACGGGGTCGCGGGTTTCGAGCGCATCAAAAAACTCAGACATGAATCGATCTCTTAGGGTTAAGCCAGCCAGCGCTTGCGGCGACGATAGAATTTATTTTCGCGAAAGCTCTTGCGCTCGCCACTTGAGATACCCAGATAAAACTCTTTAACATCTTCGTTTTCTGCTAAGGCGCGCGCCTCGCCGTCCATCATGACGCGGCCATTTTCAAGAATGTAGCCGTAGTCGGCATAACGCAGAGCGATGTTGGTGTTTTGTTCAGCGAGCAAAAAACTTACGCTCTCACGCTGGTTTAAATCTTTAACGATTTCAAAAATTTCTTCAACAATTTGGGGCGCCAAACCCATCGAGGGTTCGTCGAGCAAAATCATGTTTGGTTGCGCCATCAAGGCACGCCCCAGGGCACACATCTGTTGTTCGCCCCCCGAGGTGTAACCGGCCTGACTACCGCGACGCTGCTTGAGGCGTGGAAAATATTGGTACACCCGTTCAAGCGCGACCGCCAAATCCGCACGCCCCAGCTTGCGCGTGTAAGCACCGGTTAGTAAATTATCTTCAATACTTAAGTGTGCAAAGCAGTGTCGCCCTTCCATCACTTGAACCACACCGCGCTTCACCAGATCCGACGGTGTCAGTCGGTCGATGCGCTCGCCGCGATACAAAATATCGCCCTTGGTCACATCGCCGCGCTCACCACGCAACAGATTTGAGATTGCACGCAGCGTGGTGGTCTTACCGGCGCCGTTGGCGCCCAAGAGCGCCACGATCTTACCTTCAGGAACTTGCAACGACACGCCCTTGAGCACCAGGATGACATGGTTGTAGATCACCTCAATCCCATTGACATCCAGCAAAATGGGTGTGCTTGCTGGATGCGTTGACGGCTGCGACACGGGTTGAGTCATGACAAGTTCCTATCGTTCAAATACTAGCGTTCAGATTAGCCTGCACACTTCACAATGGTCAGGTTTTTATCTTTTGCATATTTCTGTGCAAACTCTTGAACCAGCGGGGTCACGATACTGGCGTCCGAACGATACCAATCAGGTTTGACTTGAAACTTGGCACCGTCCCATGCGATGATGCGAGCCCAGTCGTCACCCGTGTGATTCTCACAACTAGTTTTAACGGGTCGCATCAATTCACCAAAGCCAATCTGCTGAAGGTACTCTTGTGTCAAATTAAGGTTTTCCAGGCCCCAGCGCACTTGCTCTGGCGTCATCGATTTACCTTTGCCAAACTTCTCTTGCGCTGTCCGAATCGCCTCAACGGTTAGCATTGAGATCACCATGCCACGCGTGTGTGCGATAGTGCCAACAGAAGTGCCGTTGGTGTCGGTGCCCTGCCCCTTGTCATACACCAAGGCTTTGAGTTCATCGTGCACCTTGCCACGACCCGCGGTATTGTGAATGGTCACAGCGTTGTAGCCTTTCGCCACCTCGCCTAAGTCTTTCACATCACCCTCTGAGGCAGCCCACCAAATTCCATACATCTTATCGCGCGCATAGCCCGTTGCCTGCGCCTCACGTAGAGCAGTCGGCGTCATGATGCCGGCGCTCCAGAGCAGCACATAATTTGGACGTGACTGCCGGATTTGCAACCAAGTCGATTTTTGTTCAACGCCAGGCGCGGTCACGGGATAAAGCAAGAGCTCAAAGCCTTCTTTTTTTGCACGTGCTTGCAACAAGGCGATTGGCTCTTTGCCGTAGGGAGAGTCGTGATAGACCAAGGCAATTTTTTTGCCCTTTAATTTATCCAGACCGCCCTCGCGCTTGGCGATATCCTGAATCATGATGTCTGCCGCTGTCCAATAGGTGCCTAGCAGCGGAAAATTCCACGGAAACACCGAGCCGTCGGTTGATTGCGACAAGCCGTAACCGACTGTCATGATCGGCACCTTGTCGTTAGGCGCTTTGTCACTGACGGCAAAGGTGATGCCTGTTGATTGTGGATCAAACGCCGAGGCGCCGGTAGGCGGCTGCTTCTTGAGGCGCTCGTAGCACTCAACACCGCGATCGGTTGCATAGGCGGTTTCACATTCGTCATACGTGATCTTCACGCCGTTGATGCCACCGCGGGCATTCACCAACTTCAGATAATCCATTTTGCCGTCGGCCCAAGGGATCCCTAGGGGCGCAAAGGAGCCCGTGCGATAGGCCAGCAATGGCACGAACTGATCATTGGCCGATGCTGGTAAAGCCATGGCGCCTAACGCGCCCGCCGCGAGCAGGGTTGCGGCAACGTGTTTAATTTTCATCTTCGTCATCTCCGTGTACCTCTTGTTGGTGTTCAACACACCGGGTTAAATATCCCAGCAAACGCCAGGCGTTATCAAAGCTCTTGCCACAAACCACACTATCAATCCTACACACCACACCTAACAATTCACTAGACGCATGCCGCTCACCACAAACAGCGCTTAACTCAACTCATTAATGCGGAAACGGCCACAGTCGCAATTTTTCTTTCGCGATCGTCCAGAGCTTGGCCAACCCGTGAGGCTCTGCAATTAAAAAGAACACAATCAGTGCACCAAAAATCATGTGCTCAATGTGCGCTGCCGTATCAATCGCCAAGGGCAAACCAAACCACCCAGGAATATGATTCAAGGCAACAGGTACCAGTACAATGAAGGCCGCACCAAAAAAGCTACCGAGTATCGAGCCCAGGCCACCAATAATCACCATAAACAGCAGTTGAAACGAGCGGTTCAAATCAAAGGCCAAGGGCTCCCAAGAGCCTAAGTGTAAAAACCCCCAAAGCGCGCCAGCCACACCAACAATAAAAGAACTCACGGCAAAGGCAGTGAGCTTGGCATACATCGGGCGTATCCCAATGACTGCTGCAGCCACGTCCATGTCACGGATCGCCATCCATTGGCGGCCAATCGCGCCACGCACCAAATTTTTAGCAAGTAAGGCAAACACGACGACGAACGACAAGACAAACAAATATTTTGGAATGGCTGCTTGCAGCGAAAAGCCAAACACCGACAAGGCAGGCACCGAGACATTACCTGACGGCGAGTAGTTCGTAAAAAATGGAATCCGCAAAAAAGCCCAATCCACAAAGAACTGAGCGGCCAGCGTTGCAACCGCAAGGTACAGGCCTCGAATGCGCAAACTCGGGATGCCAAACAACACGCCCACTAGGGTCGCAAAAAATCCGCCCAGCAAGATTTCAACGATCAAAGGGGTTTGCGGAAACCGCACGCCGATATTCCAGGCGGCGTACGCCCCCACCGCCATGAATGCACCGGTGCCTAACGAAATCTGCCCGCAGTACCCAACTAAAATGTTGAGCCCAATGGCAGCAAGTGCCAAAATTAGAAACGGGATCAGCAAGGCTTTAATGAAATAGTCAGAGGCCAAGAGCGGCACTGCCACAAACGCCAGCAGCAACACTGCAAAGATAAAGATACGGTCTTGCCGCACAGGAAAGATCTGCTGATCTGATCGGTAGCTTGTTTTGAACTGCCCGTTTTCGCGATAAAACATATTATGTTTGGCTCATGACTGAAAGGCGAAGCACTAAACGCGGTCGATGATTTTTTCGCCAAACAAGCCCTGCGGCCTGAATAACAAAAACACCAATGCCAACACGTAAGCAAACCAAATTTCGATTCCACCGCCCACGAGTGGCCCCAGATAAACCTCTGAAACTTTTTCTCCCACTCCAATAATCAAGCCGCCGATGATTGCGCCTGGCACCGAGGTTAAGCCTCCAAGAATCACCACAGGCAAGGCACGCAAGGTCGCGGTGGCGAGGGTGAATTGCACACCAAATTTTGAGCCCCAAATAATTCCCGCCACCAAGGCCACAACGCCGGCAACAGTCCAGACGATGACCCAGATTCGGTTTAAAGGAATGCCCACTGACTGCGCCGCCTGATGATCATCGGCAACCGCGCGCAAGGCACGCCCAGTCGCCGTCACTTGAAAAAATAGCGCGAGGCTTGCCACCAACAGCGCAGCGATCACCGCAGCCGTGAGGTCTTCTAGATTGAGCAGCACCCCACCGTCAAAGACTGACTCGAAAAGAAAGGCGGGCTCTTTAGGCATGCCCACATTGATCGTGTACACCGAGGCGCCAAAAGCGATTTGCCCTAACCCCTCAAGAAAATAAGCGATGCCCAGAGTTGCCATCAACAGCGCAGTCGCTTCTTGATTGACCAGATGACGCAGTACCAGGCGTTCGATGCACCAGGCCATCACAAACATCAGCACCGCGGTGACCATAAATGCCAGTACATTTGCGAGGAGCAGGTTCTGAAAGCCCAACCAGTTGGGGATCCATACCGCAAAGCGCGCCATCGACAAGGCTGCCACAAGCACCATGGCACCCTGTGCAAAATTGAACACGCCTGATGCCTTAAAAATCAATACAAACCCCAGGCCGATCAGCGAATAGAGCATGCCGCTCATTAGGCCGCCGAATAAGGTTTCAAGAAAAAATCCCATGTCTGCTTCGCCTTAATGCGCCACGCCAAGATAGGCACTGATGACTGCCTCGTTTTGACGTACCTCTGCAGGGGTACCATCTCCAATTTTTTTCCCATAATCGAGCACCACGACGCGATCTGAGATGTCCATCACGACACCCATATCATGTTCGATCAGTACGATCGTCGTGCCGAACTCATCATTCACATCGAGAATGAAGCGGCTCATATCCTGCTTTTCTTCAATGTTCATTCCGGCCATCGGTTCGTCTAGCAACAAGAGTCGCGGCTCCATGGCAAGCGCACGCCCTAAGTCAACGCGCTTTTGCAAACCGTAGGGCAGGCGCCCGACAGGGGTTTTGCGGTAGGCCTGAATTTCAAGGAAGTCGATCAGATTTTCGACAAACTCGCGGTGGCGAATCTCTTCGCGCTCTGCCGAGCCAAGTCTGAAGGCCTGAGCCAAAATACCCGAGGTCATCCGCAAGTTTCGACCAGTCATGATGTTGTCGAGCACGCTCATACCTTTGAACAACGCAAGGTTCTGAAAGGTTCGCGCCACACCCATTTCAGCCGCGCGTCGGGGATTCATTTTGTTGAACTGCTCACCCCCAAACGTGATGCTGCCCTGCTGCGGGGTATATACGCCGTTAATCACATTAAGCATCGAACTTTTGCCAGCACCATTCGGGCCAATAATCGCCCTGATCTCATGTTCACGCACATCAAACGAGATATCGGTCAAGGCTTTCACGCCGCCAAACGCCAACGAAATATTTTGCATCTCGAGTACGACATCACCGATCCGCTCACGCAATTGTGTTGTCATGGTTAGGCCGCCTTGGCAAAGTTCGACGCCACAAGGCGCACCGAACGAATTTTCAGATCTGCCGAAATACGGCCAGTGCGACCGTCTTCGAATTTAACTTCCGTATCGATGTACTGGCGCTCGCGTCCCGCAAACAGCGCCTCAACCAAGACGGCATATTTTTGAGCGACAAAGCCGCGCCGCACTTTGCGCGTGCGCGTCAGTTCATCATCGTCTGGGTCAAGCTCTTTATGCAGGATCAAGAAACGACTGATTTGCGATTGCGACAACCGCTTGTCTTGCGACAGATCACGATTGACCTGCTCGACACAATCTGCGATCAGTTCATACACTTCGTCACGCGCAGCCAAATCGGCATAACCTGCGTAGGCTAACCCACGCCGCTCAGCCCAGTTGCCCACAGCCTCGAGGTCGATATTAATAAACGCACAGACTTCTGACTGCCCTGCACCAAAGGCAACCACCTCTTTGATATGCGAAAAGAACTTCAGCTTGTTTTCAAGATACTTGGGCGCAAACAAACTGCCATCGGCTAACTTGCCGACGTCTTTGGCACGATCAATAATTTTGAGATGCCCGTCTTCGTCCAGATAGCCCGCATCGCCGGTGCGAAACCAACCGTCGCCTGTGAGCGTCTCTTGCGTCGCCTCGGGATTGCGGTAGTACTCTTTGAAGAGCCCGGGGCTTTTGAGTTGAATTTCACCGTCTTCTGTCACCCGCACTTCAACGCCGGCAACCGGCGGCCCTACCGTGTCTGGCTTGACGTTGCCGTCGGGCTGCACACACACAAAGACCGCAGTCTCGGTTGACCCATAGAGCTGTTTTAAATTGATACCGATCGAGCGATAAAAAACAAATAAGTCGGGGCCGATTGCCTCGCCCGCTGTGTAGGCGATTCGCACACGGCTCATACCCAACACATTGCGCAGGGGCGCAAAGACTAACGCGTTACCCACTGCGTAACGCACTCTTTCAACGACCGGCACCGGTTTGTGATCGAGCACCTGCGCGCCCACGCGGCGAGCGACTTGCATCGCCCAACCATACAGCGTGCGCTTGAACCAACCTGCATCTTCCATGCGGATCGTGACTTGGGTGAGCAAGCCCTCAAGCACACGTGGCGGCGCAAAGTAATACGTTGGGCCGATGTCACGCATATCGATCGTGACCGTCTCAGGGGACTCTGGGTGATTGACCGTAAACCCCGTCACCAACAATTGCGTATACGAAAACATGTTTTGCCCAATCCAGGCGACGGGCAGATAGGCAACAACCTCTTCGTGGTCGGTTAAACCCTCCATGGCTTCAACTGCACGGGCACGATCAATCAAGGAATGATGGGTTAGTACAACGCCTTTTGGCTTGCCGGTGGTACCTGAGGTGTAAAACATCGCCGCAGGATCGTGTGGCTGTACAGCCGCCACGCTTTTTTCAAAAAATTCGGGCGCGTGTTGTTGCTGCCCCAAGGCAGCCAACTGGTCACACGACAAGAGCGCTGGGTCAACGTAGTGCCTCAGCCCCCGCGGGTCATCGTAAACAATGCTGCGCAACGCGGGGCACTGATCGCGCACCTCAAGCATTTTGTCGACTTGCTCTTGATCTTCGACGACCGCGACACTGACCGAAGCGTCTTGCAGCACGTAGACCATTTCTTGCGCGACGGCATCTTGGTAGAGCGGAATCGGTACCGCCCCCAATGCTTGTGTTGCCATCATGCTCATGTATAGCTGCGGGCGATTCTCGCCAATGACCGCCACATGGTCGCCAGGCTTGATTCCCAGGGCGGCGAGCCCACAAGCGAGCTTTTGCACCCGCTCGTAAACCTGCTGCCACGTTAGCGTCTGCCAAATGCCTAGGTGCTTCTCGCGCAGCGCTGGGCGATCACCACGCACGCGCGCATGCTCAACTAAAAGGGCAGCAAAGGTTTCAGATCGCGTCATCGGCAAGCGCTGCATGGCAGGATGTCTTCTCTGTATGTTTTGTTTTTGCGTGAATCTAGTAAACAAGTTATAAGCTGAATCGTCAGCCAAATGTCGTGTTGACGACAATTGCTCTGAAACTAGGGTTTGTCCTAATGCTCAGTCCCTCGCTTAAGTTGTCCGCCGCCTGGATGCCGCTGCTCACACCTGAGCAGCGTGCACGGGTTGAGCACGACTCTAGCCTGCAGCACGTGCTGGCCGGGGCGATGATCGAACGGCGCGGCGAGCCCTCGTCAGCCTGGTTAGGTGTGATCTCAGGGTTGATCAAAATATCGGTCGGCAACGCCGACGGCAAGATAGCCTCACTCACGGGCGTACCGGCGGGTGGGTGGGTCGGTGAGGGGTCATTACTCAAGCACGAACATCGGCGCTATGACGTGGTGGCGTTACGTGACTCAGTAATTGCGCGCGTGCCACTGGCCACGTTCGAATGGCTGCTGGATCACAGCATCCCCTTCAATCGCTTCTTATTACACCAACTCAATGAGCGCGTGGCACAGTTTATCGGCAAAGCAGAATCTGATCGCCTGCACGACCCAGACGCCCGCGTGGCGCGCTGCCTGGCTGAATTGTTCAACCCCCTGCTGTATCCCGGCATGGGGATGAGGCTGGCGATCACGCAAGAAGAAATTGGGTATCTTGCCCGGCTCTCGCGGCAGCGCGTCAATCAAGCACTACACGCTCTCGAAGAGTTGGGGTTGGTGCATGTCGAATATGGGGCCGTTGAGGTGTTGGACTTGCTTGCGCTACGTCGTTACGGTGTCTAATGGCAACTAGGCGTTGCGGCCTTAAAGCATTTTGTCGCCGCCAAAGATTTTGTCATTCCTAAACTTGAGGTTCCTGATTATGACTATTCGTCACACTTTCAATACGTTAGGCCGCCTGGTAGCTACACTCACTTTAAGTGCCGCCACGCTGACACTGGCGCACGCTGCCGACTTTAAAGCGGGCTCGCTTGAAATCAATGATTTATGGGTGCGTGGTTCGGTGCCTGGGCAGACAAACGGTGCGGGCTATATGCAGATTAACAATCCGACTGGCGTAAGCGATCGCTTACTGTCAGCCCAGTCTGACTCGTCAAACCGGCTCGAACTACACACCGTCATCACCGAGAACGGTGTGGCCAAAATGCGCCAGGTGTCCGGCATCGACGTGCCTGCCAAAGGCTCGGCAAAACTCGCACCTGGTGGATTTCATCTGATGTTCTTGCAGCTGACGGGGCCCTTTAAACAGGGTGACTCAGTACCTGTCGTCTTAAAGTTTGAAAAAGCCGGGGAAGTACGCGTGAACTTTACCGTCAAGCCTTCAACCTTCAACCCGGGTAGCGCTGGCGAGCAGGGCCACGGTGGCATGAAGCACTAAACGCGACGACTAGGACTTAGGCTGGGGCTGCTCGGCTACCAAATATCGCAGACCCCACCCGAATTTCAGTTGAGCCTTCTTCAATCGCCAGTTCAAAGTCACCGCTCATCCCCATCGACAGGCGCTCAAGCGAGATCCCGGCGATGCCCTCTTGCAGGGCTTGATCGCGCAGTTCGCGTAACTGAGAAAAACACTTGCGCACGGCGCTGGGGTCGTCCGAGAGCACGGCCATCGTCATCAAGCCTTTGACGTGCAAGCTTGGGTACTGAGACAGTTGTCGTAAAAACGACACGAGCTCTGCGGGCTCAAGCCCAGACTTGGTGTCTTCAGGTGAGGTTTTAACCTGCACGAGCACGTCGATAGAACGCCCTTCTAACTGCAAGCGCCGCTCAAGCGCCTCGGCGAGGTCAACCCGGTCGAGCGACTGCAACTCACTGGCATAGCGTGCCACTTCTTTAGCCTTGTTAGTTTGCAAGTGTCCGATCACAACCCAATTGACAATGCAGTCTTCTAACAGCGGTGCCTTTTGCGCGACTTCTTGCATCCGGTTTTCACCAAACCGAGTAAAGCCAAGGGCGAGCGCCTCGCGTATCGCATTGGTGTCAAACGTTTTGCTCACAGGTAATAGCGCGACCTCAGCAGGGTCGCGCCCAACCCGCGCGCACGCCTGCGCCATCCGTGCCTGAATCCGACTGACCCGAAGTGCCATCGTGTCGACCTGCGACTGTTGCGCTTGGTCGCGGGGGTGCTCTGAATTTGAAGACGGGTTCATCGTAAGTTGCAAAGACATCAAAAGGTTAAGCGGCTCATGCAGTAGTCGGCCCTTAGCAGCATTGGGGACACAGCACATCTTACGACAACGCATCGGTTAGAAGAAACATGCACCCGTTCGGTGCCTGCGAGACAACGGGGGCATCAAAACGAGTTGTTGCACCAACAACGTGCGTCGCTCGTCGGGCTCGACCCCTTCGCCCAAACCGTTCTTAGGAATTCAGCCCCATTTTTCAAACTGAAACGCCCTGACGCAAGCCACGCTCAAGCTCGCACCCGAGGTTTTGGCGATTTAGTGCAACCTGCGAGGGATTTGTATCAAAAAATCAAACCTCGTCGAAAAGCTGGCACACCTTTTGCTTTAGACCAGTCAAGCATGGCTTTCAACAAAAAAGTTATGCGGCCCTTGAACCGGCGCAGCCGAACAGTGACCTACTCAGGAGTTTATAGATGAAACGCAGATTAGTTCTAAAGCAGTTGACCGCCGCTAGCCTTCTAGCCATGACGGGTTTTGCAGGTACCGCTTTTGCTCAAGACACCATTAAAGTTGGTATCTTGCACTCGCTATCAGGCACCATGGCCATTTCTGAGACAGCGTTAAAAGACGTTGCCCTGATGACCATTGACGAAATCAACGCCAAAGGCGGCGTCTTAGGCAAAAAACTCGAGGCCGTGATCGTTGACCCTGCCTCAAACTGGCCCTTGTTTGCTGAAAAAGCGCGTCAGTTGATTGCTCAGGACAAAGTCTCGGTGGTATTTGGATGCTGGACCTCGGTGTCGCGCAAATCAGTATTGCCAGTCTTTAAAGAACTCAACAGCCTGCTGTTCTACCCTGTGCAGTACGAGGGCGAAGAGCTTGAGAAAAACGTGTTCTACACCGGTGCCGCACCAAACCAACAAGCGATCCCAGCTGTTGAGTACCTGATGAGTGCAGACGGCGGCGGCGCCAAGCGCTTTGTCTTGCTTGGCACTGACTATGTGTACCCACGCACCACCAACAAGATCTTGCGCGCCTTCTTAATTTCTAAGGGTGTGAAAGAAAGCGACATCGACGAAAAATACACGCCATTTGGTCACTCTGATTATCAAACCATTGTTGCTGACATCAAAAAGTTTGCAACCGGTGGCAAAACTGCTGTGATCTCGACGATTAACGGTGACTCAAACGTACCGTTCTACAAAGAACTTGGTAACGCCGGCCTGAAAGCCACAGACGTGCCAGTCGTAGCGTTCTCGGTGGGCGAAGAAGAACTGCGCGGTGTGGATACCAAGCCTTTGGTTGGCCACCTTGCTGCCTGGAACTACTTTGAATCAATCAAGAATCCAGTGAATACTGAGTTTGTTGCAAAATGGAAAGCGTACGCAAAAGCCAAAAACTTACCTAACTTCGCCACTGCGGTCACCAACGACCCAATGGAAGCCACTTACGTCGGCATGTACATGTGGAAGCAAGCCGTTGAGGCCGCTAAAACAACCGATACTGACAAAGTGATTGCGGCGATGGGCGGCCAAACGTTTGCGGCACCCGATGGCTTTACCATCATGATGGACAAGACCAATCATCACCTCCATAAGCCCGTCTACATCGGCGAAATTCAGGCGAACGGTCAGTTCAACGTGGTATGGAAAAGCAAAGGCCCGATTCGTGCACAGCCTTGGAGCCCCTTCATTGCTGGCAACGAAGGCAAGCAAGGCCTGTAATTCGCCACACTATGAGATTGCATCGACATGTTCTTGATTTACCCTACCTTAAAACGGTGGCTGCTCGTTGTGTTGCTCGCGTTACCGATGCACTGCAGCGTTGCCGCCGACTTGGTCGAGCGCTCAGTCCTGAGCGGTCTGACCGGCGACACCAATACCGAGAAGGTAGAGTCGATTACAGCGTTGGGGCAACGCACCTCTCCTGGCGCAGCCGCAGTGTTGGCTGCGTTGGGGGCGGGCAACGTTCTGATTACCTCTGACAACAAAGTTTTATTAGTGGTCGGAGCAGGTAAAGCGCTTGACCCCACAACCGGTGAAACGGTTGTGGCTCCTTTAGATGCTCAGCAATTTACGCTGAACAACCGTCTGCGTAGCGCACTTCAAGCGGCGCTTGCAAGCGCCGAATTATTTTCACCTCAGCGCACCGTGCGCTTGGCTGCTGCACAACGTCTACAAAAAGAAGCCGATCCCGCGCGCGCACCCTTGCTTGAGCGTGCACTGGAAGCCGAGCAAGACCCCGCCATTAAAAGCGCTCTGAATGTCGCGTTAGCAAGCGGCTCGATTAAAAGTACCGACGCCGCAACGCGGCGCCGCGCAGTGGCGTTACTTGGCGACAGCAAAAATGCAAGCTTCAAACCCCTGTTAACCGCGATGGTCACGCCTGATGCCGCTGGCGCTTTTGCTGAGCCTGACGCTGACGTGCGCGCAGCAGCAAAAACCGCCATCGCTCAAATTGAATGGCATCAAACCGTTGTGGCCTGGGTTGGCAATCTCTTCTTTGGTATCAGCCTGGGCAGCGTGCTGTTGCTGGCTGCACTCGGCCTAGCGATCACCTTTGGCCTCATGGGCGTGATCAACATGGCGCATGGCGAACTCTTGATGATTGGCGCCTACGCCACGTACCTCGTGCAAGGACTATTTAAACAATGGTTACCTGGCTGGATCGACTGGTATGTCGTGGCCGCCTTGCCGGTCGCCTTTATCGTCACCGCGCTGGTCGGGATGGCGCTTGAGCGCACCGTGATCCGCTGGCTCTATGGTCGACCACTTGAAACCTTGTTGGCGACCTGGGGGATCAGCTTGATCCTGATGCAGGCGGTGCGCAGTTTGTTCGGCGCGCAAAACGTCGAAGTCGCAAACCCGAGCTGGATGAGTGGTGGCGTGACCATCTTGGGCAATCTGTCACTCAGCTACAACCGTATCGTGATTGTTGGCTTTGCACTGTGTGTGGTGGTCGTGGTGTGGTTGGTCTTGAACCACACACGCCTAGGTCTTTTTGTGCGGGCGATCACTCAAAATCGCCGCATGGCAGATTGTGTCGGCGTACCCACCGGCCGCATTGATATGCTGGCCTTTGGGTTAGGTTCTGGGATTGCAGGCCTGGCTGGCGTTGCGTTATCGCAGTTAAGCAACGTGGGGCCTGACTTAGGCCGCGGCTATATCGTGGATTCATTTATGGTGGTGGTGCTGGGCGGCGTCGGACAACTTGCTGGCACGGTCGTCGCCGCGATGGGGCTGGGTGCTCTGAATAAATTCATTGAACCTTTCTGGGGTGCCGTCATCGCCAAAATTGCGATTTTGTTATTTATTGTGCTCTTTGTACAAAAACGCCCCCAGGGGTTGTTTGCACCCAAAGGGAGAAGTGCAGAATGAGTGTAGCCACGATGACGCCCGCCGCCACAATCTCCTTATCCTCTGCGCCCACCGCGTTGTATACGCCTCGCGCCTGGACCGCGATCGCGATCGTCGTGATCGTGTTTGCCTGTTTACCCGTGCTTAACCTGCTGTTTCCGGTTGGGCACCCACTACACGTCTCGTCTTTTGCGATCGGTCTGATCGGCAAATTTATTTGTTATGCGATGGCGGCACTCGCACTCGACCTCGTTTGGGGTTACACCGGCATTTTGTCCTTGGGTCATGGTTTATTTTTTGCGCTAGGTGGCTACGCCCACGGCATGTACTTAATGCGCGCGGGTAAAGCGTCTGCGGATATTGTGCCCGACTTTATGACCTTTCTGAGCTGGAAAACCTATCCCTGGTTTTGGTCGTTTACCGAACACTTTTGGTACGCGATGTTTTTGATGCTGGCCGTGCCTGGTTTGCTTGCCTTTTTATTCGGCTACTTTGCCTTTCGTTCACGCATCAAAGGGGTGTATTTTTCGATCATCACGCAAGCCCTGACGTTCGCAGCCATGCTGTTATTTTTTAGAAACGAAACAGGCTTTGGCGGCAATAACGGCTTTACCGATTTCAAAAAGATTCTTGGCTTTGACATCACCTCGGCCAGCACTCGCGCGGTGTTGTACTGGGTCAGCTTATCAGCCTTGTTAGGCGCACTAGTGTTAGGTCGCGCCATCACACAATCCAAACTCGGTCGAGTGCTTACGGCCATTCGCGATTCTGAAAGTCGCCTGCGCTTTTTGGGTTACGAACCGTTAGGGTTCAAACTGTTTATCTGGACAGTCTCTGCAATGCTGTGCGCCATCGCAGGTGCGTTGTACGTGCCACAGGTGGGCATTATTAATCCGGGCGAGATGTCGACCGAGAACTCAATCGAAATGGTGATTTGGGTGGCCACCGGCGGGCGTGGCACGCTGATTGGCCCAATCATTGGCGCTGGCACTATCAACGGTTTGAAAACTTGGTTTACCGGCGTGTTTCCTGAATTTTGGTTGTATGCGCTTGGCCTAATTTTTGTGTTGGTTACGATCTTTTTACCGCAAGGTATTGTCGGCCTAGTGCGCAAACTCAGCCAACGCAAAGGACAGGCTGCATGAAAACCCCTGGAGTAGACACCAAGCACGGTGCCATTTTGTATCTCGAATCAATCAGCGTTGTCTTTGATGGTTTTCGCGCCCTCAATGATTTATCGATTGACATCGACGTGGGCGAACTACGGTGTGTGATTGGCCCGAACGGAGCCGGTAAAACCACCATGATGGATGTCATCACCGGCAAAACCAAGCCCACCTCAGGCACAGCGTTTTTTGGCCAAAACATCGACCTCACCAAAATGCATGAGGCGCAGATTGCCGACGTCGGCATTGGTCGCAAATTTCAACGCCCCACAGTCTTTGAAAACCACACCGTTTTTGAAAACCTAGAACTCGCCATGAAAACAAACAAGGGTGTGAAATCAACCTTGTTTGCACGCTTGAATAGCACTGATCGCGACAAGATTGCTGTCACTCTTGATCTGTTGCGTTTAATGGGCGAACACAAACGCCCTGCTGGCTTACTGTCGCACGGTCAAAAACAATGGCTTGAAATTGGGATGCTGTTGATGCAAGAGCCCTTGCTGCTTTTGCTCGATGAGCCAGTCGCTGGTATGACCGACGCCGAAACCGAACGGACTGGCGAATTGCTCAACGACCTGCGCGGCAAACACTCACTGATGGTGGTTGAGCACGACATGGATTTTGTGAACCAGATCTCGCAAGGCGGTAAAGTCACCGTGCTGTGTGAAGGCTCAGTCTTGGCCGAAGGCACCATGCAACAAGTGCAAGCCGACCAACGCGTGATTGAAGTCTATTTAGGTCGCTAAGCCATGTTAAACGCTCAAGATTTCAACCAGGCTAGGCAATGCTAAACGTTCAAGACACCCATCAGGCTCAGCCATGCTAAACGTTCAAGATATCAACCAGTACTACGGCAGCAGCCACACCCTGCGCGGCATCACCTTGTCGGTCAAACAAGGCGAATGCATGGCCTTGCTCGGGCGCAACGGCGTAGGCAAAACCACACTACTGCAATGCCTGATGGGCGTCCAACCCCTGGCTTCGGGCAGCATTCATTTTGACGGCAAAGACATCAGCAAGCTCGCCCCCCACGCGCGTGCCGCACTCGGTATGGCCTACGTCCCCCAAGGCCGCGAAATCTTTGCCCGCCTCACCGTCGAAGAAAATATCTTAATGGGCATGGCCACCAAGCCGAGCCGGCAAGCCCAGCGAATCAAAAACGAAATTTTCGATCTATTTCCAGTGCTGCGCACCATGCTGTCACGGCGCGGCGGCGACCTCTCAGGCGGCCAGCAACAGCAACTCGCCATCGCACGCGCCCTAGTCGCCGAACCCAAACTCATCATCTTTGACGAACCCACCGAAGGCATCCAGCCCTCCATCATCAAAGACATCGGCCGCGTCATTCGCCTACTACGCGACCGCGGCGACATCGCCATTTTGCTGTGCGAACAATACTTCGACTTCGCCCAAGAATTAGCCGATCGCTTCGTCGTCTTATCAAGAGGCGAAGTCGTCGCCCAAGGCGACCAAACCCAAATGGACAGCGAAGACGTCAAAAAACACCTCTCCGTGTAAAGACAACGCCAACCGTCCACTTCAACCCCAGCCACGGCGTCCAGCATAAGCGAAGAAGCCTGACACACCGCCAGCCGTCCATCCCCACCCCAGCCACGATGTCCAGCGTAAGCGGAGGAGCCGCGTATTTTTTGCCCAGCACAAAAATACCGGTCCGCAGCGCACGCAAGACGACGAGGCGTGCGCCAAGCGACAAGCCCTAACCAAAGCTAACCGTCCACCCCCACCCCAGCCCCGGCGTCCAGCGTAAGCGAAGAATAAAACGTAACGACAACCCCTTACGCCCAAATACCCCCACAGCGTTAGCACCCGCGCCCTAGCGCAAACCCCCGCCATCTGTTTACACTCACCCACTTCATTAAAATCAACGCGAACCAACACGCGAGGCAAGAAACATGTGGGATGTAATCGTAGTGGGCGGCGGCAACGCAGCCTTGTGTGGCGCCCTCATGGCGCGCGAAGCCGGCGCCAGCGTCCTGATCCTTGAGGCCTCGCCAAAAGAATGGCGCGGCGGCAACTCACAGCACACCCGCAACCTGCGCTGCATGCACGACGCCCCACAAGACGTGTTGGTCGACGCCTACCCCGAAGAAGAGTACTGGCAAGATCTCTTAAAAGTCACCGGTGGTCAAACTAACGAGAAACTCGCTCGCATGGTGATTCGCGAATCATCCTCGTGCCGCGACTGGATGCGCAAGCACGGCGTGCATTTTCAGCCCCCACTGTCGGGCACACTGCACGTCGCCCGCACCAACGCCTTTTTTATGGGTGGCGGCAAGGCCTTGGTCAATGCGTATTACGCAAGTGCCGAAAAACTAGGCATCGATATTTTGTACGACTCACCGGTTGACGACTTAGAAATTAAAGACGGTAAATTCATTGCAGCCAAAGTGGGCGAGAAGCGCTACGCTGGCAATGCCTGCGTCTTAGGTTGCGGCGGTTTTGAATCAGATCGCAAGTGGTTGCGCGAGGCCTGGGGCCAAAACGAACTGGGCGAATGGCCCGCCGATAACTTTTTAATTCGCGGCACGCGCTACAACATGGGCGTTGTGCTCAAAGTCATGATGCGCGAAGGCGCAGACACCATGGGCGATCCCACCCAAGCACACTGTGTGGCTATTGATGCGCGCTCGCCGCTGTATGACGGTGGCATCTGCACCCGCATTGACTGCGTCTCTCTGGGGATCGTAGTCAATCGCGAAGCCAAACGCTTTTACGACGAAGGAGAAGACTTCTGGCCCAAGCGTTACGCCTTGTGGGGGCGCTTAGTCGCCTTGCAGCCAGGTCAAATTGCCTATTCAATCATTGATGCAAAATCGGTCGGCCGTTTTATGCCAGCCGTGTTTGAAAACATCAAAGCCGACACCTTGCCAGAACTTGCGCGCAAACTCGAACTCGATCCCGAAGTCTTTATGCAAACCATCAACGAATTCAACGCAGCCTGCCAGCCCGGCACGTTCGACCATACGATTCAAGATGATTGTCATACCAAAGGCCTCGTCCCCGAAAAAACCCACTGGGCGTTGCCGATTGAGAAGGGTCCGTTCTATGGCTATCCCGTGCGGCCAGGCGTGACCTTCACCTATTTCGGCTTAACCACCGACGAAAAAGCCAGCGTCTTTTTTGACGGCAAAGTCAGCCCCAACATGTTTGCCGCTGGCGAGATCAATGCAGGCAACGTTCTAGGTAAAGGCTATACAGCAGGCGTCGGGATGTCGATCGGCACGGCCTTCGGTCGTATCGCTGGTACACAAGCCGCCTTGGCAGCACAAAAAATCAAAGAAGGATCCTCACATGCAATCGCTTGAATCCCTGACCCGCGAGGCGCAAGGCCTGGCAGGTGCCTCTGAACATTCAATTACCTGGCACAGCAAGGGTCTGAGTCACAACGAGGCAGAAGTCGCGCGTCAACTGCAAATCTGTAACGCCTGTCGCTACTGCGAAGGCTTCTGTGCCGTGTTTCCGGCGATGGCACGCCGCTTGCAGGTCGACAGTAAAGCTGACCTCAACTACTTAGCCAACCTTTGCCATAACTGCGGCGCTTGCTTGCACGCCTGTCAATACGCCCCCCCGCACGAGTTTGCAGTCAATGTGCCGCAAGCAATGGCCAAAGTGCGTCTAGAAACCTATACCGATTTTGCCTGGCCAGCAGCCATGGGTTCGCTTTATAAAAACAACGGGCTCACACTATCGTTAGCCTCCGCCTTTGGTTTAGCGCTGTTCTTAGTGCTCACTCTGATGGTCACCGGCAAGCTCGTGCACGAGCCGCTAGCAGGTAACTTCTATGCGGTGTTTCCACACAACACTCTAGCCTTGGTGTTTGGCGCTGTGTTCGGCTTTGCAGTCTTAGCGCTTGGCATTGGGGTGCGGCGCTTCTGGAAAGAGATCACCCCGGGTGCGGCCAGCGCGGTCGCGCTGGGTGAAGCCACCCACAATGTTTTAGGGATGAAGTATCTCGATGGGGGCCATGGCCAAGGCTGTAACGACGAAGACGATCGCTTTACCTTGCGCCGCAGGATCTTTCACCATCTCACGTTTTACGGTTTCATGCTTTGCTTTGCGGCAACCTCGGTCGCAACGCTTTATCACTACGTACTTGGTTTGCAGGCGCCCTACGCCTATACCAGCCTACCGGTGATTCTGGGTACAGTGGGTGGCATTGGCTTGCTGATCGGCCCAGGTGGCCTGCTCTGGCTGAACTTGCGACGCTCACCTCTGCACGGTGATGCGGCACAAAAACCTATGGATATCGCGTTTATTGTGCTGCTGTTTACCGTCAGCCTGACTGGGCTTGCCTTACTCATTTGGCGTGACACGAGCTATATGGCGCTTTGGCTAGCCATTCATCTAGGTTTTGTGATGGCGTTCTTTTTAACGTTGCCTTATGGCAAGTTTGCGCATGGCATTTATCGCAGCGCGGCCTTGCTGAAATGGTCAATTGAAAAACGTCAGCCCAACAAACTGGCGCTTGGCGGCGACTAAAACGCCTCACAATGACCTGAGACGGTCTGGCATCTTACAAAAGGGTGTCAGTCCTTGGGCGCAAGAGCGAAACGGACACTCAAACCTGAGAAAAACATCCCAGAAGAAACTGTCATCACAGGTAGAAGTCTTTTAGGATGTTTGCTTGTTTATGCGGTTTCGTTTTACTTGAAGCCGGCTGTTTTTGATCCCAACATTCGCTGAAGACCCAGCTTTTGTTGGGCCCAAAACCCTCGGCCGTAGTCACGCCCGCCCGCTTCGGGCTGCTGGTCATGCACACCGGTTGGCACATACCCAGTGTCAAACTTGGCGGTGCGAAAAACAATATCCCAAATCGGAAACAACACAGAAAAGTTGTGTCCCTTGGCGGGCCCTGCGGTTGATTCATCGTATGCCACCGAATGGTGAAACCGATGAAACTTTGGGCTCACCAACACGCGATCGCCCCATTTGCCAAAGTACATGCGAACGTTCGCGTGCGAGAAGCTTTCGACTAATTGGGTGAAGACCACAATCAAAACAAACTGCCCAGGCTTAACGCCGATCAACTGCGCGACCAGCACTAATACCGTATCGCGCAACAGGCTATCGAGTAAATGGTTACGGTTATCACTCCACATCGTCATTTGACGCTGACTGTGATGCACCGAGTGCAAACCCCAAAACCAGTTAAAGCGATGTTGCGCACGATGATAAAAATAATCAACAGCATCAAAGACCAACAAATACAACAGCAGGCTCGCGATCGCGCCGTCGGTGACGCCGGGCCAGATCCCATCCAGATGCCAGGGCGTAAAACCCATTAAACGCGCCTCACCAGAGAGCGCGTCCCACAGGGGATCGATCATAAAAAACAGAGCGAGTCTAAACACCCCTAAGCGATGAATCAGCGTATACAAAAAATCGATGCGAATCTGCTGACGATCACGCACGGGCTCAGCGGGCCACACGCGCTGCAGGGTGCCGAACACAACAACCAGCAAAGCAATTTGTAACAAGCCGATCAACAGCCACATGGTGCCGTCGTAAGCGTCTTCAATGATGCTACCCATGCCCGTATGAAACAGCAACGGCTGCACCAATGACTCAAAAAGCCACTGCTGTGCTTGGTCAAAGAGTTCAATCATTTGATTCATTACTTTTCATATCTTTTGGTTGAGGCATGGCTTGCCGCTCTGGCGCTAATACACCTATCGCCGCGGCGCTTGATTCTCTTACAGGCTGCACGGTCGCGCCGTCAGGCACACCAACGGTGGTCTTGCGCGCTTGAATTTTCTCACGGTATGCCGGGTGCGAATCCATGGTCGCAAAACAAAAACCCTTTTGCTTGAGACCAACAACCAAAGGCTCAAGTACCGCCGGCGCCCAAGGATCTTGCCGCGACCAAATCCCCAAATGCGCGACCAAAATATCGCCGCTGCGAATATTACGCAAGGCACGCTCGAGCAACATCGTATTAGGATACTGGTCGCTTGGTAATTCGTCACCCAAAAACCCTGCGGGCGCCCAACCGACGTGCTCGTAGCCGCAGGCTTGCGCGGCGCGCACTAAGGCTGGTGAAGTTTTACCGCCTGCAGCGCGAAACAGCGGCAAGATTTTTTGACCGGTCATGTCTTCAAAGCGCTTTGCCGGCCGATCAAGCTCTTCGCAATACTGGGCACCCGTCCAAGTAAAACTTTTCCCGGGCTGCGGGCCAGCGCTGGGCCGCATTAAAAATCGACCATCTGCTGTGTCGCTTAACCAGTACACGTGGTCAAACGTGTGTGAGCCAAACGCATGGCCTTGCCCTACCATGGCCCTCCACCAAGGCGCCCAAACCTCATCTAGGCTCGTGCCGCCCGTGCGCGTGGGTTCATTGGCCAAAAAAAAGGTCGCGCGCACTTGTTGCCGTGCCAGTACCTCAGCCACTAAGGGAGCAACTTGCATGTGTCCGGTGTCAAACGTCAGATACACCGGTCGCTCGCAAGCTGGGGCTGTAGTCGACGAGGCCGGCGAACCTGAGAGGGCAGTCGCGCAAGACGACAGTCCTAAGCCCAACAAAGCCTTATAGACGACTCGCATGATTCAGCGTCCAGACCCCGTGCGGCGACTTGCCCACCTGCACTTGCTGGGTAATGGTTTTTTTCTCGATATCAAGCGCTACCAATTTGCCAGCCCAACGTGCCGTAAACAACAAGGTCTTGCCATCGGCGAGCATTTCCATGCAATCAGGGCCTGCAGGGGTTTTGTACGTATCGACCACACTCAATGTGGTGACATCAATGCGACTAATTGTATTGGCGCTGCGATTACTCACAAATACATGCCGCTTGTCGCCTTGCGAGCGAAACGCATGCGCGCCCTCGCCGGTCGGGATGCGCTTTTTCAAGACCGCTTTAGCACCCGACACGTCGTACACCTCAACCTCAGAGGCTCCGGTTAAGCCAATCAGCAAAGTCTTGTCGTCGGGCGCGAGATACAAATCCGCAGGCGTCTTTCCCGTTGAGATTGTCCAGAGCGGTTTTTGCGTGGCCAGATCAACCGCCATCAACTCGTGGCTGTCTTGCAAGGTGAAATACGCCGTGGTGCTTTTGCTGTCGATCGCGATATGGCTAGGCGTTTTGCCCGCGGGCAAACGCTTGACCAAGTGCATTTGAAACTCACCGTTTTTGTTTTCCCAGCGATAGATGTCGACGTGGTTTAAGCGATTTGCCGCCGTCACAAACCATTTCATGTCGGGTGAAAAACGCAAATGGTAAGGGTCTAAGATATTTTTCAGCGTGCGCTGAACTTCGCCGGTTTTTGGATCTAGAAAAGTAATCGAATCACCAGCAGCATTGGCCACCATGACTGATTTGTTATCGGGCGTCAAGTACAAATGGTGCGGCTCTTTGCCAACCGGCACCCGCTTGATTTCTTTGTAGGTGACAGGGTCAATCACGCTGACGTTGGCGTTGAGTGAGTTGAGCACCAAGATGGGGGGGGCTGCATTTGCAGTGAAGGCCCCGAACAAGCCAAGAGTCAAAGTCAGCGCAACGGCCAAACCGCGGATAGAAGAACTGAGATTATGCATACAACGCCGAAAAGTTTGTCAAAGAAAACAACAATAGTGTTTCAAGTTGTATTTTCGCACGGCAGGCGCCAAAGCCCATAGGCTTTTGAATAAAACCCTTATCGCGTAAGGGACTCGCTATTTTTAGGCCGATACACCGGCGCGCCTGGGTGAGGCATGCTCGCCATCAGAATGGTTGCGGTATCAGCTTCTGTACAGTACAGCGTCTGATTGTTTTGACCACCATAGGCAAGGTTTGTCACCGTGGTGCCTCTTGGGCTAGACCACACAGCAATCGGCTCTCCGCGGTGATTTACCAGCCACGCGTAGCCTAAACCTGGGTTCGCAATCGCTAAGTTGCCCGCGATATCTACGGCGAGGCCGTCTGGCCCACTGGGTCCATACGAAGTAAAAAACTGGCCAACCTTAGCAACACTGCCGTCAGGCATCAAGGGCGCGCGCCAAACGCAATTACCCCGCGTAACTGCAATCCACAAAACTTTTTCGTCAGGAGACAACACCAGCCCGTTCGGACTTGGCACATTGGCCAACAACAAGTCAAGCTGACCAGAGGGCCGCAACCGATAAACGCGCCCAGAGGGGTCATGCAGACCTGACTGACCCTGATCTGTAAAGTAAACGTTACCTAACGAATCACAAGTCAGATCATTTACCCCTTTGAAACTCTCTGTGTTGCGTCTGACCAGATGGCGCGTAAGCTTACCTGAGTGGATATTTAAACGCATCAAACCATTTTTGTAGTCGGTAATTAGCAGTTCGTTATCAGAAAAGAACTTCATCCCGTTAGGTTCACCATCGTACTCAACAACTAAGGTCCAAGCACCCTTGGTGTCAACTTTAAAAATGCGGCCAAAAATAATGTCCGTCACATAAAGATTGCCCTGCACATCAAAGACCGGCCCCTCAAGAAAAGAATCAAGTAAGGCGCCACCCCGATTAATATCTGCCCATTCAGAGCGCTCACCAGTTCGCCGAAACTCGGCGGGCATCTCAGTGAACACTTTAAACACTTGGATGGCGGGCTGTTGCTGAACGAACATCAAACTCTCTTAAAAAAAGTACGCTTCAATCGTGGACGGCAAAAATCGCAGCGATATCCTCTGGACCCAAAAAGCTAACTTTCCTTGAGGCTGCTCGTTGCGCGCACAGCGGTTGAAGTTAAATTTGCGCGCCGGTTGACTTCACAACGGCACCCCATTTAGTAATCTCTGCCGCAATAAATGCTTTAAATTGAGCGGGCGTGCTCGTCAAACTGTCAGCTGCTTGCGCTGCAAAAGTCTCTTGCACGTCTTTCATGCGCGAAATTGTTGCGCAGACCTGATTCAGTTTTTCTACGATGTCTTGAGGTGTGCCCTTGGGCGCGAATAAACCATTCCAAGAAGTGATTTCAAAGTCAGGCACCCCGGCCTCGGCCATGGTAGGTACATCCGGCAACAGCGACAAACGCTTGGCCGAACAAACCGCTAACGCTTTTAGCTGACCCGACTGGATACTCGGGATCGCCGACAACGCGGTTTTAAATCCCAACTGCGTGACGCCGGTAATCGTATCGGTCAAGGCTGGTGCAGCCCCTTTGTAGGCAACGTGCGTCATTTTTATATTGAAGCGCTGCAACAGCATTTCACCTGCCAGATGTGGAGTCGTACCAACGCCCGAGGTCGCATAGTTTAGGGAGTCGGGTTTAGCACGCGCCAAGGCAATCAATTCTTGCACGGTATTGACGGGCAACTTTGGCGTCACCACCAAGACCGCAGGCGCCGAAGTCAAAATAGAAATCGGCTCAAAATCACGAACAATATCGTAACCAGGATTTTTGTATAGGGTCATGTTGATGGCATTGGCAACGGTTCCTAAAAATATCGTGTATCCATCAGGTGCGCCACGCGCAGCCAGTTCGCTGCCAATATTCGAACCCCCACCTGGTTTATTTTCAATCACGACGCGTTGGCCAAGCAGGTCATACATCTTGGCTGTAATAATTCGTGCGGTCACATCAGTTGACCCACCGGGCCCGAAGGCCACAATCATCTTGATTGTCTGGGTCGGATACCCGGCTTTAGTTTGCGCAAAGGCCGGCAACGCGATACTTGCACCTAACGCAAGGCCAGTCTCGATAAAGTGACGACGCTTCATTTGATCTCCATTAAGATATCATTTCTGATCCGCGCTTCGCTACGATAGCCAGCGCCGAAACAGACAAGCATTTGCTGACAAACCACACAATGTTTAAATGCAACGTGCTCTATCACAACAGAACCGAGAAGATTGGTCAATAAGGAGACACCATGGACAAACTAGAAAAGTGGCGTGGCTACGTGCCCGACGAAGAGCTCGAAACTTACCGCAAGGGGGGGTTCGCCCAACGCATCGGTATGGGCGAGCGTGTCGCGCTACTGAATATCGACACCACACATATGTTCGTCGACCCCGCTTATTCAATGTGTGGTCGCGAAATGGTTTCGGTCACCCGCGCGCTCGTCACACTTACCGACACCTTTCGCGCCCTGAATCTTCCGATTTATTACAGCCGCCGTGACGATCGTAGTCACCCAACGTATCGTGGCGCTTGGAACTACAAACTTGCCGAACCCGATGCCTTTCAATACACAAGTGATCCACGTGCCGATCAGTGGCCAGAAGCCTACGCGCCACGCCCCATTGATCGAATCATCTTAAAAAATAAGCCCTCTTGTTTTTTTTGCACACCACTTGAGGCCTTTTTACGTTACGACAAAATCGATACCCTCGTCATTTGTGGGATTTCGACCTCTGGCTGTGTACGAGCTGGTGCGACCGATGCGTTTTCACATAACTTTAGAGTGATTGTGGTGGATGAAGCTTGCGGTGATCGCAGCCCGCAGGCTCATCAGGCCAATATGTTTGATCTGGACATGAAATTTGCCGACGTTGAGTCAATCACCGATGTATTAGTCGATCTCAAAGAAAAATTTGGTTCAAACTCTTGTAAATCTCACATTGAATAACGTTAATAGCTGTACAAGACCACAAAATGTAGGAGCACCCGCTGACGGTTCGACTTGCAAATCCAAATACAACTTGTTATAACAAGTCGATAAATCGAATAATAACAAAGGAGCGCGCGTGCCCCGACTCACAGACATTGCGACGGTGATACGCAGCAAAAATGCAGGGCCATTGACCTTATCGTTTGATTTGATGTTTCCGACCAACGAGGCGTTTGAGGCCGCCAAACGTGCCTCAACCCTCCAGCCCGCCGCGTTAGCGCGACTCTACAACGTTGCGTCTGCCGAGGTGATTGTGACGCCCTACCAAGCGGCGCGGGCAATCAAAATTGCCATGCCGCGTGCCATTGTCTCGGGCTCGCCAGGCGACCATGATGTGTATGGCGCTCAACAGCATGTCCCTTTACTGGATCTTGAAATATGAGCGCCGTCAAAGCGTTGCTCGCACGCAAACCAACAGTCTTGAAAGTGCTCTCGGCGTCGGGCCAGCTAGGCTACGGCATCCCCGAGCAAGCACTCGCCGCCGGCTTAGCCCGCGAACCCGATTTTATTGGCTGTGACATGGGCTCAGTTGACCCAGGCCCCGTTTATTTGGGCTCGGGTGAAATGGCAACGAGCCCATCTATCACCAAGCGCGATCTTGCCGCCGTACTGATTGGTGCGCGCAAGCTCAACGTGCCCCTCATCATCGGTACGGCGGGCACCGCGGGCGCGGCGCCTCACCTAGAGGCAACCCTAGACATGATTCGCCAGATCGCACGCGAGCACAGCCTCCATTTTCGCCTCGCGACGATTCGTTCAGATCTCACGGCAGCCCGCGTTGGGCAAGCACTTTCTGCGGGCGAGCTCAAAGCGCTGGGTGGCAACCTGCCAATCACGCAGGCTGATTTGGATGCCTGCGCGCATCTTGTGGGCCAAATTGGCTGCGCGCCCTTCGAACGCGCGCTGGCGCTCGAACCAGACGTCATCATTGCGGGCAGAGCCTGCGATACCGCCGTGTTTGCGAGTTTGCCAAAAATGCTAGGCTTTGACATGGCCAATGTCATGCACATGGCGAAGATTATCGAATGCACTTCGATTTGCTGCGAACCAGGCGGGCGCGATGCCATGCTGGCCACGCTTGACGCAAAGGGGTTTGCGCTTGAGAGCATGAACCCAGCACGACGAGCCACCCCGCTGTCAGTGGCTGCTCATAGCCTGTATGAACAGGCCGACCCGATTAGTTTTACCGAGCCTGACGGCACACTAAAAGTCGACGCGGCGCGTTACACCGCATTGGATGAACGCCGCACGCACGTCACAGGTGCCACCTGGCAACCCGCAACACGCACGACGATCAAGGTCGAAGGCAGTGCCTTGGTCGGCCATCGTGCGGTGCTGCTGGCCGGAACCGCCGACCCACGTTTTATCGCGCAGCTGCGACCGATTCTGGCCACCGTCGAGCAGACCACCCGCGGCTTGGTGGCCGGCGACTACGAAATCTATCCCAGACTTTACGGCTTAGACGGCGTGGCGCTCTGGACTCAAACGCCTGGCGTACAAGCCGCGCGCGAAGTCTTCATCTTGATCGAGATCATTGCACGCGCCCCCGACATCGCCATGGCGGCTGCAAAAACCTTCAAACAGTTTTTACTGCACCAAGGTTTTTCAGGCCGGCAGTGCACCGGCGGCAATATTGCGTTTCCGTTTACGCCACCCGAATTGGTTGGCGGTCCAGCCTACCGCTTTGCCGCTTATCACGTGATGCCCGCTGATGATCACGAGCAATTATTTCCCGTCTCAATCGAACAAATTTAGTTGCAACGGCACGCGACTGAATACACCTCAATACAGGATGCCTTAAATGAAAACCATCATGGGCCGCGAAGTTTTAGATACGCTTGACGAGCTTGTTGATCCGCGCTGGACTGCGGTCATCGTGGTCGATGTTCAAAATGACTTTTGTCACGTAGACGGGCACTTTGCTAAATTCGGAAAAGATGTTGCACGCATGGCGCCAGCCGTCAAAAAAATGGTTGATTTTGTTGGCAAAGCCCAAGCGTTAGGTATGCGAACGATTTTTTTACGACAAGCGTCACTCTCGGATGCTCGCATGGACTCGCCTGCGTGGTTGCGCTTTAAAACACGTGATGGCAAAGCCCCTGACTACACCAAGCCCGGCACTTGGGGCTACGAATTTGTAGAGGGCTTAACCGTTCAAAAAACAGACTGGGTCGTTGAAAAATTTCGCCCTGACGGTTTTGTCGGTACCAACCTCGATCACATCTTGCGTACACAGGGTATTCAAAGCGTGATTATTTTGGGTACCGTGACCGAAGGGTGCGTTGAATCCACCGTGCGGTCTGCCTCGTATCACGACTATTACGTCGTCGTGCTTGAAGACGCGGTAGCGACCCCCAATGCGTTACTCCATGAAGGCTCTCTCAACTTCTTTCGTGCGCGCTATCCAATCCATAGTTGCGATACTGTCCTCTCTGCCATTCAAACTGCAAAACAAAAGGCCCTCGCATGAGTCTCTCAATGCCTCTCTCCCTGGGCATTCATCCCGGGAAAAATCAACAGCTGCGCGCACTGATTGCTGACCCTGCGCTGCTGGTCGCGCCCGGCGCCTTTGACTGTCTGACGATTCGACTCGCCGAACAGGCTGGGTGCAAAGCCGCTTATATGACCGGCTCGGGGGTCTCGATTACGCGTCTGGGCGCACCCGATGTTGCGCTACTGTCTTTTGCCGAAATTGTGGATCAGGCTAAGCGCATGGCCGACGTCACAACCATCCCCATTATCGCCGATGCCGATACGGGTTATGGCGGGCCACTGAATGTGATTCGCACCGTGCGTGAATTCGAACGCGCGGGCATCAGTGGCATCCAGATCGAAGATCAACAGTGGCCCAAACGCTGCGGACATGAGCCCGGTCGTAAGATCGTCTCGACCGAAGAAATGGTCGGGCGCATTAAAGCCGCAGTTGATACGCGGCACGATCCGAATGTCGTCATCATCGCGCGTACCGATGCTCGCAGTGATCTCGGCCTCAACGCTGCCATCGAACGCTCGCAGCGCTACGCCGAGGCAGGCGCCGACGTGTGCTTTCTTGAGTCGCCAGAATCTGCTGACGAAATGCGTCTGCTCAACCAACAGCTCAAAATACCAACGCTTGCGAATCTAGTTGAAGGGGGTCGCACGCCGATGCTACCCGTTGATCAACTCACCGCCTTGGGCTATAGCATCGCGATCTTTCCTAATTCGATGACCCGGGTCATTGCTTCAGTCGGCAAGGCCTTATATGAAGAGTTAGCGCGTAATGGCTCAAGCGCGGCGTTCTCGGATCGTATGGTTGACCATCGCACCCTTTGGAATCTGTTTGAGTACCCGGCTTTTATGGAGATTGAGAGCCGTTATGTCCAACCCACCACCCAGGAGTCCACAAAATGAAGAGCCTTCGCATTGCACTCGCAGCAAGTATCAGCATTGTTTCAGCAGGATTTGGCTTGACGCCCTCGGCGCACGCCGTTGACTGGAACGCCTACACCTATGCCCCCGCCGCAACGTTGGCAGGCGCAAGAGGTTTGCAAACCATTACTGAACGGGTCGCTAAAGAAACAAACGGCGAATTAAAAATTAACTACCACTTGGCGGGCGCCGTTCCGATCAAAACCACCACGATCACCCAGGCGGTTGCGGAAGGCACCATGCAGCTTGGTGACGACGGACTTTACCAAGGCAACATCCCAATCGGTGGCTTGCTTCAGTTGCCCATGCTCTTGGTCACAACAGAGCACCTTGAAATCGCCCTCAAAATCATGATGCCTTACATTGAAAAGGCCTACGCCTCAAAAGGCGTGCAAGTGCTAGGCGGCTATTACTACCCACTACAAGTCTCGTGGTCGCGCAACAAGCTTGAATCGTTGGCAGACTTCAAAGGCCAGAAAATGCGCGTGACCTCGCCCGAACAGTCTGCCTTCGTGCGTCAGTTCGGCGGCGTACCTGCAACCTTGGGCGCTGAAGAGGTGCCCTCAGCTTTGGATACCGGCGTCATTAGCGGCGTCTTCACCGCCAGTTCAGGTGGCGGAAAAATCTGGGGTGACTTGTTGAAATACAGCTACCGCTTAGGACCCAATTACTTTAACGCCTTCATCATCGTCAACAAAAGCGCCTACGACAAGCTGACCCCTGGCACTCAAGCCAAGCTCAAGAGCATCGTTTCAGACGTCATGCCCTGGAACACCAAAACGCTTTTTGAAGAAGAAGATCAAGTCACGGCTGCGTTGCGCGCCAAGGGTATGAAGATCACTGAGGCGACGGCCGCCGATATGGCCTTGGGCGCAAAAATGATGGAACCCTATTGGAAAACCTGGGCTGAAAAACAAGGTCCCGATGCAGTAGAAGCACTTTCTAAAATCCGCGCAGCGATTGGTCGCTAGAGGTCAGCCATGAACACCACGACGAACAGTACTGAAGAGCACTACTGGGGCAAAGGTTTTATCGATGGCACCATGGTGTTCTGTCAACTCGCGATGCTTGCGATGATGCTGTTAGTCGTGGCTGAGGTGACCGCTCGACTGCTAGGATTTAATCTTGAATTATCCGAAGAGCTTGGTGGCTATTTGTTAGTCACCGTCTCTTTTTTAAGCTTGGCGGGCTGTGCCATGCACAACAGTTTCCATCAGGTTGAGTTATTCACAAGTCGTTTATCCGCGCAGCAAAACCGCGTGCTGATGGTGATCTTTATTTTGATCGCTTTAGCAACCTCGGTGATTTTGGACTATCACCTGATTAATTTTGTCATTGCGAGCTATGTTCGCAACGATCTTGCACCGACTTTACTAGAGACCCCTCTCTGGATCCCGAGACTGGTCATGCCTTTGGGCATCACCCTACTTTGTATGGCGCTGGTCGTGATGTTGTTGCGCGATATCAAACGCGTGATTCAAGGCGCCAAGGAGGCACAGCAATGAGTTCAGGCACCGAAATTATTTTGATCTTTGGCGTCTTTATCGCCTTGCTATGCTCGGGTCTCTGGGTGCCCTTTGCGATCACGGTCGCCTCCTTGCTCTACATCACAACACATGGCGGCTTTGGTAGCTTAAAAGCCATGGGCTTGGTGAGTTGGGGAAGTATGGATAGTTTTACGCTAACCGCTATCCCGCTGTTCATCATGCTTGCACTCATTATGGAGAAAAGCGGCTTGAGTTTTAGCGTGTATCGCGCGTTGTCGCTGTTTGTGAAACGCATCCCCGGTGGCCTGTTACAAACCAACGTAGCGGGTTGCGCTTTATTTGCCGCAATCAGTGGCTCAAGCGTTGCCACCGCCGCGGCGATTGGCTCGGTTGCCCTACCCCAGTTATTACAGCGTGGTTATGACCGCAAGCTTTCGGCGGGCACGCTCGCCGCGGGGGGCACACTCGGCATCATGATCCCACCCAGTCTGGCCTTCATCATCTATGGCACCTTCACAGAAACCTCAATTGCCAAATTGTTTATGGCTGGTGTCGTGCCCGGTTTACTACTCACAGGTCTATTCATGCTGTACGTCGCAATCCATGCGATCTTAAAACCCTCTACTGCTCCTAAAGAGACGACCACTACTACGCGCGCTGAATGGTTGCGCGCCATCTTCGACCTGATGCCCTTTGTATTGTTGATTGGCGGCACGATGGGTAGCATTTATATGGGTCTGGTCACGCCCACAGAGGCGGCGGGTGTGGGCTGCCTCTTTGCAATCATCATCGCGCGCATCTGGGGTAATTTAGATTGGCAGGCCTTTCGTGGCGCCATGTTTGACACTGTTTTAGTCAGTGGCAATATTCTTTTTATCGTCTATAGCGCGTTTTTGTTTTCTTATGCCATCTCAATGGCTGGCGTTGGTCGTGATCTCACAAATTTTTTAGGTGCACTCAATCTGACGCGCTTTGAGTTTTTATTGGCACTATTTGTTCTTTACACCATTCTCGGCTGCTTAATTGAAAGTATCGGGATGATTGTCATTACCGTACCGCTGCTCTATCCTGTGTTGCTCAAGTACGGGATTGACCCTGTGTGGTTTGGTGTCATCTTGGTATTATTTATTGAGATGGGTCAGATCACGCCACCTGTTGGAATCAATTTATTTGTCATACAAAGTATCTGGAAAGGTAAGCTTTCAGAGGTTGTATACGGCACGATTCCTTTTCATCTGATCATGTTTCTTGTCGTTGCCCTGTTGGTGTTTTGGCCCGAGATTGCCCTGTGGCTGCCGCGAGCAATGACAAAGTAGCTTAGGGGCTTGAAGAGATGAGCCAAGCGCTACCTAAAAAAAATGTAGCGAAGCAGTCGCTCCCGAAACGGGTCAAAAGATCTGACTGGACAAGCTTTCGAACGAATAAAAGCTTGCCCAGTCCTTTGTACCATCAGATTTTTTCATTTTTACGGGATCGTATCTTAGAGGGCTCCTTCGCCTCTGGCGCGATATTTCCAAGTGAAAGCCAGATAGAAAAAGCCTTAGAGGTTTCTCGTATCACCGCACGCCGTGCCCTAGACGAACTGGCCGCACGCGGACTCATTGTCAAAACTCAGGGCAAACAATCCATCGTTGCACTTTATCGGCCGAGTACTCAGCTGGTGGCAGGGGTTGAAGGCATGATTGAAAATAATCGCCGCATGGGGGATGCAACAAGTGTAGAACTGCTGTCCCATGAGCAGGTGCCGGCGGGTACAGAAGTGGCGACAAAACTTAAGGTGAAGCACAAGGCTACGGTGCTCTGGTCGGTACGCGTTCGACGCCTTAACGGCGTGCCATTCTCATACGCAGTGACACATTTACCTTTGTTTGTGAGCCGACAAGTCAAAACTGAGCAGATGTCAACGCGCCCGTTAATTGACCTACTTGAGGCTGCTGGTATCGTGATTGCTCGCGCCGAACAGGTGATTTCTGCGGTGCAAGCCACGCCAGAAGTTGCGCGTGCGTTGCACGTTGAGCCTGGCGCCGCATTGTTGTCCTCTGAGCGCATTGTTTACGATCGTTTTGAACGACCGGTTGAGTTGATCTGCGTGCAGTATCGACCCGACCTGTATCAATACGGTGTCGAACTCAAACGCACAACTTCAGCCAAAGGCAATCATTGGGCGTCAGAGAGCAAAGCAAAGCCAAAAACAAAAACGATGCCGGCAAAAAAATAAGTCAACCGACTCGTTCATAAATTAACGGGCTAATTCAAGCGAATCCCAAGCTCTTTCACCAAAGGCTGCATCAGCAGTCGGTCTTGCGCAATCGTCTCACCCATCTGTTGTGGTGTGCTGCCTACCGGCATCATCCCAAGTGTTTCGAGTTGTTTGAGCATGGCCGGTTCTTGCAAAATTTGCGCAACGGTTTTTTGAATCAGGGCGACGCGCTCTGCTGGAATCCCTGCTGGGCCCATCAACCCAAGCCACGGAAGCGACGAATAGCCTGACAAGCCAGACTCAGAGAGCGTTGGCGTATCTGGCAAACCGGCAAAACGTTCAGGGCTGGTGATCGCAATTGCCCGCACCCGTCCGCCATCGAGCATTGCCCGCGCGCTAGACGGCGCTTCAAGCGCGATATCAAGCTGACCTCCTACAAGGTCGCCTTGTGTCTTGCTGGCCGCGTTGGCGGGCGCATAGACAGCCTTGATGCCGACACGGCGTGCGGTTTGCTCCCAGACCATATGAAAGGCCGACCCAATGGCATACGAGCCGATCGTCAGATCGCGGGTTTTGGCCTGCTGCACAAAATCTTGCCAAGTTTTAAATGGGCTGTCTTGACGCACAATAAAAATAAACGGGGTGCGCGCCACCAGTGAGATCGGCTGCAAATCTTTGACCGGATCGTAAGGCAAGCTATCGACCGCAAACGGCATGATGGTGACAGACGACGCTGCCACCATCCCGATCGTGTAACCATCTGCCGGGGCTTTGACGAGCGCCGTTGTGCTGACAATGCCTGCACCACCCGGACGATTTTCAACCACAACCGGTTGACCCCAGACCGCAGTAAGACGCGTCGCTAACACCCTCAAAATGACGTCGATCGGGCCGCCTGGCGGGTTCGCCACAATGATCTTGACCGGCTTGTCAGGGTAAGCGCCCGGGGTTTGAGCCTGCGTCACACGCGGGCTCAGTAGGGACAGACTACAGACGCCCACCGCCATCACAAACAGGGCGACACGAGACAGTTGGATATTGATTCGCATACTGATGATCCTTTGTTTAAATGCTATTCAAAAACATGCACCGCTGGGCTGGGTGCCCAGCCAGGCGAGCGGCCATGAATGAACGCAATCCAAGCGCTCTGCATCTGCTCGACCAGACGCGCACCATGCTCTGCAACCATCCCCTGCAGCATTGCAGCCCCATCAAAGCTCTCAACATTACCAAACACAAACGGCAACTCGCTGCAATGGCAGGCGCCGAACACGGGATTAGGCCCATAAGCAAACTCAAACACCCACGCTTGCCGACCAGCAGCGTGTGCGTCTTGCGCCCATTGTCGCGACGGGGCACCAAAGATTTTTTCACCCAGTTGTTGACTGGCCGTATCACGCTCGGTGCCCGGAAACGCGGTCATTTCATCGCGGGTATAGCCTAGCAACACATCGGCACGGGTCGCCGCGTGCTGCATCAGTGGGGTAAGCGGCAAGCGAAAAAACTCGGCATCACCCACCGGGCAAAATAAACTGCGATTCGCGCCTTCTTCTTTGAGCGCAGCCATCACGCTCGGGGCCTGTTGAGCTGCCAATAAACTCGCCACCGGCAAGGCACGCGCCTGCTCAACAGTCTGCGCACCTGCCGCCTGCAAAAACACGCGGCTGAGGTGCGCGGCTTGCGCCGGTTCACGAAACCCGCGCCCAAGCGACGCGCTTTGCAAAATCGCACGGCTAAAGAGGGGCTCGCGCGCGAGCATCGCTGCAATATTGAAGCCCCCCGCCGACTGACCCATCATGGTGATGTTGGCAGGGTCACCGCCAAAATGCTCGATGTTGTCGACCACCCAACGCACGGCAGCCTCTTCATCAAGCAGCCCCATGTTGGCCGTTTCACCCGGCACATATAACCATCCGAGCGCGGCAAGCCGATAATTGACACCAACCACTACGCAGTCACCCTTCGCCGCCAGGCGAGTACCGTCGTACCAGGCCAGCGCGCCGCCACCGCTTTGCCAGGCACCGCCGTGTAGCCACACCACCACTGGGCGCTTACGCCGGTCGCAGCCAGGTGTCCAAATCGCTAAGCGCAAACAGTCTTCATCTTGCCCGTCCTCAAAGTCACCCATCACCGTACGCAGGCGAGAGGGCAACTGCGGGCACACGGGGCCCGATTGGGTTGCGTCAAACGGCGGCTGGGGCCATAAGGCTTGCGGCGGAGCAAAGCGCAAGGCGCCGGTTGGAGCTTGGGCGTAACGCAGCCCTAAGAACTGCGTGACCGTCTGGGTTTGCAGACCTGTGACTTGGCCTTGCTCAAGCGTAACGGTGACGGGCTGTGGGGCGATCGACATAGGGCGTTGAGATCCATGTAAAAAGATTCTGACAGCATTACAGCAGAAATCACTAAAATCAAGTCGTTAAGCCATAGTTTTACCTGCCTTTTACTGTTTTGACTTTTCGGATCTGCCCCGTGACGATAAAAGACCCCCCGCGCCCGCTCGACCGCATCGACCTCAAGATACTCGATGTCTTACAACGCGATGGCCGCATCTCAATGACCGACTTGGCCGAGCGTGTGAACCTGTCTGCGACCCCTTGTTCAGAACGTGTCAAGCGACTCGAGCGTGAAGGCATCATCATGGGCTACTACGCGCGAGTCAACCCTGCCGCGCTTGGCAAGAGTCTGTTGGTATTTCTTGAGATCAAGCTCTCAACAAAATCCGATGACGTTTTTGAAAAAGTCAAAAAAGAACTTGAATATGTTCCTGAGGTCATGGAATGCCACCTCGTGTCGGGTGATTTTGATTATTTAATCAAAGCGCGCTTAGCCGAGATGAGCAAATATCGACAACTGTTGGGCGAGATCCTCAAGCGTCTGCCCGCTTCAGCAGAATCGCGTAGCTACGTTGTCATGGAAGAAATCAAAGAGACGCTTTATTTGGCGGTTGATCGTTAGAAAAGCATTCTGACAACAGAGAACCCTAAGGCGCGCCACGCGCACCGACTTTGGCGCGCGAACAGCTCTAAGAAAGCGTGCGGATGAAATCCCATAAAACCGGATGATCTGAGTTGGCAACGTTAAAGCGAAACCAGTTCGAAGCGCGATCTTCCGGTCGAAAATATGCCCCAGGGGCCAACCAAATGCCATGTTGCAAGGCGCGGGTTGCGACACCGGTACTTTGTTTTGGATCAATCGGCAGACGCGCCCACAAAAACAAACCGGCTTCCGGTTGCTCAAAAATCTCAACGCCCACTGCCTGCATACTTGCGCACACACGCTGATGCGCCTGTTTTAATTTTTCGGTTAAAAACTTGAGATGTTGTTGGTAGTGACCATCTGTCAAAACGTTGGCCACCAAACGCTCGGTGACCTCTGACGAAGTGAGGCCAACGGCCATTTTGCTGCGCGCCAAACTTGCCAGTATGTCAGGATGTGCGGCCACATAGCCCACCCGCAACGTAGGCGTAATCGTTTTCGAGAAGCCTGAAATATAGATGACGCGACGCAGCCCCTCGAGTGCAGCGAGGCACGGCGCGCCTTCAGGTGCGAGCTCGCGATAGATATCGTCTTCGATCACCCATAAGCCGTGCTGATCGGCGATCTCAAGCAAGCCCTTGGCGCGACTCAACGACAACGTGGTACCTGAAGGATTTTGCAACACAGTATTTATAAAAATCGCTTTGGGGCGCGCGCGCTTAATCAACTGACTGAGCTGATCAAGATCATGGCCGTCTGCGTTTCGGGGCAAGCCCACAACCTTTAAACCCGCAAGCTGCAAAATCTGAAGCAAATTGCAATAACAAGGATCTTCAACAATGACAGTATCGCCAGGACGTAAGATCGTGCGCACCACCAAATCAAGTGCTTGCGTAGCACCCTGAGTGAGCAGCACATTTGCAGCCTCAACAGGGATGTCATTGCGCCTGAGCCTGGCTGCGATTTGCTCGCGCAACGACGCCATGCCATAGGGGTGTCCATAGCCGCCAAACCGCGCGCCCGGCACACGACTGACGGTGCGCAAGGCATGCTGTAAACCACTTTCGTTGATCCACTCGCCGGGTATCCAACCGCAACCCGCCTTGATCGGCACCGAGTGGTCGGCGAAAACGTCTGACAACAGCCACGCCGCACTCAGAGTCGGTGCGGACCACGTGGGGATTGACTGGGGCAGCGCCGCACGCTTATCCACCACACGATAGGAGGCGCCCCGCTTCGCCACCACTTGACCGGCCGCGACCAGGCGCTGATACGCCTCTGAGACGGTAAAGGCGCTGAGGCCCTGCTCACGCGCAAGCTGGCGCACCGAAGGTAAAGCATCACCCGCCCGTAAGGCACGACTCGCGATCGCAGCGGTCAACGTAGCGACGATTTGCTCGACCAAGCTCAGGTCAGCTTGGCGATCAAGATTCAGGGAAAAGGCCAATTGAGGCACCTTTAGGTGAGGATGGGCGAGCCACTGAGGCTGGGGCGCGCAAGCGCTGTCCCAAATCGCCCAAGTACCAGTACAGTTTGCCACATATTTGTGTAACTGTACTGGTCACGACCGGTATTGCAGCGCTACAGTAAGCGTACAACCCGATTACCGGAGAACCCCATGAACGCTATCACCGAAGCCGTTAGCCTGTCCAACAGTGTGGACATGACCAATTTCTGGATGCCTTTCACAGGCAACCGTCAGTTCAAAGCTGCCCCACGCATTCTTAAAAGTGCCAAAGATATGCACTTCACCACCATGGATGGCCAGAAGGTGCTTGATGCAAGCGCTGGCCTCTGGTGCGTCAACGCTGGTCATGGCCGCGCCGAAATTATTGAGGCCGTGCACAAGCAAATGCAAGAGCTTGATTACGCACCGCCCTTTCAGATGGCGCACCCGTTAGCGTTTGAAGCTGCCAAAGTTGTCGCTGGCGTGATGCCAAAAGGCTTGGATCGCATCTTCTTTGCTAACTCTGGTTCTGAAGCTGTCGACACCGCACTCAAGATGGCACTGGCCTATCACCGCTCGCGTGGCGAAGCGCAGCGTACGCGTTTGATTGGTCGCGAGCGTGGCTATAGCGGCGTGGGTTTCGGCGGCATTTCAGTCGGTGGCATCGTTGCCAATCGCAAGGCCTATTCGGCCAACCTGATCCCTGGCGTTGATCATTTGCCGCACACACATAGCATCCCTGACATGGGCTTTAGCAAAGGTCAGCCGCAATGGGGCATGCACCTTGCTGACCATCTTGAAAGCCTGTGCGCCTTGCACGACGCCTCGACTATTGCGGCCGTGATCGTTGAACCGGTTGCTGGCTCAACCGGCGTGTTGGTGCCGCCTGTCGGTTACCTGCAACGCCTGCGCGAGCTCTGCACCAAGCATGGCATCTTGCTGATATTTGATGAGGTGATCACAGGCTTTGGTCGCTTAGGCAAAGCCACTGCCAGCGAATTTTTTGGCGTGACCCCCGATATGATTACGATGGCCAAAGCCATCAACAACGCTTCGATCCCGATGTCGGCTGTCGCGGCTCAAACCCATATCTACGACGCGATTCTTAACGCTAGCCCAGCCAATGCGATTGAAATGTTTCACGGCTACACCTATTCATCGCATCCTGCCGCTGCAGCTGCTTGCCTGGCAACCCAAGAAATCTACAAGCGCGAAAAATTATTCGACCGTTCGTTGGCTCTTGCTCCGAAATTTGAAAAAGCGATCCACGCGCTGCGTGGCGAGCCTTACGTCAAAGATATCCGAAACCTTGGCTTGATGGGTGCGGTTGAACTTGAGTCGCGTGCAGGTGCGCCAGGTGCACGCGCATATGACGTTTTCTTGAAGTGCTTAGAAATGGGTGTGTTAGTTCGCTACACCGGCGACAGCTTGGCGTTTTCGCCACCGCTGATCGTCAGCGAAGACCAGATTGATGAAATTTTCAATACGGTTAAAAAAGCGATTCATATGGTTGCTTAAGTTCGCGCTTAAGCCCAACAAAGAAAGCGCTTTGGCGCTTTTTTTGTTGTTGCAACCCGCGTAGACGCCAACAACAAGCCAGAAGCTACGCCAACGATTATGATGGGTCAACCTCATACTGTCAGGGCGCTCATTTCTGCCTTGGCGCGACGTCATGCTAAAGCGCCAACATACTGGCCTATTGCTCTTGTTACTCAACCTTTGCAGGAATCTTTTCACTCATGAACTGGCAACTCCCATTTCAGTCTGGCCGTCAACCCGTGCTGGCACGCAATATTGTTTCAACCTCGCAGCCGCTCGCTTCGCAAGCAGGCGCAGCTGTGTTTGCACGCGGTGGTAATGCCATTGACGCAGCGATTGCTGCAGCCATTACGCTAACTGTTGTTGAGCCCACCATGAATGGCATTGGCGGTGACGGCTTCTCGATTATTTGGGATGGCAAAAAGTTGCATGGCTTAAACGCCTCAGGGCGTGCGCCAGCTGCCTGGTCGCCCGAGCGCTTTAAGCGTATGGACACCATGCCCAAGAATGGATGGGATTCAGTCACCGTACCAGGCGCCGTCTCGCAATGGGTTGCGTTGTCAAACAAATTTGGCCAACTGCCCTTTGAAGATTTGTTTAAAGACGCAATTCGTCACGCGCGCGAAGGGTTTCCGGTCAGCCCGGTCATCTCTAAGCAATGGGCTGCAGCAGTCAAAGATTTGGCGCAGTACCCTGGCTTTAGCGCTTTCATGCCCAATGGTCGCGCACCCGCGACTGGCGAGATCTGGAAATTTGCCGATCAAGCCGATACCCTTGAAGATATTGCCCGTACCAAGGGTGAGTCGTTTTATCGTGGTCGCTTAGCCAAGATGATTGCGGCCTTTTCGGCCGAGTGTGGCGCGGTAATGACAGAGGCTGACTTGGCCGCGCATCAAGCCGACTGGGTCGAGCCTATCTCGACCAACTTTCGCGGCTACGACGTGCACGAGATCCCGCCTAATGGTCAGGGCCTCACCGCCTTGCTGGCGCTCAACATCATCGAGCACCTGCCTTACAACGAAACCGCTCCAGGGTCAGCCGAACGCATGCACTTAGAAGTTGAAGCCATGCGTGTAGCGTTTGCCGATTTATATGCACACGTTGCCGACCCGGCGTTTATGAAAGTCAGCGCAAAAGATTTGCTCAGCAAGTCGTATGCACGCGAGCGCGCCAAGCTGATCGACCCTAAAAAAGCAGGCACCTATGCGGCGGGACAACCACCCTCAGGCGGCACCATTTATTTATGCGCCTCTGATGCAGACGGTCGCATGATTTCGTTTATTCAGTCCAATTTCAAAGGCTTTGGTTCGGGCGTGGTCGTGCCTAAAACCGGCATCGCACTACAAAATCGCGGCTCTGGTTTTGTCACGACCCCTGGCCACCCCAATCAAGTCGCAGGCGGCAAGCGCCCCATGCACACGATTATCCCCGCCTTCATGACGCGTGATGGTCAACCTGAAATGGCGTTCGGCGTGATGGGTGGCAACATGCAAGCACAAGGCCATATGCAGATGGTGTTGCGTCGTGTCGTTGAACAGCACAATCCACAGGCCTGCTCAGACGCGCCGCGTTGGCGCATCAATGACGTAGCTGAACTGACTGTTGAGGCTACTGTTAGCCCCGCTGTTGTCGCAGGGCTCAAAGCCATGGGTCACGCGCCAATCGTGGCAGCTGCCGACAGTACCGATTTTGGTAGCGCACAGTTGATTGCTCGCCTAGGCGAAAAGCAAACGAGCACTGGGCCCTTTGCCTATGCTGCGGGTTCTGATCACCGCCGCGATGGTGAGGCGGTAGGTTACTAAGCTTGAGGCTTAGGCGCCCTCTAGCGCAGTCACCACCGGCGGCCCAAACGTAGCGGGTAAGCCGTGCAAGCGCTCTAGGGGTTGGTCTTTTTCAAAGTACCAACCCTGTCCACAATGGCAGCCTAACTGCACCAACACGTTGCGTTGCTGTTGAGTTTCCACACCTTCAGCAGTCACTGAAATCCCCAGGCTCTGCGCCAGATCGATAATATTTTTCACAACAATATCGACGTTCTTGCTTTTGCCTAACTGATGAATAAACTCACGATCAATTTTGAGATGATTAAACGGCAACGCGATCAAGCGTGAGTGAGATGAATAGTCTTTGCCAAAATCATCGATACTCCTGACTTCTGCCATTTAGTGCGTAAATTCGAGGTCTAGCAATTTGCCCAGCGCAGTGGTGGCCCAATCGGCGGTATTTGTGCGCAGGATATGAACTTTTCCTGTGCGATCATCACGCAGGTGCGCCTCGTGTACCCTCC
>JAURJT010000039.1 GCA_030832095.1 Gammaproteobacteria bacterium | reverse complement strand
GGTCGCTGCACTTGCAGAAGTGGCTTGGGTGGCAGTTTTGGCAGAAGTCGATTCAGTCATTGGAATGAGGGCTTTTTAGCTAAGGCAAACGGACGATTTTGCCACACTAAGACTTCTTCTTCAGCTGAGGCGGTATGATCCGCCTAGATTCTTGGTGCCACTTATGTCAGATCAGTCGATTTCTCAGCTTTTTTCGCTCGAAGGGCCGCTTGCGGCGATTGCGCCGGGCTTTCGCGTGCGACCTTCACAAATCGAATTGGCTCAGATGGTTGAGCGCACCATCGCTGAGCGCTCAACCTTGGTCGCTGAGGCCGGCACCGGAACAGGTAAAACCTGGGCTTATTTGGTGCCCGCGTTGCTAGGGGGCGGTAAAGTGTTGGTTTCGACTGGCACCCGCACCTTGCAAGATCAGTTATTTGCGCGCGATTTGCCACGTGTGCGCGAGGCCCTCAGCGTGCCCGCCACGATCGCCTTACTGAAAGGGCGTGGCAATTATGTGTGCCACTATCACCTTGAAAAGCTTCAAACCGAAGATCGTGGCTTAAGGTCGCGGGCTGAAGTGCAGCAGTTGCGCCACATTCACACCTTTGCACAACAGTCCACCACCGGTGACCGTGCTGATTTACCCTCAGTGCCCGAAGAAGCCGAAATCTGGCAGCGTGTGACCTCAACCCGCGAAAATTGTTTGGGTCAAGATTGCCCCAATGTACGTGATTGCTTTGTGTTGAAGGCTCGCCGTCAAGCGCAAGAGGCCGACGTGGTCGTGATTAATCACGCCTTGTTTATGGCTGATTTGATGTTGCGCGACGAAGGCATCACTGATTTGTTACCCGCCGCCGATACTGTGGTGTTTGATGAAGCGCATCAATTGCCCGATACCGCTACGCGATTTTTGGGCAATAGTCTCTCAACCCATCAATTGTTGGATCTGGCTAAGCTTATTGAGGTTGCTGGCTTGGCGCATGCTCGAGAGCTCACCAACTGGTCTGAACAAGCGCGTCGGATTGAACACACCGCGCGTGAGTTGCGCCTAGCCTGCGCTGGGCTTGAACAGATGCCCTCTAAGCGCGTGACGTTTGAGGCATTTCCTGAGCCCGCGGTCTTTGATGCGGCGTGCGCAACCCTGCAACTCGCGCTCGACGAAATCGGAAAAATGCTGGCCAGCGTCGAAGAAAAACATCCCGACTTGGCCGCTGCGGCACGGACCTGCCAAGAGTTGGCTGAACGTTTAGCCAAGTGGGGCCAACCTGGTCGCGAGTCGCGTGCACCCATAGAAGATCTGCAGCAGGTGGTTCGCTGGGTTGAGTGCGGCTTACATCACGTGCGTTTGCACGCGGCACCTTTATCCGTTGCCGAGGCGTTTTCGCGTTATCGGCAAGGCGGGCAGGCCTGGATTTTTACGTCAGCGACGCTATCCGTGCATCGTGATTTTTCACATTTCACTTCGCGCTTAGGCTTAGACGATGCGCAAACTTTGCGTCTTGAGTCGCCGTTTGATTATCCGACGCAAGCCCTACTGTATGTGCCGCAACAATTACCACCACCGCAATCGCCGGATTTTTTACCTGCCTTTGTCGACACGCTGATTCCCTTAATCCAAGCGAGTCAAGGTGGGGCACTTGTGTTGTGCACCACGCTGCGCGCGGTTGAACGCGTGGCAGGTTTGATTGGCGATGCTTATGATCGTCTTGGCATCACGTGGCCGCTGATGCGGCAAGGTAATGGCACGCGGCGCGATTTACTCGAACGCTTTCGTACCTTGGATCATGCCGTGTTAGTCGGCAGCGCGAGTTTCTGGGAAGGCATTGATGTTCAGGGTGATCGTCTGACCTTAGTCGCGATTGATAAGCTGCCCTTTGCACCGCCGGATGACCCTGTGCTTGAAGCACGTTTGCGGGCCTGCCGCAGTCGTGGTGGCAATCCGTTTATGGAATATCAACTGCCAGAGGCGGCGATTGCGCTTAAACAGGGTGCAGGTCGCTTGATTCGAAGCGAAACCGACTGGGGCGTGTTGATGGTGGGTGATACGCGCCTTGTGGATAAGCCTTACGGCAAGCAGCTGTGGCGCGGCTTACCACCTTTTGCACGCACCCGTTCACGGGATGAGGCCGTGGCGTTTTATACACGCCACGCCGAGCAAGGGTCTTGACACGCTTGCTCTGACCGTCTGACTGAAAAGCCGTCTGGCGGGCTCGCCTTGTGCAGAGGGGCTAGTAGGGCTTCAGAGCCTAACCGCTTTCTCAAAACAACCGTAAGGGGTTCCAGGCACTGTATTTACCCGGAAAGCCCTTAGCGATTAAGGTCGTATTTGGAAAGTTTTTAAGCAACACGCGTTCGGTGTCGTTGCGCAAATCAGTCATCTTCAGTTTGTCGTATGACATCATCATGATGTAGAGCGCCTGTTCTGAGGACGGCACGCCTTGAAACTCGGTGATGACCACTTGCGCCCGATTGATGGCAGCCACATAGGCAAATCTTTCGTAGTAATAACGCGCGATGAGCATCTCGTTTTCAGCCATCGTGTTGATCAGCCATTCGAGACGCTTGCGTGAGTCAGTTGCGTAGCGGCTTGCAGGAAAACGCTCGACCAGTTCGTTAAAAGCGGCGTACGACTGGCGCAACGCCTTGGGGTCGCGTTCACCAGGATTTTGCCGAGTGACGGTGGCAAATACCGCACTTGGGGGCGTAAAGTTGATCAAACCGCGCAGGTATAGCGCATAGTCTGTCGCCGGGTGGTTTGGATATTGCTGCTGAAAGCGGCCGAGCGTGGCCAAACCCAGTTCGGGCTCTTTGTCTTTCCATTGCACATAGGCCAAGTTCAACATCGATTGTTGCGCGTAGGTGCCAAACGGAAAACGCGTTTCGACTTGCATAAAACGCTCTTTGGCCAGGCGCCAGTTACCCGAATTCATTTCGGCTTTGCCATCTTCAAACAGGCGCTCGACGTTCCAGCTGGCGGTGGGATCGTACTCAGGCCCTTTGGTGCCGCAACCTGCAATCAGTAAAGCGACAAATAAAACCATGAGCCCGTTGGCCCAGGTGGTTGCAGTGCGCGACTGAAACAAAGAAATAGTGTTGCGACCCATCACGAAATGATCCTTGGTGTTAGCATTCTGTGCTGATTATAAGACGAGTCCCAATGACCGACACCCCAATTTCTGAAGATATTGCGCCTGACGACGAACCTCAGGTTTTTCTGGTAACCGACGAAATGCCGCTTGAGCGACTCGATAAGGTCCTGGCGCAGCTTGTGCCACAACATTCTCGAAGTCGGTTGCAGACGTGGATTCAGGGGGGGCACGTTCTGGTAAACGGTAAAGTCGCCAAACTCAGGCAAACTCTGCGCGAAGATGACGTGATCACGGTCTACGAGCAGCCGGCTCCAGAAGATCATGCTTTTGTGCCGCAACCTGTTGATTTTGATGTACTAGGCGAAACAAGCGATTGGATTGTTGTCAATAAGCCGGTTGGGCTTGTGACACACCCCGGGGCGGGGAATTGGTCGGGAACCTTGCTCAATGGCTTGCTGCACCGCTACCCCGAATTGACCCAGGTTGCGCGTGCCGGAATCGTCCATCGCCTAGACAAAGACACTTCAGGGTTGCTGGTGATTGCCCGAAACGAGGTCTCGCAAACCCATTTAGTGCGTCAGCTGCAGGCTCGCACCATGGGGCGCCAGTATTTGGCGCTGGCCCATGGGCGCATGCTTGAGCAGGGCACGATAGACCGTCCAATCGGACGAGACCCCAAAGTGCCAGTGCGTATGTCGGTCGAGAGCCTGAGCGCACCCAAGGCCGCGGTGACACACTATCAGCTTGTCAGGGTGGGCGAGTATGGTGGCTCGAATATTTCTGAAGTGACTTGTCGGCTAGAAACTGGCAGAACACACCAGATTCGAGCCCATTTGGCGAGTTTGGGGCACCCTCTCTTGGGTGACACGTTGTACGGTGGTCGGGCCATTGAAGGTGCCGCTCGGCAGATGTTGCACGCACATCAATTGCGGTTTGAGGATCCCAGCGGCGCAGGAATGGTCGAATTTACGGCCGCGCCTGCAGCTGATATGCTCAAGGTCATCGAGCACATCAGCTGGAAGCCTTAGCGTCCGCGATGCGCTTAGTGTCGCAAGCCAAACTTTAAGTGCCCAACCTGCAGCTGTCGCCGTAAGCCACTCTTTCAGTGCCCATTATGTCTTCAACCACTCAGTCCGCTCTCCCCCTGATCCGGCCAAAGCAAGCTTGGCAGGGTGTTCAACTCTTTTGTACAACCCGCGACGGCGGAGTGGGCGAGCCTCCTTACGATACGTTTAACTTAGGTCTTGGCACCCAAGAAGATCCTGCTAGCGTGCATGAGAATCGCAAGCGCCTGAGACGTGTGCTACCCAACGAACCTGCTTGGCTCAAGCAAGTGCACGGGGTTCGCGTGGTAGATGCAGATGACCCCCAACTATTTGGGTTAAACCAATGGCCTCCGGCGGCGGATGCCTCGGTCAGCACCACGCCTGGGCGTGTGCTGGCGGTGTTAACGGCTGATTGCCTCTCGGTGGTGCTGGCGGACCAGGCTGGTACCGTCGTTGGGGTGGCCCATGCTGGCTGGAAAGGCCTTGCCGCCGGCGTCTTAGAGGCGACTTTGCAGCTGATGCAAGCCAAGCTCCCGACGGCGTCAGGTTGGCGTGCTTGGGTTGGCCCCGGTATCGGCGCTAAAGCCTTTCAGGTGGGCGAAGAGGTCAGAGTGGCTTTTCAGGGCAAGGGGGCTGAGCAGGCAGGGTATTTTTTGCCAGACGCGCTTGAACCAGACAAATGGCGTGCAGATTTAGCGGGTCTGGCGTGCTGGCGTCTTGCGCAAATGGGCGTGGTGCAGGTCGAAAACAGTGGCTTGTGTACGGTAAATGACTCGCAGCGGCAGTTTTTTTCGTACCGACGTGACCGTGAAACAGGGCGTATGGCGACGCTTGCTTGGTTAGGCAGTCTCTGACTCATTTTGAATGCCCGGTCAAGCGTATTTTTGGGGGTTGACAATCCTCATCTTGCAGAGCACGATGACACCGCCAACACCATAAACAAATAGGTCTGAATGTGAACTTTCCGTTTCCAGAGGGATTGGCGCCACCGCCCGGGATTTCAAAAGAGGCGCTCGCGTCGGTCCAACACGACTTCATGCAAGCTTGGCAACGATTATCCCAACAGGCGACTCAAGGGCATTTGCCGGCGATTAAAGACCGTCGGTTTGCCGCGCCGGCTTGGGCCTCGAGCCCGCCTCATTTACTCATGGCCCACCTATACCTTTTGTCGGCAAACGCCATGCAAAAGTTGGTCGATGTTTCAGACGCCTCGCCAGAACTCAAAGACCGGCTACATTTTTCAGTGATGCAGTGGATCGACGCGATGTCGCCCGCTAATTTTTTGGCGACCAATCCTGATGCACAAGCCGCGCTGCTGGAGTCTGGCGGCGAAACTCTCGTTGCGGGCGTCTCGAACCTGATCGGTGATATTCAAAAAGGGCGTATTTCACAAAGTGACGAAAGCAAATTTGTCGTGGGTGAAAACGTTGCCACGTCTGCCGGGTCGGTTGTTTTTCAAAACAAGTTTTTTCAATTAATACAATATTCGCCTACGACACCGACGGTGTATCAGCGTCCAATTTTGTTGGTGCCGCCCTGCATCAATAAGTTTTACATTCTCGATCTGCAACCCGAAAATTCGTTTGTGCGTGATGCTGTGGCGCAAGGCTTTACCGTGTTCTTGATGTCCTGGCGCAATCCGCTTGCAGAAGATACGGATGGCATCGAAAAAGCGACCTGGGATGATTACCTTCAAGACGGAATCCTAACCGCGCTCGATGTGACGCAAAAGATTTCTGGGCAAAGCAAGATCAATGCGTTGGGGTTTTGCGTGGGTGGCACGATGCTTGCGGCAGGCTTGGCTGTTGCCGCGGCTAACGGGCAAAGTCCGGTGGCGTCTTTAACGCTGTTGACCTCAATGGTTGACTTTAAAGAAACGGGCCCGCTTGGGGTGTTTGTCGATGAACAGCATGCCAGCCTGCGCGAGCAACAAATCGGACACGGTGGTTTGATGTCGGCGCGCGAGCTTGGCACCACGTTTTCATTTCTGCGACCCAACGAGTTGGTCTGGAATTACGTCGTATCCAATTATTTAAAGGGCGAGTCGCCGGTTGCCTTCGATTTGTTATTCTGGAACGGCGACAGCACGAATTTGCCTGGGCCATTTTTCACGTGGTATTTTCGACATACTTATCTTGAAAATAAATTAAGCCAACCCAATGCGCTGACAAGCTGCGGCGTGCCAATCGATTTGCGTAAAGTCAAAGTCCCTACCTATCTCTACGGCTCGCGCGAAGATCACATTGTGCCGTGGCACTCGGCGTTTGCCTCGACGGCAATTTTTCCTGGCCCTAATCGCTTTGTGCTGGGTGCCTCGGGGCATATCGCTGGGGTGATTAATCCACCAGCAAAAAACAAGCGCAACTATTGGGTTGCCGACAAACCTGTCAAGGGTCAAGCTGCTGAAAAATGGTTTGCGCAAGCGACTGAGTATCCTGGCAGTTGGTGGCGTGACTGGGGCGACTGGTTGGCAACCCACAGCGGCAAGCGTGTCAAAGCTTCAAAAACATTGGGTAATCAATCATATCCCGTGCTTGAAAAAGCTCCGGGGTCTTACGTCAAGGTTCGAGCAGTCTAGCGTTGGTCAATGCCGTGTCAGCGCGGCAAAAGGAGATGAGGATGAGTGCAAAGCTAGCGTATGTAACCGGTGGAATGGGTGGGATTGGGACTGCTATTTGTCAGCGTTTGGCAAAAGAAGGAATGACGGTTGTTGCGGGTTGTGGCCCGAGCCGCGACTACGGACAATGGCTGGCCGAGCAAGCAGCACTCGGCTATAAATTTTTTGCCTCTGTCGGTAATGTCTCAGACTGGAACTCATGTGAAGCTGCGTTTAAAGCGGTCGTGGCCGAGCATGGCCCAGTCGATATTCTGGTGAACAATGCTGGGATCACGCGCGATGGCGTGTTTCGTAAAATGTCGGCCGACGATTGGCGAGCCGTCATGGATACGAATTTAAATAGTTTGTTTAACGTGACAAAACAAGTGATTGAAGCCATGGTCGATCGCGGTTTTGGTCGCATCATCAATATCAGTTCGGTTAACGGACAAAAAGGTCAGTTTGGGCAATCGAATTACGCCACCGCGAAAGCTGCGATCCATGGTTTTTCGATGTCGCTCGCTCAAGAGGTTGCCAGTAAAGGCGTGACAGTGAATACGGTATCGCCTGGCTATATTGGCACCGATATGGTGCGTGCAATTCGCCCCGAAGTCCTTGAAAAGATTGTCGCAACGATTCCGGTCAAGCGACTGGGGCGCCCCGAAGAAATTGCCTCGATTGTGGCCTGGATTGCGTCTGAAGAATCAGGCTTTTCAACCGGTGCTGATTTTTCTTTGAACGGTGGTTTGCACATGGGTTGAAGTCGTAGGTTGTTGGCGCTGCTAACAACCTATTGTTTGTTATTACACAGTGATTTTGGAGGCATGCATGACCGAAGCGGCAACAGACGCATCCGTACGTCTGATAAAAAAATATCCTAATCGTCGTCTTTACGACACGCAAACTAGTACCTACATCACGTTGGCAGATGTTAAACAGTTAGTGCTTAAAAGTGAGATCTTTAAAGTGGTAGATGCCAAGTCTGCTGAAGATCTCACGCGCAGTATTTTGCTCCAAATTATTCTCGAAGAAGAGAGTGGTGGGATGCCGATGTTTTCGTCGGTCATGTTGGCTCAGGTTATTCGGTTTTATGGTCATGCCATGCAAGGGATGATGGGCACTTACCTCGAAAAAAACATCCAGACCTTCATGGAGGTGCAAGACCGTCTTGCAGATCAATCGAAAGGTTTGTTTGGCAATACCCAATTGTCGCCCGAGGCTTGGACACAATTTATGAGTGGCCAAACACCTGTTATGCAAAACATGATGAATTCATATGTTGAGCAGAGCAAGGATTTGTTCGGGCAAATGCAAGACAAGCTGCAAGAGCAGGCTCGCGCGATGTTTCCGGCGTTTCCGTTTGCTGCCGGTGGTGCTAGCGACAAAGCGAAATCTTGATAGCTTCTTCTTTAGCGCGCAAACTTGACGAGCAAGCGAGCCTACGCGTAACTGCTTCTCGTGATGGTGGCTAGCGGTTCTCTTTAGCCAACGAGGTTTGAACAGGTCATCCCGCCACGCTCTCTTCAATACGAAGAGAGCGTGGTTTTTTAATTTTGATCTTCAGCAATTCTTTTGGCAATATGATCGAGCGCCTCTTGCACCTGATCAATCAAGATTAAGCAAAGCTGGCCCGGTTTAAGTTTGGCCATCGCTGTGTCGATCGCAAGAAATTCGCCGCGAATCTCTTGAATCTCTTTCGTACGCGAAACATGCTTTAAGCCCAATTGCAGCAATGCTAAAACTTCGCCATCTTCACGTCCGCGTTGGCACTGATCTTGATACAAAATTGCTTCGTCAAAAATTTCGCCCAAAATCTCGGTTTGGCGAGAGATATCTTCGTCGCGCCGATCGCCCGCGCCACTAATGACGACAGTGCGCTTGGTGGCGGGCATGCTCTCAATCGCCTGTACAAGCGCTTGAACAGCATCGGGGTTATGACCATAGTCGGCAATGATTGTGCCGCCCCGATAGTCAAAGACATTAAAGCGCCCGGGGGCGGTCTGGGCGTCGTTGACGAAGGTGGCCAAGCCCGCTTCAATGGTTTTCCAGCTGAGCCCCAGGGCCCAGGCAGCAGCGACCGAAGCCATGGCATTTTCGACCTGAAAGCTGATGGTGCCGTTACGTGTCAGGGGGATGGCACTTAAAGGAATCGAATGCTCTTGCCCTCCCTCGCTGCAAACCAGTTGACCGTTGTCGCAGAACACCACGCGTTTGCCTTGCGCGCGGTGGGTGTTCAAGACTGGGTGAAAGCGGTCAACACTGAAAAAGATCACTGTGCCGGGGCAGACCTCTGCCATTTTTGCAACCATCGGATCGGCGGCGTTGAGTACCGCGCTACCATGCGGTGCCACGTTTTGAACGATGACTCGCTTGAGCAGGGCAAGTGTGTCAACGGTATTGATAAAGTTCATGCCGAGATGGTCACCCACGCCGATATTGGTGACAACTGCGACATCGCAGCGGTCAAAGGCTAAGCCTTCGCGCAAAATTCCGCCTCTGGCCGTTTCAAACACGGCGGCATCAACATCAGGGTGTAGCAGTACGTTGCGCGCACTGCGTGGCCCGCTACAGTCGCCCGTGTCGATGCACCGTTGTTCGATATAGACGCCATCTGAATTGGTCATGCCAACTCGTTTTCCACTTGTACGCAACAGATGTGACGTTAGACGTACGGTAGTCGTTTTGCCGTTAGTGCCAGTGACCGCTACGATTGGTATGCGCGCGTTGTCGCCTGCAGCAAACATGCTTGAAATAATCGCTTCGCCAACTTGGCGAGGCTTACCAAACGAGGGGCTTAAATGCATACGCAAGCCTGGTGCAGCGTTGATTTCAACAATGCCGGCACGCTGTTCTTCCATGGGTTTCAAAATAGTTTCGGCGACTAGATCGACACCCGCGATATCTAAGCCGACCATTTGTGCAGCAGTGACCATGCGCGCCGCGAGTTCGGGATGCACGTCATCGGTAACATCGGTTGCGCTTCCGCCAGTGCTTAAGTTGGCATTGTTTCGCAGTAAGACGCGTTTGCCTTTCTCAGGGATAGATTGAGCGTTGAAGCCTTGCGTCGCGAGTGTAGCCAGGGCAATTTCATCAAAGCGGATTTTGGTTAAGGCAGTGGCGTGGCCGTCTCCTCGCAAAGGATCTGTATTGACTTGATCAACGAGTTGCGTGACGGTGTGTTTGCCATCACCAATGACGGTTGGGGGATCGCGTCGTGCTGCGGCCACAAGTTGATTGCCAATCACCAACATCCTAAAGTCGTGACCAGGAATATATTGCTCAACAATCACATCGCGACTGATCTCTGAAGCGACTTTGAACGCTGCGTTTAATTGCTCGCGGGTTTCGATATTGACGGCGACCCCTTTGCCTTGATTGCCGTCGCGTGGTTTGACCACTACAGGTAAACCAATTTTATTAGCAATGTCCCAGCCTTGATTTTCATCTTCGACGACAAAGCCTCGTGGTACTGGCACGCCAGCTGCTTCGAGCAACATTTTGGTCAGGTCTTTATCTTGCGCAATCGCCTCAGCGATGGCACTGGTGTTGCCGGTTTCTGCTGCTTGAATACGCAGTTGTTTGCTGCCCCAGCCAAACTGCACCAAACTGCCTTCAGTGAGTCGACGATACGGAATCCCGCGCGCGGTCGCAGCGTTGACGATTGAACCTGTGCTGGGTCCGAGTCGAACGTCTTCGTCTAGTTCACGCAAACGAGATAGTGCCTGGGTAATGTCAAACGGCTCGTTGTTCAATGCAGCCAAGCACAAAGCCTGGGCCAGATCCAGCGCCAGTCTGCCGACGGGTTCTTCGGTGTACTGAAAGACGATTTGAAAGACGCCGTGCTCGGGCGTAGACATGGTTTGCCCAAAGGCGACGGGGCAGCCGGCCGCGGCTTGTAAGCCTAAGCTAACTGCCTCGAGTGCATGGGCCATCGTGATCGGGTCTTTATGACCAAAGGGGCGCAAAGGCTTGACGTCTGGAAAACGCGCGCGCAGCTGCGTCAAAAATTCGGGCAACTGGTCTAAGTCGGCTTCGCGATCTGTGCAGGTCACGACTGCCTCAATGGCAGTTAACCGTGTCCATAAATTTGGGCCGCGGAGTGCGCGAATACGAGAGACATCCATAACAATTTCCTGTGATTATTGAGGTACTGCGGTATCCGGATCAAAACTGAGTAAGCCAGCGTGAATTAAATCAGGAGTCAGCCCAAGCGCCCAGGCCGCCGCCGCAGCGGCCAGCGCGTTATAGGTTTGCGTCATATCCGTCCCGAGTTTGGTGATGCCGATCGCGTCGATTGAGCAAAGTACATGCTGCCGCGTGCCTTCAAGCAAGGTCAGCTTACCGTCGATCAGCGACACGACACGCTGGCCCTGTTTGAGATGCGTTTGAATCAGTGGGGCGTTGCCCGTTAGACAGAGCCAGGTGATTTTTCCATCGCAATGACGCGCAAGCTCAACAATGTGCGGGTCGTCCGCATTCAGCACCGCCATGCCTTTGGGTAAGATGACATCCATCTGGGTGCGATAGACCTTGACGTGTTCGGCGTGACTGCGAATTTTGTAGGCGTCTAGGTCTTCTGCCCAGTCAATCTGGGTGATGATGCCAACCTCGCAGCGCTCGTAGGCCAGGCCTTCGCTGAGTAACTGGTGTGCACCATTTTCAATGATGGCGGTTTGGACTTCTCGATTCATGAGAACGCGTCGCGCATTTTCAAAATTCGCGCAGTCACCGCGATGCAAGAGTCGCTTATCGACAAATAGCCCGGCACTGCTCGCGAGGCCACAGCGCCAACCATGTAGTGTCAACAGGCGAAACAATAGCTTGCCGGTCATGGTTTTGCCTTGCGAGCCCGTGATACCGATGACTGGCACACGCGCCATGTCACCAAGCGCGAAACTGTGTGCGACGATATCGCGCCCAACTTGACGTGCTGTGCCAGAGGCGGGCTTTAAATGCATTAGCAGGCCCGGGCCTGCATTGACTTCAACGATTGCTCCGCCCTGCTGTTGTAAGGGCTTCGAAATGTCGAGTGCCACCAGGTCGATCCCGGCGATATCTAACCCCACGATGCGTGCTGCCGTGCAGGCCAGCGTCGCGACATCGGGATGCACCAGCTCGGTGCAGTCCACCGCAACGTTGCCGTTGCGTTGAATGACGGCTTGTTGACCGGGCGGCAGAATCGTTTGCGGTGTGTAGCCTTGCCGGGCAATTTCTAGTTGGGCCGCCGAGTCGAGTCGCACATAATTTAATGGTTGGTCTTCTTCGTGACCGCGACGCGGATCGGCGTTGAGTTGGGTGTCAATCAGGGTCTCGATCGAACTTGCGCCATCACCAATGACCTGTGCATATTCACCTTTGGCCGCGGCAATCAGCTTGCCACCCACCACCAGCAGGCGATGCTCTTGTCCCAAAATAAAACGTTCAACCAACACGCCCGAGCCTTCTTGAACGGCGACGCTGTAGGCTTGTTCGATTTCTTGCTGCGTACTGAGATTAGTAAAGACCCCGCGCCCATGATTACCGTCGCTCGGTTTGACGACAACCGGAACGCCAAGCTCTTGTGCGGCCTCCCAAGCCTCGGCGGCCGAGTCAACAGCCTGCCCCACGGGGACGGGAACGCCGCAGGATTGCAGCAAAGATTTTGTGAGGTCTTTGTCGCGTGAGATGGTTTCGGCGATGGCTCCGGTGCGATCGGTTTCGGCTGTCCAGATGCGCCGTTGATTGATGCCATAGCCGAGCTGTAGCAGGTTGCCCGTGTTAAGCCTGATGGCGGGGATATCGCGGTCATCGGCTGCGTCGACAATACAGGCGGTGCTGGGCCCCAGGCAATGCTTGTGACGTAGGTCTTGCAAGCGCACGATCGTGGCGTTAACGTCGGCCTGAGTATCGTTAAAAGCCGCCTCGAGCAGATCGCGAGCAGCGTGCAGAGCGTAAGTGGTCACGCTTGGATGCCAAGCGCGTACGACGACTTTATAGACAGTTGGCTCAGAGGTTTGATGCGTATCGCCAAAACCACCAGGCATATCAGCCAGCAACTGCAGAGTGAGGGTCAGATGCTCGAGTACTTGAGGCGACCAGCGCCCCGCAGCGAGAGTGCTTTGCGTCCCGAGCGAGGCTTCGGGGTTTAGGTGAGACTGCGCCAACTCGGGCACCCAGGCGAGCAATCGTGCTAAGGCTGCAGTCTTGCGCGATTGCGGGTAGTCTTCAATCGCAGCAAAATCTACCCAAGCCTCGAGCACCGGGCGATAGGTCCAACTGTTGGGCCCAAGCAAATTGACGATTTGCTCAAGCACGATCTTGCTTTTAGTTGTCATCACATCATTTGTTGCGGTGCAACAATACTTTGAATCCATCATTATCGCAGCAAAATCGCCAAACCAGAGCAACTTACGAGGCTAAGAGTAGTTTCGGTGAGCGTTGGTCGTTATACTTGCGGGATTAACTTCAATCGAATTTTTCAATCGAACTTGTTGCCCCCTAATGAAGCGCTTCCCGCTGCAGTTGTTCGTGCCGACTGATGGGCAACGCGTGCCGCCTAGATGACACCCCTTCCAACCGCCGATCCTGCGTTTGAGTCAACGCTGCCGACGGCTTGGGCCGTTGAGATCAGGTCTTTGCTCGAACCCGGCGAAAAAGTCTTAGCTTGGCTCGAGCCCGATCTCGATTCGAATTTGTTCTTCGCAGCGGGTATCTTGTTTTTGACGCCCAGCCGATTGGTGTCGCGCGAATCGCTGGCGCTTGGCTGGACTGTTTTCCCGATTACCACCACGCAACTGTTGCAGCATCGCGACCACGCGGGGGTCGGTACCATCGAGCTCTTTGAAGGGGCGCTGCGCTTAAGTGTTTGGCGTCACACGCTTGGCATGTCGCCTGCGGTGGGTCGCCTGATCGAGCTCTTTACTCAACTTCAGCAAAAACTAGCAGACCCCCTGCATACACAGCAGAGCACTGCTGCCTCTTGCCCAACCTGCGGTACGCCTTTCGCGCTTGACCAGGATGAGTGTGCTGTTTGTGACACTGAGCAGGCGGGGCCGAGTGATACTTGGGCGCTACTGCGTTTGGCGCGTTTTGCCCAACCTTACAAATTGCCTCTGATTGTCGGGTTTATTCTGACCTTGCTTTCCACTGCGGCAACACTGGTACCACCTTATCTGACTATGCCGTTAATGGATGACATTTTGATTCCGTTTCAAAATGGCAAGCCGATTAACTATGACTTGGTGGCGTTGTACTTGACTGGGCTAGTGGTTGCGGGTCTGTTGGCTTGGCTACTTGGGTGGGCGCGTACCTACTTGCTTGCTTGGGTGAGCGAACGAATCGGCGCTGATCTGCGCACCGCCACCTTTAGTCATCTGCAAACGCTGTCGTTGCAATACTTTGGCGGTAAGCGCACCGGTGACTTAATGGCGCGCATTGGCAGCGAAACTGATCGCATTAATATTTTTCTCTCGTTGCATTTGCTTGACTTTGCCAACGACGTGCTGATGATCGTGATGACAGCATGTATCTTGATCTCGATTGATCCATGGCTGGCCTTGACCACGTTAATCCCGTTACCGGTGATTATCTGGATGATTCACCTGGTACGCCATCGTTTGCGGTTTGGCTTTGAAAAGGTTGATCGCTCCTGGAGCGAACTGACCAACGTACTGGCTGACACGATTCCGGGTATTCGGGTGGTCAAGGCGTTTGCCCAAGAGCACCGCGAAGTCGCGCGGTTTCGCGAAGCGAATGACCGTTATCTCGCGGTCAATGATCGTATTAATAAAGTGTGGGCGCTCTTTGCGCCCTCTGTGACCTTCTTAACTGAAATCGGCTTGCTGGTGGTATGGGTTTTCGGTATTTCACAGGTGGCAAGTAGCACGATAACGGTTGGCGTACTGGCCGCCTTTCTGGCGTATATCGGCCGGTTTTACACGCGACTAGATTCAATGAGCCGCATTGTGTCGCACACGCAGCAAGCGGCGGCCGGCGCCAAGCGTATTTTTGATATTTTGGATCACGTGTCGAGCGTACCCGATGCACAGCGCCCCGTGCCGCTTGAGCGTGTAGAAGGGCGTATTGAGTTGAGCAATGTTGGCTTTCGCTATGGCAGCAGAACGGTATTACGCAACGTCAACTTAAGTATCGGCGCAGGCGAGATGATTGGCTTAGTGGGCCACAGCGGTTCGGGTAAGAGTTCGCTGGTGAATATGATTTGCCGTTTTTATGATGTCACCGAGGGTGGGATCAAAGTGGACGGTGTTGATATACGCTCATACTCACTTGCCTCGTTCAGGCGAAACATTGGCTTGGTATTGCAAGAGCCGTTCTTATTTTTCGGAACCATTGCTGAAAACATCGCCTACGGTAAACCTGGGGCAACGCGTTCAGAGATTGTCGCGGCAGCGCGTGCTGCGCGTGCGCACGAATTTATTTTGCGACTGCCTCAAGGATACGATTCACTTGTTGGCGAACGTGGTCAAGCGCTGTCGGGCGGCGAGCGTCAACGTATCTCAATCGCGCGTGCGCTACTGATTGATCCACGTATTCTCATATTGGATGAGGCGACCTCATCGGTGGACACCACCACCGAGATGGAGATCCAAGAAGCTCTCGATAACCTCATTCAAGGTCGCACCACAATTGCGATCGCACATCGCTTAAGTACCTTGCGAAAGGCCGATCGTCTGGTGGTGCTCGATCGGGGCGAAATTGTCGAGATTGGTAACCATGATGACTTACTTGCCCGCGGTGGCGCTTACCACGATTTGTATCAGGCTCAGTCGCGCCTGACAGGAGTTGAAGGTGTTGCGATCCCCGGTCCGCTCGAAGCCTCGGCGAGCAAGGTAATTGCAGACGTCAAACCAGTGTCTTCGCCAGTCGTCACGCCCGATAATCGACAAGGGGCCGCTGATGTCTGACTTTTTGTTATCGCGTAATCAGGCGGGTCGCCTGTTGGTCACGTTTCAAGACGGGCGTGTCTTCGAAGGGGTGGTGCCGGTGCGTGCGTTCCCATTGCAGGCACCCGAGCAATTTGTGGCGTTCATGAGTACAGAAGGCAAAGAAATTGCTTGGGTAGATGAGTTGAGTGCGTTACCCCAAGACATGCGTGAGTTGATTACTGAAGAGATCGCTTTGCGCGAGATGATGCCGTCGATTCAACGCATCGTCAGTGTGTCAACTCTTTCAACCCCTAGCACTTGGGATATCGTCACTGACAGGGGCGCGACAAAGTTAATACTGAAAGGCGAAGAAGATATCCGTCGTTTAACTGGTTCGACGCTGATCATTACTGATAGTCATGGCTTGAGGTTTATTTTGCCTGACATGCAGGCACTTGATAAAAATAGCCGCCGCATACTAGATAGATTTTTATAAGGTAAGTGCGTCTGATGATTGACGTCTCATTCGTTCAACGAGTCTTTCGACTTATTCGTTCAACCAGTATTTCGACTCAAGTGCTCAACGAGTCTTTCGACTTATTCGTTCAACGAGCATTTCAACTCAAGTCGCCACTCAGGTAAAAAATGATTGAAGCTTTTTTGATGTCCACTGGTATTGTCGCGCTCGCAGAGATGGGCGACAAAACGCAGTTACTGGCCTTGGTGCTAGCGGCACGCTTTCGTAAGCCTGTGCCGATTATCTTGGGTATTCTGGTGGCAACGCTACTCAATCATGGTGTCGCAGGTGCCTTGGGTGCCTGGCTGATGCACTGGGTTGGGCCACAGGTGATGCGTTGGATTTTAGGCGTCTCGTTTTTGGCGATGGCGGGTTGGATTTTGATCCCTGACAAACTTGATGACACGCAAGCGGTACAAAAGGGTGGGGTCTTTCTCACGACGGTGATCGCCTTCTTTTTGGCTGAGATGGGTGATAAAACCCAGTTCGCGACCGTTGCTCTGGCCGCTCAGTATTCGTCTTTGGCTGCGGTTGTGATTGGCACCACCTTTGGCATGATGCTGGCCAACGCCCCGGCTGTGCTCTTGGGCGAGCGCATCACGCGTATCGTGCCTATGCGCACCGTGCATCTGATCGCAGCCGGGTTGTTTGTGATATTGGGGATGATGGCCCTGTTTAATGTGGGTGGTGTGTTTTAGTTTGGCTATTCAGGTGTCAGGCCTAGTGTTTTGACTAGCCGTGCCCATTTGTCGAGGTGGACTCGTATGACCTCTTTGAATTGTGTTGAGCTTTGAGCGCCTGGGTCAGCACCGTTATCCGTGTACCACTGAACAAGCTCAGGCGATTTTAAGACTTTTGCGAGGTCTTGCTCTAAGCGCTCAACGATGGCTTGCGGCGTACCAGCTGGCACCAAGACCCCGTTCCAAGAGCTCGCTTCATAACCGGGCACACCTGACTCCGAGACGGTGGGTAAATCTGGAAACCGCGTCGAACGTTGCGGCGCCGTGATAGCCAGTGCGCGTAGTTGACCAGAGCGCAAATGGGGATGGGCCGCTGAAATCGTTGCGAATACCAAATCAATGTGACCACCGAGTAAGTCTGTGAGTGCGGGGTTATCTCCCTTATACGCGACATGCGTCATTTGGATGCCGGCTTCTAAACAAAATTGTTCGATTGAAAGATGGCCACTACTGCCATGGCCTGGAGTGCCGTAGCTAATTTTTTTGGGATGTTGTTGTGCGTAAGAGAGTAGCTCTCGAAGCGATTGGATCGGCGACGAGTGACGTACCAGCACCAAATAAGATTGGGACGAAGTTTGTATCACTGGTATCAAGTCACGGGTGACGTTGTAGGGTAGCTTCGCCATGGTGCTGGGAGTGATTGCCAAGCTCGCCGAGCCTTGTAGGAGTGTGTAGCCGTCTGGCGCGGATTGCGCAACGAGCGCTGTGCCAATCACCGTTGCAGCACCCGGGCGATTTTCAACGACAACAGTTTGCCCGAGTGCCGCAGACAGGTTCGGTGCAATCAGACGCGCGACCACGTCGGTCGCGCCACCTGCTGCAAAGGGTACGACAAAGCGAATGGGGCGCTCGGGGTAGGCGCCAACCGGTTTTTGAGTTGAGCTTTGTGCCGTTGCGGCAAAACTCAGAAGTACAGCCAAGGCGAGGTTGGCAACCACACTTACTCTTAACACGCACTGGCACCAAGTCGTTTTAGAGGTGCTCTGCATGGCGTTACACCAACTTCACAAGTTGCTTGCCAAAATTCTCGCCCTTGAGCATGCCGACAAGTGCCTCGGGCGCGCTGCCGAGACCGACCGCAACCGATTCGCGAAACTTCAGTTTGCCTGCGACCACTAGGTCGTAAAGTTGTGAACGAATGGCGGGCCAGGTGTCGAGCTTGTCTGAGACGATAAAACCTTGCACGCGTAAGCGGCTGACCAAAATAGCGCGCAACGTATGATAAGCGTGAGGATCGCGATTGAACTCAGACACCATGCCGCACAGCGCGATACGACCAAAGGTGTTCATGTGGGTGAGTAAGCGTTCAAAAATTTCGCCACCGACGTTTTCGAACAGGCAGTCGATACCTTTAGGTAAGGCTGCCGCAAGCTGTTCGGCAAAGTCATTGGCACGGTGGTCAATGCAGGCGTCAAAGCCCAACTCGTCTGCAACGTATTGACACTTTTTAGCGCCACCTGCGATACCAACAACTCGGCAGCCAACGTGTTTGGCAAGTTGCCCCACCACACTACCCACAGCGCCCGAGGCAGCGTCGACCACGACGGTTTCGCCTGCTTTTGGTTGGCAGATATCAATCAGACCGGTCCAGGCTGTGATGCCAGGCATACCAAGGATACCTAAGTAAGCGGTTGGACTGACTTTACTGGTATCAATTTTGGTCACACCTTTGGCGTTGATCGTGCCATAGAGTCGCCAGCCGGTGGCAGCCAAGACAGTTTCACCAACCTTGAAGTCTGGCGAGTTGGATTCAATCACTTCACCGATCGCACCACCCACCATGACTTCGCCTGGATTGACGCTCTGTGCGTACGACTTTGCATCAGAAATGCGACCCCGCATATAGGGGTCAAGCGATAACCATTGGTTACGAATCAGGACTTGGTTGTTGGTTGGCACAGGCATGTCTGCATCAACGAGCTTGAAGTTTTCAGGTGTCACCCAACCATTTGGGCGGCTGACCAAAATAACGTGTTGATTTTTCATTTTGCTGTCTCGAGTTGTTTTTGCTTGATCTTTAACAAAAGCGCGCAAAGCTGCCTTGGTTAGTGGAAGGGTGAATAGCGCTGTAGGCAGCTCTGTAACCGCAGATTGTCATTATGTTAGCTCAGTCGGACGTTTGCCGTTGTGCAAAACCTGTTTGCCGCTGCGTTCGAGTTTAATCCTCGTGCCTTCTCCCAGGGCGGTGATGCAAGTACAGCGATGAGCCAGCCCATTTGTCCGACAGCGCAGCTAGTTTGAAGAGCGCTTTGCCGTATGTCTTGCGCTTAAAAATGCAATGGACGGGTAAGTTGAGCAATTGTGCAGCGAAACATAATGATGCCTTTGGTCACCAACAAGGGGATCAATTTTTGATCGAGGTCAGTCAGCGTTTATTGAGCTGTGTGCGAGCTGATGAAACGGTTGCCCGGATTGGTGGAGATGAATTTGTCGTGTTGCTCAGAAATCTCGGTAGCGATCACGCTTTGTCTGGTGCCAGAGTGCTCGCTGCGGTGCAGCGTATTCTGAGTTTGCTCTCTAGTCCGATTGAGTTGCAAGGTACGGCGCACGATTCGTCTGCCAGCGCAGGGGTGATATTAATTGGCGATCGCCAGGCAAGCGCAGAGGTCTTATTGCAAAACGCGGATTTGGCGATGTATCAGGCCAAGGCCCAAGGCAAGGATACTTATCGTTTCTTTGATGCACAGATGCAAGCCAGTTTGGACGAACGTTTGCTGATGGCAAATGAGTTGCGACAAGCGATTCAAGGTAATCAGCTTAATTTGCACTTTCAGCCGCAAATTGATGCAAACCTTAAAGTCAGCGGAGCTGAAGCTTTGTTGCGCTGGAAAAATCCCACTTACGGCAATATTTCGCCCGGGCTGTTTGTGCCGCTTGCCGAAAGAATCGGGTTTATCAAGCAGCTTGGTGGCTGGGTGCTTGAGCAATCTTGTATTGAGTTGTCTAGGTGGTCTCAGGTTGAGCATATGCGTGAGCTCAAGTTAGCCGTCAACATTAGCCCTATGCAGTTTCAGCAACCTGACTTTACTGAGACGGTATTGAGTGCGCTAAAGGCCAGTGGGGCGCCACCTGAGCGACTGAAACTCGAACTCACCGAGAGCATGCTGGTCAATGACTTAACGGATGTCAATCGCAAGATTGCAGCACTTAAAGATATTGGTATTGCAGTGTCGCTTGATGACTTCGGTACAGGTTATTCATCGCTGAATTATTTGAAGCGCTTGTCGCTCGATCAGCTCAAAATCGACCAATCTTTTGTGCGCGATATGTTGACCGATGCTCACGGTGCTGCGATCGCACGCACTATTGTGACGCTCGGGCACTCTTTGGGGTTAGAGGTCATCGCTGAGGGCGTAGAAACCTTAGGGCAGCAAGAGTTCTTGCAAGATATCGGTTGCCTGGCGTTTCAAGGGTATTTGTATAGCCGGCCAATCCCTGCACATGATTTTGAGAGCTTTGCGCGTCTACACATGCATTAGGTGAGTAGCGCCTATTGAGGCTCAGGAAGTGTTGTCGTTTTTTGACCCGTCAAGGGCGACTGTGCACCCCGGCATCTATATGGGCGGGTGAAGGGGTATCTTCAAAACATTAAAGTGTTCTTAACGTAGGACTGTAAAAACTCTGCTGACTTAAGTGATGCGCTCGGGTATATTCGACCGTAATTCTTCTGACTTGAGGCACTGTTCATGGAACTCAAAGTAAACGGCACCGTTCACAAGATCGACGTTGAACCCGATATGCCTTTGTTGTGGGCGCTGCGAGAAGTGCTCGGTTTGACCGGCACCAAATATGGTTGTGGTGTTGCACAGTGTGGCGCCTGTTCTGTGCAACTAAACGGTGAATTGGTGCGCTCGTGCTCGATTCCGGTGGCGAGCGCTGCCGGTCAGATGATCACCACCGTCGAAGGGCTGTCTAAAGACTCCAGCCATGCTGTCCAGCAAGCTTGGATCGCACTTGATATCCCTCAGTGTGGCTACTGTCAGTCGGGCCAGGTGATGGCCGCTGTTGCCTTACTTAAGCGCGTGCCCAAACCCACCGACGCTGATATTGACGCGGCGATGACGAATATCTGTCGCTGCGGCACTTATCAGCGCATCCGCGACGGTATCCATGTCGCGGCGGGTCAAAAGCAACTAGCCGACGTTTTAAAAGATTACGCCACAGCTGGCATCGCTAAAGCATAAAGAGGCTGAATATGACAAATCGTATCAGTAAGTCCTTGGGCGCAACACGCAATGTCAAGCGTTTAAGCAACGCTCCTTTACACCCGGCTCGTCGACAGTTTTTGATCGGTACCGCCACGGTTGGCGCGGGTCTGGCGCTCGGGTTGATGAACTCGCGTCCGGCCTTGGCACAAACCACTGCGCCGGCGTTGACTGCCGACGAGGTGAATTTGTGGGTCGTGATCAAGCCCGACGACACCGTGGTGATTCGTATCGTTCGTTCTGAGATGGGTCAGGGCACACGTACAGGCCTAGCTCAGTTGGTTGCCGAAGAGCTTGACTGTGACTGGAAAAAAGTCACCTATGAAGCGCCTTCCGCAGGGCAAAATTTAGCCCGCAAGCGTGCTTGGGGTGCGATGGCGACCGGCGGTAGCCGGGGTATTCGTGATTCGCACGACTATGTGCGCCGCGGTGGTGCTGCGGCGCGGTTGATGCTTTTGCAAGCGGCGGCTGAGCAGTTCAAAGTGCCTGTGTCCGAATTAATGGTCAGCCAAGGCGTCATCACGCATGCCCAGACAAAACGTACCGTGAGCTACGGCAAGGTCGCTGATGCGGCGGCAAAGCTCACGCCCCCCGAAGCAAAATCGATTGTTTTGAAAAAGCCTCAAGACTGGAAGATTGCAGGGACTGCGGTTGCGCGGTTAGATAGCGCAGATAAGGTGAACGGTGCCAAGGTCTTTAGTATCGACCTACGTCTGCCAGGAATGTTATGCGCAGCAGTCAAAAGCTGCCCAGTGTTTGGCGGCAAGCTCGTGGGCTTTGATGAATCAAAGGTCAAAGCCATGCGCGGTGTGAAAGGTGTGGTCAAAGTCAATGACTCAACTGTGGCTGTGGTGGCTGACACCTGGTGGCGTGCAAAAAACGCCTTAGACAATCTTCCGATCGATTGGGATTTGGGTCCAAACGCAAAGGTCTCGAGTACGACAATTGCAGCGGCCTTGAAAGACGGCTTAGGCGCTGAAGGCGACTATTGGCAGCGTAAAGAAGGCGACGCACTAGCCGCCATTAAAGCCTCAGCCAAAACGGTCGAAGCGGTGTATAGCAGTCAGTATTTGGCTCATGCCACGATGGAGCCGATGAATTGCGTTGTGCAGCTTAGTGGTGATCGTGCCTACGCTTGGGTGCCGACGCAAAACGCCGAAGCCTCGATGGCCGCGCTGTCTGAAGCTTCAGGTCTGCCTTTGGCAAATTGTGACATCAAGACCATGGACTTGGGCGGTGGGCTCGGGCGACGCGGCGGTACACAAGATTTTATGCATCACGCCGTGGCGATTGCCAAGCAATATCCAAACATTCCGATCAAGATGGTTTGGAGTCGCGAAGAGGATATGACGCACGACTTCTTTCGCCCGATTTCGATGGCCAAGATGTCAGCTGGCCTTGATGACAAAGGTAATTTGACGGGATTTCATATCCGCGTCTCTGGTCAGTCGATCAATGCCTACTTAAACCCGTCAGCCATTAAAAACAATAAAGATGTGAGGCAGCTGCAAGGATTTTATGATGCGCCGGGCGATGCGCAATTGGGTTACACCTTTCCGTCGCTCTTAACCGAGTACGTGATGCGTAACAGTCATGTGCCTGTTGGCCCGTGGCGTGGAGTGAATACCAATCAAAACGGTATTTACATGGAATGCTTCATTGAAGAGTGCGCGCGTGCGGCCAGTCGCGACTCACTGGCGTTTCGTCGTGATCTGATGAAAAACCATCCTAAACACCTTGCTGTCTTGGATGCGGTGGCGCAGAAAGGTGATTGGGGTAAGCCGCTACCGGCAGGACAGCATCGCGGCATTGCGCAGTTCATGGGCTATGGCAGCTACTCGGCGGCAACGGCTGAGGTGTCGGTGTCGCCTAGTGGTCAGGTCAAAGTTCATCGCATGGTGTTTGCTTTGAATTCGGGTCACTTTGTGAACCCTTCGCAGGTGAAAGCGCAGATTGAGGGGTCAGTTGTGATGGCGTTGTCTGCAATTTTTAATGAAGACATTACGATTGAAAACGGGCAAGTCAAAGAAAACAACTACCACTCGTACCCCTTAGCCAAACTTAAAGATACGCCCAAGGTCGAGTGCGTGTTGGTGCCTTCCTATGATTTCTGGGGCGGTGTCGGAGAGCCCACCATCTGTGTTGTCGGGCCTGCAGTCTTGAATGCGATCTTTGCGGCTACGGGTAAACCCGCAAGAGATTTGCCCTTGCGCAAGCATGGTTTGACCTTAGCGTAAGACGGGGGTTTTATTCTGTAAGGTTGTGACTGACGGGTTCATTTTTTGGCGATACACTCGCGCCATATTAGTTAGTTATTTGTTTCTAAACTTTCTTGCTCAATTTTCAGGAGTCTCTCGATGGCGATTCAGTTGACCGTAAACGGCAAAGCGCATAGCGTGGATGTCGATCCAAATACCCCACTCTTGTGGGTCATTCGAGAGCAGGTCGGCCTGACCGGTACCAAATACGGTTGCGGTATTGCTCAATGTGGCGCCTGTACCATCATGATGGACGGTGCAGCCATTCGTTCGTGCGTCCTGCCTGTGAGTGCCGCCGTAGGCAAACAAATTCAAACAATTGAAGGCCTGGCCAAAGATGGCAAACTGACCCAACTGCAACAGGCTTGGATCGATCATCAAGTGCCGCAATGTGGTTTTTGTCAGTCAGGTATGTTGATGGCAGCCACTGATTTGCTGGCTAAAAAACCTAAACCTACTGATGCCGATATTGATGCGGCCATCACAAATATTTGTCGCTGCGGCAGCTTTCAAGAAGTTCGCGCCGCCATTCACTCAGTCGCTAAAGCTTAAGGGGTCAACTATGAACGCACGCGTCCCGAATCCTTCACGTCGTCAGTTTATTGTAGGTACCACCGCCGTCAGTAGTGGACTGGCACTTGGTTTGCAAATTCCTTTTATGGGCTCAGCGCTTGCAGCAGAGTCAACCCCAGAAATCGGCGCTTGGGTCGTGATCAAGCCCGATGACACTGTCATCGTGCGTGTCGTGCGCTCAGAGATGGGGCAGGGCACGATTACTGGCTTGGCACAGATGGTGGCCGAAGAGCTTGAGTGTGCCTGGAGCAAGGTCACGGTTGAATATCCAACGCCCGGTGAAAGCCTCAAGCGCAAGCGTATATGGGGTGATTTTTCAACCGGCGGTAGTCGCGGTATTCGTACCTCAGAACAGTATGTTCGTAAAGGCGGCGCCGCCGCCCGCATGATGTTGGTGCAAGCTGCTGCCGACGAGTGGAAAGTCCCCGTCGCAGAGTGCGTGGCCGCTGAAAGCGTCATCACCCACAAGCCAACTGGCCGCAAAGTATCGTTTGGCAAAGTGGCTGAGGCGGCCTCAAAGATTGCTGTCCCCACCGAGATCACGCTCAAAGACCCCAAAGAGTGGAAGATCATCGGTAAGTCTATGAACCGTATCGACACCTTTGCCGATAAGGTGACGGGCAAGCAGGTTTACGGTATGGATTTAACGATGCCTGGCCTAATGGTAGCCACCATCAAAGAGTGCCCCGTTTTTGGCGGCAAGGTTAAAAGCTTTGATGACAGCAAAGTGACCGCCATGAAGGGCGTTAAGAAGGTTATGAAGGTGGGTGAAACCGCCGTTGCTGTTGTGGCCGAGACGTTCTGGATTGCCAAAACAGCCCTCGATCAGGTTGCAATTGTGTGGGACGAGGGCCCAAATGCAACTGTGTCAAGCGCGTCGATCGCTAAGACGCTCGTAGAGGGCTTGACTGCAGAGCAGGCTTTCGTTGGCAACACGCGTGGTGACACTAAAGCTGCGATCACCGCGGCCGTCAACAAGACCGAGGCGACTTATTTCTATCCGTTCTTGAATCACGCCCCCATGGAGCCCATGAACGCCACGGCGAAGTGGACGCCAGAACGTTGCGACGCTTGGGTGCCAACGCAAGACGGTGAGGCCTCATTGGCTGCTGTCATTGCGGCCTCAGGTTTGCCCGCTGAGAAGTGCGAGGTTTACAAAATTAATCTGGGTGGCGGTTTTGGTCGTCGTGGTGCGTTTCAAGACTACACCACGCAGGCTGTCAATATCGCTAAGCAAATGCCTGGTACCCCGATCAAATTGATCTGGACGCGCGAAGAAGACATGACCCAAGGGCGTTACCACCCAGTCATGATGTGTAAGCTGACAGGCTCGTTTGATAAGGATAAAAACTTGACCGGCGTGCACATGCGCTTGTCGGGTCAGTCGATCCTGGCGGCGGTGCGCCCTGCAGTCGTAGCGCAACAAAAAGGCCGTGATCCCTTGGTTTTTCAAGGCGTGTTTGACGGCGGCGAGCATGCCTTCGGTTACGAGTTTCCGAATCAGTTGATGGACCATGCGATGCGCAACACGCACGTGCCACCAGGTTTTTGGCGTGGTGTGAACGTGAATCAAAACGCGGTGTTCATCGAATGTTTCATGGATGAACTTGCTGAAACTGCTGGTGTAGATCCGGTTGAGTTTCGTCGTAAGTTTATGGGCAAGTTTCCCCGCAATCTTGCGGTGCTCAACGCCGCCGCTGCAGGCATTGGTTGGACAAAACCTGCTGCTCCCGGAGTTTTTCGAGGTATTGCCCAGATGACGGCGTTTGGCAGTTACGTGGCCGCTGCGTGCGAACTCTCTGTGACCGACGGTACTAAGGTCAAGATTCATCGTATCGTGGCAGCAACGGATTGCGGCTACGCCGTGAACCCGGCTCAAATTCAGCGTCAAGTCTCTGGCTCGTTTGTGTACGGATTGTCGGCGTTGTTTGAAGAAGAGTGCACCGTGAAAGACGGCCGCATTGAACAGAAAAACTTCGATACGTTTGGCTCGATTCGTCTTGCGCAAATGCCTAAAGTCGAAACCATTATTATTGAGGGCGGTGGCAAAGACTGGGGCGGTATTGGCGAACCCACGATTTGTGTGGCGGCACCCGCCGTGCTCAATGCGATTTATCGTGCAACGGGTAAGCGTTTGCGTGATGTGCCTTTGAAAAATAGTGGTATGACTTTGGTATGACCAAATGGGGTGCTGGGTGGGCGTTAGTGGCCAGTTTCTGGCTTGCCTGCCTCAGCCCCCTGCAAGCGCAGGTCTTTGTCGGTGATGCGATCAACGCTTCATTGTCGGGGCAACCGGGGGATACAGTACGCGGGCGCGCTCTGGTGTTGAGCCGTCAGGGCGGTTTATGCATACTGTGTCATAGCGGGCCGTTTCCTGAAGAACGTTTTCAGGGCACGCTTGCCCCAGATTTGGCGGCTAGTTCGGCAGCCTTGTCGGCAGAGCAGTTGCGTGCTCGCATTGTCGATGCGAGTCGCTTTAATCCAAATACCATCATGCCCTCTTATTTTCGTGCGGAGGGTTTTACGCGGATTGCACCGCAGTTTGCAGGTAAAGCAATCTTGACGGCGCAAGACATCGAAGACGTTGTAGCTTTTTTAGTGAGCTTAAAACCGTGACAGTCACTCGAAGAACCTTTGTGATAAGTGCGGCAGCCGCCAGCGTGTTGCCAACATTGAATGCGTTTGCGACGGTCGATGATGCCACACAAGCCGTTGACAAAATTTTGGGTGGTCGCTCGGCACAGGTCGGTCGCGTGACGCTCGAAATTCCGCCACTGGTTGAGAACGGTAATCTGGTTACCATGAAGGTGTCTGTGCAAAGCCCGATGACCGAAGCAGATTACGTGCGAGCCGTTCATATCGTGGCTGAGGGCAATCCCTTGCCCAATGTGGTGAGCTTTTTCTTGTCGCCTCGTTCGGGGCGCGCGGCAGTGACCACCCGCATCCGGTTGGGAGATTCGCAGCGCGTGCGGGCAATCGCGCAATTGAGTGATGGTTCTTTTTGGCAAGGTGACGCAGCGACCCTAGTGACGCTTGCAGCCTGCACTGAGGTGTAATGTGAGCAAGACCTCTCGTACGATTGTCACGATGCCCGCGACGGCTAAAAAAGGCGAAATTCTTGAGATCCGTATCATTGTGCAACATGATATGGAGTCTGGTTTTCGGCACACAGAGACGGGTCAACGGATTCCTCGCGATATCATTCGCGATTTCCGTTGTACCTATAACGGTGTTGAAGTGTTTCGTGTCGAGTTGCACCCGGCTATGGGTGCGAATCCGTTGATTGTGTTTACGACTACTGCGACCGAAAGCGGCACACTAGAGTTCAAGTGGTCTGGAGATAACGGCTACGCTTCGAGTACAACCAGTACGCTCACAGTGACGTGATGCCTTGGGTGTGGCAAGTTTTTTTGTCTTGTCTGCTTGAAAAGCGGGTGTCGCTAGCTATTCTTTTTTCGCTCGCTATTTTGCTGCCCTTCCACACCTCGTCGCAAGCTGATCCAGTTGGGGCTGAGCGTCAATCAAGTTATGCCTTGATGTCGCCTGACACCAAGGCAATGCAGGATGATCCTCTTTTAAACCCGGCCACGTTTGCAGTGTTAGACGGCCAGGTTTTATGGCAAGAGATCGCGGGTAAAAAAAATCAATCTTGTGCCTCGTGTCATGGTGATGCTACGGTATCGATGAAAGGTATTGCAGCCAGCTTCCCTAAGTTCAACGCTGCGGGTCAGTTACTCAGCCTTTCGGGGCGCATCAATCAGTGTCGCATCGAGCACCAAGGCGCAACGCCCTTTGCTTTTGAGAGCAAGCCATTGCTGGCACTTTCGGCTTTTGTCGCCAACCAGTCTAAAGGCATGCCGATCACTGTTGAACGCACGCCGGCTAATGAGTCGGCACTTGCCTCAGGCCAACGCTTGTTTAATCAGCGCATGGGCCAGTTAAACCTCTCTTGTGCTCAATGCCATGCCGAGCGCGCTGGGCAAAAACTTGCAGGTAATCCGATTCCTCAGGCGCATCCAACAGCGTATCCAATCTACCGGCTTGAATGGCAGGCGGTTGGTTCGCTCGAGCGACGCTTGCGTAATTGTCTGGTCGGGGTTCGCGCAGAGCCTTTTGCGTTTGGCTCGACCGAGTTGCTTGAGCTTGAATTGTTTTTAGCTTGGCGTGCACGCGCCATGCTGCTCGAAAGCCCAGGCGTTCGCCCCTAGAAGATTACCCCGAGGTCAACAACCATGAAGCGTCGTCAGTTTTTACATCGCACCGGAGCTCTGTTGGCTGCTAGCCTAGCGTTTCCTGCTGTTGTGCGTGCCGATTTGAAGGCGGCTCGAGTGCTGGTGGTTGGGGCCGGCTATGGCGGGGCGACGGCGGCAAAATATCTTCGCCTTTGGTCTGAGGGCACTGCAAACGTCACCTTGATTGAACCCGAGTTGTCGTTCGTGTCTTGCCCTCTTTCTAACCTGGTACTGGGGGGGTCAAGCACGCTGCCTGAGTTGACCGTTTCGTACGATGCGTTGCAAAAGCGGCACGGTGTCTCGTTGGTGCGCGACTGGGTGACTGCGATTGAGCCGTTTAAAAAGGTTGTGCAATTACACTCTGGCACGACTCTGAATTACGATAAATTAGTGTTGTCGCCAGGCATCGGCCTGATGATGGACAGCATTGAAGGCTTGGTGCAGGCGAATCAAGCGGGGGTGACACTGCAGGCCTGGAAAGCCGGGTCCGAAACGCTTAGATTACAGAAGCAACTACATGACATGCCAGACGGTGGCGTGTTTGCGCTGAGCATTCCAGAGGCGCCCTTTAGATGCCCGCCCGGCCCGTATGAGCGAGCTTGCCAAGTTGCCGCATATTTTAAAAAGCATAAACCTAAATCTAAGGTCTTGATTCTCGATGCGAACGAAGACGTCGTGTCAAAGCCCGGCTTGTTTAAGAAGGCTTGGGCCGATTTGTACCCGGGCATGATTGAATATCGCGCATCGCATAATCTGGTCAGAGTCGAGGCTGCGACCAAGACGCTTCGCTTCGATATTCAAGACTCAGTCCAGGCTGACGTGTTAAATGTTTTGCCACGCATGCGTGCGGCTGAGTTAATTGTGCAAGCGGGCTTAGCGAACTCAAATAAACGCTGGGCGCAGGTAAATTTTTTGAATTTCGAATCAACGGCGGCCAAAGATATCCATATTTTGGGGGATTCGACACAAAACGCCGCGTTTATGCCCAAGTCGGCGCACATGGCAAATCAGCATGCTAAGGTCGCTGCGGCCGCTATTGTGGCTGAGTTACGAGGGTTTGCCCTTAACCCTCAGCCGGTTTTAAACAACACTTGCTATAGCTTTGTCGATGCCACAAAAGTCGTACATGTGGCCAGCGTTCATCAGTACAGTGCGCCAGACAAGACGTATAAAACTGCCGCGGGTTCGGGCGGCGTGTCGGCGGCCCCCAGTGAGTTAGAAGGCGTCTATGCCTGGGGCTGGGCGCGTAATATTTGGGCCGATAGTTTGCTGTAACCAAATGCGCGTAAACCCTGCCTGATTTTTTACTTGACAACACGGCTAGCTTGGTTTGACAATCAACTGTCAGTATACGAACAATCAGTATACGAACCGTTAAACGAGGCGAGCCGTGCGTAAAAATGTGCCTGCTGTGCCAACCAAGTTAGGGCCCAAACCTGCCGTGCGCAGGCAGCCCGCTTTGGTGGTCGTGCCGACGGTGTCCAACGTAACCGCCAGCTCCTCAACAACTAACCACACGATTTGGGATCGCCCTGGTTATTTGGTACGCAGGTTGCATCAAATTCATGTGGCGATGTTTTCGGCCCGCGTGGCAGATGGGCAAGTCACGCCTGTGCAGTTTGGCTTACTGAGTATTTTGATCCGCCGCCCAGGTATCGATCAGGCCACCCTTGGTGCTGAGCTTGGACTCGATCCAGCCAACGTTGCAGAGATTCTTAGGCGCCTTGAAGACCGTAACCTGCTCACCCGAGTCGTCGATCCGCAGAACCGCCGGCGTAAATTATGTTTGGCCACGCCAGACGGCAAAAAATTCGTACAGCGCTATCAAAAAGATATGCAGTTGTCGCAACAGCAATTGCTCAGCCCGCTCAATCCTGCCGATCGACGGGTGTTCATGGAGCTTCTCGGACGACTGGTCGAGGGCAATAATGAAAATGGCCGAACCTCGTTGCGGCCGGGCGGCGAAGCGTTAAAGGCGCGTGGACGACGTGTGGGGGCGCCTTGAGATCTCGAACGTTTTTCATTTATTTAATCTATTCAATTCGCTTAATTTAGGGGTAACGCGTGGCTGATCTCTCTTTAGATTTTTGTGGCGTTAAATTTAAAAATCCGGTGGTGATTGCATCGCTCGAAACAACCAATAGTCCAGAAGTGATTCGTGAGTGTGTGGACGCAGGTGCGGGTGGCATGATCATTAAAACCCTCACCGATATCGAGGACATGGCGCGCTTGACGCAAAATTCAAAGTACGCAATTTTGAATGAAAAGAATGAACTGATTAAAGGTAAGGTCAACAAGAACTTTGTGTTCTATAGCCGTTCGGGATACTCAAGTACGCCTCTGCGCGAATGGATTCCGCACCTAAAAGACTTGAACAAGTACGCGCAAGATCAGGGCTCTCATTTGATCGGTAGTGCCGGTGGCAAAACCATGCAAAGCTGGATCGATATTTGCCGTACGATCGAAGATTGTGGCTTGCCCATGGTTGAGCTTAACTTTGGCTGCCCGCATCCTGCCATGATGCCTGGCGTGCATGGCGGCTCGATGATCGGGCAAGAGCCTGAGATTGCGCGCGAGGTGACTGCGCGCGTCTGCGAGGCCGTCAAGATCCCTGTGGTGATCAAACTCACGCCTGATCAATCGCGCGTGTTGGATGTTGCACGCGCTGTGAAAGAGGCGGGTGCGGCGGGTGTGACCGCCACGAATCGTTACACCGGTTTTTCGGTTGACATTGAAACTGGTTTGCCACGCTTGGGCGGGCCAGCCGGAATCGGTGGGGTATGGGCAAAAGCTTTATCACTTCGCTGGGTGAATCGGATCTATACCGAGCTTGGGATGCCGATTACGGGTTCGAACGGTATTTACGATCACAAAGATATCGTCGAGTTCATCATGACGGGTGCGCCGCTCGTACAGGTGGGCTCGGTGTTGATGCTCAAGGGAATCAAGTACTTGCCTAGCATGATCACTGGGCTCGATAGCTTTATGGATAGTCATGGTTATCCAGATATCGCATCCATGACGGGCATTGCTTCGCGCGCAGCGGTGAAGGACTATGGCGAGCAATTTCGCAAGCCCCGCATGCATAGTGAAATTGCCTCTGAGGCTTGTAAAAATCCAACTTGCACGATTTGTATTCAAACCTGTTTTTACGATGCCTTGGCGCAGGGTGACGGCTCAGTCGAATCGATACATGCCAACTGTATCGGTTGTGAAATGTGCACGCAAACCTGCCCATTTGATGCCACTACGATGCACACGACCACCGAAGAGCAGCGCGCGTTACAAGAGTTCTTCTCGATTAAAGACAATGTGTTTGAGTCTAAGAAATTCGAAAAAGGCTTTGAACGCGGCATTAAGCTTTCAAAAGTTAAGGGCTAAGCATGAGTGCTCAGGCATTAGTTTCTAGCCAGCAGTATCGTTTTGCGTTTGATATCGGCGGCACCTTCACTGATTTGGTGTTGCTCGGTACTGATGGCACTATCTTCACCTCAAAGGTTCTGACCGGTGCGCCCGATGTTGTGATGCCCATTCGTTTGGGCTTGCTGGCTTTGCTAAAAGAGCATGGTCTGACCCTTTCGCAAGTGACCGATGTGGTGGTGGGGGCGACGACCGCGGTCACTAACCTTGTGATTGAGCGCAAGGGTGCTGTCACCGGCTTAATCACAACCGAAGGGTTTCGTGATGTGATCGAAATCGCACGCGAGTTGCGCTACGACCTGTATGACTTGACGGCACCAGGGCCTGATGCGATCGTACCGCGTGCCTTACGTGCCGAAGTCCGCGAGCGGGTAGATGCTGCGGGGCAAGTCGTGATTGCTATGCAAGACCAAGAGGTCGAGCAAGTCGTGAATCAATTACGTGCAGCTGGAGTACGTGCGATTGCAGTGTGCTTTTTGCATAGCTTTACTAACCCCGCTCACGAACAGCGTGTGAAAGCGATCGCACAACGGATCGCGCCCGAGCTGTCGATTTCGCTGTCGTCTGAAGTGTTAGGTGAAATTCGTGAATACGAGCGTACCGTTGCGACGGTGCTCAACGCCTGTGTTATGCCCATGGTTGGCAGTTATTTAGGGGCGATTGAAGACGGCTTACGGGCAATCGGGTTGAACGCGACCTTGCACATCATGCAGTCAAACGGTGGTGTCATTTCTCGCGAACTTGGTGAGCGTATGCCGATTCGTATGCTTGAATCGGGGCCCGCAGCTGGTGCCTTGGGCGCGGCGCATTCTGCCCGCGTGTCAAAGACTCCGAACGTGATGGCCTTTGATATGGGGGGCACCACTGCCAAAGCCTGTTTAATTTCGAATGGACGGCCGTCGATTACGACAGAGTTTGAAGCAGCGCGTCAACAACGGTTTAAAAAAGGTAGCGGGCTGCCGGTTCGTTTGCCCACGATCGACCTGATTGAGATCGGTGCAGGCGGAGGCAGTATCGCTCACGTTGATACGACAGGCTTGTTGAAAGTCGGCCCGCAGAGCGCAGGCTCAAGTCCTGGGCCTGCGTGTTATGGCTTGGGCGGAACTCGCCCCACGGTGACCGATGCGGCGCTGGTATTGGGATATCTGGATCCACAAGGTACGTTAAGCGGCGCCGTGAGTTTGCGTCTGGACTTAGCTGAACAGGCGATCGAAGAACATATTGCTCGCCCGTTGGGTTTGAGTATTGTCGAAGCGGCCAACGGGATTCATCGGATTGTTTGCGAACACATGGCAGTGGCCGCCAAAATTCACGCGGTCGAGAATGGGCGCGACATTCGACGCTATACCTTGCTCGCCTTTGGTGGCGCAGGCCCGATTCACGCACGCGAAGTCGCACGCCGCAGTGGTTGCTCTGATTTATTGGTGCCAGCCAACGCGGGCGTGTTTTCCGCCTTTGGGTTGTTGGTCGCGCCAATGAAAATGGACATGGTTCGCACACGCTATGCACGCTTAAGCGAGATGGACTGGCCTGCGATCGACGCCTTATTGCAAGGGATGGAAGATGCCTTGAGTCAAGAATTGGCTTCGGCGGGCGTTACGCGAGACCTGATCGCGTTTCGTCGCAGCGCGGATATGCGCTATGTCGGCCAAGGGTTTGAGGTCGAGACTGAGTTACCCGCGAAGTTGCTGCAGACTGAACAGAGCACCATCGAGGCGTCGTTCGCTCAGGCGTACGCAGCCCGCTTTGGCGGAAAACTGGTCGGACAGCGGGTTGAGGCTGTCAACTGGCGAGTTGAGGCCTCAGCGAATGCTGCACTCGGTGCCGAAGTGCGTTCGTCACAAGCGCCAGCCGGCCAGCCCCCACAGGCCGAGCGTTCGCGTCAGGTGTTTTTTCCGGATATCGAGGGATTTATTCAAACACCGGTGCTGTCGCTCGAGCAGTTGCGTGCAGAGCAGCGTTACGAAGGGCCCGCTTTGGTTGAACAACCCGGTTCGACTGTGGTGATTGGCCCAGGCGACGTGTTTACGTTAGATGCTCACGGTAATCTAAGAATCACTCTCGGTGCCCGCCAAGGTCGTGCAGCATGAAACAAACAGAGCACTGGCATGCAATGCCAAAAGAGGTTTGTCTGAAACCAATAAATGCCCAACCTGCGTCGAGTCGCGACGCTCGCATGAATCAGCGAAGGAGTCTGGCATGAGCCCGATTGATCTTGAGATTTACTGGAACAGACTGATCGCGATTACCGACGAGGCGGGGGCAACACTTAAACGGACCTCGTTCTCAACAGTCGTACGAGAGTCGAACGATTTTGCCTGCGTGCTCCTCGATCCCGAAGCGCGGTTAGTCGCGCAGTCGGCTCTCAGTATCCCCGGCTTTATCGGAACAGCGCCTTTGTCTCTCAAAGGGATCTTGAAAGTGTTTCCCCAAGAGTCTTTGAAACCGGGCGATATTCTGTTTACCAACGACCCTTGGATTGGCACAGGCCATTTGCCCGATGCCACGATGGTCGCGCCCATCTTTTTTGGTGACCGCTTAGTGGCGTTCGCGATGGCAGTGGCACATTTGTCGGATGTGGGTGGTCGTCAGTGGTCTGCGGACGCCGGCGAAGTGTACGAAGAAGGGATTCGGTTTCCAGTGATCAAGCTTGCCGAAGCTGGGGTATTTAACCCGTGGGTGATGCAGATGCTTGAAGCGAACGTGCGTTTGCCGCAACAAGTGCGCGGTGATATCGAGGCGCAGGTAGGGGCGCTGCGAGTCGCCGAGCGTCGCTTAGTTGAGCTACTACAAGAATATGGTTTAAGCGATATCAATGAGATCGCGGGGGCGATCTTCAAGGCCTCTGAAGACGCAGCGCTGCGCGAGCTGCGAAAAATTCCGCCAGGCATCTATCACGGCTCGGTCGAGTCTGATGGGTGGGATGAACGGATCAGGATTCAAGCCAAGATTACCGTGAGTCACGAAGGTGTGACGGTGGATTACAGTGGCAGTACGGCGCAGGTCAGATTTGGAATTAATGAGACCTTTAATCACACCTACGCATACACGATTTATCCCTTTAAATGTCTGTTGTCACCAGGTATCCCGAATAACGATGGCTTCACGCGCTTGTTTAAAGTGATTGCCCCAGAGGGGACGATCGTGAACGCAAAGCCGCCGGCCGCGGTCGGGGCGAGGCATTTGATCGGACACCAACTACAAGCCGCCGTGTTTGAGGCGCTCGCTTCAGTGATGCCTGAGCGTGTGCAGGCGGATAGTGGCACGCCGCTGTGGTCCGTGTTGATGCGCGGCGTGAATCCTGCACTTGGCACCTCGTTTTCCAGCATTCTCTTTTTTAATGGCGGTATGGGGGCGATGCGTGATCGCGACGGTCCACCGACTTCGGGGTTTCCGGCCAATATTTCAAACACTCCCATCGAAGTCGCCGAGATGCTCTCGCCGGTGCTCTTTGGTTGTAAGAGCCTGATCGAAGGTTCAGGTGGCGAAGGTATCCATCGTGGCGGTATGGGGCAAAAAGTATCATTCCAATCGCGCTGGCCCGGTCGCCTGCGCGTGTCTTTGTTAACAGAACGAACACGCGTGCCCGCTAAAGGTATCGAAGGCGGACAAGCGGGGCGCACTGGCCATGTCTTGCTTAATGGCCAGGCAGTTGAACATCCAAAGGGCGTAGTCGATATGGTCGAGGGAGATATTCTCGAGCTAGGCTTGCCGGGCGGAGGTGGTTACGGCGTCAAACCCTGACGCTGCAAGATGTACAGTTGTTGATATTTTGTTGACCTATCAGTATGCTCACTTAACTTCTCTCTAGGGGATTCGCATGCAACGACGTCGTTTTCTTACCAAAACTGCTACAGCCGCTGGCGCTGGCTTAGCTGCGATCGGCGCGCCAGCCTTCGCGCAAACCAGTCCGACTGTCAAATGGCGTATGTCAACGAGTTGGCCTAAAGGCCTTGACACGATTTATGGCTCGGCTGAAGAGCTCGGCAAACGTGTTGCTCAACTCACTGACGGCAAATTTGAAATTCGTGTCTTTGCAGGTGGTGAAATCATGCCTGCACCCCAGAGTATGGATGGTGTCAGTAACGGCACAGTTGAGTGTAACCACACCTTAAGCACATACTTCATCGGCAAAAATACCGCACTGACATTTGATACGGGTCTGAGCTATGGTTTAAATGCGCGACAGCACAATGCCTGGTTAATGTACGGTGGTGGTTTGGCGTTGGTGCGCGCAGTCTACAAAAAGTACAACATTATTAACTTCACCTGTGGCAACGTGGGTGTACAGATGGGTGGGTGGTATCGCAAAGAGATCAAGTCCGTCGCTGATCTGCAAGGTTTAAAAATTCGTATTGGTGGCATTGGCGGTATGGTGCTTTCAAAACTTGGGGCTGTTCCGCAGCAAATCCCTCCGTCTGATATTTATTCTTCTCTAGAAAAAGGGACGATTGATGCAGCGGAATGGATTGGTCCATATGATGACGAAAAACTTGGTTTGAATAAAGTTGCGCCGTTTTACTATGCGCCTGGTTGGTTCGAGGGTAGTGCATCGATTACGACGATGGTCAATGACAAAGCGTTCGCAGCCTTGCCACCCGCGTATCAGGCTGCTTTCGAAGTTGCCTGCAACGAACAAACGCTCAAGATGCTTGCGAATTACGACGCTAAAAACCCAGAGGCGTTGCGCAAGTTAATTGGCGGTGGCGCTAAAGTCGGTCTGTTCTCTAAAGATGTGATGGACGCGACCTATCAGGCCTCGCAAGAACTCTGGAAAGAACTGTCAGCCAAGAATCCAGATTTCGCTGCGATTTTCCCTGAGTGGCAGAAGTTTCAACAAAGCGAAGCCAGTTGGTTCCGCTTGGCAGAGGCAACGCTCGACAATTACACCTTCGCCGCTGTTAACCGTCGTTGATTATGCTTTGAACGTTTAGCCATCGGTGATTATTTTTTTTTGAATATTTAATCATTGATGGTTACGCTTTAAACCTTGTTTGAATTGAGTGTGAAGCATGGGACACCCAGGTAGCACGTCGCGTATTAAGCCCCAAGGCATTGGGGCAAGGGTATTGCGTAAAGAAGATGATCGTCATCTGCATGGCAAAGCAAATTTTGTTGCGGATATGGTGATGCCTGGGTTGTCTGAAGTGGCTTTTATGCGCAGCCCGCTTGCGCACGCCCGGTTGACGGCAATTGAGATTGCACCTGCGGGTCAGCATGCGGTGTTCACTCGTGCGCACTTGAGCGATGTGCTAGATATTGCTGCTGACTCGTCTTTACCGACGTATCAGTTGTCTGCACATCCGCCTTTGGCGCGAGATAAAGTGCGCTTTGTGGGTGAGCCGATTGTCATGGGGTTTGCGCCAACGCGTGCTGAAGCTGAAGACTTGCTCGAAACCGTGCAGGTGCAGTATCAAGAGTTGCCAGCGTACGCGGATGTCGTCACTGCGATGCAGGCCGCAAATAATCTGGTGCATGAGCAATGGAAAGACAACGCCTTCGTGACGTTATCGGTTGATAAGAATTTTGATGCACTTGCTGCACAGGCTGAGGTTGTGGTTCATCGAAAGATGAGTCTTTCGCGTCAGTGTATGGTGCCGCTCGAGGGCAAAGCCGTACTTGCCTATTGGGATCACCAGGCGAATCAGTTGGTGGTGGTGAGCGCGACCCAAGTGCCTCATTTGATTCGTACAGCGCTCGCTCAATATTTGCAGATGGATCAGGGGCAGGTACGTGTGATTTCGCCTGATGTGGGCGGGGCGTTCGGCTACAAGTGCGTGCTGCAGCAAGAAGAGTTGTGCGTGGCCTGGCTTGCCAAGACGTATCGTAAGCCGTTTCGCTACCTTGAAGATCGTCGTGAACATTTGATCGCGGGTGCGAATACCCGCGAGCATCATTACGAAATGACTGCCTATGCAGATCGTCGTGGGCGTTTACTTGCGCTCGATGCGAAGATTACGATTGACGGTGGCGCCTATTCAGTCTGGCCATTTACGATTGGGATTGAACCGGGCCAGGCGATCGGTAATTTGCCCGGTCCTTATGCCTTCGATGGCTATCGCTGCGTCACGCAATGTGTCGCCACCAATAAGCCTGGTTTTGTACCCTATCGAGGCGTGGCGCGCACCGGTGTGTGCTTTGCCATGGAGCTCACGCTGAACGCACTGGCGCTTGAGGTGGGTCGCGAGCCTTGGGAGATTCGTCTTGAAAATCTCGTGCAACCCGAGCAGATGCCCTATGTGAATGTTGCAAACAAGCACTTTGATAGCGGTGATTATCCCGCCAGTGTCAGACGCGCACTTGAGATGATTAATGTCAAAGCCGTGCGTGCGCGCCAACAACAAGGCGAGGCCGATGGGCGTTTGATTGGTGTTGGCTTAGCCACGTATACCGAGCAATCGGCTCATGGCACTTCGGTATTTGCCGCTTGGGGGATGCCTATTGTTCCTGGCTTTGACCAGGCGATGGTGCGCATGACGCCTGATGGCGGTCTTGAAATCAGAGTGGGTGTGCATTCTCATGGGCAAGGGATGGAAACCACTTTTGCTCAGATTGCGCACGAAGTCTTGGGGATCGAGCTGTCTAAGATGCGTGTGATGCACGGAGATACAGGACAGACTCCATATTCGAGTGGTACCTACGCTTCGCGTTCACTGGTGATGTCTGGCGGAGCCGTCTCGCAAGCTTGCCAAAAACTGGTCCCGCAGTTATTGAACATTGGCGCGCATTTGTTGAAAGCCAAAGTGACAGACGTCGTTCTTGAAAGCGGTTCAGTGTGTTGCGGTGAACGTCGAGTGTCTTTGAGTGACATCGCAAAAGCCTGGTACCTGAGCCCACAACTCTTGCCGCCCGACGTGGATCCGGCCGGTTTAGAGGCGACCGTTGGCTATAAACCGCGCGTGGATACAGGCGCCTTTAGTTATGCCACACACGTCGCACTCGTCGCGGTCGATCCGCAAATGGGTGGGGTCGAAATTCTGGATTATGTGGTCGTTGAAGACTGTGGCGTGCTCGTGAATCCGATGGTGGTTGAAGGGCAAACGATTGGCGGGGTTGCTCAGGGGATCGGTACCGCGCTCTATGAAGAAATGCGTTACGACGAGTTCGCGCAACCACTGGCCTCGACCCTCGCTGACTATGTGATGCCGGGGGCAACTGAGGTTCCAAATATTCGGATGGATCATTTTGAAACGCCTTCGCCTCACACAGAGTTTGGTGCGAAGGGTATGGGTGAGGGTGGTGCCATTGCACCACCCGCGGCGATTTTTGGTGCGGTCAATGATGCGCTGCGCAGAGTCGGTGCGGCCGAATTGACGCGTACCCCACTGACGCCAAGACGAGTGCTTCAGGCGCTTGAACAAAAAACGGACGTGGTGCGATGAAAGCGGCGCAGTTCGAATATATCAAACCCGCTACGTTGGCGCAGGCCTTGCAAACGCTTGCCGGCTCTGGAGGTCAAGCCAAACTCATGGCGGGGAGTCAATCCTTGGGCCCCATGCTGAACTTGCGACTGGCACGTCCTACCCAAGTGCTGGATGTGTCCCGCCTCAATGAATTACGCAGCGTGGATCTGGTTCAAGGGCGTGTGCGAGTCGGTGCATCGGTGACGCATGCCGAAATTGAAGATGGGCGTTTTGAGCTCTTGCGCGGGCACCCCGTACAAGAGATGGCTGCGCGTATCGCCTATCGATCAGTGCGCAATCGTGGCACGGTGGGTGGTAGTTTGGCGCATGCCGATCCAGCAGCCGACTGGGTTCTTGCTGCGCGGGCGCTCAATGCGCAGGTTGAAGTGTGTGCCTTTGAGCAAGCGCCGCGTCTGATCAATATGCAAGACTTTATGCTGGCCGCCTACACGACTATTTTGGGCGAAGGTGAGGCGATTACAGCGCTGCATTTGCCGCTCTTGAGCGCTCAAGCTCGCTGGGGGTATTACAAATTTTGTCGAAAGACAGGCGAATTCGCCGAAGCCAGTTGTGCGGCTTATTTTGAACCCGTAAGTGCGACAGCGCAGATTGTTGTGGGCGCCTTAGATGGTGCGCCGGTAGCACTTGAGGCGCTTGCTAGTGCAGTCGCCCATGGTGGTGTAGTTGCCGCGTCTGAGGCGGCGATTGACGCTGCCTTACGCGAGAATATTGGCCAACTTGACACACTCGGGCGCCGCATGGCCGCTGCGGCTGTGATGCGCTGTCTCAAACAGGCTTTTGGTTTGCGAGGTGATACATGAAGCCATCTGTGAAAGACACAACAGTCAGTTGCTGCATGGTACGGCTGCTGAAAAATATGAATATTGTGAACTGCAATGACTGGGCCACTAGACAAAGCCTTGAGCCGAGAACGCACGCATGAAGATCATTACGTTAACGGTGAACGGCAACACTGTTCAAAAGGCAGTCTCTGACCGCACCCATTTGGGTGATTTTTTGCGGGATGTGGTACAGCTCACGGGCACGCATCTTGGTTGCGAACACGGTGTCTGTGGTGCCTGTACCGTACTGCTTGATGGCGAACCAGTCAGGGCTTGTATCACTTACGCGGTGGCCTGCGAGGGTCGTGCCATTACGACGATTGAGGGTTATGAGTCTGACCCGGTGATGTCGCGCCTTCGTGCTGCTTTCCAAACCCATCACGCTTTGCAATGTGGCTACTGCACCCCCGGCATGCTGGCAACCGCGCGCGACATCATTTTGCGTTTGCCACAAGCCGATGAGCAGCGCGTGCGCATTGAATTGGCGGGCAATTTGTGCCGTTGTACCGGCTACATGGGGATTGTCGCGGCGATCTTAGCGGTGCTGCAAGACTTACGCGAGTACCCCGATGCTCAAGTTCAATTGTTGCGCGTAGCGATTGCTGAAGGGAGAGCCGAGCCTATTGACGCCCCACGGCTTGCGCAAGCTTTCACGAGCTTTGAGGCTAAGCGCCAACTTGGGAAACTCTCTGAGTCGAGTGAGCAACCGCCTGTACGCCCTATCGGCATGGGCGGCGTAGCAGACACACAGGGTCGAGACCAACAGGTTCAGCAAAAGGGCACGAAGGTGAACGCGTCGTTTGACGTTCCGTTCGGCCTTGAGGCGGTTTGGACTTTCATGTCGGATTTAAAAGCTGTCGCAAGTTGTTTGCCCGGTGCTCAAATCGACAGTGAGACGTCTGAGCAGGTCACAGGAAATATTGCGATTAAATTCGGCCCAATGGCGGCATCCTTCAAAGGTAGCGCTAAGATTGAACGTGATGCAGCCCAACACGTTGCGGTTTTGAAAGGGACGGGTCAAGATTCGGTCAGCCAGTCGCGCGCGACCGGCGATGTGCGCTACCAACTTGAAGCGCTTAGTGCGACGAGTACGCGCGTTGCTGTCGAACTACTCTACACCTTACAGGGGCCGTTGGCGCAGTTTTCGCGTTCTGGCTTAGTACAAGAGTTTGTGCGACGGATGGTGGCGGATTTTGGTAAAAATGTGTCGCAGCGTTTGGCGTACCCGGATACGCACAAGGCTGCGCAGGCTCAAGCTATCAATCCTATTGGGGTCATGTTAAGTATCCTCTGGCAGAAAATCAAAAGTCTGTTCGGGGTTCGCTAACTGACAACGCTCAAGTGGGTGGGGCGCTAACTGCTCGACGTGTTTAGCCGCCCGATAAGCTTTTAGTATCTTCAGCTAAATCGGTGCCGTCTAAGTGCGCTGTACAGTTCACGAGTTCGGCTGTAAAGGGATGCTGCGCGACGACGCGGGTGATCGAGGTGTTGCCGATGCGCGCTGGTATTGCCTGTTTACTGATGTCAATGCAATTGGCCAGCATGGCATGAATCACTAAGCCGTGGCAAACAACAACTAACGGGCCATCTAGCGATACACGCAGTCGCGCTGCATACTCAAACGCCTCGGTAACGCGTTCGTGAAACTCGGCCAAAGATTCACCGTTTGCGGGTGCCTCAATCATCTCAAGTGGGTTAAAGCTCAGCGTGTCGTAAGGACGGCCGCGCAAATCACCAAAATTACGCTCACGTAATAGTTCAGTGCTTAGAGGTTCGAGCCCCGTATGGCGTGCGATTGCTTCAGCAGTTTGCCAGGCGCGCGGCATATCGCTTGATAAGATTGCTGCAGGTTTGAGGCCAATCACCCGCGCGGCGACGAGTTCAGCCTGCGCAAGCCCGCGCGGCGCAAGAGGGGTTGCGGCAGGTTGAACCGTGCGCGCGGCATTGAGCAAAGTTTCGCCGTGGCGAATCAAAAAAAGTGACATGTACGATCCAAAGAAGCGTTAAGCGGGCCTGATTTTGATTGTCACAGAACGCAAAAGAACTTGTCGCGATTGGACATCAAAGAATTTTACTCAATTTTTATTTTTGCTTTGACTGCTATGTCTTTGGACTCAGCAATTTCTGACCGAATCATTTGCGCCCAGTCGTTAGCGGGGTTCCAACTGATATCAAAACCAGTAGCGGCCATTTTCTCGACGACGGCTGGGTCTTCAATGACTGCTTTCAACGCCTTTTGCAATACAGCTTTGACGTCAGCGGGTAAGCCTTTTGGACCGACAACGGCATTCCAAGCCACAATATTGAAGTCCTTGAAGCCCGACTCAGCTAAGGTGGGGATATTAGGTAACAAGGGTGAACGCTTGATGCTGGTGACAGCGAGCGCCCGAACGCGACCCGCGTTATGTTGTGGTGTCGTCGCCAAAACCGTGTCATAAGATATCGGTACTTGCCCGCCAATCGTATCATTCATGGCGGGTGTGCTGCCCTTGTAGGGGATATGCATCACGTTCAAGCCAGTGACTGAATTGAACATTGCGCCGGCAAAGTTTGACGTCGTGCCGTTGCCATAACTTGCGTACGAATATTTATCGGGGTTGGCACGAATTAGGGCAATCAGCTCTGCGACGTTGTTTGCAGGGACTTGAGGATTGACCAATAACGCTAAACTAAGAGTCCCAACTTTACCGATGGCATCAAAATCCACCGCAGAATCGTAGGGCATCTTAGCCATCAAAGCTGGGTTCAGGACAAAGGTTGAGTTTGCGCCGAGCAAGAGGGTGTACCCATCAGGTTTAGCATTGGCGACATACGTTGCACCAATTACGCTGCCTGCGCCTGCTTTGTTTTCGACGATTACCGGTTTGCCAAGTTGCAGTTCAAGTTGTCTGGCCAGCAGGCGCGCGATCACGTCAGCAGCACCACCGGCCGGAAACGGAGCAATCAAGGTCACCGCACGTTCAGGAAAAGCAGCTGTGCAATTGGCGCTAAGCACTATGGCAGCCAGCGCGGCAAGGATTCGAGCTTTCATTTGATCTCCGGCGCCTGCACGGAGGCGCATATTGTTTAAATTGCCATGGTCGGCAACCAAAAGGGTGACGCCAACAACTGACGCCCAGTACGTAAATGTATGCTGCCTGGCGTAGATCGTCTCACGCATCGCTACCAAGTGTTGCTAAATATACAAGAAATTGCGTCGGCTAAGCCAATATTCGGTGCTTGAGAGGCAAAACGTAATATAGTGTTTCGCAGTGTCTATTAACTTTAGAGCTGAGGTCAAAGTGAATTTTCCAACAGCAATTACCACGTGTTTCTCAAAGTTTGCCACTTTTAGCGGCCGTGCGACGCGTAGCGAGTTTTGGTGGTTTTATTTGTTTACGTTACTACTCACTTGGTTCGCACAGATGGCGGTGGGTGTGAGCATTGCAGGCATCGTAAGCATAGCGATGATTTTGCCGCTTTGGGCGGCGGGGGCAAGGCGCTTGCATGATATCGGTCGTACGGGTTGGTGGCAGCTGATTGCCTTTACCTTGATCGGAATTATCGTGTTGATTGTTTGGTACTCGACAGATTCTGAAAAAGCTGCGAATAAATACGGCGAATACATCGCACCGACGGCTTAATTTCATGGCAGAGCGCCTTCGTGTCGTACCGTCTCTGCCAGTGAAGGCGAGAGCCTCTTTGTCGATTAGCAACGATTCAAACGCAAGACAGCTTGTGCCGGTGCGTAAGCTCGCCTCTACGGTTTAAATTGCCCGATAAAAATCGCTGGATCGACTCGGGCATCGTTTAAGCTGACGTTCCAGTGCAGATGTGCCCCGGTTACCCGACCGGTGGCTCCTACCTTGCCCAGCACTTGTCCGCGCGCGAGCGTGTCTCCCATCTTGACGTCAATCACAGACAGGTGGCAGTACATGGTGATCAAGCCTTGTCCGTGATCCAAAAATACGGTGTTGCCATTAAAAAAATAATCTCCAGTCAAGATGACTTTGCCGGCAGCGGGTGCTACGACTGGAGTACCTGTTGGTACAGCAAAGTCTAATCCCGAGTGTGGCGCTCTGGGTTCGCCGTTAAAAAAACGTTTCAGGCCGAAGGGGCTTGAGAGTGGTCCTTTGACGGGTGGATCAAGCAGAATATTGCTGGGTGTATTTGGACTGAACTGCCGATAGGCAGCATTTTGCAATTCAAGTTCGCGCGTAATACGAGTCATATCGTCGGCTAAGGGGTTGACATGGCGACTGTTGCTAACGGTGATGCGTTGTTCGCGATATTTTTTATCTTTAACTTCAAACTTAATCTCAGTGCTGGTTTTTTGCTCGGTCACGATCAGCACTTGTGTTTGAACAGCTATGTCAAGCGGCAGCCCCACCACCGCAACCCAACGTTGCTCTTGGCCTGCCACGACTAGAACAGGCTTCTGAAGAAAGGTGACCTTGGGTGGGGTGCGACTGGCGCTGGGCAGAGGCACGATCGCCACGCCCCCAGGAACCGGTTGGTGCAGGCTTTGAAGTGTTAAGGGGGTGGCTTGGGCGCTGGGCAGCAGAGTCAGTGAAAAAAGACTTAGGCACAGTTGGGCTAGCACTGCGGCAACGCAGCCCATCAAACGCACTTTAAAAAAACGAAAGGTATCTCTTGGCGCGTATGCTGACATTCTTTAACATTCAAAAGGAGAAGGCTTCACGCTCTGATCGTTCAAGAGTTAGGCAGACCTGTGATTCAAGAAGCGCACACATAATAATGATGGAGTGAGTGGGCGGATCGCTCAATAAGGAAACGTGCATATCGAGCAACAGGCCGGTTAAAACTTCCAGAGGTATTGCGTGGGATTATCGGGGCAGGGCCCGAACTGGCACACCATAACCGAGCTTACCGTGTTAGCTGCCGCCAGTGCAAAAAATAAAATAATGACCCCGGTGGCAATCACGCCTGAGGTGCCACGATTAGACAGTTTGTTCGGTTGGCGATCGATACAAAGCATCAGTGCGCAAAAAACCATCATGACAACAAAAGAGATAAAACCCCAGGTGTAAAAATGCAAGCCAAACAAGGCAGAGCCATACCCTTGATCGCCGGGGGCAATATGTAAAAGAATTTGTCGCATCGAAGTGGCAGCGCCCACTAAGGCCGAGGCCAAGATCATTGCGTAGTGGATATTCGACGCGCCAAAACGGATATTGAGCAGCATGCCAATACCAGCGAGAGTGAGCGCGACGCGCTGCAACTGACAGAGTGGGCAGGGCAGCTCGTTAAAGGCAATTTGATAGTAAAAAGCTGCAAGGAGTGAGCCGCAGATGGCAAGTAAGGCCAGCAGATTGAGCTGACTTGAAAAAGCGGTAGAAAGATTGCTGCGCGAGTTGGTCAGGCTGATCATGTCAACCTCTAGAGAGAAATGTTAAGCGTATCGGTCATATGAAATTTCATCCAGACCAAAAAAATAACAAACGAGATGACCCAGACGCCAATGGCTTGTTGACGCAGCCCTCGCATGGCGAGCCCAATCGCGATGAGTGTGGTGAAAAAGGGCAACATCATGATCATGACTTGAGTCCTTTTAAAAGGTGTCGCGTGTGGTTAGGAAATAGGCTTGATTGACTGTAGCACACACGCGATGTCGAATGACCCTCGAACGGATGAATCGAATAGCGTGAGTCAAACGGACAACGCTATTCAAAAGAATAATTACCCTCGGCCTGTTGACCAACTGCGAGGGTCTGCCCAATTCCTGCATGAACAATACCATTCATGCCAAAACAGATCGCACCATCGACTCGGGCTAGCGTGCGATAGGGTCGAAGGGTGTCGTTGACCTCGGGTGACGAGATCGCAGTCTCTGGGTTGATATCCGGAATCGCGCAACGAGGGCAGGGCTTGACTAAGTTCAGTTGTGCGCTACCTTGGTTGGTTTGAATCATGAGTTCGCCGAGATGGTCTTCGGTGTGCGCTTCGAGTTGCTCCAACACAATATTAGGTCTGAACCGCGACATCGAGACCGGTTCATGCCCTTGACTTGTTAAACGCGAGTTCAGTTCATCGAGAGCGCTTTGCGTCACGACTTGAACGGCAAAGCCATCACTAAACTTGTTGACAGCTTCAACGCCTTTTGTCCAGTCAAGAGCCGAGAGCCGTCGCGCTTGTTTTGAAAAGCGTATCAAGCGATAGTGCTTGCCGGGTACCGCAAGATAGGCATTTAGCCATTGTGCGACCGCATCACCTTGGTCGTCACCTAGCAGCGTGTCGCGCCAGACAGTGACCTGTTTCGGGGCCGAAGGGAGCTCAAGAGGAATGCTGACTGAGTCAAACCCAGGGGCTGAAAGCGTCAGAGTGGTGCTCGAGAGCGCCGGCGTGATCCACACCATATGCGGGATCTGTCGTTGGGTTAAAAACATACCCTCTTGGTCGACGATCATCCACTCGCGATCCATGCTCAGACCGGTTGCTGTGAGCTGTGCCTGAGTCACTTCAATACCCGCGCACGATTTGATTGGGTAAATGAACAGTTGGGCAATCACGCCAGTGCAGTCGGCCATAGAGATCTCTTGATAGAAGTGAGCTTCACGACATTCTAAGGCCAATGTATCCTAAAATGTGCCTTAATTCTTTTGCTAGGAACATGACCATGCCTTCTTTTGATGTTGTTTCTGAAGTTGACAAACACGAACTGACCAACGCGGTGGATCAGGCCAACCGAGAACTCAGTACGCGCTTTGATTTCAAGGGTACCGATGCCAAGTTTGAGCTTGAAGGCTTTGTTGTGACTCAAATTGCAGGCAGTGCTTTTCAGCTCAAGCAAATGCTGGATATCTTGCGTGCCCGATTAAGTGCACGAGGTATTGATACTCGGTGTTTGGATGTGGCTGACCCGCTAGAAAATTTAGGCGGCGCGCGTCAAAAGGTGACGATCAAGCAAGGGATCGAGCAACCCATTTCTAAAAAATTGATTGCGTCGATTAAAGAAGCCAAACTCAAAGTCGAAACCCAAATCACCGGCGAAAAATTACGCGTCACAGGTAAAAAGCGCGACGACTTGCAAGACGCCATCGCGTTGTTGAAAAAAGCAGACGTCGAGTTACCGTTGCAGTTCAACAACTTTAGAGATTGATGCACATCGTTCGTGCGACCTGCGCAGCGAACGATTTTTAGCGCAACGAGCTATTAACGACCACCCGTCTTAATGTCGCCAAACAAGGTGCTTAAACCACGTGGCTGCGAACGCCAGTAAGGCTTGGCGACTTGCACTTGTGCGCCAAGGTGTGCAGCAGCATGCCAGGGCCAGCGTGGATCAAACAGCATGCCACGCGCCAGCGCCACCATATCGGCCTCGCTATTCACGATAATGTCTTCAGCCTCTTGAGGCTCAGTAATCAAGCCAACGGCCATCGTGAGTAAGCCAGTGCCGTTTTTGATTTGTGTGGCGAGGGGCACTTGATATTTTGGCCCAAGAGTGATTTGCTGCTTAGGTGATACGCCGCCGCTTGATACGTCGATAAAGTCGCAGCCAAGTGCTTTGATTGCACGACCAAACACAATGCTGTCTTCGGCTGTCCAACCACCTTCGACCCAGTCTGTCCCTGAAATACGCAGCCCCAAGCATACATTGGCAGGCGTGACCTCGCGCACGGCCTTGAAGACCTCAAGCGGAAACCGCATGCGATTTTCAAGCGAGCCGCCGTACTCGTCGGTGCGTTGGTTGGCAATCGGGGATAAAAACTGATGCAACAGATAACCGTGGGCGCTATGCAACTCAATGCCATCAAAGCCAATTCGTACTGAGCGTTTGGCAGCATCGACAAAGGCTTGGCGAATACGCTTTAAGTCAGCGAGTTCAAAGGCTTTCGGGGTCGCTTCGTTGGGGAGTTGTGGGATCGCAGAGGGGCCAGCGACTTCCCAGCCGCCGTCTGCCGGGGTTTGCAACTGACCGCCCTCCCAGGGGCGATAGCTTGAGGCTTTGCGACCGGCGTGACCCAGCTGGATCATGATGGGCATCGACGAGTACTTGCGCACAGAATCAATGACTTTTTTGAGCGCTGTTTCGTGTGCATCTGAATACAAACCCAGACAGCCGTGCGTGATTCGACCAACAGCTTCGACTGCAGTGGCTTCGATAATCAGCAGGCCAGCACCGGAGAGCGCCATTTGGCCAAGGTGGATGGTGTGCCAATCGGTCGCGAGCCCTTCGTCGGCCATGTACTGGCACATCGGGGCAATGATGATGCGATTGGCCAGTTTAAGTGGGCCGACTTGGAGGGGGGTAAAAAGCTGGCTCATGCGAGTGTATTCCTGTAATTGATAGATAGACCCAATGCTAACGGGGCGCGAGCAGGCTCGCAAGTTGGTCAGCTTCTCAGTCTAGCACCCGTACTTTTGGCTCTGCGCCCCAGAGAAACTGGCCCCACTCATCGTTGTTTCGTACTTTGCGATGGCAGGCCATGAGATAGCCGATGCTGTTGGCGTGGCTGTCTTCACTCTACATGGCTTGCTTGAAGTTCAGCAAAAGACACCAATTTGCCAGCGATGGCGCTGGCCGCGACCGTGGCTGGGCTGGCTAGCCACACCTGTCCCGGCCCAGAGCGCCCGGGGAAGTTACGATTAATGGCGCTCACGGTAATTTGCTCGGCTTTAGACGATGAGCCCGGGCCGCAGTTTGCACAGGCGCCGCACGCAGGTTGTAAAAACTCGGCACCGACAGCTTCGAAGGTGGCAAGGTAGCCCTTTGCCGTACAGTAGTCGCGCACGCCTTGCGTGCCCGCTTGCAAAAATAACGTCACGCCTGGGGCCGCTTTGAGCCCTTTACTGGCGGCCCAAGCCAAGACAGCATGATATTGGTCGAAATCTTCACGTTTGCCAGCAGTGCAAGAGCCACCATAGGCGATGTCGATCTTGGGACGCTCGGCAAGCGCGTCAAGCGCAACGCCATTGCCTGGGTCGCCTGGGCGAGCCACCATGGGTACCAAGCGTGTGCCATCGATATGAATCGTGCGTGCATAGGCCGCCCCAGGGTCGCTTTTCATCCAAGGCTCGAGCACACACTCAACGCCACGACGCTCTTTGATAAAGCGTACTGTTTGCTCATCAGGTTCGACGATCCCGGTAAAGCCACCGAGTTCGGCCACCATATTCGTCAGTGTCGCACGCTCGTCGATTGACATCGCTCTGACTGCCTCACCACCAAATTCAAAGACCTTACCCACGCCACCGCCGGCCCGAATGCTTGGCTCGGCTAATAAATGCAAGACGACGTCTTTTGCTGAGACTCCTGCCGGTAGGGGTCCCGACACAGTGATTCGTAAACTCTCAGGCATGGTGAAACGCACGGCTCCGGTGATAAAGGCATTTGCCATATCGGTGGTGCCTACGCCAAACGCGATGCAGCCAAGCGCGCCGCTATGTGGGGTGTGCGAATCTGTGCCTGCGATCAATTGCCCGGGTAAGGCATAATTCTCGGCCATCAACGCATGCGAGATGCCCTCAGAGCCTGTGTTGTTGACGTCGCCCGCCTCAAGCGCCTGCAGGTAGCCGTGATCTTTCAAATGATGTCGTGCGACAAACGCGCGGTGTGCTTTCGAAAGTTGATTCACGGCAGGGACCAAGCCCTGTTTGAGGTGCGCCGGGCTTCGATGGACATAAGACAGATGATCTTCAAAACATACGATGCTCGTTGAGTCGTGTAACGCGAGGGCTTGGCCAAATTTCTGATTCAAGGCGTGCGCACACATCCCTGTGTAGTACTCATGAATGAAGCGCAAATCGGCTTGTACAAAGCCGCCTTCACCCGGCAGCAACCAAGCCGGCGCGTCTTCAGTCGAGAGCAAATGGCGTGCAATGATTTTTTCAAAAAGAGTCAGGGATTGTTTCAGTGCCAGTGTTTTTTTAGGTTTTGCTTTTAAGCGCGCCTGCCCATAGTTGAGCAGGCCACCTGCACGCAAAATCGCTGCGGCAACGGCATCGCGCCCTTCCAGAAGCTCTTCAAGTTCAATGGCCTGACCGCGCGTGATGCGCTCAAGCAAAGAAAAATTGGTTGAGGTAAATAGGCCAAGATTGTCGGCATTTTGTCGATAGATGCGTTCAAAGCTTTCGGCGATGATTAAGCGCACCCCAGCCGCCTGTTCAGCAACCGGGCTATGTTCGCGTGAACTGCCTTTGCCATAGCGTTTGCCGCCCACCACCACTTCTATTTGCGCTTGTTGAATGGCTCCAACGCCGATTGGCTGATGACCAGCAACGGTGTATCCCGTATAGGGATAGCGTCCAAGCGCTTCATCGAAATGCACCATGACTGGCAGGGGAGAGATTTCGTCGGTTGAGATGTCATCGCGCAGGGGGCTTGCAGCGGCTCTGGTCAGTCGAACGCCAGCGAGTTGCACCCGAACCGCCTCTAGACTTTGGCTGAGATATAAAATGCGCGGGGCAAAGGTGATAGCCGTCATAGTGTTGTGTCTCCGTGCTTGTGGTCATTCTGCAATGCAGCAACCGCAGCGTTATTTGTTTAATTTAGGTTTAGTTTAGCTAATTTTGACCAGTTTTCGCTCAATCCTGACAGGGGAATACCCGAGCCAAAGGCAGTATGGCTCCAAGGCTATACTTTGACCCCAAGCTCTGTTCAATCCTGTCTGCGCACATCATGAAAAAAATCTTACTTGGCTGTATTGCCGACGACTTCACAGGCGCGACTGATCTAGCCAATAACTTGGTGCGCGCTGGGATGCGAGTGGTGCAGACTATCGGGATCCCCACTCAACCGCTGCAAGCCGAAGTTGACGCCGTGGTGGTATCTCTGAAGTCGCGCACGATTGAGCCAGAGCAGGCTTGCGCGCAGTCGGTAGCCGCTTTGCACTGGCTGCAGGCGCAAGGCGCACAGCAAATTTATTTCAAATACTGTTCAACGTTTGATTCAACGGCTCAGGGCAATATCGGCCCCGTGACTGACGCCTTGATGGCTGCTTTGCAAACCGACTTTACGATTGCAACACCGGCGTTTCCAGACGCAGGGCGTACCGTCTTTAAAGGGTACTTATTTGTTGGCTCGGTGCTGCTCCACGAGAGCGGTATGCAAGATCATCCGCTCACCCCCATGACAGACCCGAATCTTGTGCGTGTGTTGAAGCCCCAAACGCGCCATCAGGTTGGTCTGATTGACTACACCGTCGTGGCGCAAGGCGAAGCCGCGATCCGCGCGCGTATTGCAGCCTTGCGCGCCGAGGGGGTGGCCATCGCAGTCGTTGACGCTGTGAGCAATGCTGATTTGCTGCGCTTGGGTGCTGCACTGTCGGATATGCCTTTAGTGACTGCAGGCTCAGGTGTGGCGATTGGTTTGCCCGCTAATTTTGGTATTGCGCCTAATGCGCAGGCCTCTTGTTTACCTCCCACTGCTGGCTTGCAGGCGATTGTGTCTGGCAGTTGCTCGCGTGCGACAAACGCACAGGTTGTGGCTTTTCGTTCAACAGGCCTGCCTGCCATTGCAGTGGATCCCCTGCGTTTGCAGCGAGGGGCTGAGGCAGTTCAACAGGTGGTGGCTGAGGTGCTTGCCGTATGCCAGTCGCAGCTTGGCAAGGGGCCAGTGCTGGTGTATTCAACCGCAGAACCCGACGCACTAAAAAGCATTCAAGACCAACTTGGTGTGCAGATGGCTGGACAACTGGTTGAACAAACGTTGGCACGGATTGCCGTTGGTTTGGTTCAACAAGGCGTTGGTCAGTTAATCGTCGCCGGAGGCGAAACCTCTGGTGCTGTCGTGCAAGCGTTGGGCATGACACAATTACAAATTGGTGCACAGATTGACCCTGGTGTGCCTTGGTGTTCCGGTAACACTGCGGTGTCTGACAAGACTTTACACATCACCTTGAAGTCGGGCAATTTTGGTACGCCTGACTTTTTTACAAAAGCCTTTCAGTGCATTGCTTGAGTCGCATTGAATTCAGTCATGCCTTAAACAAATTTTGGCAGCACGACTTGACTCATCTAAACATTCAATTTTTTGCGGTATCTCTAAACCCATCCACGCCTTGAACAAATGTTTACAGCATGACTGAATCTACCCAGGCACCAAACGAATTTTTACGAAACGAGGTTTGCCGCGTTGGTAAAAGCCTGTTCGAACGTGGGTACGTGCATGGCTCGACTGGCAACATCAGTGTGCGCGTGCCTGCCGATCAGGGGGGTGGATTTTTAATTACCCCCACTGATGCGTGCTTAGGGTTTCTTGAGTCGGAGGCATTGGCGTGGGTCAACGAGCAAGGCCAACAAATTTCAGGTGAGCGCGCGAGTAAGACCTTAACGTTGCATCGTCGCATCTATTCCTGTGTACCAACCGCGGGCTGCGTGGTGCACACGCATTCATCTTATTTGGTTGATCTGACGTTGCGTGGGGTATGGCACCCTGATGATATCGTGCCGCCTTTGACGCCCTATTATGTGATGAAAGTCGGGCATGTCCCTCTGATCCCCTACTTTTTGCCCGGCGATGCTCAGGTAGCCGAGCACCTGGCGCAACGTGTTGCGCAATACCAAGCGCGAGGCTTAACGCTGCGTGCGGTGATGTGTGATCGCCTGGGGCCTCAGGTCTGGGGTGCGACTCCCGCTGCTGCTATGGCCACACTTGAAGAACTTGAAGAAACCGCTAAGCTTTGGCTGCGCGGACAGTGCACGGCACAACCACTCAGCGAAGCCGCAATTCAAGCCTTGCGCGAAACGTTCAAGGCGTCTTGGTAAGATTCAAGCCTTGCGCGAAACGTTCAAGGCGTCTTGGTAAGATCGAGCCTTGCGTGAAACGTTCAAGGCATTTTGGTAGGGCGCACAAACATGGAGAAAACGATGAACATCCTCATTACTGGCGGTGCTGGCTTTTTAGGGACGTTGTTGACCCGCGCGTTGCTCAAGCGCGGCGCACTGCAAGGCCGCGCACTGACCTCGTTGACGATTACAGATCTGGCGGCGCCGCGGCATGCCGACGTAGTCGACCATCCGCTCGTCAAAATTGATACCGGTGATTTACTGAAACGCATCGACGGCCTCTTTGAAAAAGACTACGACGCAGTCTTTCACCTGTCGTCGGCGGTATCGGGCGAATGCGAAGCGGATTTTGATTTAGGCTTGCGCTCAAACTTAGATGCTACCCGGCGCATGCTTGATGCGGTTCGTGCCCAACACACTCGAACAGGTCAGGCGGCGTTATTTTTCTTTGCCAGCTCGGTTGCCGTATTTGGTTCGGATCCTGCGATCCCCTTGGGCGCAGTGGTGCACGATGGCACCTTACCAACGCCCCAGTCAAGCTACGGGATTCACAAATTTATTTGTGAACAACTGATTGCCGACTACACCCGCAAGGGGTTTATTGATGGTCGTGTCGCACGATTAATGACAGTATCGGTGCGCCCAGGCAAGCCCAACGGCGCGGCGTCAAGCTTTTTGTCCGGCATTGTGCGCGAACCTTTGGCGGGTGTTGCCACGGTGTGTCCGGTTGATCTGTCGACTGCTGTGGCGTTATCTTCCCCCGAGACCACGATTGCTGGGATTTTGGCTGTTGCTGAAGCGACGCGCGAGGCCTTTGGTGGTCGTACTGCGTTGAATTTACCGGCCTTGACTGTGACGGTGGGTCAAATGCTTGAGGCGCTTGAGAGGGTCGCGGGTAAAGACGTCGCCAGCCTTGTGACCGTCAAACCTGATCCGACCATTACAAAAATTGTGGGTGGCTGGCCATCAAAGTTTGATTGCGAGCGCACCCACCGTTTTGGACTTCAGCCCGACACGTCGTATCAGGCTGTGATCGAGCAATATATCCGCATGCAGCGAGGATGACACCAATCCCTTGAGCGGGACGCTGCCGCATGCTGTTCGGGCAAGCTCGGGTTGACCAAGCCTTTGATAGCGATGATCGACCCCGTGACAGCACTGGCTCGATCAGACGCGATTTACACCACGATTGGATTGGCTGAGCCGTCCATTGTGATGATCGTGCCGGTGACATAACTGGCGCGATCAGACGCCAGATACACGACAGTATCAGCGACTTCTTCTGGTGTCGCTAAGCGTCCAAGTGGCACCTTGGCTGTCGCTTGTTTTAACGCCTCAGCTTCGCTGATTTTTTCGTGATTAGCGGTGACTTTGATGCCTTCTTTCAGGCGCTCAGTCAGCGTCGCTGCAGGGTTCACAGCGTTCACGCGGATTCCCATCGGTGCGTAGGCTGCTGCTAAGCCAGCGCTTGCCAGCATTAAGGCGGCATTGGCGCTACCACCCGAAATGTGAACAGTCGATGGCACTTTACCGCCGGCACCCACCACGTTGACGATCACGCCTTTGCGACGCGCGCCCATGCGCTTGATCACGGGATCCATCATGTTGACATAAGTAAAAAATTTGGCATCCATGGCATTGCGCCAGGCTTCAGGTGTGAGATCGGGCGCGGCCTTGCGCGCGGCTGCGCCGGCAGAGTTCACCAATACATCGACCGGGCCCATCGCTTTTTCGGCAGCATCCAAACAAGCCAAGGCAGAGGCATCGCTCTTTAAGTCAGCCGAAAACACGGCGATGCGTGCAGCAGCGCCTGGCATTTGTGCCACTAAGGTAGCCTTCGCGGCTTCGAGGTTGGCTTGATCACGTGACACAAGGCTAACTTTCGCGCCTTCTTCTAAAAAAACTTTCGCACAAGCCAGGCCAATGCCTTTGCTGCCGCCAGTAATTAAAACGTGTTGATTGGTGAGATGTAAGTCCATGAGTGCTCCGACGAAAAAATGAAAAAGTGAAAGGTGAAAGGTGAAAGGTGAAAGGTACTGACTAAATGATGTGGGGTGTCTCGGTCTCGGTTTCAGGTTGCGTCCCGATCACCCCTGCCCGATGTAAATCTTCGATCTCTTGGGGGGTATAGCCTGCCGATTGCAAAATTTCAATCGTATCTGCGCCAATTTTGGGCGAGGCTTTGCGCACCCGTAAGCGCTCGCCTTTCAGTGCGATCGGGAGCAGGGCGACGCGGGTGTCGATGTCGCGACCGGCCCCCGTGTTGTCAGCCGCTACCGTCATCGGGGCCAAGCCGCCGGTGGCTAATAGGTGCGGATCGTCAAACAGATCATGTGGACGGGTAATCGGTGCATAGGGCAGAGCCGTTTTTTCAAAGCGCTGGCTTAGTTCGGCGGCGCTGAAACCGGCAAATCTTTTGCGCAGTTCCGCCGTCAGCCACGCTCGCACGCGTACGCGGTCATTATTACTACCCAGACGTGGATCGCTTTTTAAATCATCAAAGCCAAATTCTTCACATAGAATGGCCCATTGCGTGTCGCTGACCGCGGCTAAAAATATTTGCTCGCCGTCTTTGACGGTGAAGACATCGTAAACCCCCCAGGCGCTAATACGGCTTGGCATGGGGTTGGCTGGTTTACCGGTGACGGCGTACTGCAACATGTGTTGAGCCACTAAAAACACATTATTCTCAAAGAGTGCGCTGGCAACTTGTTGCCCCTCGCCGGTGCGTGCACGTTGCTGCAACGAGGCTAAAACGCCAATTGCACCAAACATACCACCCATGATGTCATTGACACTCGCCCCCGCGCGAAGCGGTTGCCCTTCGGGGCCCGTCATGTAGGCGAGCCCACCCATCATTTGCACGACCTCGTCAAGCGCCGTGCGATGATCATAGGGGCCGGGTAAAAAACCTTTGTGTGACACGTAGATCAGTTTTGGATTGAGTTTGCTGAGGGCGTCATAGCCAAACCCTAACTTATCCATTGTGCCGCTTTTAAAGTTTTCGCTAAAGACGTCTGCGTCGGTCAGTAGCTTTAAAACGATCTCTCGGCCGCGCGGGTTCTTCACATCAATTGCAATGCTTTTTTTATTGCGATTGAACATCGGAAAAAAACCAGCCCCCGAACCAAGCAGTTTACGGGTGTTATCCCCAGCCAAGGGCTCGACCTTAATGACCTCTGCTCCTAGGTCGCCCAAAATCATGCCGCAGGTCGGGCCCATCACCATATGAGTAAACTCGATGACACGGAGGCCTTCGAGTGGTAGCGGTGCTGACATCAGAATCCTTTGTGTTCAAAACGGGTAGCCGCTTGTTATACCATTGAGGCTGCCCTTGATTCTTGTTGTTTCGCGTGAGGTTCTTTTATGCAGCGCAGCATTGTGATTAAAAAAGTGAATTATCTGGATCCGACCGATCGTCTGGCCTTGCTCAGTGTGCTTGACATGTATGCGCGCGACCCGATGGGCGGAGGCGAACCCTTGGCCGCAGACGTGAAAGCCCGATTATGTGATGACTTGGCTCGGTTGCCAGGGGCGGTTAGTTGGCTGGCCTGGCTTGACCAACAACCTGTCGGTTTGCTCAACGCCTTGCAAGGCTATTCGTCCTTTAAGGCCAGGCCCTTAATGAATGTGCACGATATCGCAGTCGACCCTGCTCAGCGGGGTAAAGGCATCGGTCAAGCTTTACTCAAGGCCCTAGAAGAGCACGCCCAGCAGTTGGGGTGCTGCAAGCTGACGCTTGAGGTCTTGAGCGGCAACAGCGTGGCCAAACAGTCGTATGCACGCTTTGGCTTTGAGCAATACACATTGAGCGCACTGACGGGGCAGGCGCTGTTTATGCAGAAGTGGCTGTGACCTAAAACGACGCCACCGCCCCATTTGAACGAGGGTCAAAGCCCCCCTCGAGTACGCCGTTCGCATGGCGGATCAACATCCCGGCATGCCCCACGCCCTCATCCCACGCACCAATTGTTTCAACGTCATGGCCCAGCGCTCGAAGTTGATCGATCGTATTTGCGCTAAAGCGACTTTCAAGCTTGAGTGAGTCGCTTGACTGCCCCCACGTGCGTCCGAGCAGCCAGCGCGGACGCTCGATCGCAAGTTGTGGGTGATCGCCAAAACGCGTCACACGATTAAAGATTGTCGCCTGGGTTTGTGGTTGCCCATCGCCCCCCATGGCGCCGTATACCATCACGCCACCGTCGGCCCGTTGTGCTAGAGCTGGGTTCAGGGTATGAAACGGCTTTTTGCCCGGTTCAAGGGTGTTGATGTGACCAGGATTCAGTGAAAAACTGCATCCGCGATTTTGCCAATTTACCCCTGAGTGCGGTAAGACCAGCCCCGAACCAAACTCGTGATATATGCTTTGGATGAACGAGACGGCGATGCCAGCCTGATCGATGACACCCATCCAGATCGTATCGCCCGGCGAAGTCTTTTGGCCCCAGGGCGCAGCTCGAGTGGTATCTAACTTGGCTGCTAAGGCGTCGATACGTGCGCGGCTCAAGAGGTCTTGTGGTGCCACCGACATGAATGCCGGGTCAGTGAGATACTGATCCCGAATACTGAACGCCAGTTTCGTCGCTTCAACTTGCGTATGAATAAAGGCAGCACCCTCAGGATCTTGATCCCAGCCATGGATACGATCCATGATGCCTAGAATCAACAAAGAGAGCAGCCCCTGTGAAGGGGGCACCATGTTAAAGAGTTGGCCCTGAGCGACCGTTGTGTGAAGGGGGTCGACAAGCTTTGCTTGATGGGCCTTCAGATCCGACAGTGTCAAAGGGCTGCCCACCTCAGCGAGTTCGGCAGCCAGCATCTTGGCGAGCTTGCCTCGATAAAAGGTGTCACAGCCTTCTTTTGCAATGAGCGCAAGCGTGTCAGCCAGTTTTGGTTGCTTAAAAATACTGGCCCTGGCCGGTACCATGCCTTGAGGTAAGAACGTACTGGCAAAGCCACTTTGGGGCTCAAGTTCACTGCGTTTTAAAGAGGTACAGGCCTCTTGGCTTTGCGTGACCGCGATGCCGTTTTGTGCAAAATACCTGGCATCAGACAGCAGGCGCGACAGCGGTAGCTTGCCGTTTAGGCATTGTTTTGAGAGTTGGTGCGCGGCACCCCAGCCAGAGATGGTGCCGGCCACCGTCAAGGCGGCAACGCCGCCTCGAAACGGGATGTTAGAAGTGATGCCGCGCGAGGCGTACCAGTCGCGCGAGGCAGCCTGAGCACTGCGACCGCTCGCGTCGATGCCACCCGGGCGATTATTGGGGCCGTTGATCACCCAAAATCCATCGCCGCCAATTGAATTCATATGAGGATAGACCACTGCAATGGTCGCGGCCGCTGCAATCATGGCCTCAAGGGCGTTGCCGCCTTCGCGTAACACAGCAACCGCCGACTCGGCCGCCAGCGAATGCGGGGCAACGGCAATGCCGCGCATACCAAAAATAGATTGAGCCAACACAGTCTCCTGAAAAATCTTGGTGCAATCATACCTAAAGCGGCCTGACCTAAGCGCAATGGCGGCATGACTTAAGCGGTTTCAACTCAAGGTCAGTTAGACTCGCCTCCGAGTAAAGTCGTCGTCCCTTTGAACAGGGTCGGTTAATCTAAGAGTAAAGTAGACTGCCTTACGGTTATTTCAATACGACTAAGGGCAACGGAGTAAGATAAGCTATTAATTTTGAGACTAAGAGTTAAAGAGCATGAGCGCTTCAGAGCAAGACAAAGGCATCCCTGTGTCGGAGGTTATTCGTAACCGCCTAAAAGCGTCTCGCAAACGCTTTCATGCAAATGACAATATTGCTAACTTCATCGAGCCCGGTGAACTTGCGTTGTTGCTTGACGAGGTTGAGGCCAAAATGAAGGGCGTGCTTGAAAGTCTAGTGATTGATACCGAGGCCGATCACAACACCAATGACACCGCTCGGCGTGTGGCCAAAATGTATTTACACGAAGTGTTTGGCGGGCGCTACGCGGGGCAACCGAAGATTACCGAGTTTCCAAACGTCGAGCATCTGAACGAATTAATGATCGTTGGGCCGATTACGGTTCGAAGTGCTTGCAGCCATCATTTTTGCCCAGTGATGGGTAAAGTGTGGATTGGTGTGATGCCAAATGAGCACACCAACGTGATCGGGCTCTCAAAGTACGCTCGCTTAGCCGACTGGATCATGAGTCGTCCGCAAATCCAAGAAGAGGCCGTGGTGCAGTTGGCCGATCTGATTCAAGAAAAAACGCAGCCTGACGGCTTGGCTGTGGTGATGAATGCCACGCATTACTGCATGTCGTGGCGTGGTGTCAAAGATCCCGACAGTCGCATGATTAACTCAGTGATGCGCGGTGCCTTTTTAAAAGACGCAAATTTGCGTCGTGAGTTTTTGTCTCTGATTCGTCGAGAGGATTAAACATGCTAGTTCGTTTACTGTATGTGAGTCGTGCGCTTGATCCCGAGTCGGGCTCCGCCACGCAGTCGATTTTAGATTCGGCGCGCAAATACAATGCGGCCAACGGCATCACCGGCATACTTTGCTATGGCGGAGGGCTGTATTTGCAAGCTGTCGAAGGCGGGCGCACACAGGTCAACGAACTCTATGGCTACATTGTTCGCGATAAACGTCATCAAGATGTTGTCTTGCTTGACTATCAAGAAATCACTGAACGTCGCTTTGGTGGCTGGACAATGGGACAGGTTAATCTGGCCAAGCTCAACACCTCGATTGTTTTGAAATATTCTGAAAAGCCCGAGCTTGATCCCTATTCGGTCTCAGGCGCGGTGTCGCTGGCGTTACTCGAAGAGTTGATGCTAACAGCGTCAATCATCGGACGGGCCTAAGAAGCCGCTCGTTTGAACGTGTTGAACATTAAGTTAAATAAAGATATTCAAATTAAAAAAAGGTGACGATCAATTGAATACCCAAGATCACTCGTTGTCAGTTCGTTTGCTGTTGAATGTGGGTCATGGCCTTGACCACATGTTCTTGCTGATTTTTGCGGCTGCAGTGGGTGTGATCGCCACAGAATTTGGTTTTCAAAGCTGGGAAGACCTCATGCCTTACGGCGTGGGTGCCTTCGTTTTATTTGGGTTGGGTTCGATTCCCTCTGGTCGATTGGGCGATTTGTGGGGGCGGCGCAACATGATGATTGTGTTTTTTGTAGGGATTGGGCTGTCCACCTTACTGACGGCACTGACGCAAAATGCTTGGCAAATGGCCTTCACGCTGACCTTAGTCGGGGCCTTTGCCTCGATCTATCATCCGGTTGGTATTCCTTTATTAGTTCAAAAGTCAGCGAATCCTGGCTTGGCGATTGGTGTCAACGGCCTGGCCGGCAACCTAGGTGTGGCCTTAGCCGCGATGCTGACGGGTTTTTTGATCAAGTGGATTGGTTGGCGCGCTGCCTTTGCCGTACCCGCCATGCTGTGCTTGCTATGCGGCCTCTGGTTTGCACTTGCCTGTCCGGTCGAAACCGAAGCTCCGGCTAAACGTAAGGGTGCGGCCAAAGTCACTTTGACACCTGCGATGTTGGCCCGCGTGCTGGCGGTGATGACGGTAAGTGCCGCCACCGGTAGCGTGTTGTTTAATTTCACGACCAATGGCAATGGGCAACTGATGACCGAGCGGTTTGAGGGCGTTGTGTCTGATCCCGCAATGCTAGGCATTTTGCTTGCGGTTATTTACGCCGTGGCGTCACTCATGCAAGTGGCTGTCGGTAAGTTGCTTGATCATTTTGCGGTACGGCCGATTTTTCTGGGAATTGTTCTGTTGCAGATTCCCCTATTTGTTATGTCTGCGTATGCCCAAGGATGGTGGCTGTTTGCTGCGCTGCTAGGCGTGATGGTGTTTATTTTTGGTGCAGTCCCGTTCGTTGATGTCATGATTGTGCGCTACGTCGATGATCGTTCGCGCTCGCGTGTGGCGGGGATTCGCCTTGCGGTATCGCTCGGGATCAGTTCGTTGGCGGTTTGGTTGTTAGGTCCCGCAGTTAAGGGCTTGGGGTTTGAAACTTTGCTGCTAGTGATGGCTGGCTTCTCTGCCTGCACGGCGTTCGTCGTACTTTGGTTACCTAGCGAATCCAACTTAAAAACCTGAAGGGTGCCATGCTTCAAAAAATTGCCCCCGAACAGATTGTCGGCTTGATGGCGGGGTTGCCGCAGTGGCGCTACCAGCCAGAGCGCGGCGGCAGTATCACGCGTGACTTTAAGTTCCTCGACTTTAACGAAGCTTTTGGGTTTATGACTCGGGTGGCATTACTCTCTGAGCAGCACAATCACCACCCTGAGTGGTCGAACGTGTACAACCGCCTGTCGATTACGCTCACGACACACGACGCTGGCGGTTTGTCATCCCGTGATCTTGACCTGGCACAACGTATCGATAAACTTTGATCTATCGGTGCATCTTCGGGTAAGCTGTGACTAAGCTTGGGCGACCGCTGAGTCGCTGAGCCGAACACATACAAATACATTCGGAGACATCTCATGGCAAAAGAACTTGTAGGTTTTGTTGGCACCGGTCACATGGGCGGGCCGATGACCTTGCGCTTACTGGCAGCTGGCTACGATGTCTGCATTTATGATCGCGATCAAAAAGCGGTACAGGCCCTCGTGAAGAAGGGTGCCGTCGCAGCCAAGTCTGCAGCCGATGTTGCGAACCGCGCAGAAACCATTTTCTTAAGTCTGCCAAACCCCGAGATCGTGAATGCAGTCGCGCTAGGTAAAGACGGCTTGATCGAAGGTAAAAAGGTCAGATGCGTGATCGATTTTTCGACCATTGGACCTAAAACTGCCGTTGCCGTATTCAAGGGCTTGAGTGCTAACAAGGTGAGCTACGTTGATGCACCCGTGAGTGGCGGCGTGACAGGTGCCGCGGCGGGCACGCTAGCTGTGATGGTCTCGTGCCCCAAAGCCTTGTACGCCAAGCTGACGCCGATTCTGGCAACCTTTGGTAAAACATTTCACTTGGGTGAGGGTGCAGGCCAGGCTCAAACCATGAAACTCGCTAACAACCTTTTGGCCGGCGCAGCCTTGGCGGTGTCTTCTGAGGCGATGGTGATGGGCGTCAAGGCTGGGCTTGATCCACAAGTGATGCTCGACGTGATCAACAGTGGCTCTGGTCGAAATAGTGCCACGCAAGATAAGTTTCCTCGTGCAATTTTGACAGGGACTTTTGACTTTGGTTTTGCCACGGCCTTGTCCTACAAAGACGTGCGTTTGTGCGTAGACGAAGCCGAGGCCATGGGCGTGCCAATGGTAGTCGGTGCGGCTGTACGTCAGATGCTTGCGGTGACGAACGCGACTTATGGCCCTGAGTCTGACTTTACGTCAATTTGTAAAGTGGTCGAAGACTGGGGTGGCGTTAAAGTGCGCAAAGCGACGGCAAAAAAAGCCGCCCCTAAGACTAAAACCCCCAAGGCCACAAAAAAAGCGAAGCAGTCGAAGGCTTAAGTCGCCTGAATGGTTTCGCCTACCAAGCGAACCAAGAGCGCGTCAGACCCTAATCGTTGCTGAAGTTTCAAAGCGTAAAGGCTCGGTTCTTCACGCTAGGCGTGTGGGGGCCAGCATTTGCGTTGTCAAGCCAAACGCTAGCAGGGCTTCAGGTAAGGGCTGGCCGCGCACCAAGGCCGCACAGGCTTGCCCCATCGCTGGCGAAGTCTGAATTCCATAGCCGCCTTGCGCTGCGATCCAGAAAAAATTAGGCGCCATGGCATCAAAGCCGCCGACTAAATCACCATCTGCCACAAAGGATCTGAGCCCTGCCCACGTGCGTGTGGGCCGACGAATCTGCAGGGTGGTGATCTCTTGGATGCGATGAATGCCGAGCGCGATATCGAGCTCTTCTGGCTGCACATCTTGTGGTTCGACTGGATCGGCGTTGGCGGGCGAGCCCAGCAGCATGCCCGCATCGGGCTTAAAGTACCAGTCTTCGTTGACCCCGATGGCCATTGGCCACTTCGCAACGTTAAGCGTGGGCGGCGGGTTAAAGATCATGGCAGAACGTCGACGAGGTTCAAGATGCAAACGCTGAGCACCAGCAAGTGCGCCGACCTGATCTGCCCAGGCCCCTGCGGCGTTGAGCACAACGCCGGTTTGATACTGCTTACCATCGGCCGTGTGCACCAGCCAGTCTGCGCCCATGCGTTCTAGTCTGCTGACTTCAGCCTGGCAAACAATTTCACCGCCATTTTGTTTGAGCCCACGTAAAAAACCTTGATGAATGTTGTGCACATCCATGTCATAGGCTTCGGGTTCGTAGACGCCACCTAGAATTTTGTCTGAGCGAAACACTGGCACCATGTCCAGCACCTCTGACGTCGACAGTTGTCGCGCCAGTTTGGTCACGCTACGCAAAATGTCCCAATGCTCAGAAAGCTGTAACGCTTGACCATGTTCTGCCACCATCAGCGCGCCGCGTGGCGACACGAGCGGATGAGCCGAAAACCCTGCCGGCGCTTGCATAAAAAAGGCACGACTCGCCATGGTGAGCGCGCGAACTTGTGGTGTGCCATAGCTCTCCATAAATAACGCCGCCGAGCGTCCGGTAGAGTGATAGCCGGGTTGCGCTTCACGCTCAAGCAGGGTCACCTTGCCGTGTTTGGCAAGCCAATACCCTGTCGAGGCTGCGGCGATACCTGCCCCGACGATTAAGAAATCTGAGCGTTTGGGCTGCAAAGAATTACTCGCCCTGAAAGTTGCCGGCACGGCAGGTCAAGACCAGCGTGTCGCGATAGCCGCCAGGCTGGGCGGGTTGAATGGGTGTCGTTTCATGAATCACCCGCGCGTCGTCTAGCAAAAGTAGCGACCATGATTCGCTTAACGTAAATCTCTGCCCCGAGGTACCCGTGGCATCGAAAACACGCGTCTCGCCGCCTTTGATATTTTTACGATTGATCATGAATACACCGACCAAGTCGACGCCATCACGGTGCGCGCCCTCAGGCGTCGGACGACCAATACCCGCTTTGGTGTCGATTCTGAATTGATGCGCCTCAATACACCAGCGCGTGACTGCAACGGTGGGTTGCTTTGCACGATGCAGAGAGTCTGCAGCACGCGCAAAGGCACTCAACAAGTCTATCCAGACAGCTTGTTCAATTGTTTGCGTGCGCATAGGCTCAAACCAGCGTTGCATACCGCCATGCAGGGCGTTGTAGGATAAAGACTGCCAATGCGCGCGTGCAGGCGCAAGCGTGAGTTGATTATTTTCAAATACAAAACAAGAGTGGCGACGCAGGCGATAGTGCCCGCCATCTTTTAGATAGGCATCCTCGGGCATGCCTTCCCAGTCTGGTACGAGCGCTGTGAGCTCAGCGAGCGGGTGTTGGGCCCAGTGTGCAACTGTCGTTGCGTCGAGCACCGCATAACCTTCTGCCTCAAGTTGAGGTAAAAGTTGAGATAAAGACACAGTGACGGGCGAGTGCTCAAGCATATAAAGGGTTCACACAAAAACAGTTGAAATACTACTCACCCTGTCGGGAGAGGTTTGACGCACAAATCAGCGACTGAACTCGAACAATCTGTTGGGCGATACGTTCGTTCAAAAAATTTGTTGGGCGATACGCTAGTGTAGTCAAACAAACGCCACGTATTCTAAAAAACCTCAGTCTTTGAACTATAGCGACTCTAGTTGCGAACGAGTCTTGTTTGCCTGTGCGCGTAAGGCGTCCAGCGCGAGGTCATCCATTTTGTCTAGATTGCGATACACCATCGCCAGACGAAAGTTGTCTGCGAGCTTAGCGCGATGACGATCAAAAAAATCCCAATACAAGGCATTGAAGGGGCAGGCGCGTTCGCCTTCGCGCTTCTTTTTGTCGTAATGACAGCCCTTGCAGTAGTCGCCCTGACGGTCAATATACGCTGCGCTCGACACATAGGGTTTGGTCGCCAGCATGCCCCCATCGGCGAACTGGCTCATCCCGATTGTGTTGGGGAGCTCAACCCATTCAAAGGCATCGATATAGACGCCTAAATACCACTGGTGCACTTCGTCTGGATTGAGCCCGGCTAGCAAAGAAAAATTGCCAATCACCATCAAGCGTTGAATATGGTGTGCGTAGGCGTGTTCTAGAGATTGTCCAATTGACTGTTCTAGGCAGCGCATCTTGGTGTTTCCGGTCCAGAACCAGGTTGGTAAGGCTGTGCTCTGTGCAAAATAATTTTGCTCGCCGTAGTTGGGCATCTTGCCCCAATACACACCACGGATGTACTCACGCCAGCCCAAAATTTGGCGGATAAAGCCCTCGGCAGTAGCGATCGTAATTTTTTTATCGAGCCAAGCTTGTTGCGCGCGTTCGACCACCTCGCGCGGATTCAACATTTTTGTATTTAACGCAAAGGATAAGAGCGAATGAAACAGTCGCCAGCCCTTTGTGCTCAGCGCATCTTGAAAGTCGCCAAAGTGAGGTAGCGCGTGCTCAATGAAATCAGCCAAACAGGCCAGAGCCTCAGCGCGATTTAACGGCCACGCAAAGTGTGCGGCGTTCGGTGCGCCAAAGGTTCGTACACCCGCAGCGTCAATGCTCGACCATAACGCTGAATGATCATGCCTTACGCGCCGGTCTGCCGGTTCGGCTGGTATGCCTGACCAGGCCTTACGATTGTCGTGATCGAAGTTCCATTTTCCTTCGACCGGACGCTTCGTGTCGAGCATTAAGATCTTGTGTTGCGTGCGCATGTGGCGGTAAAACCGTTCCATGAGCCAGGTTTTTTGCCCGGCGAATAATGTTGCCACCTCTAAGCGCGTTGTATAAAAATGCTCGCTCGACACTGCAGCGCAATGAAGTGAACTGGCTCTGACATAGTGCTGAAGTTGCTGGTCAAGACGCCACTCATCAGGCTCTTGGTATTCAAAGTGGGTGCAGGTGTACCGAGCCATTAGCGCATCAAGGTTAGCCGTCAGGCTTTGTTGATTGGTCGGATCATCAATCTTCAGGTAGTGCACTCGATGCCCGCGCTCTTGTAGCAAACGGGCCAAATCACGCATCCCCGCAAAAATCGCAATGACTTTCTGTGCATGATGCAAAACGTAATCCGTCTCTTGGCGCATTTCAACTAAGGCAAACACGACATCGGCCCGTGGTCTTAAAAACCACGAATGCTCAGGGTTGAGTTGATCGCCGAGGATGAGTCTTAAGGTCGTCAAAGCGTGCCCCATTGTTTACGGTAAGTTTCGTCGCGGTCGTGCTCGACCGCTTGTTTGTCGGTACGCATCGCGCGACCACCCCGCGGATCGGTACCAAGCCCCGCGATGTAGAGCCAGTTGCCTTGATTGCTATATACGTCGTAGTCGATTAACTGTGCCTCAAACCACGCAGCGCCGGCTCTCCAATCGAGCTTCAGTGTGTGAATGAGATAACTTGCCGTGACCTGTCGCATTCGGTTCGAAAGATAGCCGGTCTGTTTTAACTCACGCATCCCAGCATCGATAAAGGGCTCACCACATTGTCCTAGACACCAGCGTTTAAATTGTTCAACTTGTGCCGGCGCAGTGATGACAGCGCCACCCGTGTGTGTGGTGCGTTCATTCAACTCTGGTTCGACGCTACGCGGGCTCTGTTGCTCTACAGCTGCGGGCTGGCGCAAGCCCGAGCGCCGATAGAGTTGAGCCCCAAATCTCAGATGTAAAAATCTAAAATAATCGCGCCAGAGCAATTCAAACCAAATCCAATAGCTGCCGTCATTCGCGCCATGCTCAGCTTCGAAGTCTTGCAACTGTTGGTAAAGCATTCTGGCCGAGAGTGCACCCGAGGCTAGCCACACTGAAAACTTTGTTGAATAATCTAATCCTGACAGCTGGTTACGGGTAGCTTTATAGCTATGCGCCAGTTGGCGTTCAAAATATTGCTGGGTGTGCCTGAGCCCTCCCAGTGTGCCGGCAAAATCGTTTGCAGTTGAAAAAGTCAGTGAGCTGCGCGCATCAAGTTTAACGAAAGACTCAGACGAATCAGACGAATCAGACGAATCAGACGAACCAAACCGCTCAGATGGCAAATTCGCTGTCTGGTCGCTTTCTATTGTTCTGTTTTGTACAAGCCTCTCGGGAAGCGGCGGCACGCTTGCCGGCGCGGCTTCAGGCGGCCGCACAAGCACGTTTGCTTTCTCAACGGCTACTCTAAACTCTGTAAAAACTAAAGGTAGTTGTTCAATTGCAAACGGCAAGTCATGTGGATCCAACAGACTCGAGTGCCAAAGGGTGTTGACGGTCAAGCCCGCTCGCCTGAGGCTCATGACTTGCTGCTGCTCGTCGGGTGCAGCGATGTCTTCACAAAAAATTGTCTCAGCACCAACTTGTTTGGCCAGTGCAATTAGCGTTTGACACGGGTCGCCCCTGTACTCAAGTAAATCGCTCTGTTGTTGACGTAGTTGCAACTTAAGTGCTTGAAGCGCCGAGCGCAGAGCGTACTTTCTGTGAGGCCCTAATCGCTCAAAGCCCCAGCGGGTTGGTGCAACATAAGCGCTGTCATGGATAAAGACCGGCAAGAGCCGAGTGGCTTGCGCGCAGGCGTTTTTAAATGACGGTTGATCACATAGGCGCAAATCGTTGCGAAACCAATAGATGGCAGTCATTATTTTTTTCCGATCGCCGTGCGCCGGCAGCGTTCAGAACAATACTTGACGTTGTCCCAGTCGCGTTCCCATTTTTTGCGCCAGGTAAACGGGCGCAGGCAGGTCAGACAGTTTTTACTGGGCAGATTGTGTTTGTTGACGCCGCGCATCGAAGAGTCGTTTGACATCAGAAGTCTAGAGTTTGTTGTTGACTTGCGGGTGCTGAGACAGGTTTTTGTTTGACGGATCCCGGACGTTTGCGAGAGCCATGCTTTTGAACCACCTCGCGCTTGGTGGCGCGCACGTGATCCTGAGCCCTCAGGGCGTAGAGCTTTTGTTTGGCTGCTCGCGTGCTCGCCTCAAGCTCGACGATCGGCACACTGAGGTCTTTGCTGACGTATACGTTGTGTTGCTCTTGAAGCGAGTGGGGCATTTTCCAAGGCTCAAGCAACCAGGTGTCAGGCACGCGGCGCATCGCGGGTAGCCATCGTCTGACAAACATACCGTTTGGATCGTGATCTTGCGCCTGTTTAATCGGGTTGTAGATGCGTGGGATATTGATCCCCGTGGTGCCAGATTGCATTTGTAGCTGACTCCAGTGGATGCCGGGTTCGTAATCCAAGAACTGACGCGCCAACCAATGCCCCACCGGGCGCCAGTCCAACCAAAGCGGGTAGGCGGCAGTCGATACCAACATTGCACGCATTCTAAAATTCAACCAACCAGTCTCGCGCAACATCGCGACACAGGCGTCGACCATTGGCCAACCGGTTTGGCCCGCCTTCAGAGCTTCAAAGTGCGCAGGGTTCCAGTCGTTTTCACGCAGACCATCGTAGCCTCGGTGCATGTTTTGAAATTCAATCTCGGGTTCGCTTTCAAGTTTTTGGATAAAGTGGCAGTGCCAATACAGTCTGCTGATAAAGGCCGTTAAGCCCTTTTTATGCCAGGTTTGCGCAGGGCTCAAGGCCTGTAAGTGTTGGGTAGTGGCTTGCACGACTTCGCGCAGACTCAGGCAGCCAAAGGTCAGATACGCTGACAGACGTGAACAGGCGGTGGGCGCTGAAAGGGGGGAAGAAATCCCTCCGCGGTATTGTTGGCTTCGATCGTTTAAAAAACTGTTCAAAACGTCTAGGGCGAGGGTGCGCCCGCCACGTTGTCGTTGCGCGGGCTCGCTGGGGTCCAAGCCGAGGGCTGCGGCCGTGGGCAGTGCAGGCTCAGCCCAGGGCAGCGCAACGCAAGCGATTGCGGTTGGCGCAGGTAAGCAGGGTTGCCCGACGTGTTGATCCCAAAGATCTTTCCAGAGGTCGCGATCCTTTAGCCCGCGGCTGACCCCAAAGTGCTGACTTTGTCGCCAGGGGATTGCATGCGTGCGGCACCAGCGCGCAACGGCGCGATCGCGTGCATACGACAGGGCGTTACCAGTTTCTTGATGTGCATATAGGGTGTGGAAGGGTTGGAGCGCGTAAAGTTTATCGAGCACGTCGACGGCTTCGCCGGTCACAACCCGAAGCAGACCACCGCGTCGTTTGAACTCAAGATACAGGTCACGCAGGCTTTCGAGCAAAAAGTGATAATGTTGAGTCGCAGCATCGGCGCTGCGCCACAAAGAGGGTTCGACGATGTAGAGGCACAACACAGGGCCTTGACAGAGCGCTTGACTCAGTGCTGCGTGGTCATTGAGCCGCAGATCACGTTTAAACCACACAACGCTGTAACTCATACTGGGGCAAGCGGCCTGTCTACGGCCATGAGCCGCCGCCTCTGACGAGACGCGGCGGCTCAGGCAATTATTTAAAAAGGTTTCGCAGACTCGGAAGAGTCTCTAAGGTTGCGAGACGATCATATAGTCCGGCATCCGCCCCCTTGATCGCACTGTTTGCAGTCTTGCCGGTTTCAATGCAATCCATAAACTTACGTTTGAGGCCAACCGCGTCAATCGGGTTCAAGGCATGACCTAACGGAAACCGAATCTCTCCAGAATCGAACTTGCGACCGTCATTGGTTTCAATGGTGACACGATCTGTGAATGCAAAGGCCGGATCGAGTGGGCACACGGTATCCACGGATTCAATCGAGACTTTGCTATACAGTCCTGAGACGTCCGCACGGGTCGAAAATTCGTCGGTGAGCTGAGACAAACCGACGTCGCGGGCAACAATCGCCGAGGCTACTGCGAACTCACCACTAAATTTGGCTTCTAGCCCCGTGACAGGACGATGGTTTCTCAGCATCGAAGCTTGGGCAACACCAGTGATGACATGGACGTTCTTGATTTCACTAGGTTGCAGATTTTCTGCTTCGACAATTTTGATGACTGCGTCGATGGTACGGTGTGAGGAGTAACACACGGGGTAGCGCTTGATCGATAACCCAGTCTCTAAGATGCGCAAGGTTTTGCCTAAGGTGTCTGCAGGGCGGGTTCGGTCAACACGTCCAGCCTTGGATAAGGCATTGAGATAACCCGCTTGGTGTTCAAAGACATCGGGTGCTGAAGTCATGCCAAGCATCGACAAACGAACTGCCTCAATGCCGTGCGCCGCTGCGCGCCCAGCATGAAAGGGTTTTGTCATCGTGCCAAAGTTGGCAACCAGGCCGCTGGCCAGACTGGCTGAAATCGCCAACGCTTGGCGTGTGTCCGCCACATTTAAGCGGCGTAGGTAGGCGACGGCAGCGGCGGCGCCAACAGCGCCAAACACGCCAGTTGGATGCCAGCCTTTCAAGTGATACTGGTCAGGCTCGCGACTGACGAGTTCGGCCCAGACTTCATAGCCCACGACATACGCGCGTAAGGCGTCAAGCCCCGAGCTGTTGAGCAGATAGCCTTCAGCCAAGATGGCGGGTACCAGGGCCGTGCTTGGATGGCCGGACAACGCAACATCATCGTAGTCAAGCGCATGGCCAGCGACTGCGGTGATGAACGCCGCCTGAGCCGCTGGGTGCATTGTCCCTAAAAAGGGGACAGGTGCTTCAGCAGGTGTTGTCGCATTGGCAAAAAACTGACGCACGATGTTGACAACCGGCTCGTTGTGGCCGGCCAACATGGTGGCGATCGTGTCCATAAAACCTGTTTTAGCAACGGCGAGTGCACCTTGTTCATTGCTGCCAAAGGTGGGGGCGGCGACAAAGGCGGCGAGGGCTTGGGTTAATCCAGTCATGTTTGTCTCTTTGTTTTGATGATTGTTTAAAATGAGCGAGGCATACCTAGCATGTGCTCACCGATGTACGAGAGCACCAAGTTAGTCGAGATGGGCGCGATCTGAAAGAGACGCGTTTCACGCCATTTACGCTCGACGTCATACTCTTTCGCATAGCCAAAACCGCCATGACATTGCAAGCAGGCTTCTGCCGCGTGCCAGGTTGCATCCGAGGCGAGCAGCTTGCCCATGTTGGCGTCGTCGCCGCAAGGCAGGCCCGCATCAAAGAGTGCAGCCGCGCGACGCAAGACCAAATCAGCTGCGTCAGTTTCGGCATGTGCGCGTGCAATCGGAAACTGCACCGCTTGATTTTGACCGATTGGACGATCAAAGACACGACGCTCGTTGACATAGGCGACGGCTGTTTTCGTGAACCAGCGCGCGTCGCCAATCGCTTCGGCAGACACCAAAATACGTTCGGCATTCATGCCATCAAGAATGTATTTAAAGCCTTTGCCTTCTTCACCAATCAAATTATCAGCCGGGATCTTCAAATTATCAAAAAAGACTTCGGTAGCATGATGATTGATCATCGCCTTCAGTGGGCGAATCTCAAGCCCCTTGCCCAGACCGTCACGAATATCTAACAAAAATACCGAAAGGCCATCGCTTTTCTTTTTGCATTGATCAATGGGTGTGGTACGCGCCAACAGCAACATCAAGTCAGAGTGCAAAGCACGTGATGTCCACACCTTTTGACCATTGATCACATAGTGATCGCCTTGGCGTTCGGCGCGAGTCTTCAGCTTGGTTGTATCAGTGCCGGTGGTGGGTTCGGTGACACCAAAGGCTTGTAAGCGCACTTTGCCAGCAGCGATATCGGGTAGGTATTTTTTCTTTTGAGCCTCGCTGCCATGGCGCATCACTGTACCCATGGTGTACATCTGCGCATGACAGGCGCCTGCGTTACAGCCTGATTCATGAATCGTTTCAAGAATCACCATGGCCGCGCGCAACGGCATGCCGCTGCCACCGTATTCTTCAGGGATCAGCGCGCCCAAGTAACCCGAAGCGGTGAGTGCCTGGACAAACTCTGTGGGATATGCAAGTTTTTCTTCCAGACCGCGCCAGTATGACCCAGGGAAATCTGCACAAACGCGTTTCACGCCCTCGCGAATCTCTGGGTAATCCAAGCCGGTGTCGATGGTGAGTGAGTGGGTTGTTTGAGTCAAGTTAGGTGCTCCGTATCAAAATTATTATTTGCTGTGCTGTTCATTCGTTATTTCTTTATTTCTTTATTTTGTTATTTTGTTATTTTGTTATTTTGTTATTTTGTTATTTTGTTAAATTTTTGCCGCGCTCACCGCTGGGTCGATATCGGCGCGTAGCGTTGACTTCATTTAACACCCTTTGAAAATCGCTTTACGTTTTTCATTAAAGGCCGCGATCCCTTCCATGCGATCTTCAGTACCAATCAAATGATTGTATGCCTCAATCTCAAATCTGAAGGCTGTCCGCAGCTCCATTTGACCTCCAAAGCGTACTGATTTTTTGATCTGACGAACTGATAGTGGAGCATTGCTGGCAATGGCTTCGGCTGTTTCAAGTGCGCGAGGCAAGACGTCAGCTGGCTCGAGTACGGCATTGACCAAGCCATACTCGTTGGCCTGTTGTGCGTTAAAAGGCTTGCCAGTCATCAGGATTTCTTTGGCGCGGCGCTCGCCAATCGCACGCGGCAGGTTTTGCGTACCGCCCGCACCAGGCATGATGCCCAGCGTGACTTCGGTTAACGCAAAGCGCGCAGCGTTGCTTGCATAAATAAAATCGCACGACAAAGCCATTTCAAGGCCGCCCGCATAGGCGTGTCCGTTGACCGCAGCAATCACTGGCACGGGCAAATCCACCAGAGTCCAGTACATCCGCTCAAACAGTTCGTGTTGCAGTGTCCATTGTTTTTTCGTCATGCCGTTGCGCTCTTTCAAATCGCCACCGGCACAAAATATTTTTTCTCCGGCGCCGGTTAAGACGACGCAGCGGATATCACCCGCGTCAGCGGTTAAGCGGTTCCAGAGATCCAACATGTCGTGGCCCATCTGGGTATTAACGGCATTGCCCACTTGCGGACGATTGATCGTGACTTTCAAGACATGCGCGCCGATCACTTCTGTGGCAATTGTCTCGTAGTTTGGTAAGGCAGTCATGGGGTTTTCCTTTTTAATAACAGAGCGGTATGTTCACCAAGTTTTGGAGGTGGCGCAAGTGGTTTTGGACGTACGCCATCGAAGCTAATTGGCAGGCCAAGAAACCGCATGCCGGTGCCAGGTACGTCTTGAACCAAGCCAAGCGCCTCGGTTTGCGGGTGGGCCAGCATCTGGGCCAAGTCATTGACCGGCGCGCAGGGTACCCCTGCGGCCTCTAGTAGAGCCGTCCAATGGGCAGTCGTTTGAGTGGCAACGATTGCTTCGATCATCCCATAGAGCTCAGTCTGGTTGTCTACGCGTTTGGGATTATCGACAAAGCGAGAGTCGTCAAGCCATTCGGGGCGCCCCAAGACTTTAGCAAGCGACTTAAACAAGCTGTCGCTGCCCGCCGCAATCACGATCTCGCCATCGCTGGTGAGGTAACCTTTGTAGGGCACGATGCCCGGTGCGCCAGAGCCTTGCTTGCCTGCTAGTTGGCCTGATGCCAGGTATTGGGATGCAAGTAAAGACACCCAGCTCGTGGCGGTCTCGAATAACGAGACATCAATGATGCGACCCACGCCCGACACTTGACGCTCATAGAGCGCAGTCAGAATACCGATAATGCCCCACATGCCCGTGCCCATGTCGACAATCGAGGCACCCACGCGCACCGCTGGGCGCCCGGGCTCTCCGGTGGTGCTCATGATGCCGCCAAACGCCTGCATGAGTGGGTCGTACCCTGGTCGCGTCTTGAGCGGCCCTTCGCGACCAAAAGCCCCTAAGCTGCAATAAATCAGGCGTGGTTGGCGAGTGAGCAAACTTTTACCGTCTAGCCCCAGTTGTTCGACGTGACCCGGACGCAGGTTTTGTATGACGATATCCGCTTCGTTGCAAATGAAGTCTTTGAGTGCGGTGATTTGGTCTGGGTCGCGTAGTTCACAGACCACAGACTGCTTGTTACGGTTCAACGATTGGAAAAAAGCCGAGGCACCCTCCCAGAAAGGAGGCCCCCAACGACGTGCATCGTCTCCGTCGGCCTTCTCAATTTTGATGACGCGAGCCCCCAGTTCACTTAGGATTTGCCCGGCAAAGGGTGCTGCGACGCTATGGCCGAGTTCGATGACGGTGAGTCCGGCAAACGGGCCAACAGGGGGGGGTGAAGATTGAGTTGTCTCTGTCATTTTTATCAATTATCAGGTGGGTATCCCGTCGTGACTCTGACGGGATAAAAAATCAGACTAACTTTTTGACTGAGGTCGACCCAAAGTACGGGTCGTTGATCGGTTCAGGTCGAACAAAGGCTCAGGCTCTCAAAAGAGAGCCTGAGCCTGTCAATCATAGTTGGAAATTCGAATCTTTACCTTCGCGAGCGCGAAGGGGTATTCGTGAGTACTAAAAAAACGTTAATCAACCGCTAAAGCAAAAATCGCGGTGGTCGCGGCGACCCCCATGGCCGTTGATGCAAGGTCAGGCCGAGCTTGTTGCCCTTCGACCAGCGGTTCTGCAGTTTGTGCCAATTTGGGTTTGCGCGCGTCAAGCACTCGTGCCCCAAAAAACTCTCCTTGAAGTTGCTTTGTGACATTGATCAGAGGGCCAAAAGCAACGCGATGAACAAATTGATGTCCCTCAGAAGCAAAGCCCTTCGAGACTTCAGCACACGTAGTGTCTGACCACTGTGTTTGCCACTTTTTGCGAGCACCGCCTGAAATCCAGCGTGAAATATGGCGGTTGAGCTTTGGAGGGCAGCCCACCAAGACGCACTTTGTTGGTTGACGTGAGTCAATCATCGTCGCGAGTTGGCTGCGAGCATGCTCAGAATCATTAATATAAACAATAAGGGTTTCCATTTAACAATCTCCTAATTTTTTTGATGGGCAGTTTTGGAGGAAGGGAGCGTGTTGCTGTTGGGACTCGATTTACGGGATGCATATTTACCTGTGATCAGCACAGCAGCGATTGCAACGACATAGGTTGTCCAACGCGCGATCTCGTTAATACGTGCGGTGCCGTCAAAAATCGGGTCGAGTAGTTTCTCGTCGGTGATCATTTTGGCCGCTGTGAAAGCGAGAACGGCTGCGCCAATATTGATGATGACAGGCCAACGCTCGACCATTTTGAGCACTAGCGTGCTGCCAAACACAACGATCGGAACGCTGATCAGCAAGCCAATTACCACAAGATCAAACGAGCCTTGCGCAGCGCCAGCGACACCAAGAACGTTGTCAATGCCCATTAAGGCATCGGCCACGATAATGGTTTTCATCGCACCCCAAAAGGAGGTGACGTGAATGTCGTGCTCTTTGTCATCCCCGGTATCGAGAATCAATTTGCAGGCAATCCACAGAAGCCCAAGGCCGCCAACCAACATAAGCCCGGGGATTTTGAGCAGCCACACAACGATAACCGTTAAGCTAGAGCGCACGACAATCGCCCCAACGGTACCCCACCAGATGGCTTTCTTTTGTAGAGCAGGAGGAAGTTTACGAGCAGCCAGCGCAATCACGATTGCGTTGTCACCCGCGAGTACGAGGTCAATCAAAATGATGGCGAGCAGGGCCGACCACCAGACGGAGGAGAATAATTCCATTGTTCAAACCTAAAAAGGACAATCAATCAAAACCTAAACAATGAACGCAAGGCCAGGGCGATCGTTGAAAAATCAACAAAACGCCCATAGCGACGCGGACCTTGTTAGGCCACTGATCGAAGGTCTTGCTCGGCTTGTTATGGTTCAGTTATATGCCCGACAAGCCGGAAGCTTTCGCTTCGTAATGACGACTTGACGTGCCCTCTGTGAGATCAAATTCGAACCGGATCACAAAGAACTGGAGCTACTCCCCATCGAAATTTGACTATACCTAAAAAAATTAGAAATGTACAAACTAAAGTGCAAGGCAGACAAATAAAAATTAAAAATGTGCAAAATCCAAACGGTTCAAAATATGATTGAACAAGCCGTTGTTTCTAGCGCAAAATCAGTTCGATCGTGGGTGGTTCATCCCAGATCCAGCCGCCATTGCGCTTGAAAATCTCAGGAAAATGCCCTGGCACTATCACATCGGTGCCTTCGCAGATCTCGGCAATTGAGCGCTTTGAGTCTTCGGGTGAGGCAAAGCACATGTCGCTCATTTGGGCTAATACCTCTTTAGGATATTTGACCGCGTCGCCGGCCAAGACTACACGACGCCCGTCGGCCTGCGTGAAACGCAGTGCTTGCGAGCCGGTGGTATGACCCGGAACCTCGAAGTGTTCCACGCCCGGTACGAGTTCGCCGCGCTTGGGCAACACACGGACATCAAACTCGGCGAGCAGTTCATGAATTTTCCAGGGGACGAACAGGTCATCTGGGTGCGGATTGCGAGCGTAGGCCAATTCGGTTTCACTGACGCACACTTTGACCCCTTTGAATAAGTCCAGATTCTGACAATGGTCAAAATGTAGATGGGATAAAAACACCAAGTCGATATCCGTAGGCGCCAGCCCGCGCTCTTTGAGACCTGCCAACAAGGCTTTGCGCACGCAATAGTGGCCGGTATCAAACAGAATACGAGTGCCGTCTGCTGCGGTGAGCAACGCCACATTGCAGAGCCCAAAAAAGCCCCCTTTGAAGCTTAAACTGTTTCCTTTCAGCAGTAATTCGTAGCGTGCGTTCAACTTTGCTCTCCAAGTTTTTTGAATTTTTTTGGTCACTTTTGACCATTAATCTTACTTCTTCGTTACTATGTTTTCCATCTGCGATGTTGCAATGCCGCAGTCGCGGTCTGCGCCGTTCAGGAGCAGTTTAGTTGTTACCCCTAAGTTGTCCTTTTCACCACTATCCTTTGTCCAGGAGACATCATGTCCCGCTTACCTCTTATTCGCTTGGCTGCCGCCGTGGCCTGTGTTGGTTTGACCAGCTTGGCTCAGGCCCAAACCAAATGGGATTTGCCTTCGGCGTATGCGCCGGCCAACTTCCATACTGAGAACCTTGAATATTTTGCCAAACAAGTGGATGTTGCCACCGCAGGCAAGCTCAAAATTGTGGTGCACGCCAATGCGTCGTTGTTTAAAGCTCCAGAAATCAAGCGGGCCGTGCAGGGTGGTCAGGCTCAGTTAGGCGAGATTCTGCTGGTTAACTATGAAAATGAAAATCCGGTGTTCGGTATGGATGGCATGCCTAATTTGGTTGGCAATTATGCCCAAGCCAAAAGTCTTGACCAGGTGCAGCGCCCAGCACTTGACAAATATTTAGAAGCTCAAGGGATGAAGATTCTATTTACGGTGCCTTGGAATCCGCAGGGGATCTACACCAAAAAGCCTGTGAACTCGGTCGCAGAGATGAAAGGTCTGAAATGGAGATCGTATTCGCCTGTTACGGCCCGTCTGGCTGAGTTAATGAATATGGTTCCGGTCACGATTCAAGCCGCTGAGCTAAGCCAGGCGCTTGCCACGGGCGTGGTAGAAAGCTATTTGTCTTCGAGCATGACGGGCGTTGATACAAAAACGTATGAAAGCATGAAGTTTTGGTACGACTTTCAGGCCTTCATTCCAAAGAATGCTGTCATTGTGAGTTTGAAAGCCTTCAACGCTTTGGATAAAGCCACTCAAGACGCAGTCACGAAAGCTGCGGCTGAAGCCCAAACGCGTGGCTGGAAAACCAGCGAAGACAAAGAAGCTTCGTTGAAAAAAATCCTGACTGACAACGGCATGACCATTACGGTTCCGTCGGCCACTTTCTTAGCTGAATTCAACAAAATTGGCGCCACGCTTTTGACTGACTGGGAAAAGAAAGCCGGCGCCCAAGGCACAACTTTGATTGCCGAGTATCGCAAACTTGTACCCGCCAAGTAATTTATTTTTTTGATTCTTTAGACCAAAGTGATGTCGCCCCATGAGAAAGTTTCTTGATACGTTGTACCTCGTGGCGGGCGGCATTGCCGCTCTGTGCGTGTGCGCGATTTGCGCCTTGATGATTGGGCAAAGCGTGCTGCGCGAATTTGGTGTGAAGACAGGGGCCGTCAACGACGTTGTGGCCTGGTTGTGTGCCGCAGCAGCATTTTTAGCGATGGCGCATGCCTTTAAGCACGGCGATTTTGTGCGCGTCACCCTGCTGCTCGAAAAACTTGCACCCAAGCCGCGTCACCTTTTCGAATTGGTGTCGCTTGCCTGTGCCGCGGTTGCGGTGGGGTATCTGGCCTGGTCCGCTACCTTGTTTACCTACGAAAGCTATGTCTTTAAAGACGTTGCTGGCGGGCTCTTGCCCATGCCAATGTGGATCCCACAAATGTCTTTTCTGATCGGGGCCTGGTTATTTTTTATTGCTGTGGTCGACGAACTTGTCATTGTCGCGCGCGGTAATCGCCCAACCTTTGTCGTTGCTGTTGAAGAGCGTCATGCGAAGGGTGACTTTTCTTCTGATGTGTAACGTGGCGTATGCGCGCTTAGTGCGTTGCCATTTAGGTAGCGGTCGCGCGTGTCGTAGTTGGCCCTTCAGAACGCTTCGCACCCAAGGGCGAGAGTCAGTTATTTTTTCTGACGCTTAGTCTGCAATTTTTAGAGATACTTTATGGATACGCTCGGAATTGGTCTGTTTTTACTGATCATCATGTTGTTGTTTTTATCGGGCGGAATCTGGATCGCCATGACCTTGGCGATTTGCGGCTGGGTCGGGCAAGCTTTTTTTGTGAATACACAACCCGGTAAAAATTTGTTCTCAGCCTTTTGGGAAACAAACGCCTCATGGGAGCTTGCGGCCTTACCCTTGTTCATCTGGATGGGTGAGATTCTGTTCAGAACCAAGTTAAGTGAAGAAATGTTTGAAGGTCTGCGCCCGTGGCTGAACCGCGTGCCGGGCCGGCTGATGCACACGACGGTGTTGGGTTGCGGGATTTTCGGTTCAGTTAGCGGCTCGTCTGCGGCCACCTGTGCCACCATCGCAAAAGTGGCCTTGCCTGAGCTTAAAAAACGCGGCTACGACGAAAAGCTGGCCTTGGGTGCCTTGGCCACGTCTGGCACGTTGGGGATTCTGATCCCACCTTCGATCACGATGGTGGTGTACGCCGTCGCTGCCGACGCTTCAATTATTCGAATCTTTCTTGCGGGTTTTATTCCTTCTGCGATTTTGATGGCTTTGTTTATGGGCTATATCGCTTGGTGGTCGATCCGTAATCCATCAAAAGTTCCTGCTGCCGATCCCCCGTCAAGTTTTCTTGAAAAGGTGCGTAAAAGCGGTAACTTAATCCCCTGTGCGCTACTGATTATCTTTATCGTTTGGGTGTTGGTGGCTGGTTATGCCACAGCAACCGAGTGCGCGGCCTATGGGGTGTTTGGTTCGTTAGCGATCGCAGCTTACGGCCGTTCGTTGACCTGGAAAAATTTCTGGGAAGGCTTGATGGGCACCACACGCACCAGTTGCATGATCATGATCATCTTGGCTGGTGCGGCCTTCTTGACCAAAACGATGGCGTTTACCGGCGTGCCTCGCGAATTGGCTGAGTGGGTCAATGCCATGCAACTTTCGCCCTATGCCCTGATTGGTTGTTTGGTGGTGGTCTATCTGATTTTAGGGACTGCGCTCGATGGCATCAGCATGATTGTGCTGACCGCTGCGGTCGTCTTGCCGATGATTCAAAAAGCGGGTTTCGATCTGATCTGGTTTGGAATCTTTATCGTCTTGTTGGTTGAGATCGCCGAGGTCACGCCACCGGTGGGGTTTAACTTATTCGTGTTGCAAAACATGACGGGCAAAGACAGCAATACGATTGCGCTTGCTGCGATTCCGTTTTTTATCTGTCTGGTCATTTGTATCGTGATCGTTACGGTTTTCCCTGAGGTGGTGACGGTGCTGCCAGACTATGTCATGGGTAAGGCGAAGTAGATGCGTGACGCCAAAACATTGTTCTTGCGCAGTCGGTTAGTTGTGGGTGCAGGTTTATGTGCGCTTGTTGGGGGCGCGCTCACTGGCTGTAAAACCTATGAGGCTGCGCTTGGTACTGGCGAGAACGTGACGGCGATTGACGCAGCCCGTTTGACGCAAAGCGGATTCTTAACGAATTACGCCAAGCTCAAACCGGTGGCTGCGATGCAAGGCATCGAGTGTTGGCGTGATACTCGCTTTGATCCAAAAAAATATAAAAAAATCCAGATCACGCCGATCGTCGTATCGTTGACGGCACCGAAAGATTCAAAAGATGGCAAAGTCCCTACGGTTGACCCAACCGACTTGAAGCAGTTAACCGATTACTTTTATCAGACGCTTCACGACTCGCTTAAACCTCAGATACCTGTTGTGGCACAAGCCGGGGCCGGCGTGGTGGTACTACGGATTGCCCTGACAGATTTGGTACCGACCTCTGTGCCCGGTAGCGTTGCGGGTACCTTGATCCCGTATGCGTTTATTGCTGAGGCGAGTTCAGGTAAGGTCACCGGGCGCCCGGCTGGGTCGACCCCCTATTTGGGCGAAACAGGCATGGAAATGCAGTTTCGCGACGGCGCGACGGGCGCGGTATTGGCCGAGTGTCGCGATACCGAGATTGGTCGAAAATATGCAGCAGAACTGAACGCAGGCGCGGCCCAAGCGGCTCAAACTTGGGCAAATGGCTATATGAGTTCGTTTCAGTCTTGGGGCTATGCCAAGGCAGCCTTTAACAAGTGGTCGATGCTAGTGGCTAAACGCGTGGCTGACTTACAACAGATTCAGCCCACGCCTTAACGTATTGCGTATCTCTTAGGCGATTTTTTCGCACACCGCCGCGGTCACTTGGGCAGTGGTGGCTAAACCGCCTAAATCACGCGTGTGCAGCCTTGGGTTGGCGGTCACCGCTTCGATCGCGGCCATCAAACGATCGGCTGCGGCTTGTTCGCCCAGATGCTCGAGCAGCATCACCACTGACCAAAAGGTACCAATCGGGTTTGCCAAGCCTTTGCCCATAATGTCAAAAGCCGAGCCGTGGATCGGCTCAAACATCGATGGATAGCGTCGCTCGGGGTCGATATTACCTGTCGGAGCGATACCCAGACTACCTGCTAAGGCGGCTGCGAGATCGCTCAAAATATCGGCGTGCAGGTTGGTCGCCACCAAAGTATCCAATGTCGCGGGGCGGTTGACCATCCGTGCTGTGGCGGCGTCCACCAACTCTTTGTCCCAAGTCACATCCGGAAACTCTTTAGAAATCTGTACCGCGATTTCATCCCACATCACCATGGCGTGGCGTTGGGCGTTTGATTTGGTCACAACAGTGAGCAATTTGCGTGGTCGTGATTGTGCCAACTTGAAAGCGTAACGCATGATGCGCTCGACACCCGCACGCGTCATCATGCTGACATCGGTTGCGACTTCAATCGGGTGGCCTTGATGTGCGCGACCACCCACGCCAGAGTATTCACCTTCTGAGTTTTCGCGCACAATCACCCAGTCGAGTTGGGCCGGGGTGCAGCGCTTAAGTGGTGCGTCAATGCCGGGCAAGATACGGGTAGGGCGCACGTTGGCGTACTGATCAAAGCCTTGGCAAATTTTTAAGCGCAGGCCCCATAGAGTGATGTGGTCGGGGATGTGCGGATCGCCCGCCGAGCCAAACAAAATCGCGTCTTTGTTGCGTAAAGGATCGAGGCCATTTTCAGGCATCATCATGCCGTGCTTGCGGTAATAGTCGCCACCCCAGTCAAAGTTTTCGAATTCAAACTTCAAGGCGGGATTTTGACGTGCGAGTGCTTCAAGTACTTTCTGCCCTTCAGGGACCACTTCTTTACCAATGCCGTCACCGGGAATCGTGGCGATACGATACGTTTTCATGCGGGTTTCCAATCAATAGTCAAAATTAGTTTTTAAGTGCAGGCGATTGCTATTCACCACCACTTTCATAGCGCTTGCCGCGTGCCAAAAGTTCAGGCGTCCCGATCAAATTATTTAAGCCATCAAAGTTAAACATCTTGTCGCGAAAGCCGTCTGTGCTACCTGTCGCTTTCAGTTCTGCAAAGTATGCCTGCAAGGTCATTGCCACTGAACGCACTGTACCGCCCGGAAAAATGGCAATTGAATAGCCAAGCTCTTGCAACACAGCGGTTGACTTAACCGGCGTTTTGCCGCCTTCGACCATATTCGCTAGCAAAGGTGCGCGACCTTTAAAACGTTCATTCACGATCCGCATTTGTTCGTCGCTGCGCACGGCTTCGATGAATAAAATATCTGCACCCGCTGCCAGGTAGTGCTCAGCACGCTCGAGCGCTTGCTCAAAGCCTTCAACGGCGACGGCATCGGTGCGCGCCATGATCAACGTGTCACTGCTGTGGCGTGAGTTCACAGCAGCTTTGATCTTGCCAACCATTTCAGCGGTGGATACCACCGTTTTTCCATCCAGATGACCGCAGCGCTTCGGAAAGCTCTGATCTTCAAGCTGAATGAGATTGGCGCCATTACGTTCAAAGCCGCGCACGGTGCGCTCGGTATTCAATGCGTTACCAAAGCCCGTGTCGGCATCTACGATGATGGGCAGACTGATGCGATCACGCATCTGTACGATCTTTTCATTGACCTCAGTAAACGTGGTGAGCCCGACGTCAGAACGCCCAAGCGTCGTATATGCCACCGAGGCACCAGAAATATACACGGCCTCAAACCCTGCTTGCTCTGCCATCAAGGCTGATAAGGCGTCATACACGCCAGGTGCCAATAAAATTTCAGGTTGTTGGAGGCGGCTTTTAAGATTGATCATGAGTGTGTCTCTTAAGTTCTAAAAACGTTAGCAGGCTCTTCAAACCAATTTCGATTTTTACGCAAACGTTGAGTCATTGCGAAGGCATACGGCGCAGCCTCAAGCAAGATCTCGGTTTGTGCTTCGTTTAACTTAAGCCCAGCATTTTTTGCCATGCGCAGGGCAAGCTCGCGCGTGGCAGCATCGCAGCCCGAGGTGTCAGGTGTTAAGTTTTGCGGCGCGAGTACCGGCACTTGGTTACCCGCAACGAGTGCTGGGCGTTTCGCGCGTAAGCCGGCTGCCAATTCATAGGTGTGGCCGGCGCGTAACACTAAGGCATCAGCCTGCGGGGCACCGACGAGTTGCAAGCCCATGGGTAACCCCGCAGTGTTAAAGCCACAGCACACAGCGAGTGCAGGGCCCCCAGAGACGTTGGCTAGCACCTGTGAGTTGCCACGTTGCCAAAAGGTGATGGGGCGATGCGCTGTGATTGGGCTGGCTGGGCCGAAGGTGGGCATCAAGAGCAAATCAAACTTTTCATAAATGGGTTGCATCTCGTTGATCATCCGCCGATGCTCGCGCGTCGCTGCCAAGTAATCAACGGATTGAAATAGCGAGGCGGGTAGGATGCGACTCAAGAAATCGTGCCCAAAGTCACCTGGACGACTGATGAGATTATGCTGATGTACCGCAAAAATTTCTGTCTCAGCGATAACTACCTTGACATCCATGTAGTCTTGCATCGAACGCACGCGGCAGTCTGCCACGTGGGCACCTAGTTGTTTGAAGATATCGATGGCCCGTTCAAGTGCTTGGAGATGTTCAGGATTGGCTGGGTTTTCTTCTTCCCACCAGTGGCGCAGCACTCCGATACGCAGCCCTTTGACGCCACCGGCCAACTGAGATTTGTAATCTTGGATGGGTTGAGCGAAGCTGTTGCCGTCTTTCGGGTCGTGTCCGGCTATTGCTTGCAACATCAGTGCACAGTCTTCAACCGTCCAGGCCATGGGACCACAGTGATCAAACGTAAAAGAGTTAGGCATGACGCCCGTGCGACTCACTAGCCCTGAGCTAGGCATAAAGCCTGCGATGCCACACAGTGAGGCTGGTCCACGAATCGAACCCCCTGTGTCGGTGCCTAAGGCTGCAGGCACGAACCCCGCGGCGACTGCGGCCCCCGATCCGCTAGATGAGCCGCCACTGAACCGATCGAGCCCCCAAGGGTTGCGCACTGGCGGCCAAGGTAAATCAAGTGAGGGCCCGCCGTGTGCAAATTCGTGTGTATTGAGTTTGCCCATCAGTACAGCACCAGCGCCATAGAGCTTAGATACGACCGTGGCATCTTTGGTAGGCACATAGTGCTGCGCTGTACGTGACCCGCCGGTCGTCAGAATGTCTGCGGTTTCGTAGATGTCTTTTGCCCCAAAGGGCACGCCATGCATGGGCCCGCGATAGTCGCCCGCCATGATCTGAGCCTCAGCCGCCTTGGCTTGTTGGCGTGCCAAGTCGAAGGTCGGTGTAATAAACGCACTCAGTTGAACGTCATACGCCTCAATACGCGCGATTTGATGGTTCACGTAATCAAGTGGCGAGAGTTTGCGCGTGCGCAGAAGCTCTGCGGCTTGTGCCAAAGTTAGGTCATGCAAGGCATTGGTCATGAAAGGGTCTCTTAAAGATTAACGCGTGAATGGATCTAAACCTAGACGTGTTTGAGTGGTCCTAACCCTTGACTGGAGTGATTGGGTCTAAACCTTGACGCTTGTATACCGCTGCGACCACCGGTGTGCGCATAAACGCGTTGAAGGCGCTGATCACTTCAGGCTTGGTTGGGTCTTTAAATACGCCAATTGAAAACGTGGTCGATTGTTGGACGGCAGGAGGGAGTTTGGCAAAGATATTGATTCCAGACACCTGCATCAGCTCACTCATTTGCTGTACTGCGAGTTCAATCTCACCGCGGGCTACAAGTTCGCCCGTGAGGCCTTCAGCCAAGACAGTTGCTTTAGGCCGAAGTTCTTCATCTAACCCAAGACGTTTGAGCAGGCTTGCGAAGTACATCCCGCTTGCCCCTTGTTTAGAAAATACGAATGAACGCGACGCGCGTAGGGTTGCAATAAACGCCTCTTGGGTCGAAATATCTGGTACGGGTGCACCAAGCTTGACAGCCATGGCGACTTCCGAGGTGACGAGATCGACTCGCGCGCCCTGTTGCAAAATGCCTTCGGCTTCGAGTTCGTTGATTGAACCTGCGACGGCGATCACGAGATCGCCGCGGGCGCCGCCACGAATACGCTCGCTTAGTTTTGCAGTGGCACCATATTTGATTTCAACGGCGATACCCGCTTGTTTTTCAAAATCAGGGATGACTTCGTTAAGAACGCTACGTAACGCCATCGATGACATGAGTTTGAGTGTGGTTTTAGGGGTTGTCATGATCAGTTTTTGTAAGTGTGTGAAAAAACAGAGGTCAAGAAACGGAGAGTACAGAAAATATCAGGTGGCGAGGTTGGGTTTGGCGTTGAGGCCAGATTCGCCCTAAGCACGTTCGATTCCCTCGACAGTCAGGGTTAAAAATTCAACAAAGGCCTTTACTTTCGCCGAAAGATTGCTTCGTGGCAAATACACTACGAACACCTCGGGGCCTTCGACGATGTAATCGGGCAAGATAGTCTTAAGTTTTCCGCTTTTTAACGCGTCTGCTGCGATGAAGTTACTGATCATGGTAATCCCAGCGCCAGCAACCGCAGCCTCAAGCAAAGATTCTGCGTTATTGATATTCAAGGCGCCCGAAAACGACTTAGAAAAATTCTGCCCATCTTTGGCAAATTGCCATTCGCGATGACCGCCTGTCATGGGCAGCAGGTAAGCCAGGCATTGATGAGTTTGAAGCTCTTCGGGGGTGGCGGGTTCACCGTGTTTAGCTAAATATTCAGGTGAGGCGCAGGCGGCAAAGCTTAAGCGACAAAGCTTGCGCGCCACCACACGCGAGTCGCTCACCGGTCCAATCTGAATCGCGGCATCAATGCCTTCGTAAGCCAGATCAACCACGCGATCGCTTAACTCAACATCCACCACCAACTCTGGATGCTGCTGCGTGAATGCCCAAAGTTTTGGTGCGATCACGCGTCGACCAAAGCCGACTGGCATTTGAATACGCAGCCGTCCCTTTGGCGTGGCGTTGCTCATGGTGACTGCGCTTTCCGCATCGTCGAGCTCGGCCAAAATGTTTCGGCAGCGTTCGTAAAAGCTTGAACCCTCGTCTGTCAAGCTAACTAAGCGTGTCGAGCGCTGTAGCAGTTTGACCCCAAGCTCTTGCTCAAGTCTGGCGACAGACTTGCTGATGGCCGAAGCGGTGAGCCCTAAGCGCTGGGCTGCAACGGTAAAGCTGCGCGTCTCTGCGACTTTGGCGAACACCAGTAAGGCGTTGAGATTTCGCATTGTGAAAGCCCTATTCTTGACTGCAATTCAGTATTGTTTTTCATTTTACCGGATTGACCTATAAATAATCAGTAGTTAGCATACGGGCTGAAGATCGATAACAGACCTCGCTTTTTCGAGGCAGAGACAACGTCGCGCAAATTTCAGGCGAGGCGAGAGGGTGACTTATGTTGTTGCAACAACCGGGCCAGATCGGCAATCTGCGTTTAAAGAACCGCATCGTCATGGCGCCGATGGGGACGAATTACAGCACCACTGACGGACTGTCGACCCAGCGCGACTGCGAGTATTACGCCGAGCGCGCGCGTGGTGGAGTTGCCATGATTATGACTGAGGCCATGATCGTGACCGAGACGGCGCGCTCGCACCACAATTCATTGTGTTGTTATCACGACCGCTTTATTCCAGGACTGGCCCGATTGGTGCAGGGCATCAAAGATCACGGCAGTCATGTGTTTGGTCAAATTAACCACCGCGGTGCGTTGCTGCGCCGGGCTGTACTCAATATGGAGCCTGTTGGTCCAAGTGACTGGATCAATCCTAACACCGGTGACGCAGTGAGAGCGTTGCGCGTCACAGAGATCCATGAGCTACAGGGTTTATTCGTTGCAGCCGCGCGCCGTCTGTGGCTCGCAGGCTATGACGGCGTCGAAATCCATGCCGGTAACGGCTATTTGTTTCAACAGTTCTTTACTGAGCGGGTCAATCAACGCACCGACCAGTATGGTGGCACGTTGGCAAATCGGATGCGCATGCTGCTTGAAACGATTGATCGCGTCAAACAAGCATTGCCTGATTTGTGCTTGGTCGTGCGGTTGAGCGCAAGCGAGTTTGTCGAGGGCGGTTATACCCAAGATGAGATTATTGCTCTGGCTCAGGCTGTTGAGCAGGCAGGAGCCGATGCGATTGATCTCTCGGGGGGCAGCAATGAGAGCCCGCAATTGTCAAAGTATTGCATCCAACCACCATCGTTTGCGCGCGGCTGTCTGGCCCCTGTTGCCAAGCCGATTAAAGAGGCTGTGAAGGTGCCAGTTTTTGTAGCCGGCCGTATTGTGACGCCAGCAGACGCTGAAGCGGTGCTCGCCAGTGGCAGTGCTGATTTTGTATCGGTGGGGCGCGCGTTGTATGCAGACCCGCATTGGGCACTCAAAGCCTTTGGTGAGGTCAAGGCACCTATACGTGAATGTATTGCCTGCAATGTCTGTTTTGAACGTTTAACGCTTGAAAAAGATGTGTCCTGTGTTCAGAACCCAATGGTCGGTACAGAATTCGAAGCTCTCGAGTTTGCCGAACCGCAATTGTTTGCACCGCCTCAAACATCACGCAAACGAGTCTTGGTGTTGGGGGCTGGGGTTGCTGGCATTGAAGCCGCCCGCGTCGCACGTGGGCGTGGTCATGAAGTTGAGATTTGGGAAAAAGCGCAACGAGTGGGGGGGCAAATTCATTTGGCCGTCGCAGCACCCGATAAGACTGAGGTTCAACCGGTTTGGGATTATCGCTGGTCACAGTTGATGGAAATGAAGGTGCCGGTCAAATGTGGCATTGATGCAGACGCGGCAATGATCAAGGCGTTTAAGCCAGACTTTGTCGTGGTGGCAACGGGCTCTGTGCCTAGAGAGGCTCCAATTGACACCAGTGCTCTTGCGAGCGATATCGCGGTGATGCATGCTTGGGACGTGTTTATCTCGCCCGAGCGTATCGCGCCAGGCACGTCGGTGACTGTTATTGGTGGTGGTATGGTGGGTGTCGAAGTCGCTGACTTGTTGCGTCTGACAGGTTGCGATATTCAGGTGCTTGAAATGCAAGCGACTGCCGCCAATGGCATGGCGCGCAACAATAAATTCGAATTACTTGAGCGTATTGCTGCGGCCGGCGTGCGGGTGATCACACAATGCCGCATCGAAAGTCTGAGCGATCGACATTTGAAGGTCAAGCTTGGTCAGTCAGCTTCTACGCGATTGCCTATCGGACAAGTGCTGATTTTTGCGAATGGACCGCGCTCAAACATCGATGTCGTTGCTGCCATTGAGCAAGCCGGTGTGCCTTATGCTCGGGTCGGTGACTGCCATACGCCCGGCGATTTTTTATCTGCGATTCGCGATGGCTGGATGGTAGCCCTCGGGATTGATCAACAACCTTTTTCTGGACGAAGAGTATGACCAACAGCCAGACGGGCAGCCCGAGCGGCTTGCCAACCTATGAAGTGTTCGCCGTGCGTTACGCCACGCGAGAGGCGCTGCGTAAAAATCATTTTATCGGCGGAGACCCTCACGATGGCCCGATGCCGATGGATTATTTTGTTTGGGTGGTACGTAATGCGCAGCACACTTTTGTTGTGGATACGGGCTTTGGTGCAGAAGTGGCCGCCAAGCGTGGGCGCACATTGTTGCGTACACCGGCGGAAGGGCTCGCTGCAATTGGCGTAGATGTCAATCAAGTGAAAGACGTGATCATCACGCACTTGCACTATGACCATGTAGGAACCTTTGACAGCTTTCCCATTGCGCAATTTCATTTGCAGGATGATGAGATGGCCTATGCGACAGGTCGCCATATGCGACACAAGCAGTTCAACCATGGCTACGAGGTTGATGAGGTGGTTGGCATGGTGCGTATGGTTTACAAAGACCGTGTGAGCTTTTATGCAGGCGAAGCTGAGTTAGCACCTGGCGTCTCGATTCATCGGATCGGCGGTCACACGCACGGCGTGCAATGTGTGCGTGTCTGGACGCGCCGTGGTTGGGTGGTATTGGCGTCTGATACAAGCCACTATTACGAACATTTCGAAAAGAAACGTGTCTTTACCACGATGTTTAACGTGGCTGAAGCCGTTGAAGGTTATGGCAAGCTCGAAAAATTAGCTGACTCACTACAACACATCGTGCCTGGGCACGATCCGTTAGTGATGCAGCGCTATCCTGCGGTCTCGAAGGCGCTTGAGGGGATTGCGGTCCAACTGGATGCAGATCCGACGTATTAATTTCACGTATTCAAATTTTTAAATCGCGATAAAGGGTATCTCATGAAACGATTCACTTTTCTTTCGGCTGCAGCAATCTTGTGCTTAGGTTTTTTTGCATCAGCGTCTGCGCAAGACTATCCAGTGCGTCCGGTGCAGGTGTTCGTTGGATTTCCACCTGGCGGCAGTGCTGATATTGTTGGCCGCCTGGTCATGCAAAAGCTCAGTGACGTCACGGGCAAACAGTTCGTCGTTGAAAACCGAACAGGTGCGGGGGGCAATATCGCCTTTGCCGCAACGGCCTCTGCCAAGCCAGATGGTTACACGCTGCTATTTAGTACACCGGGTATTGCGATTAACCCAAGCTTATATAAAAAGGTTAATTTCAAGATTGAAGATTTCACGCCGATTGCCTTGATTGGCGAAGCGCCTTTGGTGTTGTTGGCAAATGCTAAGTTACCGATCAAGTCGATTAATGATTTGGTTGCAATGGGCAAGACCAAGCCAGACGCCATTCGCTTTGCGAGTTCTGGCAACGGCAGTTCATCGCATCTGGCGATGGACGTATTGCGTCATATGACAGGCATGCAATATTTGCATATTCCTTATCGTGGCGGTGGCCCAGCTTTGGTGGATGTGATGTCTGGAGAAGTCGATGTGACGATGTTGCCGATTTCGGAGAGCATGCCTTATGTGCGCGATGGTCGCGTAGTTGCCTTGGGCCAGACCGGTGTGACGCGTTCAACGATCGCTAAGGATATGCCCACCATAGAAGAAGCCGGCGTCAAAGGTTACGCCTCGACAACCTGGTACATGGTGCTAGGCCCTGCAAATCTGCCAGCGAATGTGGTGTCTTTTATGCAAACGCAACTGTCGAACGTATTGCAAATGCCTGATTTGCGCGACAGAGTTCAAGCCGCGGGGGTGAACATCATCAATGGTGATTCAGCTAAAGCCAAAGCGTTTTTAGATGAAGAATACAAAAAATGGGCGGCTCTGATTAAGGCGTCTGGTACGGTGATTGAGTAAGCGAGTGTATAGATGCACCGTAGCTCGATGATGAGATTAAAAAACGTATGAGTTTCAAAATATTCATGGCTCTAGTGGCCTGTTTAGCCTCTTTACCAGCGCAAGCCCAAGAGGCTGCGTGGCCGACTAAGCCCATCAAACTGGTGGTGCCTTACACGCCGGGTGGGGGCACTGATATTTTAGGACGCATGCTCGGCCGTCGACTGTCTGACTCTTTGGGGGTGGCGGTCGTCATCGAAAATCGCCCCGGGTCTGACGGCAGCATCGGCACTGATGTTGTCGCTAAGGCGACGCCTGACGGCTATACCTTGCTGATCGATGGCACAAGCCAAGCCTACAACGTGGCCTTTGGTAAAAAAATGGCGTATAACTCTGCGCGCGATCTGGCGCCAATTGCGCAAACGGCTAACCAGCAGGTGTTGTTACTCGTCAACGCTAAGGTGCCGATCCAGTCTGTCCAACAACTCATTGACCATGCGCATGCGCATCCAGGAAAACTCTCTTACGGCGCGAGTTCAAATGCCAACGCACTGCCCATGGAGCTTTTCAAGATACTGACCAAAACCGATATTGTCCATGTGCCTTACCGCGGCTCAGGACCCATGCTGAATGACTTGTTAGGGGGGCAGGTTGAGTTGTCGATGAGCGGTGCGGCGGCACCTCTGCCTCACGTACGAGCCGGCTCTTTGAGAGTATTGGGTATTGGTGATGATCGTCGCTCAAACTCTTTGCCTGAGTTTCCAACAATTGCCGAATCGGGAGTGAGCGGTTTTCAAACCTTGCAATGGAGTGGCGTGTACGCGCCAGCCGCAACACCTAAGCCAATTATTGGCCGTTTGAATCGCGAGATCGTTGCAATTGTCAAAGATCCTGTTTTTATGAAACAGATGGTTGATGTTGGCTTTGATCCGGTGAGCGGTCCCAACACGCCCGAGGCGTGGGGGGCTCTGGTTGCAGGTGAGGTGACCAAGTGGAGTGCCATTGTGAAGCAAGCCGGGTTGAAGACCGAGTAACGAGCCAATTTTTTTCATTTTCATTTTTTAACGATTCAAAACGAGACTATGGATAGCCACCCTCAATCTTTATTGCCTGGTGCCACGCAAAAACTCGCAGAGTTTGCTGCCGGCATTGAGTACACAGCGATACCTGCGGAAGTGATTGACCGCATGAAGACCAGTTTTTTAGACAGCGTTGGTTGTTGTTTATTTGGTGCAACTTTGCCTTGGACCCAGCGCGTTCAAGCCATGATCGAAGCTGAGGAGGCTCGCCCAGTGGCTTCGATTTTTGGTACTGGTAAAAAAACCTCAGTGGCTGGTGCGGTGTTGGTGAATGCAACGGCGGGTCATGCGTTTGAGCTCGACGATATTCATAAAGAATCAATTGTTCACGCGGGTTCGATTGCAACGCCCGTCGTGGTGGCGTTGGCCGAGCAGGCGGCTGGTGCGAGCGGAAAAACACTTTTGACCGCGATGACCACTGGCTATGAGATTGGGACGCGCGTGGGCAATGCAGCGACCATGGGGTTGTTCTTCCGTGGCTTTCATCCGCAGGGTACCTCGGGTGCGTTCGTGGCTGCGGCCTCTGCTGCCAAGATGCTAAAACTCAACGCCCCCCGGATGCAACACGCGCTCGGGATTGTCGGCTCGCAAGCCGGTGGTTTGATGGCGGCCCAAGAGGGCGCCATGGTGAAACGCTTTCATTCTGGTCGTGCGGCGCAAAGTGGAGTCTATTCTGCTTATCTGGCGCAGCGCGATTTCACCGGCATTAGTGACGTACTCGAGGCCGGCTATGGCGGTTACCTCAGTTCATATTCTGATAAGCCCAATGCCAGTCGCCTGACTGAGGATCTTGGCGTCGTCTGGGAAACGGGTAAGGTGGGATACAAGCCACACGCCTGTGTGACGAGTATCCACTCGGCGTTAGATGCTTTCGCGTATCTGCTTAACTCGCACCAGTTAACGCCCGATGACCTCAGCAAGGTTGAAATCGGGATGAGTCCGATGACTTACACACATTGCGCGTGGGAGTACAAGGCTCAAGGGGTGACTGCGGCACAAATGAATTTGTTTTATGGCATTGCTGTGATTGGCTTTGATGGCAAGGCGTTTGTTGCTCAATACGCTGAAGATCGCTTGGCAGACCCTAAGATTATGGATTTCATTACTCGGATTGAAGCGAGTATTGATCGAGACATCGAAGCCATGGGAGCAGCCTACCGGCATGCTGCACGCGTTAAGGTTACAACGCGTGATGGCCGCACGTTCAAGCACGAGATCCTAAACCGACGCGGCAGCCCTGAAAACCCCTTGTCGCACGAGGATGTGGTCTACAAGTTTCGCAACGTTGTTGAATCATGTTTGAGCGCCAAGAATATCGATCGCACCATTGCGTTGATCGCGCAATTAGATCGCCTGGACGACACCTCTGAGCTGTTTAATCTGTTGGCCGCCGCCCGTAACGCTTAGCGATCCCAAGCGTATGTTTGATTCGTATAAATAGACGCAACCAGTAATCTAACAGTGACCGTTTGCGGTTTAATTTGGTAACTTGATTCTTTTATTTTTGCTTTTATTTTTTAGCTTTTAACTTTTAATCTTTGAGCAGGCATGTCCTGAAATAAAATGAAACACACTTCAGCATCTTCGAATACTTTGGCCGATCAATTAGCCGCACATTTCAAAAAATTTGACTATGCGCACTTGACCGAGGCGACAAAAAAATCTGTCAAGCGTTTATTGCTTGATTATTTGGGTGTTGCCATCTCGGGTAGCCAAAGTGAAAGTGGTCAGGTTGCCCGTAGGTTTGCTGCGATTACCGGCGGGCACGCAGAGTCCACACTGATTGGTGGTGATGCTCGCGTCCCCGCGATGCAGGCGGCCTTTGCCAATGCAATTTCTTCGCATAGCATTGAGCTTGACGATATCGATGTGCTGGCTCTGTTTCACTTCAGCCCGCCTGTCTATTCCTCAGCATTGGCGACGGCCGAGCAAGTGGGTGCAAGCGGCAAAGACCTCTTAACGGCACTTGCAGCTGGTTGCGAAATGATGGAGCGTTTGAGTAAAGCTGCAAACTCCTCGCTACGTAACCGTGGCTTTCACACCACGCCAACGACCGGGGTCTTTGGTGCAACCATTGCTGCGGCAAAATTACAGGGCTTGTCGGCAGAGCAAATGGTGTCTGCCCTTGGGATGGCGGGCGCCTCAGCGTCTGGATTGATGGAGATGTACGGCCCCTCAATGCAAAAGCGTTTTAATCCTGGCCCCGCTGCACGTAATGGCGTGACGGCCGCCACGATGGCGGGTCTGGGCTTTACCGGTGCAGCAACGATTTTTGAAGGCGAGCGTGGCTTTTTAGCCGCCTTCACAGATAAAAGCGATCCGACACAGTTGGTAAAAGATTTTGCGCAGCCCTATCAACTCGATATTGAATTTAAGCCTTACTCGTGTGCTCGTCCGATTCATAACGCGATTGACTGCGCGCTTGAAATTCGGCGCAAGCATACGCCTGATTTAAAGCGTATCAAGACGATTGAAATGGCGCGCCATTCGGATTGGGCGCTTTATCATCAAAACAAGCGTCCTCAGACTTATCACGAAGCGCAAGTCAGTTTGCCTTACTCAGTGGCTGTTGCCTTGTTGGATGGCCAGGCGTTGTTTGCTCAATATAACGATGCACGCTTGGGCGAAGCTGAATTGATCCGTTTGACTGATCTGGTCAATATTACGGTGGATGATTCGCTGCCGCGCGGCGTGTCATGTTTGATGACGATGGTGATGGACGACGGTTCTAAATTTGTCTCGCAAATTGATTACCCAAAAGGCTCTATTCAAAATTCAATGAGTGATGATGAATTGCGCGGCAAATTCGAAAGTCTGGTGATACCAGTGCTAGGGGCTAAGCGCGCTGGCGAAATCGCCGCTGCGGTCGCTTCAATCGAAAACTGCCAGAATGTTGGTGAATTGATGAAGCTCACCTCTAAGGTTGGGGTCTGATGTTTGAGAGGTTGAATTGATGATTGGGTCGCAATAATGAATCAATCGAACTTACCTTGTTATGAGGTCATCGCCTTAAAGTATGCAACCCGAGAGGGTCGCAGACCTGATCATTTCGTGGGAGGAGACCCCCACGATGTGCCAATGCCCATGGATTATTACCTTTGGGTGATACGTGATGGGCAACGCTTGGTTTTGGTTGATACCGGGTTCAATCAGGACATGGCGGATAAGCGCCACCGGACATTGCTGCGCCGACCGGCCGATGCTTTGAAACTGCTCGGCATTGACACTAAAGACATTGCTGAAATCGTGATCACGCATTTGCATAACGATCATGTGGGTACGTTTGATGAGTTCCCGATTGCCAAGTTTCACTTGCAAGACGATGAAATGGCGTTTGCGACTGGTCGCCTCATGTGCTGCGAGCGTTTCAGTCGTGCGTTTGAAGTGGATCACGTTGCTGGCATGATTCGACTGGTTTACAAAGATCGCGTGATTTTTCACCAAGGGGATGCGACGATTGCACCGGGGATCAGTGTGCATAAAATTGGTGGGCATACTGCCGGCATGCAAGTGGTGCGAGTCCATACTGCTAGGGGTTGGGTAGTGCTTGCCTCAGACGCCAGTCATTACTACGAGCATTTTGAGCAAAAGCGTTGCTTTCATCTGGTCTATCACCTGGGCCAGGCCATCGAAGGCTACGAACGCTTGGTGGCGCTAGCGCAGTCACCACGTCACGTGGTACCTGGCCATGATCCTTTAGTGGTGCATCGTTATCCCGCTGTATCTGAGGCGTTAACCGGGATCGCAATGCGACTTGATCTTGAGCCGATTGCCTACTAAGAGTTTTAAGATTGACGTCAGTCAGTGTTGTCGAAGAATGTTTTTGGGCGAGTACGTATGTTTTTTTAGTCGTCTTGCCGTTTGGTGTGTAGCGTCATATCCGTTGCTTAATTGTTTTTTGAGGTGTGCTATGAATATTTTGTTAAAACGTGTCACCCGTTTGTTTAAAAGTTCGGCAGTGGCGATGATTGCCTTGTGTTCGGTCGGCGGGCTGGTTCAAGCTCAAGACTATCCTAACAAATCGATTTCCTTGGTTGTGGGTTTCCCACCAGGGGGATCAAATGACATTGTGGCGCGATTGTTTGCTCCAAAGTTAACCGAGATCCTGGGTCAATCGGTTGTCGTTGTGAATAAGTCTGGCAGTAATGGATTGATTGGTACTGATTTTGTGGCTAAAGCTGCACCAGATGGCTACACCATTACCGTTGCGAGCGCGAGCCCTCTCGTGATTAGCCCGCACACGTTCGCAAAAATTCCTTTCAATACCTTAAAAGATTTAGTGGGCATCACGACGATTGCGCAAACACCAGAGTTGTTGGCGATTCATCCCTCCGTGCCGGCCAAATCGTTAAAAGAGTTGATCGATTTATCAAAAACACGTCGTGTCACCATTTCGTCATCAGGTAGTGGTGGGCTGCCACACTTGGCAATCGAACTGCTGCGCACGGCGGCGGGTAGTGGCGATATTGTTCACGTACCCTATAAGGGTGCGGGGCCAGCTATTACTGACTTATTGGGCGCGCACGTTGACGGCATTATTGTCGACCTGCCCCCGCTGTACCCGCTTGTGCAAGACGGTCGACTGCGCGCAATCGCGATTACCAATACACAGCGTGCTGTGTTGTTGCCAAATACTTTGACGTCGGTTGAGCAGGGTTACCCTGAGATTTTGGCGTTTAACTGGTTTGGCGTGATGGCACCTGCTAAAACACCTCAGCCAATCGTTGATAAGCTTTACGCGGCTCTTGCTCGGGCGGCCAGTTCGCCTGAATTAGTTGAGGCGATGCGCAAGGTCGGTGTTGAACCGTTCGTGCAATCCTCACCTAAAGCCTTTGGCGAGTTTCTGCAAAAAGAGACCGATCGTTGGGGTGTGGTGGCACGCGCGTCTGGTGCTAAATCGGATTAAAACTTAGCCGCCGGTGACTGGTACATAGCCTCGGCGATATAAAGCTTGAGTCAATCGCAAAAAAACCTTTCTCTGTCAGGCAGAGAAAGGTTTTTTGTACCCAGCACGAAGGCACTCTTAACGCTGCTTGCTCGTGATTTCGAACATCACTTGGCTTTAGCAAGAGGCTGCAGTGGTAAAGGGTTGCCTGCCGGCAGTGGTGTGCGATTTACGTTCAAAATCATCGCGACCATTACATAATAGCCACTGACCGCGATGAGGTCGACAACACCCTGCTCGCCATACAAATCAACAATAGCCTTATAGCTGGCATCGCTGACGGCTTTTGTTTCATACAGTTCGGTGCAGAAGTTATAGACGGCTTCTTCATCGGGTTTCATGTTGGCAGGGCGCTTGCCTACAGCTAAGTCGGCCGCGATCGCTGGATCTAATCCGGCCTTCATTGCCAAGCGATGATGCGCAAACCATTCATATTGCGCTGTCCATTGCCGAGCGGTAATCAAGATAGCAAATTCATTGAGCCGGAAAGGGATCGTACTGTTGAAACGCAAATACTCACCCGTCGTACGAAACGATTGCGCCAACACGGGGCTGCGCATGTAGACGTTGAACGGAGCGCCGAGGCTGGTTGCACCTTGCACAACTGCGGCACTGCCTGTCCCCGAGACTGGACCCGCCATGAGGGCCTCAAAGTATTGCTTTTGAGCTGGACTCATTTCTGTCACGGGAATACGTTTAAAGCGTTGTTGGTCTTCTTGGGCCTGAGCGTGTAGGCATGTTGTGCTGAGTGCCGCAACCAGTAAAATTTTTTTAAGCTGTTTCATTTTTGTCTCCGAGATGAAAAAAAGTAAGGCGTATCACGTTATGCTTATTATTTGAAAGACTTACCTAACTGCAACGCAATGACATTCAATGCAGTGAGGCCTGTGATTAAGCCGTTCATACATCTTTTTGGAGCAGCACGTGGCTATTCTGTCATTCAACACGAAGGTACAATTCGGTCACGGCGAACGCAAGCAGTTAGTGCTTGAGACTGCAAAGTTAGGCATTAACAGACCTTTGTTTGTTACGGATAAGGGGGTGAGAGCCGCTGGGGTATTTGCTCAGGCGACTGAAACCCTCACCAGGATGCACGAGGCCGTGATCTTTGATCAGACGCCAGCTAACCCAACAGAGGATGCCGCTGTAGCGGGCCTGACCGCCTACCAGATCAATGATTGTGATGGGGTGATTGGCGTTGGGGGCGGCGCAACTCTTGATCTAGCCAAGGCGATTACGGTCTTATGCGGTGACCCTGCGCCGTTATGGGAATACTGTAATCGCAATGCCTCCCCGCGCCCTATTGTCAATCCTCCACCCTTAATTTTGATGCCGACCACCTCTGGTAGCGGTAGTGAAGTGGGCCGTTCAGCCGTCATCATTTTTAACAACGGTATTAAAGCGGGGGTTGGTTGCCCAACGATTGTGAGTGTGGCAATCTGTGACCCTGAATTGACGTTCTCTTTACCAAAGTATATGACTGCAGCGACTGGCATGGACGCACTCTCGCATTGTGTTGAAACGTTTTGCTCACCCTTGGTGAACCCGCCAATTGATGCGATAGCCCTTGATGGTCTGACGCGGTTGTATCAACACATTGAACGTGCGGCGGCGGACGGAAGCGACGCCGACGCGCGTTGGCACATGATGATGGGCGCTCTTGAAGGCGCGGTATGTTTTCAGAAGGGTCTTGGTGCAGTGCACTCGGTTTCGCACTCGCTCGGTGCATTGGGGTATCACCATGGCACCCTCAACGCGATAATGCTGCCGCACGTATTGGCGATTAACGCCTCGGTGCTGCAAGATAAATTGCCATTCTTGCGCCGTGCAATGGGGGTTGCATCTGATACTGATTTGGTTGAATTGTTTTTGCAACTCAATCAACGTTTAGGCTTGCCCGGGGGCTTAAAAGAGCTTGGTGTTCAGCAAGAGAGTTTTCAAGCTCTGGCTCAAGCCTCGCTTGCGGATAATGCACACAAGACTAATCCTTATGTGCTGACCGAAAACGATTATCTAAACTTACTAGCCGCCGCTTGGTGATGCCTCGGGCGCTACGGCTCCTTTGCGCTCGATGATCATGCGATATTGCTCGGGTTCGCGATGGCGTGCGAAGTTGAAGGTGGTATTTTTATATGAATTGCACAAATCAAGATCGCACCGGGCGATCGCTAATTCGTCACCTAAGGTCGTGCAAGCACCCACGATCTCGCCCGAAGGCGCCACAATGATTGAATTGCCGATTTGCTCGACGCCTTCTTCGGTACCAGCTTTGGCCACCCCAACAACCCACGTGCCATTTTGATAGGCACCTGATTGCATGACGAGCTCGTTGTGAAAGTTGGATAACGCATCGTGCTCAGGGGCGGGCGGATTATGGACGGGTGTGTTGTAACCGATGAAAATCATTTCAACCGCTTGCAAGCCTAAGATGCGGTAGGTTTCGGGCCAGCGGCGATCATTGCAGACAGCCATCCCGAATACGCCCTGTTTATCTTTGCCCCAATCAGCCTGAAAAGCTGTGAAACCAAGGTTGCCGGTCTCAAAGTAGCGCTTTTCAAGGTGTTGAAAACGACGCCAGGGTTCGTGTTCTTTGTGGCCGGGCAAGTGGATTTTTCGGTATTTTGAAATAATTGTTCCGGCCTTGTCGACCGTAATCGCGGTGTTGAAGCGTCGTAGTTGCCCGTCTTCGTGCACGAGTTCGGCATAGCCCAAATAAAAGCCAATCTGCAACGTCTTTGCCGTGTCGAACAGGCGCTGGGTCTCAGGCCCGGGCATGGCGCGTTCAAAAAATGCATCGAGCTCGTCTTGCTTGTCAAAATACCAACGCGGGAAAAACGTGGTCAGCGCCAACTCAGGAAACACCACTACATCGCAGCCACTGCCTTTGGCCTGCTGCATTAAATCAATCATGCGCTCGACCACTTGCGCGCGCGTATCGCTTAACGCAATCGGACCAAGTTGTGCTGCACCCACCGTCACAATCCGTGTCATAAAGTTGATCCTGAATAATTAGCTTGCTAACTCAAGCATTGTCTGCAATAAAACATTACCACCCGCCACAAGATCTTTCACTTCAGTGTGCTCGGCGGGGTTATGGCTGATGCCTTTGACCGAGGGGACAAAAATCATTGCGCTTGGGCAAAAGCGAGCCATCATTTGTGCATCGTGTCCTGCGCCAGAGGTCATTGAACGACACGAGTACCCTAGCGCTTGTGCGTGTTGAGCAATCAAATCAGCAATGCCATCGTCAAACTTCACGGGCTCAAAGCGTGCGAGACGATGACTGGTAATCGTGACGCCTTCGTCAGCAGCGAGTTTGACTAAAAAATCAGCGACTTTTTGTTCGGCGATTTTTAATAATGCTTCATCGGTATTGCGCAAATCGACGGTCACAATCGCTCGTGCGGCAATCACATTGATCAAATTAGGATGCAACTGCGTTACCCCCATTGTTGCAACTTGAGCGCCGCCCATCTCGATGGTGAGCTCGCGCATAAAGACGCTGATCGCCGCGGCGCAATAGCCAGCATCATGCCGCAAGCGCATCGGCGTGGTACCCGCATGATTTGATTGCCCCACGATGGTCAACTCTTGCCACGAAATACCTTGCAAGTCGCGTACCGCACCAATCGTGACGCCTTCAATATCGAGAATCGGGCCTTGTTCAATATGCAACTCAACAAATGCATGAGGTTTGCACAAGGGTAGGGCAGCTTTGCCAACGTAGCCAATTTTGGTGAGTTCGTCGATTAAGACCTTGCCATCTGCGCTATGCGAGGCATAGGCATCTTCAAGAGACAAGCCGCCCACATACACAAGTGAACCGAGCATATCAGGGTGAAAGCGTGCACCTTCTTCGTTGGTGAACGCAGCCACCACAAGCGGGCGGCGCGTCACGATACCGGCTTCATTTAAGGCGCGAACCACCTCAAGCCCACCGAGTACCCCTAAGGGGCCGTCGTACCGGCCGCCAGTGCGAACTGTATCGATGTGGGATCCCGTCATCACGGGCGGCAAATCTTCGAGCCCAGCGCGCCAGCCAAAAATATTGCCAATCGGATCGATGCTGACCTCGAGCTTAAGTTCTTTCATCCAAGTGATGAGCAGATCTCGACCTAGGCGATCTTCGTCAGAGAGCGCCAACCGACAGCAGGCGCCTTCAGCAGTCATGCCAATCTCAGCAAGTGTATTGAGCTGCTCGAGTAGCGGTCCGGGCTGGATCCGTAAACCAAGTGCTTGTGTGTCAAGGGTGTTCATGCCAGTACCTCTGCTGCGGTTTGTCCAACAACTTGTCGGTAAATGACGGGGTCGGTGTCGCCTTCGCTGCCTAGTAATAAGACCCGCGAGTGTGCGTCGAGTTTGAGTTGTGTGCGGATGTTGGCGTGATCGCGCGCAGCGAGAAGGGCGGCAAGACCGACTCCACCGGTTTCGCCAGCCACGATCGCAGGGTCACCGGTTTGTGGCTGCGCCAGTATTCGCATGGCTTCAAGGGCGTAGGCGTCGCCGACGGCCACTGCAACGTTTGTGCCGCCGTGCAGAATCTCCCAAGCGAGTTCAGAGACTTCGCCGCAGGCCAACCCCGCCATGACAGTATCAAGTGAGCCCTCTACGACTGTTCGTTGCCCCGCCTGCAGGCTTTTATAGACACAATCTGCTTGTGTGGGTTCAGTCACAATAAAGAGAGGGCGTTGCGCACCCCATTGCAGCCAAAAATTTGCGCAGACTGCGGATGCTAAGGCACCGACGCCTGCTTGCGCAAAGACATGTGTAGGGGGTTGCCTTGAAGACATTTGGGTCACAATTTCTGAGGCCATGACGCCATAACCATGCATCACATCAAGCGGAATATCGCGGTAACCCGGGTACGAGGTGTCAGAGACGACGGTCCAGCCCTCTGCGGCTGCAGTCGTCGCTGCAAACCGAACCGCGTCGTCGTAATTGCCTTTGACTTCTCGTACCTCGGCGCCGTAGTGTGCGATGGCATCGCGTCTGCCTTGGCTGACAGTTTCGTGAACATAGATCACGCATTTGCAACCAAACAGACGAGCGCCCCACGCGACTGAACGGCCATGGTTGCCGTCGGTTGCACAGGTGACGGTAGAGGCGCCGATTAAGTCTTTAAAAGCGCCCGATAACAATTCTTTTGAGCTGACCTGAGCCAGACCGTGCTCATGCTGCACCTTGAGGCGCAAGACGTTGGCCACAGCATACGCGCCACCCAACGCTTTGAAACTGCCCAAACCAAAGCGTCCGCGCTCGTCTTTGTATAGGATTTCAGCCACACCCAGTTGTTGCGCCAATTTGGGTAAAGATAACAAGGGGGTGCGGGCGTAACCTGGCCAGCTTGAGATTTCGGCGAATGCGGCGTCGAACCCTGCTTGGCTCATGACGCCGGCGCGTTTGGCACCATAAGCTGAAAGGCTTGGCTCGGCCTGTGGGTTGGTAAAAGCGTGGGCGGGGGGATTCATGCGCATCTCATTTTGGTGCTTGCGTTCGTATATCCGGCGATCGTACAGGGCAGTCGGGCGAGCGAACGTCAAGTATGGGGCTGATCAGTCGGGCAAGAGTCAGAGTTTAAAAAAACGAAATAGTGAAAAATACAACGAGCTCGGCTTTTTCAGCCGCGCAGGCAAAATGGTATCAGCTTTGGCAAATAAGAATAATTTTCGTTTAGGTTGGCGGCAAGTGAAAATATACGGTGTAGACTCGTTTTGCGTGGCATCTGAACACTTTTCCGTGCATTTTTCTTGCCGGTCCGAGTGGTTCGTGTGCGAATCTTCAATCTTTGCTTTCTAAGTTAAGGCGGCTAGACATGTTGAACTGTGATCTGTTGTTGATAAATGGCGTAGTGATCGATGGTAGCGGTCAGGCACGGCGCGAGGCTAGCGTTGCTGTCAAAGATGGGCGTATTGTCGGCGTTGGCAAGGCGCTCAACTATGTCGCGGCTAAGACAATTGATTTGAAGGGTTTGGCAATCGCCCCTGGCTTTATCGATGTGCATACGCACGACGATCGTCTGCTGCTTGCAGACCCTTCGATGGCTGCAAAAGTGAGTCAGGGCGCTACCACTGTCATTACCGGGAATTGCGGTCTGAGTCTGGCGCCGCTCGGGCAAACTGAGGCGATTGCACCACTGAATTTAATTGCGAATGGCCCGAGCCAGCGCTATGAGACGTTTGCAGATTATTTCGCTGCACTTGAAAAAGATCCACCTGCCGTCAATATGGCGGCCTTGCTTGGTCACACCACGTTGCGTGCGGTCACCATGACTGACCTGACGCGACCCGCTAATGATGCTGAAATCGCAAACATGCAGGTTCTGGTTCAAGAGGCTCTCGATGCGGGGGTGGTGGGCGTATCGACCGGCCTGTTTTATGCTCCGGCGCAGGCAGCCACAGCGGCTGAAATTCAGGCCGTGTTTGAACCCTTGCGAGGTGGTACCGCACTGATTGCCTCACACATTCGTAACGAAGCCGCGCAGGTGCTTGAGGCGATGACTGAGGCTATGTCAATCGCAAAAGAGTTGGGTGTGCGGCAAGTGCTGTCGCACCACAAAGTCAATGGCCAAGAAAACTTCGGCCGCTCGCGCGAAACGCTTGCCCTCGTTGATCAGATGCGTGCGCAAGGCGATGTGTGCCTCGACTGTTACCCTTATGTCGCGTCGTCAACCGTATTACGACAAGACACCGTTGAGCAGGCTTCGCGAACCTTGATTGCCTGGTCCAAAGCGAAGCCCGAGACCAGTGGTCGCTATGTCGATGAGTTGCTCAAAGAACAAGATTTGAACCTTACCGAGTTTCTGGCGTCACTTCAGCCTGCCGGCGCGATCTATTTTTCAATGGATGAAGACGATGTTGAGCGAATCTTGGCGTATCCCGAAACCATGATTGGTTCAGACGGTTTGCCGCATGACACCTTTCCGCATCCTCGCTTATGGGGCGCCTTCCCGCGCGTTTTAGGTCATTACAGTCGTGACCGTAAGCTCTTTCCGCTCGAAACGGCTGTGCACAAAATGACTGGTCTTTCTGCTGCGCGTTTTGGGTTGAAAGATCGAGGTCTGATTAAAGAGGGTTATGCGGCAGATTTGGTGATCTTTGATCCGATAAACATTAAAGACAGTGCGACCTTCGCCGATCCGATGCGCCCGGCCGCTGGCATCCATCAGGTCTATGTTAATGGGGTGTTGAGCTGGCAAGACGGTGTCACCACCCATGCAAGAGCTGGTCAGGTGCTTCGGCGCGCTTAACGTTAGATATCCGTCACGAATCTGTCATTTGAACGTGGTCTGATTTAAGCTAGATCAATTTTTATTTGAAGAATCTTGCCATGCGCCAAATCGATACCGACACTGATACCGATAATCTCTCTACTGAGCCACATTTCCAGACTGTTTTGGCGGCTTCGCTTAAAAATCCTTCGCGTCGGCAATTGATTCGGGGTGCAATCGGGTTGGCGGGTCTTGGGCTGATGTCTGACTCGTTGATTCCTTTCGCGAACGCAGCAACTGCGACAAACACTGCTGCAGCCCTTGGGTTTACCTCTGTTCAAAAAAGTGTGCTTGATTCAGTGCTATTACCGGCAGGCTATAGCTACAAGATTCTTCATGCCTCTGGCGACCCGCTGACGGATAAAGTGCCTGCTTTTTCTAATCAAGGCCTAGAGCTCGATGATTGGTCAGCGCGGATTGGCGATCAACACGACGGCATGGACATTTTCTATATTGATGAAAAAGGTCAGTACACCGAGCGTGATACCGGCCGTGCATTGTTGGTAGTCAATCACGAAAGCTCAGCTGAGTCACATCTGTTGCATCCTAAAGGTCAGACTTCAAACGGTAAGCAAGGTAAAAAGTTTGGTCAGTTTGGTGCCTGGGATTTGGGCTCGCGTCCTGAACTTGAGGTGCTCAAAGAGATCAACCTGCATGGGGTCTCAGTTGTTGAAATGGCGAAAGGACCGCAGGGCTGGAGTTATCGACTCGACTCTCCGCTCAACCGCCGACTGACGGCGCAAACTCCGATGACTGTGCATGGGCCGCAAGCTGAATTGAATAACATTCGAGCCCTGATGGTGACTGCCTTTGATCCTAAAGGCGCTACGGTTCGCGGTACCTTGAATAATTGCGGACACGGTAAAACGCCTTGGGGCACGTACCTGACCTGCGAAGAGAATTGGGCAAGATACTTTCAAATTGGCCCAGGTGCCGCACCACTCGATGCCAAAACGCAGACATCACTTAAGCGGTATGGAGCGGTGAGTACGGCACTGAACCCACTGAGCCCAAGAGCCCTAAGTCAAGGGTGGCATACCGTGTCAGACACGGATAATCGCTTCACGCGCTGGAACTTAGCGGCAAGCGGTGCTTCGGCGGCACAGGATTTTAGAAATGAAGCCAATACCTTTGGCTTCATTGTTGAGCTCGATCCTGTCACGCGTGACGCGGTTGCAGCAAAACGTGTTGCGCTTGGACGCTTTGCGCACGAAGCCGCGGTTTGCGGAATCCCTAAAGCCGGAGAGCCTCTTGCGTTTTATATGGGATGTGACACGCGTAATGAGTACATTTATAAGTTTGTGAGCACCGCTCTTTGGGATCCCAAGGATGTGGGAGGCGGGATGGCCGTTGGTGATAAATATCTAAATGAAGGCAAGCTGTTCGTCGCGCAATTCAAGGCTGACGGCACAGGTCAGTGGGTTGAACTGACGCTCAAGGACCCTAAAATTGCTTCGTATAGCAAGTACGCCTTTGCTAACCAAGCCGATGTTTTGGTGAATGCGCGATTGGCGGCCGACGCGGTGGGTGCAACGCCGATGGACCGTCCTGAATGGGGCGCAGTGAATCACAAGAACGGCGACATTTATTTTGCGTTAACCAACAGCAATGCTGCGAACCGTAATCCAACTAAAGTTGACGCTGCCAACCCACGTGCCTACACCGACGTTGACGGCAAAAAGAATTCGGGCAATCCGAACGGGCATATTATTCGCTTCCACGAACAAAACGATCGCTCAACCGCGCTGCAGTTTCAGTGGGATATCTTTTTGTTTGGCGCAGAAGACGATGCAGGCTCAGCCAATCTTTCAGGGCTCACAGCAAACAATTCTTTTTCTTCACCTGATGGTTTGTGGTTTAGTCAGGCGACCGGCATCTGCTGGATACAAACCGATGACAGTGCCATGACCGATGAAACCAATTGCATGATGCTTGCGGCGATTCCGGGGCAGGTGGGTGATGGTGGCAAAGTGACGGTGAACAACAAAATGGTCGTGGCAGATCAAGAGCAAACGAGTCAACAAGAGACGTTTATTGGTGCGGCGTTAGGTGAAGCTAAGCTCAGACGGTTTTTGGTGGCGCCCAAGGGGGCTGAAGTGACGGGCGTGACCGAAACAGCCGACGGTAAGACTTTGTTTGTCAATATCCAGCACCCTGGCGAGCAGACGCCTGCCTTGGGCGACGCACCCGAGTTCAAATTCCAGAGCACCTGGCCTGGCAACATGGGTTACGGCGCTGCAGGTCGCCCGCGTTCAGCCACGATCGTGATCACGAAAGACGACGGCGGGATAGTCGGCTTATAAGGGTCGATTGACCAGTGTTTGAATCAGTAGTGATATTGAGTTATCAATAAGTGATACTATGTTATCAATAGTGATCACTTAGTGTTGCTTGATGCCTGCTGCGCACTCTATCGTACTGTCGCCACCTGACTTCTGTCGAAAGACAGCCAGTCGGGTGTTGGCGTGTGTGGCTCTTTTAGCGTTTCTTGCCTTACACATGAGCATGGTGTGGCACGGGCCAGAGCACGCGCTCAACGAATCGAGTCGCGACATCGAGGCTGCGACCTCGCTTCAAGCAGCCTCGGCCAAGGCCGTGACCGCAGACATCGCAGCGACGTTACCAAATACAGTCACGGCAGAGGATGTCGTCAGCCCACTGAGTGCGACGACTCTTTCGCACGCTGAGCAGGTTTCGTCTGCCTCAGAGCTATGCCTCAAGTGCTTGGAAGATGTTGCCCACACTGTTGGTCTGACGTCGCAAGCCATTCAGTTAGCGGCTTCACGTCACGATGCTTTGCAGCCACGCTCACAGCCGGTCTGCTTGTTTGCGACACCGGTCGAGCTTGCGAACCAACGCGGGCCGCCCATCTTCTTAAGTTAACAACGTCTCGCAACGCTTTTCAGCGTTGATCTCGTGTTTAATTTAAGGATAAAAAGATGTTTAATCTTAAATACGCTGCGCGTGCCTGCGCAGCATTAGGCTTTGTTGCCGCTTTTGTGCTGGCACAGCCCAGCCTCGCTCAAACTGCATCGCCGCCGGCGACCGCGGCCGATCTTGCTAAGCTTCAAGACACCATCCAGGCCATGCGCGTGTTGTACGAAAATCGTATTAATTCGCTTGAGCAAAAAATCACGACATTGCAGCAACAAAATACCCAGTTGGCTCGCCAACAAGGTGCCGCACCTACCACCGGGCGTCCTGCGACAGCCTCTGCGACTGTTAGTCCCGCAGCACCCGCAGCACCAGCTTCAGCAAATGCGAAAGCGACTACGAGTCCGATGCCAGTTGTTGCAACCGCTGGCGCTGGTTCAACGTCGGGCGGCCCAGTCTCTGGCGCACCCGACCTTGGTCGTAACCCGCCATCATCCTTAGGTAGAGGAATCGTCCTGCCAAAAATGGGGCCCATCACGCCAGAAATTGCGGTGATCATCGACGGCAAGTACTCGGCTCAAAGTCAAAACCCAGAGTCTTTTTCGCGTGGGTTTGTACCTGCAGGGGGAGAAAATATACCTCGTGGATTTTCTTTGGGTGAAACCGAGTTAGGTTTTGCGGGTACGGTTGATAACCTGTTTCGTGCCGAGGCCCGTCTCGTGTTAGCGCAAAATGGACAAGACTTCAACGTGGGACTGGAAGAGGCGTTTTTTGAGACGCTTGGTTTGCCAGGTGGTACGAAAGTGAAAGGCGGTAAATTCTTCTCCAGTGTAGGGTATCTCAATACCAAGCACCCACATGAGTGGGACTTTGTTGACTTGCCACTTGCTTACAAAGCATTTTTTGGCGGGCAATTGAACAATACGGGTGCGCAATTCTCGTGGGTGGCGCCCCTCGATGATCTATACCTGAGACTTGGTGGCGAGCTTGGGCAAGGCATGTCCTACCCGAATGGCAATAACTTCAACGAAAACAGACCGAGATTAGGCACCCTTTTTGCAAAACTTGGCGGCGATATCGGCACACACTCGTCGTGGCTTGGTGGTCTGTCGTATGTGACGTCAAGCACAGGCAACCAGTCCAGGAGTTCAGCTTTGAACGACACGGATACCTTTGACTTCACCGGCTCAACCAGCGTGTTGCTCGCAGACTTTGTGTACAAGTGGGCACCCAACGGTAACGCTAGCCGTCAAAGTTTTAAATTGCAAGGGGAAGCCTTCTGGAATACACAAAAAGGTTCGGCTTCGATTACCAGCCCAAACTCATACGCTTCTTGTGAGGCGCCTTGCTTGGGTAATTCGTACACCAATACCCAGAGTGGTTTTTATGTGCAGGCGATCTATCAATTCATGCCTAATTGGCGAGTCGGCTACCGCTTTGATCAGCTTTTTGGTGGTAACTCATCTTACGGATTTAGTCGAGACACTTTAACTGGTACCGCTCTTGAAGCCTACAACCCAATGCGCAATACGATCATGGTGGATTGGGCGAACTCTGAACATTCAATGTTCAGGTTACAGGTCGCGCAAGACACGATGTATGGTCCAGGCAAGACAAATAATCAAGTCTTTCTGCAATACATCATGAGTCTCGGGGCCCATGGCTCGCATCGTTTCTAAACTAAAGGCATTCACATGACTCTGTCTAAAATGTACCGTGGGTTTTCTTTAGCAATCCTTGCTTGCGTATTGTTGGTAGGCGCGCGCGTCCAGGCGCAACTCAACGTCTTCGCAACAGTGCCTGAGTGGGGGGCGTTGGCAGAAGAGCTTGGTGCAGACAAAGTCAAAGTGTATGTGGCCACCAGCGCTTTGCAAGATCCGCACCGCGTGCAAGCGCGCCCCTCGCTGCTGGCACGGGCGCGTAGTGCGCAACTGTTGCTCGCGACCGGCGCGGATCTTGAAATCGGTTGGCTGCCACTCTTGCAGCGCGACGCAGGCAATCCAAGGATCTTGCCGGGTACACCCGGCATGTTCGAGGCGAGTCAATACATACAGCTTCTAGGTATCCCCACCTCAGTCGATCGAAGCATGGGCGATGTGCATGCTGCAGGTAATCCACACATTCAAACTGATCCGCGAAACTTTTTGCCGATTGCGCAGGCTTTGACTGAACGGTTGGTCTTGCTTGACTCGGTCAACAGTAGTTTTTATCAAGACCGGTTGCGAAGCTTTATCTTTAAATGGCAAGCGAACATTGATCGCTGGGCAACCAGGGCTCAGCCTTTGCGAGGAGAAAAAATCTGGGTGCAACACGATGGATTTTTGTACCTGAATGATTGGCTTGGCTTGGTTCAGGTCGGTACGCTCGAATCATCGCCGGGTGTTGATCCGTCGGTCGCCCATCTTGGTGCCGTGTTGCAACGGCAAAACCAGCTGAAAGGTCGTATGATTATTACCTCGGCTTATGCGGGAGATGCAGCGTCTAAGTGGTTTAGCGAAAAGGCGAACGTGCCGTTGGTCGTTTTGCCCTTCACTGTTGGCGGCAATAAAGAGTCGACAACGCTAGAGACATTTTTTGAAAACACCATCGCTCGCTTGCTGCGCGCTCGATAGCTTAGCTGAACAGTTTTTTGACTTAAACTATGCTGAATTGAAATGAGGTGTAGCGGATGGTTAAGTTAATGTTTGAAGGCGTCAAGCATATCCGAAAAGCGGTATGGTTAGTATCGTTTGTTTTTTTTACGACCGTGCAAACTGCCCATGCTCATCCTCATGTTTGGATCGAGGGGCACTTGACTCTTTTGTTTAATAGTCAGGGGCAGGTTACCGCCTTGCGGCACGCTTGGAAGTTTGATGAATTGTTTTCGGCTTTTTCGTTGCAGGGGATCACGCGCGAAAAAAATGGGGTAGTACCGGCAGCTGAACTTAAAACCTTAACGGATCAGTGGATGCTGAATCTGGCTGATCCTGCCTCGCACTTTTTTACGACAGTGTCGCACGGCGGTCAGCCTATTGCGCTGCAAAAACCAGTGCATACGCAGTCGAACTTGGATACTCAAACGAATCAACTCACTTTGTCGTTTGAGTTGCCCTTCAATGGGCCGCTCGCACTCAGCAAACTGTCGCTCGAGGTTGATGTCAACGACCCTGGTTATTTTGTTGCCTTTGATTACAAGGGTAGTGAGGTGCTTACGCTTAGCGGGGCGCCGTCCACCTGTCGGTATTCGCACATGCCTCCCCGACCACTCGATCCAAAAAGTCAACGGCAACTCGGCGCGTTGACTCCAGACCAAAAAGAATTACCCGAGCATTTGCGACAGCTTGTACGTCAACTGTCGCATCAATTTAAAGTGACTTGTTGAGCGCGCGATGTCTGTAATCGGTGCTCAACTGCCACGCCTGCTCCTGGTACTCGTCTCAGTCGCGCTTGGCGTGGCTCTTTTAGGTCTGACGGCTGATGTGCTTGCCGTTACCGGTCACCCCTTTGCGATAGCCGAACAGCGCTTGAGTACCAGCTCGACGGGTTGGCTTGCTGAGTTTTTTGCGCAAATGGCAATGTGGCAATCGCACTTTTATCGACAGTTGACTGGCGCGGTTCGTGCCTGGCAGCAAGACGGTTGGGCGGCGTGGTTGTTACTTGGCTTGTCTTTTGCTTATGGTGTGTTTCACGCACTTGGCCCCGGGCACGGCAAGGCTGTGTTAGCGGCCTACGTCTTGGCAAATCGTGAAACGGTCAAAAACGGTGCGATCTTGGCATTGTTGTCGGCTTTTTTGCAGGCGCTTGTGGCGATCACCTTAGTGGGTATTGCCGCAGGGGTGCTGAACGTATCTGGGTTGGCGTTAACTCGGGCAACTTGGTGGCTTGAGATCGCCTCGTACGCCATGATGGTGGCGCTCGGCGCCTGGCTCGTTTTTCGGCAGATCATTCGGCCCGTCTGGCACTGGCTCACACAGCGACTTGCTCGTGCGTCTGCGGCGCCTGTAAAAAGCGATGCCTCTCATGCTGGGCAGAGTCATCATCTGGCCCAACAGAATCATCATGATCATCACCACCATCACGGCCATCACCATCAGCACGGTCATTGCGATCACCCCGATCACCGTGAGGCTCATGAGACCGAGGTTGTCACACGATCACAACAGCATGACACGCATCAGCACGATGAGCACTGCGGACATTTGCATGCGCCTGATCCAGCGCTGTTGACCGGGCGCTTAACCTGGTCCAAGGCAAGTTCAGCGATTTTGGCAGTCGGCTTGCGCCCATGCACCGGGGCTATTTTTGTATTGGTCTTTTCGCTGGCACAAGGTTTTTTTCTGGCAGGGGTTGCCGCAGCGTTAGCGATAGGCTTGGGAACAGGTCTCACGGTGGCTGCGCTGACGACAGCCTCACTCTGGCTTAACCAGGCCACGGTTAGTGTCGTCGGTGGACAACAGCGTCTGGTTGGTCGAGGGCTGTTGCTGGCGGTGCAGGGGTTGGCGTCGGTTGCATTATTGACGCTAGGGATTTTGTTATTCGGTGCAGCGCTGAATGCTTAGTGTGTGACCGAGTCGATCACTCATACGACAGTGTAGCGCCAGCAGTTTTTGCAGCGACCGTAATTCCGCAGCGCAGCGCCAGCAGTTTTTGCAGCGACCGTAATTCCGCAGTGCAGCGCTAGCAGTTTTTGCAGCGACCGTACAGAGTCAAGTCGTGATCTTCGATGGTAAAGCCCTTGGGTGCAAGGGCTGCTAAATCGGTTGGGCACGAGTGAATGTCAAAGACTTTTTGACATGTTTTGCACTGAAAATGGTGATGATGCCCGTGACCAGAGAGTTCAAAGCGAGGGTTTTCGCCTGGCAAGACAACTTGCCGAAGTAAGCCCTCGTCAACCATCGTTTTTAAATTTCTGTAGATCGTTGCGATGCCTATGCGTGGCACAGTTTCACACGCTAGCTCGAGCACCTCAAGCGCCAGCAGGGGACGCCCCGCATGCTTTAACGCATCGTGGATGGCAGAGCGTTGAATCGTTGATCTTTCCATGAGCCTTTCTTGAAGAACAAACGCGACACCAGGTCAGCACCGGCGACTGTCGACAGGGCAATGCGCTGCGGCTACGACGAAAATTAACACAGGCGAGGCAAAGTGCGTGCAGCGATAATGATATTGTATTATCATTATCCAAGATTGCGCAAATTTTTACCTTACGTAATGCGCATCCTCAACCCTAATGACTCAGATTATCCTGCTTTATGCCCCTGGCCTCAGCACAGTCTCCTCGAACGAATGAACCCGCTAGCCAAGCACTTGGACGGCAGCCTGACGCAGCGCATGTGCATCAGACGGTCGAGCAGCACACTCATGATAAGAGTCAAGGTCAGCCAACGTTTCACGCCCATAGCCACACGCACGACCATTCGATGCCACACACGCACGGCCCACGCCCAAGTGGTTCGCGAGTCGAAGTCAGCCCCGTTTTAGTCGGCGTTGGGGCAAGGGTCTTGGCGGTTTTTGCTTTACTGGGGCTATTGTGGTTAGCAATTTTCTGGGCGTTTGTTGGCAATGTCTGATCAGCGTTCGACCCGACTCACGCCTGAAGCGATCGAGATCCAAAATCTGACGCTTGCCTATCAAGGGCACCCTGCGGTGCATCACGTGACGGGGCGTTTTCTGCCCGGTTCGCTTACCGCGATCGTGGGCCCGAATGGTGCCGGCAAAAGCACACTGCTCGGAGCGCTCTCTGGTCAGCTTCAGGCCGTCGAGGGGTCAATTCAATTTGGGCAGGCCCAAAAGTGTGAATTGGCCTATCTTCCACAGCAGTCCTCAATTGACCGAGAGTTTCCGATTCGGGTTGTAGATGTTGTGTTGCTCGGGGCCTGGCGCGAGCTCAAAAGCTTTAATCGCGTCACAGCACTGATGCGTGTGCATGCCACTGAAGCATTGGCTGCGGTAGGTCTGGTTGGATTTGAACGTCGATTGATCGGTGAACTGTCCGTTGGCCAACTGCAGCGGGTGTTGTTTGCACGGTTGCTGATGCAAGACGCACCAATTATTTTGCTCGACGAGCCTTTCAATGCATTGGATACGCGTACCGCGGATGACTTATTACAAGTTGTGCTGACTTGGCACCGGCAGGCGCGCACGGTCATCGCCGTGTTGCACGACATGAATATGGTTCTCGCACATTTTCCACAAACACTGTTATTGGCACGCGAAGTCATTGCCTGGGGCGATAGCGCGCTAGCACTCGCACCCGAAAACCTCGCGCGAGCTCGACAAACGTCTGAATATTGGGATGAGCGGGCACCCTGGTGCGCGCGGCCCAGTGATGTGGGGATGGTGCGCTGATGGTGTTTGATTGGTTTGTATTGGCGTATGCGTGGTTCTTTCAGCCTTTCGTTGAGTATGACTTTATGCGACGCGCGCTGGTGGCTTGCCTTGCCATTGGCTTGGCTTGTGGGCCGATCGGTACCATTCTCGTCTTGCGGCGTATGAGTTTGGCGGGTGATGCCATTGCGCATGCAGTGTTGCCAGGTGCTGCGGTCGGCTTTATATTTTTTGGCCTGTCGTTACCCGCGATGACCATCGGCAGTTTTGTTGCAGCCGCGCTCATGGCCTTGCTTGCTGCCGGGGTCACGCGCTGGACCGCACAAAAAGAGGATGCTAGTTTTGCCTCGTTCTATTTAATTACGTTAGCACTCGGCGTGATGCTGATTGCAACGTCTGATAGTAAGGTCGATTTGCTTCACTTCCTGTTTGGCAGTGTGCTTGCAATAGACGGCGAGTCGCTGTTGCTGATCGGCGGAGCGTCAAGCCTGACTCTGCTCGGGCTCGCAGTCATTTGGCGCCCGTTGATTGTTGAGTGTTTCGATCCTGTTTTTTTACGCTCGGTCGGTGGGCGAGGTGGCTTAGTGCATCAACTCTTTATGTTGATGGTGGTGTTGACCTTGGTCTCTGCCTTTCAAGCGTTAGGCACACTCATGGCCGTCGGCTTGCTGATGTTGCCAGCGACAGCTGCGCGGTTTTGGTGTGCCGGTGTTGTGGCCAGAGCGCTGCTGGCTGCTGGGTTTGGTGCATTAAGCGGAGCAGCTGGGCTGTTGATTTCATACCACGCTAACGTACCTCCAGGTCCTGCAATTGTTTTGTTTGCCGGAGGGCTGTATTTGCTCTCGCTTTGTCTGGGTGTACGCGAGAGCCTGCGCCTGGTGTGGTTTCCCGCTCATCAACATAAAGAGGCTTAAGATGCTGAACGTGGTCAACGCACGTCTACAAAAACTTTTTCTGGGGATTGTGTTTTGTTTGGTCACGCCAGTGCTTGCGGCGCAACCCTTGCCTGTTGTTGCGAGTTTTTCGATCTTGGCCGATATGGTGCGTGAAGTCGGAGGCCCGCACATTGAGGTGACATCACTTGTTGGCCCCAACACCGACTCACACGTGTTTAATCCAACACCTGCTGATGCTAAGCGTATTGCTTCGGCGCGTTTAGTGTTTGTGAATGGTCTGGGTTTTGAAGGTTGGTTGGATCGCCTAGTGAAAGCCTCTGGCTATCGCGGCCCCATTGTGATTGCTAGCAAAGGGGTGAAGAGCCCTCTTCAGCTGAAAGATGACCATCATCACGCGGGCGCTTCCAAAGGGCATGGTCATCAGCATTCGCACGGTGCGCCCGACCCTCATGCCTGGCAAAACTTGGCGAATGCCGAGCGTTACGTTGAGACAATCCGAATCGCCTTAGCAGCAGCGTTGCCAGCGCATTCTGCGGTGTTTGAACAACGCGCTGCTGACTATAACAAACGTATTCGGGCACTGGATCAGGCCACAAAGGCTCAAATTGCTACCGTGCCGGTTGAACGACGCAGGGTGATCACCTCGCACGATGCCTTTGGTTATTTTGCGGCGGCTTATGGCGTGACCTTTTATCCTTTGCAAGGCCTAGCCACCGGTAGCGAGCCGACGGCTGCAGAGGTTGTGCGCGTCATCGATCTGATCAAAAAGAATAAGGTGACAGCGATTTTTACTGAAAATATCTCTGACCCCCGAGTACTCGAGCGTATTGCTAAAGACAGTGGCGCTAAAGTCGGTGGTCGTTTGTATGCTGATGCCTTGACTGAGCCAGGTACGGCAGCCGACACGTATTTAAAAATGTTTGAACTCAATGTCGCGACAATTGTTCAGGGGATGTCGGGCAAGGCGAGCCCGTAAAAAAAGATATTTATCAATTGCAGGGCGCACTTGCAAATGAGAATCATTATCGTTTAAAATAACGATATGGATCACTTACCGCCAACGCAACACGCCCACCTCACCCCTTTGAACGGTGAAAAAAAAGCCTCAATACAAGGCGCTCAGGCGTCTCTCGCAGCGGGGGCTGGCGGCTTAATTCGTTTGTCCAGTGCGTGGCTGTTTCGATCTGCAAAAGAAATTGAGATTGAGCATCGCGGTGATTTGTACCGACTTCGGCAAACAGCACTCGGTAAGTTGATCCTCACAAAGTAAGTGTTTCATCGCCGCTACGTGCGGCAACTTTTTCATCGCACAAGCCAGCCTAAGCCAGCCAGTGCCTAAGTCACTTTAGGACACCTATGCTGCGCAAAGCAAATATTGCCATCGCTTTAAGCCTCACACTTCCAGCATTCGCTCAACAAGCCGTTGCTCAAACTGCGTCTCCCAAGGTTGTCGCAAACAACCAGGTCGTCGACCCTAGCCAGTTGAGTGATATCACGGTCAGCGCAACGCGTAGCGCCCGAAAGGTTGATGACGTTCCTAGTAGCGTCTCGGTGATCACCGGCGCAACGATTCAAAAAGAAGGTGCCCGCAGTTTAAAAGAGGTCTTTCGCAATGAGCTTGATGTCACCGTACCCGTAGGTCCCACGCGCTTTGGCGTGGGCGGTGCACCAACTGGCCGGGGTGGTCAAGAGGGCGTCAACATTCGCGGGCTAGGTGGCAACCAAGTGCTGATGCTGGTCGATGGCATCCGTATCCCCAATGGTTTCAGCTTTGGTCCGTTTTCGACTGGGCGTGGTGATTTCTTAGATATCGATGGGCTAAAAAGTGTCGAGGTCTTGCGAGGCCCCGCTTCCACGCAATACGGTAGTGACGGTTTGGCTGGTGCCGTGACGTTTAAAACACTCGACCCCAGTGACTTGCTCACGCGAGGCCAAAACGTTGGCGGCTTTGCTCGCTTGGGATACGCCAGCATTGATCAGGCCGGTTCAGGCGCCTTGGCGGTTGCGGGTAAAAATGAAAAGTGGCAAGCGCTGGTACTAGGCAGTTATCGTCAGGGTCACGAAACCGATAACAAAGCCAACAACGACACCAAAAGTGTCGATCGCACGACACCTAATCCCGTTGATTACAACAACCGTTATTTGCTTGGCAAAGCCATTCTTACGATTGATGCCGCACAGCAACTTGGGTTAACGATTGAGTCGCAACGCCGAAGCCAACACACCCAGGTGTTCTCAGCCCGGGCCGCGGCACCCGTACCTGTTCGGGGTCTCACAGGTCTCACAACACAAGACACGATCGAGCGCGATCGACTTTCGCTCGAACATCGCTACAACGATGTAAACGCTACGTGGATTCAAAGCGCCGAGACGCGTCTGTACTGGCAAGACGCAAAGGTGAATCAATACGCAACTGAGCAACGTAATCGTGCACCCGAGCGTATCCGAGACAACACCTTTCGCACCCACGTCGTTGGCGTAGCCACGCAGTTTCAAACGAATCTGACTGGCTGGGTGAATCAGCGTCTCTCTTACGGGTTGGATCTGAGTCAGGCGCATATCAGCGCCATGCGCGATGGCACTTTTCCACCGTACGGTAGCAAGTTTCCCTCACGACCATTTCCCGACACGACCTACAACTTAGGCGGGGCCTTTTTTCAAAGTGAGATCGAACTAGGTGCCGTGAGTGTGATTCCAGGCTTACGCTTTGATCGTTATGCCATCGATCCATCGTCCAAGGGCTACGAGAATCGAGCGCTCGCTAGCCTCTCAGGTCAGGCAGTGACGCCGCGTATTGGTGCGGTCTGGCGACTCGCATCTGGTTTTGCGCCTTACGCGCAACTAGCGCGTGGCTTTCGTGCCCCCACGCCAGAGCAAGTCAATAACGGATTTGCGAATCTGGCCTCGGGCTATACCAGTGTCGGTAATCCTGCGCTCAAACCAGAGTATGCAGACAGTTTAGAAATTGGATTCCGAGGAAAGTCTCATGGGCTGCGTTATTCGTTGGCAGGCTTTGAAAACCGCTATCAAAACTTCATTAGTCAAGAAGTCATCGGTGGCGGTGGCCGACCCTCAAATCCCACGATTTATCAATACGTCAATTTAACCAAGGCCAAGATTCAAGGGGTTGTCGCTCAGTTTGAACTGAAAGTTGGACAAAGGTGGACAGTCCAAACGGGCGGAGCGTACTTGAAAGGGGATAGCCAAATCAATGGAGTCAGCGCCCCAATCAATTCAGTGCAGCCCTTCAAAGCAATGTTCGGTTTGCAGTACGACGCAAGTGAGTGGGGTGGTCAAGCGACCGTGCTTTATAGCGCGGCAAAAGATCCCAGTCGTATTGCACCAGGCAGAACCTCTCAGTTTGCTTCGCCTGATTACACAGTGCTTGACCTTGGCGTGTACTGGAAACCGTCTACCAATCTGACCCTGAACGCCAACTTGAATAACGCCCTCGATACGAAGTACTGGCGTTGGTCAGATGTTAGCGGCCTGACTGAAAACAGCCGTATTGCCGATGCGTATACCGCTGCTGGGCGCACAGTTCAAGTGTCCCTGCGCTACGACTTCTAAAATTTTTGACTTCCCGGAGACTCTTATGCAAGGTCCTGTTCAAACGATCCCTCAGGCTTTTTCTCGTTTAAAAAATCAAGGGTTCATCCGTCAACTCGATGCGGCGCAACGGCTCAATTTGTCAGAGGGTGAATTGATCGCAGCGCATATCAATCAAGATACCTTCTGGCGCGCTTTGAGCCAACCCGACGTCAGTGGCGTTGACTTAACTGGCACTCCGCCTAAAAGTGAGTCAGCTGAAATATCCGCGGTAGAAGACCTAAGTGCGTTGCGTTTACGCCCAGACTGGCACGCGCTGATGGGGTTACTAGAACCGATCGGTGAAGTCATGGCGCTGACCCGAAACGCGTCGTGCGTACACGAAAAAATTGGTATTTATCAAAACGCCACGTTGACTGAACGAGTGGGCGTGATGGCGTCAGCCAATATCGATTTACGCGCTTTTTATGCCAAATGGACGCACGGGTTCGCAGTGTCTGAAATGACCACTCGTGGACGACAACATAGCTTTCAATTTTTTGATATGTCTGGCGTCGCCATTCATAAAATTTTCTTGCGCGAAAACAGTGATGTCCAAGCCTATCAAAGACTCGCGAAGCACTTTGCAGATGGCTCACAACAAACCGGTCTTTACACCGAAAATCCTGTACCTAAGTCACCCGAGCAACCCGACCAGCAAATCGATGTTCAGGCTCTGCATCAAGCTTGGGCCGCTCTACGTGATACACACGATTTTTTTGCATTATTGAAATCTCATGGCGTCTCGCGTGTGCAGGCATTGCGGCTTGCGCAGCCTAAGTTCGTTCAGCGGGTACATTGCGCTGAAGTTCTTAGGGTGTTGACGGCTGCAGCCGCCCGCGAAATCCCACTCATGGTGTTTGTCGGTAATCACGGCATGCTCCAGATTCATTCCGGAGCGATTCAAAAAGTCTCGTATTCAAGGCCATGGCTCAATGTGTTGGACGAGACTTTCAATCTACATCTGCGCATCGACCACATTGATAGCGCCTGGATCGTTAAAAAACCGACCGTTGATGGCTTGGTTACCTCTTTTGAGATATTCGATGCGCAGGGTGATGCGATCGCGATGTTGTTTGGTTTACGTAAACCAGGGCAGCAAGAGCTCTCTGCGTGGCGAGATCTTTTAGACGAGATTCAAGAAACCCAACAAGCTTGCGCGGCGTAGTGGCATGATCTCGAACGCTTCGCAATGTTCAGGTCTGTTGTCGCGCCGTCAGGCTCTAGGCTATCTTGCTGGGTGCGCCGTAGCTGCTATCTCGGCGTGCCCGTCAATAGTGCGCGCGTCGCCGCGTAAACGAGTGGTATCTATCGGGGGCGCATTAACCGAAATTTTGTTTACGCTTGAAGCGGACAACGATCTGGTAGGTGTTGACTCAACTTCAATTTATCCACCTCGCGCCCTAGGCTATCCAAACGTGGGCTACGCGCGACAATTGTCAGCTGAGGGTGTTTTGTCGTTGAGGCCTTCGCATATTCTCGCAACAGAAGAAGCGGGGCCCCCGGCGGTGCTTAAGCAAATCGCTGCTGCGGGGCTGCGTATTACGACGCTGCCGGCTAAGCATCGATACGTTGGCTTGCGGCAGCGGGTGCTTGGCGTTGCTCGAGTAGTCGAGCGAAACGAGACGGCTCAGCTCGTGCTTGAGCAGCTTGATACGACTTGGCAACTCGTACGCCGGCAAGTTAACGCGCAAACGGCTCAGTCACTCGCTAGGCCTGTGCGCGTCATGTTTGTCTTGGCTCATTCGCCCGCTCAAATGTTGGTGGCGGGGGCTATGACTGCGGCACAGGCAATGTTGTCTTACGCGGGTGCAACCAATGCTGTGCAAGGCTTCAAGGGGTACAAGCCCTTAACACCCGAGGGATTGATCGCAGCACAGCCCGATTGCCTGTTGGTGACTGAGCAGCGCTTACAAGCTGCTGGCGGCCTTGAGGCGCTATTCAAACTGCCAGGGCTCGAGCACACGCCAGCGGGTCGTTCGCGGGCTGTGATCGCGATGGACGCTTTACGTTTGTTGGGCTTTGGCCCACGTATGCCTGAGGCAGTTCTTGCTCTGCATCAAGCCTTGTACGCGGTATGAGCATTGTTCGTGCTGTGCTCAGAGCACAACCCAGTTGGTGGCTTGGCGTTTCGCTTTTAATGATGCTTGCACTGGCCGTGCAGGTTGGCGCGGTGCCTGTACATACGTCGGATTGGCTTGCGATGCCTAAATTGTTCGAATGGTCTGCAGTTGGCGATTCTATTCAGACACTTTCTGCGGGTTCTCATGTGTTATTCAATCTTCGTTTGCCGCGCCTGTTGCTCTCGGTGTTGGTGGGCGCCAGTCTTGGCCTCAGCGGTGCTCTGACTCAAAGTCTATTTCGTAATCCACTTGCAGAGCCGGGTTTGCTAGGCGTGAGCGCGGGTGCTGCCTGCGCTGCCGCACTGACCATTGTGATGCTTGGTGACTTGGCAGCAGCTATCCACCCGCAAGCGCGCGCCTGGTTGCTACCGCTTGCGGCTTTTATCGGAGCGCTTGTGGTGTGCTTCTCGCTTGATAATATGGCTCGCCGGATTGCACCGGGGTCAATTGCCGCGTTGCTGCTTACGGGCATTGCCATGAACGCCTTGGCCGGTGCGGTGATCGGTCTGTGTACCTATCTGGCTGACGACGAACAACTGCGAAGCCTGTCATTCTGGACACTTGGTTCGTTGGCGGGGGCGCAGTGGTTGTGGGTTGGGTTATTTGCCGGCCTACTTGCCACAGGATATTGCCGTCTAACGCGTTCGATGCAAACGTTAAATGCGCTGGCGCTAGGTGAAGCTGCGGCCCGGCACATTGGGGTTGACGTGCATGGCTTACGAAAGCAAATCATCGTCTGGGTGGCGTTGCTGGCAGGGCTGGCGGTCGCGTTTTGCGGCATGATCAGTTTTGTTGGCTTAATCGCTCCGCATTTAGTCAGGTTGTGGGTTGGCCCTGATCAACGTCAGGTTTTACCTTTGGCTACGCTGTTGGGCGGGTTGTTATTGCTTGTGGCAGACACTCTTGCGCGTACGGTTGCGGTACCTGCTGAGATTCCTGTTGGGATTTTCACGGCGCTGGTGGGTGGGCCATTCTTTTTTCTACTCGTGCGCCAGGCGCGCGGTCAGACTGCATAGGCCAAGAACTCATGAGTACCGAACTCACAGCAACCTTGCTAGAACTTAATCACGTTCATCTAAGTCACGGTTCAGTTCGCGAAGCGTCGCAAGTGCCTAAACCCTTTACGCTGTGCTTGTCAGCAGGCGAGCGCTTGGCCATCTTAGGCCCAAGCGGTGCCGGCAAAACTACACTCTTGCGCCTGATGGCATTAGACTCAAATCCCGCGAAGGGTGAGGTGCAGTTCAAGGGACGCGCGGGGCCGAGTTGGTCGCTTGTCGAACTGAGTCAGCAGCGGGCGGTGATGCCACAGAACTGCCAAGTTGCCTTTGGCTTAGAGGTTAAGTTGGTGATCGCGCTTGGGCGCGTTGCCCGCAGACGCGACCCCTTTGTCTCTGAGATTGTCTTGCACGCTGCTCGGCTGGCGCGCGCCGAGCACCTGTTGGCACGCCGTTGTGACACTTTATCAGGCGGCGAATATGCGCGTGTTCATTTGGCACGGGTTTTTGCTCAACTGTGGGATGTTAGAGAAGGCTTGATTCTGGTCGATGAGCCTTTTGCGGCACTTGATTTAGGCTTACAAGAGCATATTTTGCAAGCGCTCGACGCCTTTGCCACTGAGCGTCAGCATGCAGTCGTGGCTGTCTTACATGATGTGAATCATGCCTTGAGGGCGTTTGATCGTTTAGTTTTGATTAAAGAGAGTCAGCTCTTTGCAGACGTTGCGAGCAATCAGCAAGCGGTGCCAGTCATTGAGGCGCTGTATGGCTTGGCACTAGAGTGCTTGCAGGCAACAGACAATGCCTTTGTTGTATCCCCGGTCTCTAGACGGTGCCCGCCAGCATGAGTTCGTTCAAGCGCACTAGCAAACCACTACCAAGGCAATGGCTACAGTCAGCCTTATTGCATGGTGTCTTGCTCATGTGTGTCGTGTTGTATCACTTGCACAGTCATGGCTCGTTTTACTTGAATGCCAATAGCTTGGATCAGACAGCTCCTGGTGCGACTACGAGCGGGACTCATCACGGCATTGACTATCTCGAGCTGTCATTTGAGCAATATGCCATGACGGAGTTACAACAGGCGGATGCAACCCCGTCAGAAATTGTTCGAGAGAGCGTAGAAACAGAGTCCGCGCGAACCAAGTCAACAGTGCAGCGCGTTGGGTCGGTGCGGCCGACTCGAACCTCTACGCAGCCAGCAGTGCGCTCGGTATCTGCGACGCATCAGCTCGCTGCCCAACCGCTACAAACTGCGCGCCCCGACCATGCATATAGCCCAAAGCCCGCTTACCCCTTAGCCTTGCGCGATCTTGGCGTGTCTGGGGTTGTATGGTTAAGAGTCTGGGTTGACGATTCTGGGCGGCCACAAGAGATCGAACTGGCAAAAGGCAGTGGTTATCGTCTTTTTGATGAAGCCGCTTTGCGTGCAGTGCAACAATGGCGGTTTATCCCTGCAAAAAACGAACAACAAAGCTTAGCCAGTTGGGTTGAATTTGCCGTACGTTTTGAGATCAATGGCTGAAATACAAACACTTGACTAGCCAAAACCATTCGTAGACAGCCACAGTGAACTAAGCTACGCTGCCTTGTCGTAACGGATCTTCGCAGCAGCATCATGTACTCGACAGTCAACAGCAGTCACTGTCATGTGATATTCAAAAAATTAATTTATAGAAAAAATTTTTGAAAACGTAACAAACGTCTTAGACACGGGGAGATATCATGTCAAAAAAATTAATAGTTAACGTGCTTGCAATGCTCAGTGCGTTCATCATTGCACCGGCCTCGGCACAAGTTTCAACCTATCCAAACAAACCGATTGCGCTGGTGGTGCCGTATGCACCGGGTGGCAGCACCGACATTACTGCTAGGCTGATTGCAGAACACCTTTCGAAGCGGCTGGGACAACAAGTTGTAGTCGAAAATCGCGCAGGTGCGGGTGGCAACATCGGTGCTAATGTGGTGGCACAGTCTGCCCCGGATGGCTATACGCTGTTGATGGCACCTAGTAGCTTGGTGGCGAATATTTCGTTGTACAAATCGCTTCCGTATGATCTGCGCAAAGATTTAGAGCCGATTTCACGCATCGCCATGATTCCAAATGTTTTGGTGATTGGTGCGGATTCTAAAATCAATACTTTTGCCGAATTTATCGCAGCGGCCAAAGCAGCTAAACCACCGCTGAACTATGGCTCTGCAGGTAGCGGCTCAAGCCAGCACCTGGCGGGTGCCCTATTTGCCAATTCGATAAAAATTGAAATGGGGCATATTCCTTATAAGGGCGGTGCGCCAGCACTAGTCGATTTGATGGGAGGGCGCCTAGATGCCGTGTTTGCGCCACTCGTTGAAGTCTTGCCTTTTATTCAGGGCAAAAAGCTCAAAGCTTTAGCGGTGACGACTCCTGCACGTTCGTTTGCGTTACCCGACGTACCCACAGTGGCAGAGACCTTTCCTGGTTTTGATATCACGCTGTGGAACAGCATCATGACGCGCAGTGGTACACCGCCTGAGATCATTACAAAACTTAACGAGGCCATCCAGTATGTGTTGGCACAACCTGAGGTGCTGAAAACCTTACGCTCGCAAGGTTCAAACCCTTCTGGTAACTCCATTGATGACTTTAAGAAACTGATCGCGCAAGAGGTTCCTAAATGGGCTGAAATCATCAAGCTGTCAGGGGCTGAAACGCAATAGAATCAGCACGAAAACTGTCAGCAACCTAAACCCCACGGCATATTTTTGCTGTGGTAATTAGGCGAGGCTAGCCTTGCATCCAAAGCAACAGGCCGTCTACCCATGATTTTGCTGGAAGTTTCAGTTGCTGCTCAACGCACACAGCACGTGCGTATAGTTGATCGAAATCGATCGACGGTGCTTGTTTAAAGGCAATGGCAACGATATTGCTGTCGTGCACCTCGGGTAGCCACGCGACGGCGTTAAAAGACTGTTCAATCGCTTCTAAATTGTGACTATGGTTTTCTCGATCACAGAAAATATTGACGGTCATGATGCCGTTGGCTGTCAGGCAATCGGCGCAAGCTGCATAAAACTCTGGTGAATTCAGTGTGGGCTCAATTGCTTGAGCATCATATAAGTCGACTTGCAGAACGTCGCAAGAAGAATGATTTGACGGGTCGTTGACGTAATCCCAGGCATCCATGGCGCACACTGACAGTCGTTGATTGTTCAACGGCAATGCAAAGTGAGTGTGGCATTGAGTGATGACCGCAGCGTCTAGTTCGATGGCTGTTGTATGGGCAGCAGGGTAGTGATGGTAGCAAAACTTTGTGAGCGCCCCTGCGCCCAGACCTAGTTGAACAATATGCATGGGTTGTTCAATGAATAAGGTCCAGAGCATCATTTGCTGGATATATTCAAACTCAAGCGCAAGCTGATCATCCAGTCGCATCGCACCCTGAATAATACGAGTGCCAAAATGTAAGGTTCGAACGCCGTCCTGCTCTGAAATATTAGGTTTGCTCATGAGAGCATCTTACGATATTTCTTCAGAATAGCTGAGTCTTGTGGTTGCTATTCACTGACGATTTGGCATCTGTAGTTTAAAGAGCCGGACAGCATTTTTATAAGCCACCTGTTCGAGTGTAGCGGGTGTCAGGTAGGCAAGCAGTTGCTCGCGCTGCTCTTGAATAATTTCGTCATAGCGTCTTTCTAGGCCACAACAGGTGTCAGAGCCCAGCATCACCTGAGTCGGAAACTCTTCAATGAGATTTCTCCAAGCGGGTTTGAGCCCATTAGGTGTGTAGATTTTTCCGTCGCCTAAGTTTGTGCTGGTACTTGCGTGCACCGGTCCGCCCGCTGACAGCTCACACATGATGTTCTTACGTTGTTGAAAAAAGTTTCTTAGGTCGTCCGGTCGGGCGAGCGGCAGGCAATGAGACAAGATTGTGGTGACTTGTGGAAATTCTTCAGACAGGCGCAACAGGTCTTCTTTAAAGGTCTCGTTCATCCCGGCGTGAACTTGTATAACGGCGCCGTAGCGATTCGCGAGTTCGTAGGCTTGCCGCATCATCGGGCTGTCAAGCCTAAAGCGTCGTCTAAATTCCGGTCTTGGTGACGAGAGGTAGTTGTCAGTGTGAAGCTCGCCAAAGCCCTTGATGCTGCCATCCTTAAAGCCGCTTTCAGCGGCCTTAAACAGACTCTTAAAAATCCACTGATCTGGGTCGGTAAAGCTTCGGCCTTGCCGCAAGATATCGACCAGTTCGCGTTGCCCAATGGCAGGGATGTAGCGATCTTTCAAGACTGCGCGCATGTCGTCATTGAGATAGCCAACAGCACCTGCCCATTGAACGTTGTTTCGGTCCATCAGTTTTTTAAAATCGCCTGCATAGACCTCGTAATTATGCAGATGCACATCGGCGATGGGTACGGTTTTAGCTAAAGCAATTGAACCTGGCTGGGGTTGCGCTTGCACCAGTAACGTGCAGCAAAAAAGGGCGACACCAATACAGTTGCAAAGTGATTTAATAGTTGCTGTCATCGGTGCCTCTAGTTTAAGTCATTGTAAAAATAGGGTGGTACGCTTTGTAAATCGCACAGAGAACGATTACGCCCGTCAGGTCAAAGTCGAAACATAGTTTCATCTTGTGCCTGACGGATGAAGCTCAAAAGATAGCGTCAATTAGTTCAGTTTTAAATTGAACTTGTCAATTGCTTCTTGAAAGGACTTGGCTTCGGCTTTAAACGCTGGTTGCATTTTGTCGACGGTCGTATTCCAAGGCTCAGATCCTGTCGGTTTCATCGCCTCTTGAAATGAGGGGTCGGCAATCACTTCGGCAGAGGCCTTTCTTAACATTTCAACAATCTCTTTGGGCGTTTGAGCTTTGGTATACAGTGCGGCCCATACATCCGTGTACAGGTCTGGGTAGCCAGCCTCTATAAAGGTTTTAAGTTCTGGCATTCTTGCGCTCTTTTCACGCGCCACCGCACCAATAGCTTTGATCTTGCCGTCTTTTAAATGAGGCCCAGCGATACTGTAGGTGGTTGCCATGATTTGGATGTCGTCGGCCAACAGGGCGCGAATCATTTCGGGCGAGCTGCGGTAACTAATTTCTTGGTAGGGATCCCCCCCCGCAGTGACAGACATTTTTTTTGCCAAAATCAAGCCCAAATATGAGGTGCCCAAGACCCCGTGGTTCATGGATTTGCCGCGTTCTTTAAGCTCTTTCATGAAAGAAGGGATATCTGTCGCTTTCACCGAAGCGCTAGCAAACAGAATGTAAGGCGCGTGACCGAGCGGCGCGATCGGCGTGAAATCATCAAGGGTATAGCCGGCATCTTTAATCACAATCGGGGTCGTTGCCAAACCGTTAGAGGTATAAAACAACGTATAACCATCGGCCGGAGCATTCAACACTTTTTTGGTGGCAACCATGGCCTGGCCACCGGTTGCGTTTTCGAGCACTACGCTGGTCTTTAAGATTTTACCCAGCCGATCTGCAAAGAGTCGGCCAAGCAAATCAAAAGGTGAGCCTGCACCAAAGGGCGTCACGAGCGTGATGGTTTTGTTGGGATAGTTGTTCGTTTGCGCAAGCGCGGGCGCGGTGGTTGTTGCGACTCCTACCAGCACAAAAAGAAATATATTCCAGCTGCGTATTGAGATGATTGACATGTTTGCCCCGTCTGTGAATTTTGAGTTCTATTTTTACAGAGGGTTTACTACTTTAATTCACTGAGATTGGTTTTTGTATTGTTTATGTATCGTTCAATCAAGCAAATTACCCTCGCAACAATCATAAACTAAAAATAGTCGTTTCTTTGCAATACGATCAAACAAAGAATGCTGCGAGGGCCAACAAAGCTGTTAGGTTTTTTGAACTCAAGAGAGGGCCTGACCGCTCGAGTTACTCCGCTTTAATATTGGCCGCCTTAATGATCGGAGCATACATCTTCAACTCGGCTTGAATAAATTTGGCAAATTCATTTCCGGAAATCGGCCGTGGCGTCAATCCCTGATCCTCAAGTGCTTTGATGACGCCGGGGTCATTGAGTGCGGCGGTCACGTCTTTGGTGATGTTTTCAAGCACAGCTGTGGGTAAGTTCTTGGGTCCAAATAGTCCAAACCAATTGGTGAGTTGGATATTTGGATAGCCCAACTCTACGAAGGTAGGCACCTCAGGAAGTAGTTTTTCGCGTTTGCTACCAGCGACAGCCAAAGGAGTGACTTTGCCCGCCCTGATTTGACCTAACAAGGGGGGGGTCGTCGCAAAGAAGATGTCAATTTGTCCGCCCACCAACGCGGCTACCGCTGGGCCCGTTCCCTTATAGGGGATGTGTGTCATGGGTAGTTTGGTCGCGATACTTAACATCTCACCCGCCATGTGTTGTTGTCCTCCCACACCTGGTGATCCGTATGTTAAGGGGACTGACGTCTGAGCCTGCGCGAGTAGGTCTTTTAAAGACTTAGCTTGGACTTTAGGCCCCGCTGCGAGCACGAGCGGAGCCTCTGCAGCCAGTGCGATAGCTGTGAGATCGGTGATTGGATCATAGCGCATCGTTTCAAAAACGAGTTTGTTGATCGACACCTCAGGGGTATAACCTAGCAGTAATGTGTAGCCATCAGCGGTAGAGCGCACGACTTCGAGTGCGGCGATCATTCCACTGGCACCTGGCTTGTTTTCTACAACGACCGCTTGGCCCCACTTATCGGTTAAATACTTTGAAAGTAAGCGGGCAATAATGTCGGTAGCACCGCCGGGCCCGTAGCCCACCAGAAGTTTGACGGGCTTGTCGGGATACGCAGCTAAACTTGGCAGTGCTGAGACCGTTAAGGCGATCAAAAAAGTTTTTACAACAAGCGAGCGTAAAGACATGTCAAGGCCTCTCGGTTAAGGTGCTACTTTGTTGGTTGCATAAAGTCGTAAAGATATCGCGGGTACCGCGGTTTTGCTGTCAAGATTGGCGTGACTGGCTTTGGGTGCGTGTTCAATATCTGTGTGATATTCAGCACAGAGGTCTGTATGCAGACGCAATGTTCCGCTGTATGCATCAGCTCGCCCTTCATTAGCCTGCTCAGAAAAGACCAATTTATGTGGGATGCCATCCGCTGAGAAGGTGATTTGTGCTCGACTGTGTGACTGGCTTAAATCAATGTTGATTTGCTTGTAGCCAGACAGAATCGAATTGAGTTGCCCAAATACACTGGCTGCGAGCCTAGGGTTGAACTGCCTGTCGATGAAGGCTTGACGCGGGTAATAGCCTCGGTCGACATCCATAAAGGTATCAAAAATATATTGAACACGCGTCGAGCTTTTTGAAAATAATAAGGCGCAACAAATTTTGTGCAATAAGCCGACTTCATCATCGTTTGATTCGGCGATACTAGGCCCGTTCAATTTCAGTGATGCCAACACTTGGCAGTTGTTGTGTTCGGCGAAGTGCATTAACGCAGGAGCCACCTCAAGCAGGTCTTGGGCTGCGTCTACGCGAACGGTGATGCCGTCAATTTCTTTACGTTCAACGGCTTGTTGAATGAGTTCGCTTTGATATTGCAGATCTTCTAAGGTAAAGCCAGACTTCACGAAATGGCTAAAGTGTTGACCGTCATAATGAGATTCGTCATACATATGAAGCTTACATAAAAAGACTTCAATTGCTGAGTCTTTTTTGAAGGCTTTTATGCGTTCACGATGCTTATCAAAACCGGCCAAGGTTACGTTGATCTCGATACTGCTGACCCCCGCTTGCTGCAGTGCAGGCGTCTGAAGATCGCGCTTTGGTGCCCCAAGAGAAGTCAACATAAAGCGATGACCCATCTTCGACAAAAGATGCATGCGTCGGTGTGTGCTGGGGTCGAGTACATCTTGGTCGGTCACTTTTGAGAGGCGTGCGCCCATTTCCCAAAGTGCTAGCAGTGGATAATCGTTTCGGGCCAGTTTGCGACCGAACTCTTGAACGCCACCCGTTGCCGGTATTTGAGCAACTTCTGTCCAAGTATGTCTAAGCTCGACACCCACGTGGGTAAAGGTTGACGTGCTCGGGTGGGTCAAGCGCTGTGTTTTGTCGCGCAAGACGTGATTCTCTAACGCGCTGCGCCCGCCCATCGTTCTGACAGGGTAGGCGATATGGCCTTTTTCAAAGACGTCAACAATGAAATAGCCAAACTTTGCGACATCACCACGACCAAACTCGACCGTTGGTTTAACACGGTAAAACTCAGAATAGTCGTGTCTTAAAAATGCAGTCGATGGCAACATGTAAAAGTCGGCGTGATCGAGTTGTTCGTACCAAAAATTATGTACGTGACCGGCAAACGAGGCTTCTACGTTTTTGTTTTTCATGAGCCCTAACAGCCAACTGCGGCCCGGTTCATCCAGATTGTCGTAGCTGCCGCGTTCGGCTTCGCTGTAGACAAATGGCGGGTAATGCATAAACAGAAAGACGCGTTTACCGGCGGCGGTTGCGATTTGTTCTTCAAGCCAGGTCTTTTGTTCTTGCTCAGCACTTAAGCCAGAGTTAATCAAGAGCGAGTTAATCAGGCAACAGCGAATGTTTTTAGTGTCAAAGCTGTAATAGTCTTTGCCGAAGGCGTTTCGATAGGCTTGTAGATGCGCCTCGCAAACTTGGTCGGCTGGCATCCAGTCGATTTTTTTATCACCCACGTCATGGTTGCCGGGCAACACGTGCAAGGGCGCTTTGAGAGGGGCGCTGATGGCCTTGAACTGTTCAACCGCTTGCATGAAGGTCGGTAAAGCGGGCATTGGGTGAACGATATCGCCTAAATGTACGACGAACGCTGGAGGAGGGTCCATTGCCGCGATGTCTTGAAACACAAAGCGTGCCCGCTCGTTGGCCAGATGATTCGTCTCGAACGGTGAGCTTGAAACGTTATCGCTTTCGTTGACATGGGTGTCGGCGACGACAACGAAAGAGAAGAGGGGTGTCGGTGAGCCGCTAGGCCGAATTTTAGAGCGCATTAAATATTTAATTCCAAATAATGAAATTGACAACCGAATATCGGTTATAAATTATCTTGTTGATTCTTTTAAATGTCAATTATTGTTCAGTGAACGACCTTCCCTCAACAAAGTGAATGAAGCGATGCGACTTGCCAGAGATGCTTTAGAAAGTGCTGACCCGGGATTTTTAGACTACGACTCATTGCAGAAGCAGCCCCAGTTTGCTTCGACGCTCGCTAACGGTTTAGCGGTGTTGGGTTGTTTCGGGCAACGCGCTGCGTTGTGGAGCAACAAAGAGTTGTCCGAGCATCTGCAGCTCACTAAGCCCACGATAACAAGACTGACTTTTACGTTAATGGGTCTAGGTTATCTTCGACGTGACAAAGCCTCTGGGCGTTATGCTTTGGGGCCTGCAGTGTTGTCGCTTGGTTATCCGTTACTGTCCCAAATGGCGATTAGACAAATCGCGGCGCCTGAGATGTTGGCGCTCACCCATTATGCAAAAGGACCCGTTTCAATAGGGATGCGCGATCGCCTACAAGTCGTTTATGTCGAAACAGTCACCGGACAAGACAGTAATTTTACTAAACCGGGTATCGGCTCGACTCGACCCTTGTTACGCACGGCGATGGGTCGCGCACTTTTGTATCAACATAGCGACCAAGAGCGGCGGCACATTTATAAGGGTTTGAGGGCGGCGCAGCAAGAGGAGTTCGACAAGTTTTTAAAACCTACTGAGCGGGCGTACGAACAAATTAAGCGACTAGGCTTTTGTTCAGTGGTCGGTGATTGGCAGGCACCACTCGCAGCTGTAGCGGTGCCTCTCTCAACGACTTATCACGGCGTTCACTTGGCGTTTAATTTAACGGTGGCGGCCTATGCAGTGGCAGATGCAGAATTACAAAAAGATCTTGGTCCGAGGCTTGTGCATCTGGTCAGGAGTGTAGAGCGTGCACTTGGGCTGACCGTGTAATGTGGGAGTTCACGAGTCACTTATATGGGGCAGTCGCAGAGGCTCTTGAATCTGACCTAGCAATACAGTGACTGACAAACTATGATCTGCGGTATAACACGTGTTGGTGATGGGAGTCTCGAGATGAGCACGGATATTGAATACGCAACAAGAGTTGATTTGGCAGCCTGTTATCGGTTGATGGTCAAGTATGGCATGACCGATATTATCTACAACCACATCACAGCCCAGGTGCCAGGTAATGAGAAACTCTTTTTCATTAACGGTTTGGGGCTTCACTACAGTGAAGTCTGTGCCTCTAACCTGTATACCGTCGATCTTGAGGGAACTATCGTACAAAAGCCTGATCTGCCCTACGGTATCTCTAGGGCTGGCTATGTGATCCATAGCGCTATCCATGCCGCCAGACATGATGTCCGGTGCATTATCCATACTCATACACGTGCGGGTATGGCCGTGTCTTCGCTTAAAGAAGGGCTTTTGCCGTTGACACAAACTGCGATGCGATTTTATGAGCGTATCGGTTATCACGACTATGAAGGCCCAGCGGTTGATAAGGATGAACAAGAACGTTTGGTCGCGGATCTGGGTTCACACAATGCGATGATCTTGCGTAATCACGGTTTGTTGACCTGTGGCGCTACGGTGGCTGAAGCTTTTAATTTGATGCTATGGCTAGAAACTGCCTGTAAGGCGCAAGTGGATACCTTGGCCATGGGTAGAGAAATTATCGTGCCTGATGAGGTTGTGCTGAATCGCACTGCGCGTTTGTATGATCCAGACGTACGTAAATTTGGGCAGTTAGAGTGGGAGGCCATGTTACG
>JAURJT010000005.1 GCA_030832095.1 Gammaproteobacteria bacterium | reverse complement strand
TTCACGCGTCATCTTGGGGCCCCACTCTGCAGCCACTTTATCCAACGCAGCACGGACTTCTGGCTTTAACTTTTTGTAGGCATCGATATTGACCATGATGTAGTCTGGGCCGCCCGCGTGAATGCCTGGAATGTAGCCCCAGTTCACAAACTCGCTCCATTTAGCACCGACCACGTTAAAGCCAGCAGTCATAAAGCCATCCACCACACCACGCTCAACAGCCAAGGGCACCTCGGCTAAAGTCAAAGACACTGCCGAGCCACCTAAGCGCTTGAGCATCTCGCTTTGCTTGCCGTCTGTTGTGCGAAATTTTCGACCAGCAAACTCTTCGATCGATTTAATTTGCGGACCACGACCAAACAGGTTTTGTGGTGGCCACGAGAAATAAAACAAGGTCTTTACGCCCGCTTTTTCAAACTCAGGCTCAGCATATTTTTTAATAATCGGCCAGACTTTATCAAGCTCATCTGAATTACGAACAAGCAAGGGCAAGTTCGCAACGGAGGCCAAAGGGGTTGAACCAGAGATAAATCCCGAATAGCCCTCACCCATTTGCACTTGTCCAGTGCCCGTTGCGCGCACCACTTCAGTTGCCTTGAAAGGGAACTCGCCAGCCGGCCGCACTGTAATGATCAGCTGACCCCCAGTTTGTTTGCGAACCTCTGCGGCAAACTCACCGAGCCGCAGGGTGATTGGGTGGCTGGCGCCAGGAAACGCATACATATCCCACTTGGTTTGGGCAGAAACGGGCGACAACAGACTAAGCCCCGCGAACAGCAACGCGAGTTTAAATATTGATTGAAGACGACGCATGACTTCTCCTTGAGGTAAGACTTGATTTACAAAATGCACTCGCACGACGACGGAACATTGCCGTTTACGATAATTGCCGTGCACCAATATTGTTCGAATACGGGTATAACTTTATCTCACGTTTTTCTACAGATCAGTGTTGTGAATGATTGCGATCTGCGTTTATATTCTGAGAAAAGTTTTAACGTCTAGCGGTGTTACTGTCAAGTCAGTAGGGCCTTACGAAAGGGAGTGCATACCCTAAGTACCGCTAGGTACTGTAGGGCCTCGGTACCGCCGGAAACGAGCTTTTAAAAAACAACCGATTAATCCGAAAATAAGCAATTCAACCAACAGGGAAGACAACACATGCGCGACTATCTAGCTTGGCGACTGGCCTTTGGCGTCACAACACCTTCAACCAATACCGTTGTTCAACCCGAATACGATGACATGCGCCCCCCGGGGGTCACGAATCACTTGGGGCGCATGGTCATCCCTGACATGGCAATAAATAACAATACTGATTTCGATAAGTCAATCGAACTAATTGACGCAGCACTTGAAGGCGCGGTCGAACGCGTGATGGATAGCAAGCCAAATGCCTTCGTCTTGGGGATTTCAGCCCTTTCGATTTGGGGTGGTAACGCAGCGTGGGGCGACGAGCTCAAAGCGCGTATTCGCAAAGTGGCCGGTTGGGAGATCCCGGTCGCGCTAGCTAGCGACGCCATCGTGGCCGCACTAAAAGCCCACGGCATCAAACGCAAAATCGCTGTGATGGAACCCTATTACCCGTCGATCGAGCCACGTATGCAAGGGGTCTTAAATCCACATGGCTACGAAGTGGTACGGTTTAATCACATGCGCGGCAAAAGCCCCGCCTCGTACTCGATTTTGACCGCTCAAGACATGATCGAAGGGATGCGAAAAATCGATGGGGATGACATCGAGGCGATCGTACAGTTTGGTGCCAATCTGCCCATGGCCCGCCTAGCCGATGAAGCCGAACGCTGGTTAAACAAACCTGTCATTAGTGTGAACGTTGCCACCTACTGGCATGCGCTACGCATGAACGGAGTTCAAGACAAAATGTATGGCTTTACCAAGCTGATGTCTCATTTTTAAGCAGCTGCGCCAAGTCAGCCCTCGCAAGTGCGTCATAAGCTGCGCAGGGCGGCTCGGCTAAGAGCAGATAGAGGCACCAGAACGTGCTTAGGGCGGGTTCGCTTACGTGGTGGCTTTAGGCTTGCCCGTTGAGTCATAGCCCACCATCGCCAAGCCACCGACTCGCTTGTCGAGCCACCAACCGGCAGAGGGATCCCATCTTTCAAAATGCACATCGGCCTCGAGTTGTTGTGCAGCGTGATGCGCCCAAAAGGGATCGAACATGGCCTGACGCCCAATCGCAATCAAATCGGCTCGCCCTTCGCGCACGATGGTCTCTGCCTGAACACCATCAAGAATCAAACCCACAGCCATGGTGGGCACACCCCCACCGTGTTTAATCCGATCTGCAAAGGGCACTTGATAACCTGGGCCGCGTGCCTGATTGGCGAGCGTTGCCGACAACCGCACGCCACCCGACGAGCAATCCACAACGTCAACACCCGCTTGATGAAGTTCAAGACCCAGCACCACCGAGTCCTCTAAACCCCAACCGCCTTCGCCACCACCATCTTCTGACGAGACCCTGAAAAACAAAGGCTTGTTAGCGGGCCAGTTGGCGCGAATCTCAGCCACGACCTCTAACGCAAAACGCATACGACCCACACGGTCTTTACCGTACTCATCTTGGCGATTATTGACTAGCGGCGTCAAGAAACTCGCAATCAAATAACCGTGTGCGCCGTGAATTTCGATGATGTCAAAGCCGGCTGCATGTGCACGCGCAGCCGCTTGACCAAATTTTTTAACGATCTCACGGATTTCACTGACCGATAACGCGTGAGGGGTTTGATAGTTTTCACCAACCGCCAGGTCACTTGGGCCAACCAGCCCCCAAGGGGCCTCTCCTCTAGCAGCATCCGCCTGAGTCAACGGGCCGTTACCTTCCCAAGGGCGCTGCCAACAGGCTTTGCGACCGGCATGCGCTAACTGAATCGCTGCCAAGGCACCTTGGGCGTGAATAAAGTCAGTAATGCGTTTGAGATCTGGAATAAATTCGTCAGACCACAAGCCTAAATCACCGTAGGTAATCCGGCCGCGCGGCTCAACCGCAATCGCCTCGGTCATCACCGTACCGAAACCACCCAGTGCAAATTTACTGAAGTGCGCAAAGTGCCAGTCAGAAGCAAAGCCATCAACGGCTTTGCACTGCATCATAGGGGCCAACACAATTCTGTTTGGTAGCGTTGTGTCGCGGATTGTATAAGGGCTAAACAATGCGCTTGGTTCAACAGTCATGCCTTGGCCTTTTTCTTTTTATTCAACAACTACTCAAGCAACGGGTGCCGTTTTGACCAAAGCTGGCATGTTTACAACCGATGCATACCAAGCTTCAAGTTTAGGATGGCCGGGGCGCCAAGGCTCGTTCGCGAAGCGAAAATCAAGATAGCCGAGCGCGCAGGCAATCGCGATTTCGCCGATTGTGTCGAGTTTATTTAAGTTGGCAGCATCTTTCTCAAGATCGTCTAATGAGTTTTTCACCTTACCTTGCTGCAACTGGATATAGCCGATACGACCTTCATCCTGTGGCAGGGCGATCTCACGGCGGCGAGGCTGGCTGGCATCCAAAATACCATCGCCTATTGCTTGCTGACGTAGCGCAGCCCAGCGTGCAGGGCCTGCTGCAGGAAACAGTGGTTTGGCAGAACCAAGGCTGTCTAAGTATTCACAAATGACAGGGCTATCAAACAGACTCTTGCCATCTGCCAGCACCAGCGTGGGCACCTTTGACAGGGGGTTGGCGGGGACCAGTGCCGCATCGGTTGAAGGGATCACCCACTTCTCGATCTGGCCATCAATGCCGCGTGCAACCGCACAGGCCATGACTTTGCGGACGTAGGGACTTGCAGGAGAAAAGGCTAATTTCATCGGTGACTTCCTGGTTAATTTAACTTAGACAGACTTGAACAAATCCTAGACTTCCATAGGCGTCAGGCTTCAGTCAACGTTAGCGTTCGCGAGGCTTCACGCTTGTCTACTGACTCAAGCTCAACGCACTCTGCTGCCGATCACTGATCCGCTTTAATTCCGGCGGCCTTGACGGTTGCACCCCAGCGGTCAAATTCTGACACTAGCACTTTGCCAAACTGTTCAGGATTTAAGACGTCGATCTGCAAGCCACCTTTAATCATCAGCTCAATAATTTGTGGGTCTTTCACAGCTTCGTTCACGGCGTTATAAATCGTATCAACCGCAGCCTTAGGCATTTTTGCTGGTCCAAGAATTGAAATCCAAGGCGAGGTATAGACGCTGACGCCTTGCTCTGCCAAGGTTGGCATGTTTGGTGCGCCCACAAACCGCGCAGGGGCACCCAAACCGATCGCAACCACTTTGCCGGCTTCGGCATTCGGGACAGCCAAGCTAAGCGGCACAAACATTGCGTCAACTTGGCCCGCTAAGACCGCAGTCATGGCGGGTGCTGCGCCTGTAAACGGGACGTGCAAGATATCGAGCTTGCTCATCACTTTGAGCATCTCCATTGCCACCTGGCTTGAGCTACCCACGCCCCAAGAGGCATACGTCAGCTTACCCGGCTGGCTTTGTGCCAAGGCGATGAACTCTTTGATATTTTTTGCAGGAACTTTAGGGTTCACCACCAAGGCGTAGGGCAACAAGCCGATCTGTGCGATACCCACAAAATCTTTCAGCGCGTCATACGCGATCTTAGGGTAAACGTGCGGGTTGATCGAGTGCGTGTCTGCCGCGGTCATCAAGATGGTGTAGCCATCAGGCGCGGCCTTACCCACAAAGTCAGAGCCGATCATGCCACTGGCGCCTGGTTTGTTGTCGACAACGATTGTCTGCTTCAGGATCTTGCCAGCGCCCACAGCGATGGCGCGCGCAAGCACATCGGTGCCCCCGCCTGCGTTGTACGGCACCACCATACGAATCGACTTATCGGGGTAAACCCCCTGAGCCTGAACGCCTAAGCCAAAGAGGGCCGTGGCTGCAAACAGCGCTAACGTCTTAAACATCTGGGTACTTTTCATTTAGGTCTCCGGTCAATGATTAGGTATTATTTTGTTAATCTTTTAACATGATTTTTTCGCCCTCACCACCTGCACGCGTCGGTTAGGCAAACCCTTTAGGACATCAGCACTCATGCGCCCCGCTATTAACTTGCACGACTTCAGGGCGATGGCCCGCCGTAAACTGCCCCAGATCGCCTTCGACTTTATCGACGGCGGTGCTGACGACGAGCTTGGCATGGTGCGAAATCGCGAAGCCTTTAGCGACTATCAGCTGCTGCCTCGTTATCTGAATGACGTCACGATTCGCGATCAATCAACCACACTGTTTGGCAGAAAGTACTCGAGCCCGATCGGTATTTCGCCTACTGGGATGGCCGGCCTGTTTCGCGTGGGTGCTGACAGCATGCTCGCTGCAGCAGCCAAAAAAGCCAACGTCCCGTTCTTGTTATCAAGTGCCAGCAATTTCAGAATTGAAGATGCGGCAAAAATTGCACCCGACAACGTCTGGTTTCAGATGTATGCCACAAGCGACCATCGGATCAATATGGATCTGGTGCGCCGCGCACGCGAAGCCAACGTCGGTGTCTTGGTGATTACTGTTGATGTACCGGTCAATTCAAATCGTGAACGTAATCGGCGCAATGGTTTTACACGACCCTTTCGCATGACCCCCTCGATCATGCTTGATACCTTGAGCCGCCCAGGCTGGTTATTAGAATACCTAAAGTCTGGCGGGATGCCGATGATGAGCAACTGGCAGCCCTACGCGCGCGAAGGCGCAAATGCCGATGAGGTAGCCGACATGTATGGCACTCTAACGCCCGCACCCATGACAAGCTGGGATACCGTCACAGCAATCCGCCGCGAATGGGAAGGCCCACTCGTCATCAAAGGGATTTTGCACCCAGACGATGCGCTTCAATCTGCTGCACACGGTTTAGATGGCGTCATCGTTTCTAACCACGGGGCGCGACAACTAGACGCAGCACCCTCGCCGATTTCGATGCTGCCTGCGATTCGCGCGGCGGTAGGTGATCGGATGACCGTCATGCTTGATAGTGGCGTGCGCCGTGGTTCAGACGTCATCACCGCAAAATGCTTAGGTGCGCAAGCTTGTTTTTTTGGACGGCCCACACTGTATGCCGTTGCTGCTTTAGGACAAGACGGTGCCGATCAAGTGTTTGCCATCATGCGCCGCGAAATCGACGCCGTACTCACGCAAATTGGCTGCGGCAATTTTGGCGATCTCACCGAGCGCTTTTTACATCGCAAGGCTTAAAGGCAGGCGACCTCTCTGAGGTGCGATCTGCCTCACTGAAGTGTGATCTGCTCTACTGAAGTGTGATCTGTTCCACTAAAGCACGGCCTGTCTCACTGGATCGTGATCTTCGCGTCTTGAATAACCTTTGACCAGCGTGCCGTATCTTCTGCAATTTTTTGCGTAAATTCGGCTGCGCTGCCGCCAACAGCCTCGATACCGACCCCGGCGAGTTGCTGGACGACGGCAGGATCCTTAAGCGCTTTGTTTAGCGCCTGATTCAACGTAGACACGATCTCGGGTGCTAAGCCAGCTGGCCCGAAGACACCAAACCACGTCAACGATACAAATCCTGGCAAGTCTTGCGAAATTAACGGAACATCCGGCACGAGTGCCGAACGCTCAGAGGCAGAGATACCCAAGGCCCTGACCTTGCCATCGCGCACGTGTGGATATGACGACGAAAAACTATCAAACATCACATCCAGACGCCCTGCCATTAAGTCAGGCATGGCCAAGGCCGTACCTTTATACGGAACGTGCGTGAGCTTAATCCCCGCCAACGCCTGAAACCGCTCGCCAGACAAGTGGGGGATACCGCCGGTACCTGCAGAACCGAAGTTCAACTTGCCTGGCTGTTGCTGCGCAAGTTGAATAAATTCTCTAACCGTTTTAGCCGGAGACGTCAACGGCACAATCATCATTGAAGGCGACTGTGCGGCATAGCTGATCGGACTGAAATCTTTCGTCGGACTAAAAGGTGTTGCAGGGTTCAGCAACGGCCCGAGCACATGTGTGCTGTTTGTTGACAGCAAAAGCGTATAGCCATCAGGGGCAGCTTTAGACGCGATCTCGGCGCCAATCATCCCAGCGGCGCCGCTTTTGTTATCAATCACAATGGTCTGGTTCAGCTCAGCAGCAAACTTCTGCGAAATGATTCGACCCACGATATCGGTGCCCCCGCCCGCTGGAAACGGCACAATCAATTTGATCGGTCGGTTTGGATAAACTGCCTGCGCACCCGCAGTCTGAGCACACAGCGCGAACAGCACCAAGGCGCCAAGTCGTTTAACGATTGCGTTCATGAGGTTTCCTTTTGCTTTTAAATACATGCCGTAATTAAACTACGTTTCTGGCGTTTTGCTCGTTGTCATTTGCGTAGCCCGTGCCTTGCCCTAAAACCGCACCAGCCCTACTCAATCGTTACCCTAAGGCCTTTCCCGCTAAAATAGCGATGTTGGTGCTCGCGGCGTGGTTCACACGCTGCAGTTCAACGGGAAGCAGAAACACCTTGCCACTTGAGTGAGATGTCTAGCCTGCGCTGCCCCCGCAACGGTCAAACGAACAAGCCTCACGGCTTCGCTTCTGTCAACTTAGCCACTGGTCGCCTGAACAAACGACTGGGAAGGCGACAGAGGTTGCTTCGCTAGCCCGGATACCGGCCAACAAGGTTGTAGTGTGCGCCAAAACGCACTACAGAAACACCCAAACACCGTCGGGGATTGCGGTGAGGGACTATGCCGTTGTTGTGGACCATGCCACATGACTCAAGTCGTGCGCAGTGAATTCATTCTAGGTGGTCAAAAGAGTGGCAAGTCGCGCCGCGCGGAAGCGCTTGCGCAGAACTGGCTCGAAAGCGGGCCACGACATACGGCAATCTTAATCGCAACGGCACAAGCCTTTGACGACGAGCTGCGCGCACGTATTGAACGTCACAGACAAGATCGTTTATTGCGCGTGCCAGGCATGGTCACAATCGAAGAGCCGTACGCACTCTCTGCCGCCATCGCACAGCACAGTGCACCAAATACACTCATCGTGGTTGATTGCCTCACGCTTTGGCTGACCGCTCAGCTGATGCCGCCGGTATCTGACGCGC
>JAURJT010000038.1 GCA_030832095.1 Gammaproteobacteria bacterium | reverse complement strand
CTGAATTACCTAAGATTGATCAAGATCCTCTTTTAGGCGAGCCCACCTTCAGTGAGAGTGGGCGTCGCGAGCCTGGCCTAGGTGGCGGTGCGGTGGTCTTGCCTTTTACAGGCGGTGCTCAAGAGGCTACCTCTGACGACTTGCTCGAACCCGACTCCGTGACAGAGGCAGTCATTGAATTGACCTTTCAGGGGCCAATGACTGGAGAAGATTTGGCACCTCTGCTGATGCCTTTGCGTGTCGCAGGTCGCAAAGCGGTTAGGGTGTTTGTACAAAACGTGCTGGGTCAGCACTCGATGCAGATTGATCCACAAGATCAATACATTTCAGTTCAACTAGCCGTGTTGTTAGCAAACCGTAGCGGCCCACTGAGCGCCATTGAGTGGTCGCAAATCTTTACACGTGCACAAACCTTGGCCGATCAACTCGAGTGCACGCTTGAGGCGCCTGAGCAACAACAAGTGGTTGAGTTGGCGCGGCGCTTAGATCAAGTTTGCGAGGGCCTTGATACGCAAGTTGGCTTGACCCTGTTGTTGGCTGGTGTGCGTTCGGTCGCGGATGTCAGCAGCGCTGCGCAAGCGATGGGGTTTGTGTCGTACATGGGGCGTTTCGCCTGGTGTGGTGATCACGGTTTTGTCTGTTTTACGCTTTCACGAGCAGACGAAGAATCGTTTGATGCCGGGATGGCGGGTGTCGATCGTTTAAGTTTACTGCTGGATGTACCGCGTAGCCCAGTGGATACGCGTGCGTTTGGCCGTATGGCTGAGATTGGACAAGAGCTAGCGCGGCGATTAGGTGCCGAATTGGTTGACGATCAAGATCGTGCACTGCAGCCTGGCGCCGAGTTGTTAATTGACGAGCAACTTAAAGCTGTCTATGTCAATCTTGAGCATGCCGGTTTTCATGCAGGTGGTGCGCGCGCCTTGCGCGTATTTGTGTAACGCCTGTTGGGGCGGTGTATGACAGAAGCCCTTACGCGTGTAGCGTGGCTACGTGGCGAGATCGAGCGACATAATCAGGCTTATTATGGTCAGGATGCGCCTCAAATCAGCGATGCACAATACGACCTGTTGATGCGCGAGTTGCAGGCGCTTGAAGCCCGCCATCCAGAACTGATCACGCCCGAATCACCCACCCAGCGTGTGGGTGCCGCGCCCTTATCCGCTTTTGGTAGTGTCATCCATTCGGTGCCCATGTTGTCGTTGGGTAATGCGTTTGACGCTGAAGATATTCATGCCTTTGATAAACGCGTTGCCGATACACTCAAAGCAGCGGGCAAACTCAGTGGTACCGAGCAGGTTCACTATTTTTGTGAGCTCAAGCTCGATGGTCTGGCGATTAACTTGCGCTATGAGCGTGGTGTGCTGGTTCAAGCAGCGACGCGCGGTGATGGTCAAACCGGTGAGGACGTCACCAGTAATATCCGCACGATCAAGTCGATTCCGTTGCGTTTAATCGGGGAACCTCACGAGATCCCTGAGGTGCTTGAAGTGCGCGGTGAGGTGTTTATGAACCTCGCCGATTTTGCTCTGTTAAATGAAGCCCAACGCACGCGCGGTGAAAAAGTATTTGTGAATCCCCGTAATGCTGCTGCGGGTAGCTTGAGACAGCTTGATCCTCGCATCACGGCCCAACGCCCGTTAAGATTTTTTGCCTATGGCTGGGGTGATGTCGAGGCCTTGCAAGTCGCCAACCACAGCGACATGCTTGATTGGATGGCACGTTTAGGCTTGCCGGTCAATGTCACGCAGCACGTCGTGGCGCAAGGGGCTGCTGATCTGTTGCGCTACTACGAACAAGTGGGTGCACGTCGCGCGAGCTTACCTTATGACATTGATGGTGTTGTCTATAAAGTCAATGATCTTGATGCTCAACGTGTGTTGGGTTTTGTCGCACGCGCGCCGCGTTTTGCTATCGCGCATAAATTTCCGGCGCAAGAGGCGTTTACCACATTGCTAGATATCGAAGTGCAAGTGGGCCGTACGGGTGCGATTACGCCGGTGGCGCGCTTGGCGCCAGTCTTTGTTGGGGGCGTGACTGTCACCAATGCCACCTTGCATAACGAAGATGAAATTCGTCGTAAAGACGTACGCGTGGGTGATACGGTGATCGTGCGGCGTGCCGGCGATGTGATCCCCGAAGTGGTGGGCCCTGTGCTTGAAAAACGCCCAGCGTTGGCGCCGCAATTTGTGATGGTGACTGCATGCCCGATCTGCGGCTCAGCAATTGAACGTTTAGAAGACGAAGCAATCGCTCGTTGCACCGGTGGTTTGTTTTGTGCCGCCCAGCGTAAACAAAGTTTGATTCACGCGGCAGGACGCAAAGCACTGGATATTGAAGGCTTAGGTGAAAAGCTTGTCGAGCAGCTCGTTGACCGTGAGCGTATTCATTCGCTTGCCGATATCTTCACCTTGCAAGCGGCTGAGCTTGCAGGTTTTGACCGTATGGGGCAAAAATCAGCAGACAATTTGATTGCAGCCATCCAGCAGGCTAAACAACCGCCGCTGGGGCGTTTGATTTTTGCTCTGGGGATTCGCCACGTCGGTGAAACCACCGCGCGTGATCTTGCGCTGCACTTTGGTTCGATTGAGCGCTTGATGACGGCAAGCGTCGATGATTTGTTGGGCGTCAACGACGTAGGGCCTGTGGTAGCAGGTTCGATCGCGCGATTTTTTGCTGAAACGCACAATCAAGATATCGTCCATGCTTTACGCCAGCAAGGTGTTGAGCCGCAGCCCGAGGTGGCCGCTCGCAGTGCGGGCTTGTCTGGTAAAACCTTTGTACTGACTGGCACACTACCTGTGTGGTCGCGTGAAGAAGCTTCAAGTTTAATTGTGGCAGCGGGCGGCAAAGTCACCGGCTCGGTCTCAAGAAAAACATCCTTCGTGGTAGCGGGTGCTGATGCCGGAAGCAAGCTTGAAAAGGCCCGTGAGCTCGGTGTGACGGTGCTTGACGAGGACGGCTTACGCGCGCTGTTGGCGCAAAATTAAGGGCGTCTAAAAAGACGCCCTCAGGTACAACCATTTGCCAGCTTAAGTTAG
>JAURJT010000037.1 GCA_030832095.1 Gammaproteobacteria bacterium | reverse complement strand
TTAGTGCATTTTAAGAATGCCTTATGTTTATAAGTCCGCTACTCGATTGGCGTCAATCAGTATTTGCATTATTTGTGTGCCGTTGCGAGTATTGGCTAAACCTCCTGACTCACCCGTAAAAACTTAGATACCTGAGCCATCGCAGCGGGTCTGCGAATGCCGACCGTTTGTTCTACTTTGACCATTGCCGATTCAACTTGCCTTGCCCAACGCTCAGCGTCTTGTTTGGCCAGAAAGGTCTTGGTCACAGGTATGTGACCCTTGCGAACAACCCGAGCCTGCCATTTACCGCTGCGGTTACGTAAAGTAGCCATTTTTCTATCCTCAGTGGGACAGAATTAGGACAAGGTCGTTTTTGTTCGGTCGCTATTGAGTGCAATCGGCGTCAAAAGTTAGTGACTACTACTCCGCCACCCAACTACCCGACTTACCCCCATGCTTTTCAAGCAGCTTGACGGCGTCGATCACCATGCCACGATCAACCGCCTTCAACATGTCATAGATGGTGAGTAGGCTGATGGTGGCTGCGGTGAGGGCTTCCATTTCGACGCCGGTGCGTCCGACGGTTTCGGCCGTGGCCGTGCAGGTGACAGAAGAGCTTGTGACATCGCTGAAAAACTCTACAGTGACGCGCGTCAACGGAATCGGATGACACAGCGGGATGAGCGAGCCTGTTTGCTTGGCGCCCATGATGCCCGCCAAGCGAGCTACGCCTAACACATCGCCCTTGGCTGCATTGCCTGCTGCTAACTTGGCAAAGGTGGCTGGCAGCATGGTGATACGGCCTTGGGCTAAAGCGCGGCGATGCGTTTCGGCTTTGGTTGAGACATCAACCATGTGGGCTTGCCCTGCTGCATCAAAGTGAGTGAGGTCTGCTGTCATGCTTGACCTGCCGCGTCAAAATGAGAGAGGTTTGCTGTCATGCCTGACCTTTTGTTTTTAGAGATTGAAACATCTCCATTGTGTTGAGGTTACTAAATGCCTCTGCGTTTTCAAAGTGAACGGCTTGCGCGCCTAATTGCTCGAGCCATTTAATTGCAGAGGCTTTTTGTTCATCGAGATATTTTGCTAGCCAGCCCGCGGCAGCAGGGCGCAGTAGACAACAGAGAGGCTGCGGGCCGTCGTGGGTGACTGCATAGGCGGCAAGGGCGCTCGAGTTTTCAGTTAATGCTCGTTCAAGGCGTTCGTAGAGATCAGGTGGTAATAAAGGCGTGTCGCAGGGTATGACTAATAAGTTGTTTCTTTTGCAGCGCATGAGCCCAGCTTCAACACCTGCGAGCGGGCCGGCAAAATTTTCACGCTCGTCAGTCACGACAGTACGCCCAGTTTGTTTGTAGGCGTCGATATTGCGATTGGCACTAATCAGCACACGCGTTGGGATGGTCGTCTGTGCAGCAAGGCAAGCCAAGGCATGCTCGATTAACGGCAGCCCTTGGTGCATGACCCAGCCTTTGTCGCGCCCCTCAAGGCGGCTACCTCTGCCGCCGGCAAGGATGAGTGCGTCGTACGGTGTGCCAACAGTTTTCTGTTCAGTGTGACTAGGTTCGCTCATCATGCTTCACTTGGATCGCGGTAGAGTTATTCGAAAATCTGACTGCTTGAAGGTGCTTGGGAATATTGCTGCTTTACGCGTTACGAGCGGACTTTGCTGCAGAAAGCGTCATGCGCTGATTATGCATTTAAGGAGTGGGGTGTTGTTTACTCCAACGCGCGGCAGCGTGATCGTCACTGTCGCGCGCTTCAATCCAGCGCGGGCCCTCGGGAGTCCATTCTTTTTTCCAAAAGGGCGCTTCGGTTTTCAAATAGTCCATGATGAACGTGTTGGCCTCGTAGGCGTCACCGCGGTGTGCACTGGCCGTGAGTACCAGCACAATTTGATCGCCTGGGTACATCTTGCCGACGCGATGCACCACACGCGCAGCTTGTAGTGACCAGCGACTTTCGGCTTGCTGCACAATGTTCATCAACGATTTTTCGGTCATGCCGGGGTAGTGCTCAAGCTCAAGGGCCACCACATCGTCGGCCAGATTCAGATCGCGCACCATACCAATGAAGGCCACGACGGCGCCAACGCCATGATCGCGTTGCACAAGCTGTTGGTGTTCGTGACGCAGGTCAAAGTCTTCATTTTGCACAGCGACAGACAAACGGGCGCTCATGATTCAGCCACCCGTCACTGGTCTAAAAATCGCAACCTCAGCGCCCTCAACCAGCGCAGTCTGTTGCGACACCATCTCTTGGTTCATTGCCACTCTAAATGCATACTGACCACCTAGTGTGTCTTGCCACACGCCACCGCGCGCGCCTAGGTGTTGCATCAGATCGGCGATGGTACGCACGCCTTCAGGTGCTTGTACAGACTCTTCAGCGAGGCCGAATTTTTCGCGTAATTGGGCAAAGTACAAAACCTTTAAGTGCATGGTGGCGGATTAATGTAAGAGTTCAGACAACGAAAGATACCGCACTTTATCGCCTTTGGTGATGACCGTTTCGGGGGCGAGATCAACCAGGCCATCGGCCCAGGCCAAGCTACTCATGACACCTGAGCCCTGATTAGGCCACAGTTGTAAGGCCTGCTGGCCACTCGCATCTTGCTCGAGTTTGACACGCAAAAATTCACGACGCTTGTCTGGGCGTGGCCAGTTAAAGTCGGCCGTTGCGGTGAGGTAGCGCAGTGGGGCCTCTTGTGCGCCCATACGTTTGAGCAAAAAAGGGCGAGCCATTAATAAAAAAGTCACGAAGGAGCTGACAGGGTTGCCGGGCAGGCCGATAAAGTCTGCAGCGCCGACCTTGCCGTACGCCAACGGTTTGCCTGGTTTCATTGAAATTTGCCAGAGATCAAGCGAACCCAGGGCCTGCACCGCACCCTTCACGTGATCTTCTTCGCCAACGGAGACGCCACCACAGGTAATGATCACATCGTTCTCAGAGGCCGCGCGTTGCAACGCCTCACGCGTTGCCTGAGCAGAGTCCCGCACAATGCCGTAATCGGCGATGGCACAGCCAAGTTGCTTGAGCAGACCATTGATGGCGTAACGATTGCTGTTATAGATTGCACCAGGTGCCAAGGGCTGGCCAGGCTCGGTCAGTTCGTCACCAGTAAAAAATACACCTACTTTTAGCCAGGCAAACACTGACACACTTGCGACGCCGATCGAGGCGAGCATGGCAAGGTGTTGCGCACCCAAGCGCTGTCCAGCAGGTAGCACAGGGCCGCCTAGCGTGATGTCTTCACCTTTGCGACGAATATGCTGATGCAACCGAATCGGTTGGGTCAGTTTGATCGCGCCATTTTCGTCTTGGGTGTTTTCTTGCGGTACGACAACATTGGTACCCTCAGGGATCGGCGCGCCGGTAAAAATGCGCGCGGCAGTGTTGGGCGCTAGGGGGATGCCGGTTTGCCCTGCAGCGATGCGTTGCACCACCGCGAACGCATCGGGTAGGGCGTTGAGATCGGCAACGTGCAAGGCATAGCCATCCATCGCTGAATTATCAAAGCCGGGTACATTCAAGGGCGAGGTCACAGCCTGCGCAAGTACTCGGCCTTGCGCCTGCAGCAGAGGCAGGGTTTCGATGCTTGTTAAAGGCGATGCGGCAGTTAACAGACGCTCGCGCGCCTCTTCAAAGTTCAGTAGATTAGCTCTGGGTTTCATAACTCAAGACACACGGTGACGAGTCCCGCTAGTGTACGGTGACTCGCGGGGTACGTTTAGCCGCCAGTTTGCGACATAAAGCGAATGATCTTGGTGGGCGCTTCGCGAAACTCATGACGCTCGGGTTTCAGTTCGATTGCCTCACGCAAGGCTTGCTCAAGCTCTTCGTCGCTCACGCCCGCACGTAGCAGTGGGCGCAGTTCGAGTTTTTCTTCTTGGCCTAGGCATAAGTAAAGCGTGCCATCAACCGACAGACGCACGCGATTACAGGTGGCACAGAAGTGTTGACTGATGGGAGTAATCAAACCAATCTGACCGCGACCGTCTTTGGTGCGCCAGTAGCGTGCGGGCCCGCCGCCCATTTCTTTGATCTCAGGGATCAGATCAAAACGTTCGCGTAGACGATCAAGAATCGGCCCTAACGGGGCGTAGCTAGATTTCAGGCCAGTGCTGCCCATCGGCATGGTTTCAATCAAGCGCAAAATAAAGCCGCGATTGATACAGAACTCGGTCATGGCTTCAACTTCGTGCTCGTTGACGCCAGGCATCACGACCATATTCAGTTTGATTGGAGAGAACCCTGCGGCTTCAGCGGCGGCGAGGCCCTCCATGACATCGTCAATCGAATCGCGACCAGTGATATGGGTGACGCACTCGCGCGTCAGACTATCCAGACTGATATTCAAACGTGACACGCCCGCTGCGCGCAGCGCCTCGGCGTGTTTAGGTAATTGGGTGCCGTTGGTGGATAGCGATAAATCGCGAATGCCAGGCAGTGCGCTGATGCGTGCCGCCAATTGTGGCAAATTGCGACGCAGGAGTGGTTCACCGCCTGTGAGGCGTACCCGCGAGGTGCCCAAACGGGCGAACGCCCCGACGACACGTTCGATTTCATCGAAGGTCAGCCAGTTTTTTGGTTCTTGGTAGCCTTTGAAGCTTTTGGGTAGACAGTAAGTGCACTTCATGTCACAGCGATCAGTCACTGACAAGCGCAGATATTCAATGCTTCGTCCGAAGCGATCGATTAAAGGTGCGGGTGTCTGAGTCATAGTGTGAAATCGAGCCAGTAAGTCGTGCAGATATATCCGTAGAATTACTGTACTCTTAATTTGAGCTTTGGTGCATGGCGACCCTGAGGGTAATCGGGTTATCCAACAACAATAGTCAGCGCGAGGCTCTCAAGTTTAATTGAGTTAGGGGTGAGGGTGACGTGTCAGGTGCGTGAGGTTCTTAGAGGTTTATGATGTATAAGTATTTGATTTTATTGTTATTTTTATCACTTTATTCGCTGCGGTCGAGCGCCCAAGACGCACGCTTGGCGGTTGCAAGCAATTTTGTCAATACCGCACAAGTACTAGTGCTTAAATTTTCAGAGCAAACCCCTTACAAAATCTCGATCAGTGCGGCCTCAACTGGTAAGTTTTACGCCCAGATCCGTCAGGCGGCCCCCTTTGATGCATTTTTGTCGGCTGACCGCCAGACCCCCGAGCGCTTGGTGAATGAAGGCTTTGCAGTGAAGGACACCTTGTTTGACTACGCTCGTGGCCGCTTGGTGTTTGTGAGTCAGACCCCAAGCGCGGCCGCACCGGCCGAGCAGCTTCTCAGTCAAGCGCAGTTTAAAAAACTTGCAATGGCGAACCCCGAGTTGGCGCCTTACGGGTTGGCCGCAAAGCAAACACTCGAGGCGCTAGGCTTGTTGCCAAAGGTGCAAGCGCGTTTAGTCATGGGTGAAAACATAGGCCAGGCCGCTCATTTTGTGTTTAGCGGGAATGCCGACGCGGGTTTGTTGCCGCGTGCGTTTGCACTTGAGACACCTGAACAAAAAAAGCTTTACCAGAACAGTTGGTTGGTGCCTGAGTCGTTACACCAGCCAATTATTCAAACGGCGGTGTTGTTGAAACGTGGTCAAAACAATCAGGCAGCGCGAGCATTCATGCATTATTTGCAACAGCCCGAAGCACAAGGCATTATTGCAAGCCATGGCTACAACTAAATTCTGCGACGCACCGCGATGACAGCGATTTTGGCTGCCCTGTGGGTGACTCTTAAGCTTGCAACCCTCACGACGGTGATTTTGTTGCTGTTGGGTACCCCACTTGCCTGGTGGCTGGCCCGGACGCGTTCACGTTTTAAAGCGCCGCTCTCTGCAATTGTGGCGCTGCCGATGGTGCTGCCGCCTACCGTGCTCGGGTTTTATTTGTTGGTCATGCTGGGGCCCAACGGGCCGCTTGGTCAGCTGACGCACGCTCTAGGTTGGGGCTCGTTGGCGTTTACATTTTGGGGATTGTTGTTGGCCTCGGTGCTGTATTCGTTGCCCTTTGTGGTGCAACCCCTGCAAGCGGGTTTCGCAAGTTTAGATACGTCAATCTTGGATGTGGCCGCAACACTTCGTGCGTCGCCCTTTGATCGTTTCAAAACCGTCGTGATCCCGCTGTGTCGCCCGGCGTTTATTACTGCGACGGTGATGGGGTTTGCGCACACGGTGGGCGAGTTTGGCGTGATCTTGATGGTGGGCGGCAATATCGAAGGCGAAACGCGTGTGCTGTCGGTGCTACTCTATGACCGTGTTGAAGCAATGGCCTACGAGCAAGCGCACTGGTTGGCTGGTGGTCTGTTGATCTTTTCGTTTGTGGTGCTGTGTTTGATGCAATGGTACGGCCAGCGGCTGTCGCACCAGACGGGTGAGGCGCGATGAGCGAACAAACCGGTATCGACTTAAGTCTGAAGCTCGTACGCGCAGGTGAGGCTGCCTTCGAGTTGTCAGTTGACTTAACGCTGCCCTCTTCGGGCACGACAGTCATTTTTGGTCCCTCTGGCGGCGGTAAAACCACCATCTTGCGTGCCATCGCCGGGCTCGAGCCCGACGTCAAAGGCCATATCCGAATCAATCAACAAACCTGGCAGGCGCTTGGCGTGTTTGTGCCCGCGCACCAACGGCGTGTTGGCTTCGTGTTTCAGCACTCAGCACTGCTGCCGCACCTGTCGGTCGAGCAAAATTTACGTTACGGTTGGCAGCGGGTGGGCGGTACCGCAGTTGAATATGCGCAATGTGTTGAGCAACTTGATTTAGCGCCCTTGTTACAACGGGCAATTGGTCAGCTATCAGGTGGCGAGCGCCAACGCGTCGCGCTTGGTCGTGCGCTGCTCACGCGCCCTGGCATTCTCTTGCTTGACGAACCTCTGGCGGCCCTTGATGCTGCACGTCGCTCTGAGATTTTGGGTGTGCTCGAGCGTCTCAAGCAAACCACGACTATCCCGTTTTTATATGTTACCCATGCGGTCGATGAGATGTCGCGCTTGGCAGATTATCTGGTCTTGATGAAAGGCGGGCGCGTGCGCCAGGCGGGCCCGGCACTTGAGGTCATGAATCATCCTGATGCACCGCTCGCTCTGCGCGACGATGCGGGCGTGGTGGTGCAGGCGACGGTCGAGCAGCGTGATGCGCACGGTTTGCTCACACTGCAAAGCCCAATGGGAACGCTGTACGCACATGGCCCTGCTCACGCGCCAGGCGATCGTTTACGTGTACGCATCCATGCTCGCGATGTGAGCCTGGCGCTCAGCCATTACTCTGACACCAGCATGCTAAATATTTTGCCTGTCACCGTTCTTGCAATACGAGACGGAGCAGGCGGTCAGGCCTTGATCGAATTATCTGCGGGTAACCAACCCCAGCAACGCTTGCTAGCCAAGATTTCATACGCGTCAGTGGCGCGTTTGAATATCGCGCCAGGCCTTGCGCTTTGGGCGCAGATTAAAGCGGTGGCGTTGCTGGTTTAGCGAGGATATTGTTGTCGTGCATGAAGAACGCTCAGCACTTCGATTTGTGAAGTCGTAAATCGATATACAACGATGTAGTTAGGCAATACGACAATCTCACGAGTGCCGTCGACCCGTCCGATCCGGTAAAGACACGGATGCACACTCGCCGAGTGTATGGCACCTTGAATTTGACGTTGAAGACGCTTAGCTGCGGCGATATTTTCGCTTGAAATGAAACGAATAATTTCGATTAAATTGTCGCGCGCATTAGCGCGCCAAACGACCTCCCGCACTAAGCCAGTTTCCGACTTTTCAGCTCAGCTTGGTTGATGATGGCTTCTATTTCGGACATCACTTGTTCGTGATTAACCAGCGGTCTTGTGTCTTGCATTGAAGCTAATACTTTATTTTGAAACCAACTTTCGTGGTTCGCCCGAGCAAGTGTTAAGTCACTTTGGGAAGGAGGGATTGAGTCAACCAGTTTCATACAGAGGAGGATACACCTGTTGAAGCAAGATATTCAAGTTACCTTTGGTAAAAATTTGTTAGCAAATATTTTTCGCTTGTTAAGCGTGTGCTTCGGTTAAGTATTTCTGCGAACAATGATTAGGCGATGCCGCGCTTAAATCGCTGCTTTGCAGCCCTTTGTGTCGGCAGGTATCAGAGTTTGACCATGTGACTTACTGTACATGCAATAAGTCACATGCCTAAACTTAAACCTAATACGATTATCCCCACCGACGTTGAAGAAGCGTTGATTCAAACGGGTATTGATTCTGATCCTGACGCCTACTCCCTTACGGACGCTGAATGGGCCGCGGTACAGCCTTTTGTAAAAATGGGTCGGCCAAAGGCTGAGATTACGAAAGAAAGGATCACGATTCGCTTATCTCGAGACGTACTGGCGAGTTTTCGGGCAACAGGTCAGGGCTGGCAAACCAGAGTCGATGGCGCACTGCGCCAGTACATTCTTGAGCATCCTTTTAGCGACGTTTAACTGCTGGCGACATCTTTGGATTGAATGTTCCTAGTGTGGAGCGCAAGAAAAGTTGGTGGTGAGTGGATGACGCTAAACACAATGCCGGTGCATTTGTGCCGTGTGCCCATAATATTTTGAAGTGCCTGCATAGACTTTAAAGACGCCAAGTTTTGAACTCAAGGTCACGCGCCAGTAGGCGTCGTGCGGTGTGATAGTCGGGGCTTTCAATAGCAGGGCCTGAGGGAGCCTCGCCGCGGCGTGCAGCCTCAAAATTTTCTACGGTTGCACGCGCGAGCACCACTTGTTGAGCTGACGGCGTTAACTCTTCATGGATGGCTGCGATCTGCATAGGGTACACCGCGCATTTGGCCTTTAGCCCGATCCGTCGTGCCCATATGAGGTCTAGCCTTTGAGCTTGTGGGTCGCGATAGTTAAACGGGCAGTCAATCGCGACGCGTCCGGCGGCTCGGCAGTCAACCAGAAAACGGCTGCGCAGATGGTTGAGCTCTAGGCTGTCGAGTCCGCGTTCGGCGCCCAGATCGGCCGTAAGGTCTTCGGCGGCAAGCAGGCAGGCACTGACGCGCGGGCTGGCTGCCAAGATGCTTTGTATGCACACGATGCCAAGTGCGGATTCGATGGTGGGAACGATCTCTGTCTGGCCCGCCGGCAAACCCAATTCCGTCTCTAAGGCCTCGATGGCCTTTGCGAGAGCGATAATCTCGTCAGCGCTTTCTACACAGGGCAGAAAGATGACGTCTGGGCTGCCAGGCATGACCCCTTGCAAGTCAGCCAGCCCATCGCCGGACAAACGATTGATGCGTACAGCACCCACTGTGTTTTGTGCGCGACAGCGCGCCATCAACGCGGCGATTTTTGGGCGCGCGGCAGGGCGTTCGGCAGGCAAGGTGAACTCTTCTAGGTCGGCAACCAGCACGTCGGCGCCGCTATCAAGCGCAGCTTGTTGCGCACCTGCGTCGAGCCCCGAGGTGAAGAGCCAGCTGCGGCGCAGTGTTGCCGGACGGCGTGAGGTGGTGGTGCTCATTGGACATGCCTTGGAAGAAACATGACAAGTTCGGGGATGAAGGTCACGAGCAGCAAGACAGTGACCATCGCAAGCATCATCCAGTTCAGTGGGCGAAGCGTTTGCATCATGGTGATCCCGCCAATTTTGCAGGCTGCCATGAGATCAACGCCCACTGGTGGCGAAACTGCACCGATCGCCATGTTGATCGTGAGTAAGATACCGAAGTGCACGGGATCAATGTTGTAGTGTGCGAGCACTGGCATGACCACAGGCGCAACGATGATGATGATCGGAATCGCTTCCATGAACGTGCCGAGCAGCAATAACACCACGGTGAGCAGTAGCAGTACGGTGATGCGGCTATCGGTCCAGTTTGCAAGCATTGCGGACAGCGCTTGAGGAACCTGTTCGGCAACCAAAATCCAGGCGAAAAAGCCTGAGGCACCAATCATCAATAATATCGAAGAGCTACCTTCACCCGCAGTTTTTAAACTTTGCCAAATAGCGCGTAGCGACAAACTGCGATACCAAAAAAGACCGATGAACAGTGAGTAAACGATTGCACTTGAAGCAGCCTCAGAAGCCGTGAAGATTCCTAAACGTATGCCGCCGATAATGAGCACTGGCACCATCAGAGCAGGCACTGCATCCAACAGAGCAGCGCGTAATTCGGCCCATTCAAAGGGATTGCCACCGCTCCAGTTGTACTTGCGTGCCTGCCAGACCGCTATGCAGATCAATGACAGGCTTAACAATACGGCCGGTACGATCCCCGCCATGAAAAGCTTTCCGACCGAGGTGTTGGTTGTGGTGCCATAGATGATAAGCACGATGCTGGGCGGCACGATGGTCGCCGTCGTGCCGGCGCAGCCGACCAGCGCACAGCTAAACCCCTTGTCGTAGCCGGCCCGAGCCATGGCTGGCAGCAGCAGGCTACCGATGGCTACCACATCAGCCACGCCAGAGCCCGATAGGGCGCCGAACAGCAGGCACGACATGACTGCGACGACGGCTAGGCCACCCTTGATGTCACCGACGATCGCTGCGCACAAGCGCACGATGCGTTGAGTTAAGCCCGCAGCATTCATCAATTGCGCGGCCAAAATGAAAAGCGGAATGGCTAACAGGGTAAAGCTATCTAAGCCAGTGACAAACTGCTGCGCCGCCACAGCGACAGGCGCTGCGTCAAATAAAAATAGGTACGCCAGCCCAGCCAGCACCATGCCATACACGATGGGCAGATCGACCAACATCGTGAGCATAAAAACACCCACCAAAAAAAGAGCGCCGGTCGACATGGTTAATCCTGAGAAAATTCTTCGACGTGGGTCGGTGGCCAAGGCTCAAAAAACTGCGCAATGTGCACCACGGCTGTGATTGCGCAGGCAACTGGTAAGGCCAGGTAGACGACGCCTGCTGACACTTCAGTGGCAGGTAACATCTGATCCATCGTCATCTGAGCAAGGTGCCAACCAGCCCAGCCCAAAATGATCAGCCCGATTGTGGTCAGGGCGTGGTTGATGCGATCGACTGCAGCAAGTATGCGCGGGCTCTTGACCATAAAAGGCAGCAGGCCCGCCATGAGATGGCTGCGGTCACGACTGCAGGCTACTGCGCCGATAAAAGCACACCACACCAACACCAGCCTTGGCAGTTCTTCAGCCCAGCGCGGCGTAGTGTGAGTGATGAAGCGCTGGAACACGACGATGGTGACTAACACCGCTAGCACGGCGCAAGCCACCCCAACGAACACTTTGCTGAAGGCTGAGAGGTGGTATGAAATGCGAGTCAGCATTAATTCGCCTCGCGGTACTTCTTAAGTAAACCCATCAGTTCAGGGCCGTAAGTGACTTCGTAGGTTTTCCAGATCGGGGCAACCGCTGCGGCGAACGGGGCCTTATTCACTTCGTTGATCTGCATGCCTTTTTCTTTTAATTGGGCGATGAATTGGGCGTCGCTTTCAGCGATCATGCGACGTTGCTGATCCCGCCAGTGGTCGGCTGCGGCTTTCACCACTTTGCGATCATCGGCAGAGAGTCGGCCCCAGGTGGCCTTAGAGATCACGAGGCTTGCAGGGCTCCAGACATGGCCGGTCAGCGAAAGGTACTTTTGGACTTCAAAGAAGGATGAGGTGTAAATGATAGAGAGCGGGTTTTCTTGGGCATCGAACACCTTTTGTTGCAGCGCCGAGTAGAGCTCTCCAAAGGCAAGTGGGGCGGGATTCGCGCCGAGCGCAACAAAGGTGTCTAATCGCATCTTGTCAGGCGTGACGCGCGTTTTTAAACCCTTTAAATCAGCGGGCGTGTTGATTGGACCGCGGTTATTGGTAATGTGGCGATAGCCGTTCTCCCACCAAGACAGCAGCACAAGACCCTTGGCGTCACCGATCTTTTCGAGGGCGGCGCCCAGTTCACCATCGTAAGCCTTGTAAGCTTGAGCCGCAGTGTTCCAGGAATAGGGCAGTTCGACTACGCCGAAACGCGCGTCTACGGGCTGCAACGAACCAGAGCCGATGATTGCTGCACCTTGGCTGCCAATCTGCATGCCTTCAACCATAGTCTTCTCACTGCCGAGCTGGCTGCTTGGAAATAAGATGAAATTCACGCGCCCAGCGGTCTTCTCTTTGACCTCGGCCGCGAAGCCTTCTGCAGCCTTATGCCAGCTGTGGCTTGCAGCAAGCACGTGACCTAGCTTGATATCAACCGCCTGCGCGGCGGGTGCAGCAGTTAGTGCGAGACCGAGGGCTGTAAGTAGAGTCGCTAGCTTGTGTGAAGGAAATTGCATGGCATGGTCCTTGGTGAGTGGTGGGACGAGTGTGACATGGTGGGTATTGAAAGCTGCAGTACAAAAAATCTAAAGCGACTGTTCGAATCTAGAGCATCTTGTCTTGATAAATTGGTTTCAAAGGTCGTTGGATCGTGATCGAATTCTTCGCGAGCACGTGCCACACTCACTATCTGGCCGAGGCGAGCCTTGGGCTTGGCTCCCAAAGACATAGAGAGCCATTAGATTTGGTATCTTTGCCAGCACGGAGGCTAAAACAGCCCCGTCTGGCGTTAGCATGGTCATTAGTCGTGAATGCATAGAGTTCTGGTGCAGTGACAGTAAACAACTAACTGGCTCAGCAACTAGGCGCTGGCACTTTGGTAAACTCTACCATAGCATTGGCGGCCCATCCTGCGACGGCTTGGGGCGATCCAAGCCATTGTGCTCATCTGCTCAAACGCCCCTACAATCAGCGCAACGGTCAGCGGGTGTAGCCATTTCGCTCAGGCCACGCGCCGTCATTCACTAGCCTAGCCTGAGGCCCGACCCTCAGCATTCAACATCACAGCAGAATCATATGGTTTTCAAAGACTCTTGGCTATGTGAGGCGCTTCGTCTGAAAGAGACGCAATGGGGGCAGCTCGACGATCGGGCTGCCTGTTTGCGGGCGGCGCGCGAACCCACTGCAGCGCAGCAAATCGCTGCGCGTGCCAATCTACTTGGTGAGACGACTGGTGTCACGCTGGCGCTTGGGCGCGTGCAGTCTGGACTTTGGGTTGCCCTCATTGTTGTTTTGGCGATCGCTTTGGCGGCGGGCGGCAGCGTTGCCTCGGCGGCGCTGGGTACCGGGCTTTATCCGGTGAATGTTGTGTCGGCCATCGTTGTGTTGCTGGGTCTCAATCTCTTTAGTCTTACCGTGTGGCTAATGAGCTTGATTCTGGGGGTTGGCTCTGGCGGTTGGCTTGCACAGGGCTGGCAATGGTTGGTTCGCAAACTTGCAACCGGGCCCGAGGTTGCACTGGCGGGGCAAGCCTGGTGGTCACTTTGGCAGCAAGCGGGTGGGTTGCGCTGGGTGCTCAGCAGTGTGACGCATGCCTCGTGGCTAGTGGCCAGTCTGGCCATGCTTGCGGTGCTTTACTTCACGCTGTCGATACGTCACTTTGGCTTCGCCTGGGAGACCACGCTCTTGTCGGCAGACAGCTTTGTCACTTTCACGCAGCTGTTGGGCGCCGTCCCAAAGTGGTTTGGCTTCGCGATACCGGATAGTGAAATGGTTCGCGCAAGTGGTCACTTATCAACAAATTCAGTGCAGGCGCAGGAGCTTTGGGCGAGTTGGCTGATGGGTGCTGTGGCCTGCTACGGAGCCATGCCAAGGGTCGTGTTGTTGCTCGTTAGCCTAGCGATGTTGGCGCGCGCTTTGCCGCGCACCCAACCAGACTTGCCTTCTCCTTGTTATCAGGCTTTGCTAGGAAAGATGCAGTCCGCCGCTTTGTTGCCTGAGGGGCTGCAGCCCGTCGTGGTCGAGCCCGTTGACTCGTCTTCGCGCAAAGATGCCAAGACCGCAACGCCTGCCATGATCACAGGCATTGAACTCGAAAGCGCATGGCCACCTTTAGGGCTAGGTGGCGCCATTGTGCACACCGTCATGATTGATTCGCGCGACACTCGAAAGATTGCCTTGGGTCATGTGGCGCAGCTCAACCCGCAGCGCTTGGTCATCGCCTGCGATGCCCGTCACACGCCAGATCGGGGGACACTGCGTTTGATTGCCGAACTATCGTCCTATGCGGGCAAGACTCTCGTCTGGCTACAACCCGCTGGCGCGGCCGAGGGACCTAACGAAGCCGACGGACGTATCCCAGTTTGGAAAAATCAACTACATACCGCGCTCGAGGTCGAGGTCTTAGTCACCCCCTTGCTTGCCCCCGTTTCAGAATGGTTGGGGCGCTCAGATGACTAATCACTTAAGTGCCCTGCAGATTGCTGTCGTGGGGCATACCAACACAGGTAAAACGTCGTTGCTGCGTACGCTCACCCGCGACGTCAATTTTGGCGAAGTCGCAGATGCGCCGGGTACAACGAAACGGGTGCAGGGTGCACAAGTCAAGCTAGATGGTACCCCTGTGCTGCTGCTGTTTGATACCCCTGGTATTGAAGACAGCATGGGCTTACTCGACCACCTTGAGCAAATCGCAAGCTCCGGCGATCGACTCGATGGCCCAGAGCGGCTCAAATTATTTTTACAAGGTCCCGAAGCCTCTGGCCGCTATGAGCAAGAGGCGCGCGTGCTAAGAAAGCTGCTCGACTGTCAGGCCGGGCTGTATGTCATTGACGTGCGCGAACCAGTGCTCGCAAAACATAAAGATGAGCTCGTGATTCTTGCCGGTTGTGGTCGCCCTTTGCTACCTCTCTTAAACTTTGTGGCAAGCACGGCGTCGCGCGCCGCGCAGTGGCGAGACACGTTGTCGCGCCTAGGGTTGCATATCTGTGTAGAGTTCGACAGCGTGAGTCCGCCGCTTGACGGCGAAGAAACTCTTTACCGAACGCTCTCGATTGTTTTACCTTCGCATCAATCCGTATTGTCTGGACTACAGCTGCAATCCACAAAGCAGAAAGTCGCACGGCGTGCTGCGGGCCTGACGTTGATTGCAGGGCTACTCATCGACCTGGCCGCCTTACGTACGCCCTCAAGTATCGAGCCCGAGTTGCTAGAGCAAGCGATTGTGTTACAGCAAGCAGTTGTTAGACAGCGGGAACAGGCTTGTGTGCAAGCGCTGCTCGCACTATTTCAGTTCAGTCCTGATGATTATCTGAGTCAGCCGTTACCACTGTCAGAGGGCAGCTTGAGCGTTGATTTGTTTAATCCAGAGGCGCTCAAGGATATCGGCGTACATACAGGCGGAGGGCTTGGTGTAGGCATGATTGCTGGGGCAGTGGCAGATGTTTTAAGCGCTGGCCTGACGCTTGGCACTGGCATGCTGATCGGCGCGGCGGCAGGCGGCGCGGCCTTAGGTGTGGGTAAATTCGGCACACTGATGCTGAGCCATATCCGAGGCTTTCGTGAACTGACTGTGGCGGATGACATTCTGCAATTCGTCAGGCTGCGCCAAGGGCAATTACTCAAAGCGCTCGAACGCCGCGGTCATGCAGCAATCGCAAAAATCGACGTGGCAGAGAAAACGGTCGCGATAAAAAGTGCTCTGACCGCCTTACCCAAACCTTTGCTAAGAGCACGTGCACACCCTGAGTGGTCGGCCGTTGGAGATCGTTTTCAGGATGGCACCGCTAGGCAGAAGGCAATTCTTGCGCTTGTCGAAGAAGACGTGCTGAAAAGAGGTGAGTGACGTCGAGCCGACGTATTTTGCCGTGAATACTGCTATCCCCCGTTAATGGGGTCGAGCCGGATAGCCTAGGGTAGAGCCCAGAGCCATTTATGTTTAAGAAATTTTGGCGGAAGCGGTGAGATTCGAACTCACGGAGGGCGTGAACCCTCGCCGGTTTTCAAGACCGGTGCCTTAAACCGCTCGGCCACGCTTCCTTTTCTTGAAGGGATGCATAATAAACGATTTACGATAATTCGTTTTTAAGGCGATCAATATGCGTGCAATAGAAATTACAACTCCGGGTGGCCCTGAAGTGTTGGTGCCCACGACTCGACCTACGCCCGAAGCGGGCCGTGGCGAGGTATTGATCAAAGTTGAGGCGGCGGGCATCAATCGCCCTGACGTCTTTCAACGCCTGGGTCAATATGCGCCGCCACCCGGTACCACCGATTTGCCAGGGCTCGAAGTGGCCGGCGAAATTGTCGGTGGTGATGTAGGCAATAGCGGTTTCAAAATCGGTGACAAAGTCTGCGCCTTGGTGGCGGGTGGTGGTTATGCCGAGTACTGCGCAGCTCCAATTGAGCAGTGTTTGCCAGTACCCAAGGGCTTATCGATGATTGAGGCAGCGGGTTTGCCTGAAACCTATTTCACGGTCTGGAGCAACGTGTTTGACCGCGGGCAGCTTGCAGCCGGTGAAAGTTTGTTGGTGCATGGCGGCGCAAGTGGCATTGGTACCACCGCAGTGCAATTGGCTAGCGCCTTAGGCCATGCTGTCTACGCCACCGTCGGCAGCGACGAGCGTGCCCGTGCCGTTGAAGCGTTAGGCGCAGTTAAGGGTATTAACTACAAGACTCAGGACTTTGTTGAAGAAGTCAACGCCTTGACTCAAAAGAAGGGCGTCAATGTGATTTTGGATATGGTCGCAGGCGACTATATTGGCCGCGAACTGAAGTGCCTGGCAGATGATGGACGTATTGTCTTGATTGCGACACTAGGGGGCGGTAAATCAACCTTCAATTCGGCCGAATTGATGCGACGGCGCTTAACGATCACTGGTTCAACACTGCGCCCGCGCCCGGTCGCGTTCAAAGCCGCGATTGCGCGCGCCTTGCAGCAACAGGTCTGGCCGCTGCTCAGTGCGGGCAAGATTAAGCCCGTGATTTTTAAGACCTTGCCACTCGAGCAAGCCGCCCAAGGCCATGCCATGATGGAGGCTGGCGAACAAATCGGCAAAATCATCCTCACAACGGGTTAAGACTTCCCGCAATACGGTGTGACAGGATACAATCTTGGGTTATCCCGACTTTATGTCGCTGGTTTTGTTTAAACAGCAGGGTTGTGTCTTATGACGATGTCTCGTACGCGCCTGGTAATGGGTAACTGGAAAATGCACGGCAATTTGGCTGACAACGCCAAGCTGCTTGCAGGCTTGCGCGCAGGCGCCGGCTCGATTGCCTCGGGCACGCAGCTTGCAGTCTGTGTGCCTTTTCCTTATCTCGCACAAGCTGGCGAAGCGTTGAAAGGTTCGGCCGTGGCTTGGGGCGCGCAAGATATCAGCGCACAGGCTCATGGCGCGTTCACCGGCGAAGTGTCTGGTGCAATGCTCAAGGATTTTGCCTGTCGCTATGCCTTGGTGGGCCACTCTGAAAGGCGCTCTTTGCATGGCGAGTCTGATCAATTGGTGGCGGATAAAGCCAAGGCAGCATTAGCTTCGGGTCTGACGCCCGTGGTGTGCGTCGGCGAGTCACTTGCAGAGCGTGACGCCAATCAAGTGTTGGCTGTGATTCAGCGGCAATTAGCCCCGGTGCTTGCGCTAGGTGCCGAGGCCGTGAATAAAATGGTTGTAGCGTATGAGCCCGTTTGGGCAATTGGCACGGGCCGTACCGCCACCCCCGAGCAGGCGCAAGAGGTGCACGCTGCGATTCGGGCCGCTTTGCAGGCGATTGGTGCAGGCCAGGTTCAAATTTTGTATGGTGGCAGCGTGAAAGCTGCGAATGCCGCCAGTTTGTTTGTGATGTCTGATATCGATGGTGCGTTAGTCGGTGGGGCGTCTTTAGTGGCTGAAGATTTTCTGGCGATTGCGGCTTAAGGCAGCAGTGGCGGTGATGAGTTTAGTCGTTTAGTTTTCGGAGTCTCTCAATGTCCTGGATGTTTACTCTTTTGTTGGTTGTGCAGATCCTGTCTTCGCTAACCATTATTTCTTTGGTGTTGCTGCAGCAAGGTAAGGGTGCCGATATGGGCTCAGCCTTCGGTAGTGGCTCGGCTGGTAGCCTTTTCGGTGCAACCGGCGCTGCAAACTTTATGTCGCGCGCAACCAAGTGGGCTGCAGTGGTGTTCTTTATCAGCACCATCGGCTTGGCTTACGTCAGTAATCGTGGCACCAAAGGCCACGACACCGGCATCATGCAAAACTTTTCGCAAACTGCGCCGGTGGCGCCGCCTGTAGGGTCGGCCGTGCCCGGTGTGCCAAACAGTGCGCCTGCAACAACGGGCGCATCTGCCAATTCAGTGCCGGGTGCGTCTAGTGTGCCCGGTGTACCTGCTGCACCAGCGTCAGCAATCCCGGGCGTTGTTCCAAGCGGCACGGCACCGGCAGTACCTGTTGCGCCCGCAACGCCTGCTCCTGCCACCAAGTAATATTGCTAGCGCGCCGAGGCTTGAGTTTGCCTCTGCGTGCTACACTCTCGCGCTGACTAAAACTGTGTCAAAACCTCAACACAGCTAGCGCAAAACGTACGAGACAACGCGGTTAAACGGTCTCGTATCCAGCAGTGCAAAGTATCCGCAGTACACGTGCCGACGTGGTGAAATTGGTAGACACGCTATCTTGAGGGGGTAGTGGCGAAAGCTGTGCGAGTTCGAGTCTCGCCGTCGGCACCATCTAAAAGTTGGTTCTACCCCATTCTCTGAACTGCACCCCATGCACGGGCATGAGCGGCTTCCAACAGCGGTTTCCAGCAAAAGTTCTCTTTCTTGATCTAAATCAAGCGTCCACTGTTTTGATTCTGCCGCTTTGTGGTGCAGGCTCCTACACTGAAGTCTCGTCATCCTTCAGGAGCAGATCATGAAATTATTAGTCGCAACCGATGGTTCAAAAAATGCGCTGCGTGCAGTTAAGCGTGCGATTGAGTTAATCGAACAAAGTACCGCTAAAGCTAATTCACTGACTTTAATCAGTGTGCACGACGATGCAGGGATTCGTCATGCGAAAGCCTTTGTTGGTAGCTCGGCCGTGAGTGATTATTTGCGCGAACTGAGTGACAAAGAGCTTAAGCCGGCCATGAAGGTGTTAGACGACTCAGGTATCAAGCACGATATGGCAATTGTGGTTGGCAATGTGTCACGCGAAATCGTGAGTTTTGCCGACAAAGGCAAGTACGACATGATTGTGCTGGGTTCGAAAGGGCGCGGCGCGATTGCTGACTTGTTACTTGGCTCAGTTGCGCAGCGTGTGCTGGCACATGCGTCGCAACCTGTGCTGTTGGTAAAGTGAGCCCGCTCACTGAGTGATTCGCCTGCGTTGTACCGAATTTACGCAGGCGAAGCGCTTAGTCAACTTTAAGCTTGATCTCTTTTGCCAGCTTGACGAACTTATCAATATCACCGTCAATGATCTTTTTGAAGACTGCGGGCCCGTCGTTAGCGCGGGTGTAGCCCAAACTTTCGAGTTTGTCTTTCACGGCAGGCGACTGTAAAGCCTTGTTGACGCCCTCATAGAGCTTTTGTTGCACGGCGACCGGCGTATTTGCCGGCGCAAGCAAGCCATGCCACTGGCTAAGTTCATAGCCCGCATAGCCTTGCTCAGCAACTGTCGGCACGTCAGGCAATTGACCAAACCGCTGGGCAGAGGTCACCGCCAGCGCGCGCAACTTACCGCCTTTGATCAGGCTCATGGCACTTGAGGCAGTGATAATAGCCAAGGGGATTTGACCACCCACGACATCTTTCAGTGCTGGGCCGCATCCGCCATAAGGGATGTGAGTGATGTTGATTTTTGCCTCAATATTGAGAGACTCTCCGGCCAAGTGCTGCGGCGTGCCGTTACCACACGACCCGTAAGACACATCGTTCTTGGCAGGTTTGGCCGCGGTCAGTAACTCGGCCAGGTTTTTATAGGTTGAGTTTGCGGGCACGACCAGTACCGAGGGGATGAACGCGACATTGATAATCGGTGCGAAATCTTTTTTGGGATCGAAGGGCATCGTCGCAAACACGGCAGGATTGATGGCAAACGAACTATTGACCATCAAGAGCGAGTAGCCGTCAGGTGCGCGTTCAGCCACATACTTTGACCCCACGTTGCCGCTTGCGCCTGGTTTGTTTTCAACCACTGCTGCGTGCCCCATGGTTTCTGCTAGAGCGTTGCCAATTAAGCGGGCCAAAATGTCAGTGCCGCCACCAGGCGGAAACGTTACCGTAATGTTGACGGCACGAGCGGGAAAACTGTCGGCAGAATCGGTGGTTTGTGAAAACGCGCTGTGAGTCGGGCTGAGTAAGCACAGGCCGAGTGCCGCTATGGATAGTGTTCGGGTCAAGCGGGGCAAGGTGAGGCAGCTGTGGCGAGTGGTGTGCATGTGGGGCTCCGCGAAGAAGGGTGCGATGACAACGCTTATCTTCGGTGCAGGTGAGGGCTTTGTCAATCACTTGCTTGATTTTTTTCGGGCTCTCCTTGAATGACTTCGGTTCGCCCTAGATGACTCTGGCTTACACCTTGGGTAATGACCAAATGCTGACACTATGGGCAAGTGGGTCAGTGCTCCCTTCACCCGTTAGTGTGACATCACCCGAGCATAGGCGGCCCGTCTTGAGCACCCGAGCGTGCGCGTAGATTGTGCCCGGAGGGCTTTTGCGCATGAAATTAATGGTCAGGCTTGCGGTCACTGCCTCGGCATTACCTGTGGCCCCTACAACCGCCGCATACATGGCCAGATCTGCCAAACCCATGAGCATGGGGCCCGCCACAATGCCCCCTAAGCGCTGAAAATTAGGGTTTGGTGGCAAAGAGAGCGTAGCCGTACCGTACCCAATCTCTAAAATTTGGATGCCAAGGAATTTTGCAAAGGGATGGTGGGTGTCGAGCAAAAACAAAAACTCGTCTAGTCCAATGCGAGGTGTATCAGTTGTGGTGGCAGTCATCAATCAGGTCTCTGTGTCATGTTTGTCGGGTTGACCGTATTCTTGCGTGGGGCTTACTCAGCACTTTAGCCTGAGTCAGACGGGTGGCGCGTGGCGCTGGGTGGTCTTTGAGTACGGGTAGCAAGTGGTTTTCAAGACAAATTCAAACTTTGCTAGCATCTGCAAGAAAATAAGGGTAAACCCTTTGTTTATTGAGATTAAAACATCGAAACGTTGCACTAAGCCAACAAAACACCCCCTCTGTGGCAGGTTTATGTCGAGAATCATAGCCACAGCCTCGGTTTTTTGATGCAATAGCGTCAACTTCCCTTAGCGGAGTTAGGGGGGCAGCGAACAAAACACCCGTTTGTTGCTCTTGTCACTCAAACTTACGGAGATTTCTTAAATGAAAAAGACTCTGCTCGCTGCCGCCCTGTTAGCCGGCTTTGCTGGTGCCGCATCGGCTCAATCATCAGTCACCTTGTACGGTGTGTTAGACGGTGGCGTTCGCTACCAAAACTGGAACCTGTCATCTGGTCCATTCAGCAGAGTTGACATCTCGACCAGCAGCATCGCTGTTGTGTCAGGTACACAGTCAACCTCACGATTTGGCGTGCGCGGTGTTGAAGACTTGGGTTCAGGTAACCAAGCTGTCTGGAACTTGGAAGGTCAAGTTAACGTCAACGACGGCACAGCTGGTTCGGTTGGCACATGGCAACGTACTTCAATCGTTGGTTTGCAAAACAACGCTTGGGGTCGTGTTGATATCGGTCGTCAATTGAACTTGGCATTTAAATTTGCCGGTGGCCCGATTGATAGCGCCTTCGCTGTGAACGCTCCAATCATCAACATTTCTGGCGTAATGGGCATCACTGCTGTTCGTCAAAACAACATGATTATGTATCAATCACCTAGCCTGTCAGGCTTCAAGGTTGGTGCTCAATACTCATTCAACACTGGCTTGGCAACTAACAGACAGTTGACAACTGGTGGTGCTGCTGCCGACGCGTCACAAGGCAGCTCGTTTGACACCGGCAACAACATGCGCAACATTGCGGGCGCTGTTAGCTACACAAACGGTGGCATCTATTTAACTGGTGTGTATGACCAGTTCACTCCAGCAAGTAACACCATATCTGGCCAAAACGGCACAAAAGTGACGTCTTGGATTGTTGCTGGTGCCTATGATGCTAAAGTTGTTAAGATTGGCGCGGCCTACAATCAGGTTCGCGGCGGTCTGATCCAAGGTCAATCAACGACTTCAGTATCAAGCGATATCACTAACCCGTTTGGCGCTGGTGGCATCGTGTTTGCTGATGGTGCTGGTACAAACGCCTGGAACATCAACGCGTCAGCTCCAGTCGGCGCAAACGGTACTGTGATGGCTGCCTACCAAGGTCAAGCACACACAGGCATCGTTTCTGATGTTGGTGGTGCGACTCAGTTGACATGGGGCTTGGGTTATTCATACAAGTTCACCAACCGCACCAACGTGTACGCAATCTACTCATACGTGAACAACTTCCAGGGTATCGCCGGTTTGTCAGGCAACACTGCGACTGTTGGTCTGCGTCACGCATTCTAAGCAATCGCTTAGGATACAAGCTAACCTCGGTTAGCTTGGTGATGTACAGAATGAAAACAGGCCACTCTTTGAGTGGCCTGTTTTTTTTTACTTGACATCAAACCAGAGTTTGCTTCTGCGGGTAAAAACCCTAAGGGCGGTGTATACTTATGGGGTTTGTGCAACTGCCGAGACGTCCGGATGAATCTGCAACAATACTTTCCAGTTTTACTCTTCATCGTAGTGGGTAGCCTGATTGGCTTTGCCCTGATTGCGGCGGGTTCTTTGATAGGGCCGCATCGCCCTGATGCGCAAAAGCTTTCGCCGTACGAGTGCGGCTTTGAAGCTTTTGGCGACTCTCGAATGAAGTTTGATGTGCGCTACTACCTTGTGGCCATCTTGTTCATTTTGTTCGATTTAGAAATCGCGTTTTTGTTTCCTTGGGCCATTGCAAATAGCGCCGTCGGAATCGTTGGTTTTGTGACAGTGATGATCTTCTTAACGATCCTCACCGTTGGTTTCATCTACGAGTGGAAAAAAGGCGCGCTTGACTGGGAGTAATCCCAACGATCAATGCAGCGAAGAGACACATGGCAATTGACGGCATTTTGAAGCAAGGTTTTGTCACCACGAGCGCTGACAAATTTATCAACTGGGCAAAGACGGGTTCGATGTGGCCAATGACGTTTGGCTTGGCTTGCTGTGCAGTCGAAATGATGCACGCTGGCGCGGCGCGTTACGACCTCGACCAGTTTGGTATCATTTTTCGACCAAGCCCACGTCAGTCTGATCTGATGATTGTGGCGGGCACGCTGTGCAACAAAATGGCTCCAGCCTTGCGCAAGGTCTACGATCAAATGCCCGAGCCACGTTGGGTCGTGTCGATGGGGTCTTGCGCCAATGGTGGTGGCTACTATCACTACTCCTATTCTGTGGTGCGTGGCTGTGATCGCATTGTTCCGGTTGATGTCTATGTGCCGGGCTGTCCTCCAACGGCCGAGGCCTTGGTCTATGGCCTGTTGCAAATGCAAAACAAAATTCGTCAAACCAATACCATCGCTCGTTAAATCAAGACGATGCACTCATTAACATTTGTGTATCGGTTTAATCAGGCTTAAAAACACATGTCCAGGCTAGAAAACCTGCAGCAACAACTCGTGACTCTGCTCGGTGAGCAGGCTCAGCTCACGTTATCAACCGACGAAATCACGCTTGAAATTGCAGCTGACCAGTGGGAAACCACCTGTTTACGTTTGCGCGACGAACCCGCATTGCGTTTTGAGATGTGTGTGGATTTGTGTGGCGTTGATTACCTCACCTATGGCACGGGCCGTGTCGGGCAAGCACCACAAACTGCCTTGGCGCCCGCGGGGCGTTTTGCTGTAGTGGCGCACTTGATGTCGCTCACGCATAACTGGCGTTTGCGTGTACGCACCTATGCCGTGAATGGTGAATTTCCGCTGCTTAATTCGTTGGTCAATGTATGGCCTAGTGTCAATTGGTTTGAGCGCGAAGCGTTCGATTTATTTGGCATTGTGTTTGAAGGCCATCCTGATCTGCGTCGTATTCTGACTGACTATGGTTTTATCGGTCATCCGTTTCGCAAAGATTTTCCGGTGTACGGCAACGTTGAAATGCGTTATGACCCTGAGCAACGCCGTGTGGTGTATCAACCTGTTACGATCGAGCCGCGCGAGATTATTCCGCGTGTGATTCGTGAAGACGGCTACGGAATAGGGCGTTAATCATGGCTGAAATTAAAAACTACACGCTAAATTTTGGCCCCCAACACCCGGCCGCACACGGTGTGTTGCGCTTAGTGCTTGAATTAGATGGCGAAGTGATCCAACGCGCTGATCCACACATCGGTTTGTTGCATCGTGCCACTGAAAAATTAGCCGAGCACCGTACGTTTTTGCAAGCCTTGCCTTACATGGATCGTCTGGATTACGTCTCGATGATGTGTAACGAGCACGCCTATGTGCTGGCAATCGAAAAGCTGATGGGTGTGACGCCACCTTTGCGGGCGCAATACATTCGTGTGATGTTCGACGAAATCACGCGCTTGTTAAATCACTTAATGTCGCTGGGTTCACACGCGCTTGACGTGGGTGCGATGGCGGTATTTTTGTACGCGTTTCGTGAGCGCGAAGATTTGATGGATTGCTACGAGGCGGTGTCGGGTGCGCGCTTGCATGCGGCTTACTATCGCCCCGGTGGTGTGTATCGCGATTTGCCTGATGCGATGCCTCAGTACGGCAAAACTAGTCAATACCGCACGGCTAAAGATTTCAAGATCATGAACGATGCCCGCTCAGGTTCGTTGCTCGATTTCATCGAAGACTTTACCAATCGCTTTCCGGCTTGTGTCGATGAATACGAAACCTTGCTAACCGACAACCGTATCTGGAAGCAACGTTTGGTAGGGATTGGTGTGGTTGACCCTGAACGTGCGAAGGCACTGGGCTTTAGTGGCCCGATGTTGCGCGGTTCTGGTGTGGCCTGGGATCTTCGCAAAATGCAGCCCTACGAAGTGTACGACCGCTTGAAGTTCGATATACCTGTGGGTGTCAATGGCGATTCGTATGATCGTTACTTAGTGCGTGTCGCTGAAATGCGTGAAAGCAATCGCATTATTCAGCAATGTGTGCAGTGGTTGCGTAGCAATCCAGGCCCTGTGATGCTCGATAACCATAAGGTTTCGCCACCACAGCGCACCGGTATGAAGTCAAACATGGAAGAACTCATCCATCACTTCAAGTTGTTCACTGAAGGCTTTAGCGTGCCAGCGGGCGAGGCCTATGCTTCGATCGAGCATCCTAAGGGTGAGTTTGGGATTTACATGGTGTCTGACGGCGCCAACAAGCCTTATCGTTTAAAAATTCGTGCGCCTGGCTTTGTGCATTTGCAGGCGCTTGACGAAATGTCGCGTGGTCACATGATTGCTGATGCTGTGACCATCATTGGTACTCAAGATATTGTGTTTGGCGAGATCGACCGCTAATCGTTGCCTCATCGCTCATACCGGATTTAAAACATGTTGCTCTCTGAACAGGCTTACAAAAGAATCGACCGCGAGATCGCCAAGTATCCGGCTGATCAAAAGCAGTCTGCCATCATGGCCTCGCTGGCAATTGCGCAAGACGAGCAGGGTTGGGTGTCGCCCGAAGTCATTCAAGACGTGGCCGACTACCTCGGTCAGCCGGCTATCGCTGTGCAAGAAAACGCGACTTTTTACAATATGTTTGATGTGCGCCCCGTGGGTAAGTTCAAGCTAACCGTTTGCACCAACTTACCTTGCGCCTTGCGTGATGGCGAAAAAACCGCTGATTACCTCAAGACCAAACTGGGTATTGGGTTTCGTGAAACAACCGCCGACGGTGTATTTACGCTCGTTGAAGGCGAGTGCATGGGCGCCTGTGGCGACTCACCTGTACTGATCGTGAACAACAAGCACATGTGTGTGCGTATGGCGCCCGAAAAAATCGATGCCATGCTAGCCGAGTTGGCTGAGGCTGCACGCGGGGATTCAAAATGAGCACTTTGATGTCTGATAAAACCGCAAGCATTCTGCAAAAGTATTCGCAAGGTTTGGTCGCTGCACCGGCCAATGATTTGCCGACTTCGATGGCGTTGCATGGTCGCCACCTTGGCCCTCAGATTATGGATGGCCTTGATGGCAGTAATTGGCGTTTGGCCGATTACGTTAAGCGCGGTGGTTACGAAGCCTTGCGTAAGATTTTGACGCAAGGCATGACGCAAGAAGATGTGATCGCTGAAGTTAAGGCATCGGGTTTGCGCGGTCGTGGCGGCGCAGGGTTTCCGACTGGCCTGAAATGGAGCTTCATGCCCCGCACGTTTCCAGGCCAAAAATATTTGGTTTGCAATTCTGACGAAGGCGAACCCGGCACGTTTAAAGATCGCGACATTTTGCGCTTGAATCCTCACATCGTGATTGAAGGCATGGCGATTGCTGCTTACGCAATGGGTATCCCAGTTGGTTACAACTACATTCACGGCGAAATCTTTGAGGTGTACGAGCGTTTTGAAGAAGCGCTTGACGAAGCCCGCGCCGCTGGCATGCTGGGTAACAACATTTTAGGTTCGCAATTTAATTTTCAATTGCATGCGTTTCATGGCTATGGCGCCTACATTTGCGGCGAAGAAACCGCTTTGCTTGAGTCGCTTGAGGGTAAAAAAGGTCAGCCACGTTTCAAGCCACCTTTTCCGGCAAGCTTTGGTTTGTACGGCAAGCCCACGACCATCAACAACACTGAAACCTTTGCAGCGGTCCCTTGGATCATTCGCAACGGTGGCCCAGCGTATCTTGAAGTTGGCAAGCCAAACAATGGTGGCACCAAGTTGTTTTCGATTACCGGTGACGTCGAGCGCCCCGGTAACTATGAAATCCCCTTGGGCACACCCTTTTCTAAGTTGTTAGAACTGGCAGGTGGCATGCGTGGTGGTTCAACACTTAAGGCCGTGATCCCTGGCGGGTCAAGCGCACCGGTGATCCCAGGCAACATCATGATGGACACCACCATGGATTACGACGCGATCTCGAAGGCCGGCTCAATGCTAGGCTCGGGCGCTGTGATCGTGATGAACGACACGCGCTGTATGGTCAAGTCTTTACTGCGCTTATCTTATTTTTATTTTGAAGAAAGCTGCGGGCAGTGCACCCCTTGTCGCGAAGGCACGGGTTGGCTCTACCGTATGGTGAACCGCATTGAGCATGGTCAGGGTCGCCCTGAAGATCTTGATTTGCTGGATTCGGTTGCAGGCAACATCATGGGTCGCACGATCTGCGCCTTGGGTGATGCCGCGGCGATGCCAGTGCGTGGTTTCTTGAAACATTATCGCGACGAATTTGCGTACCACATTGAGCATAAGCGCTGTGTGGTGGCCCCCTATCTTTAAGGTCTGGACAAAGTTATGGTTGAGTTAACCATCGACGGCAAGAAAGTCGAAGTGCAAGAAGGCAGCATGGTGATGCATGCCGCCCATAAGCTCGGCGTCTACGTGCCGCACTTTTGTTATCACAAGAAATTGACCGTTGCGGCCAACTGCCGCATGTGTTTGGTTGAGGTCGAAAAAGCCCCTAAAGCGATGCCGGCTTGTGCTACGCCCGTGACCAATGGCATGGTGGTGCACACCTGCTCAGAGCGCGCGGTGGCGGCACAAAAAAGTGTCATGGAGTTTTTGCTGATTAATCACCCGCTCGATTGCCCGATTTGTGATCAAGGCGGCGAATGTCAGTTGCAAGACGTTGCGGTGGGTTACGGCGGTTCAAGCTCGCGCTATCAAGAAGAAAAGCGTGTGGTGTTTCATAAAGATCTAGGCCCCTTGGTGTCGGCCGAAGAAATGTCGCGCTGTATTCATTGCACGCGTTGTGTGCGCTTTGGCCAAGAGATTGCCGGTGTGATGGAGCTTGGCATGGTTGGCCGTGGCGAGCACTCTGAGATCACCACCTTCGTTGGGCGCGCCGTCGAGTCAGAATTATCGGGCAATATGATTGATCTGTGCCCCGTGGGTGCCCTGACGTCAAAGCCTTTCCGCTATCAAGCTCGCACCTGGGAGCTCGCGCGTCGACGCTCGGTGTCGCCGCATGATAGTTTGGGTGCAAATTTGGTAGTGCAAGTCAAGGGTGATCAAGTCATTCGTGTCGTGCCTTTCGAAAATGAAGAGGTGAACGAATGTTGGCTCAGTGATCGTGATCGTTTCTCGTACGAGGGTTTGAACGAAGATCGCCTGACAACCCCAATGGTCAAGGGTACCGACGGTCAATGGCGCGAGGCGTCTTGGTCAGATGCGTTGCAGGCAGTGGCGCATGGTTTGATGCAAGTACGTGACGCGTCGGGTGCAGCGCAGATTGGTTCGCTCGCCAGCGAATACGCGACACTCGAAGAAATGGCCTTGCTCGCTCGCGTGACACGTGGCTTGGGCTCTGAGAATATCGATTTTCGGTTGCGTCAAACTGACGCGGCGTTTGATGCAGCATTGACGGGCGCTCCTTGGCTAGGCATGACGATCAACGCGCTCGACACGCTTGACCGCGTATTGGTGGTGGGTTCGTTCTTGCGTAAAGATCATCCGCTGATGGCGCAACGTTTGCGTCAGGCGGTTAAGCGCGGCACACAGGTATCGTCTGTGGATACGGCGGCTGATGATCCCTTGTTTAAGCTCACAGCGCGCGCAACAACCTTGCCAAGCGCCTTGGCCGATACGTTGGCTCAAGTGGTCGTGGCCTTGGCCAAAGCAAAATCTAGTGACATCCCGGCCGGGCTGTCTACCGTTCAACCAAGTGCTCAAGCCGAACAGATTGCGGCAAGTTTGGCTTCAGGCGAGCGCGTCGCAGTGCTGTTAGGTAGCACCGCGGTCAACGCTCCTGACGCCGCGCGTATTGCAGCGCATGCGCAGCTAATCGCGCAGTTGGCCTCAGGCCAGTTGGGATTTTTAACCGCTGGTGCCAATACGGTTGGTGGTTATCTGGCGGGTGCTGTGCCTGTGAAAGGTGGCAAAACAGCGGCGGCAATGTTTGCCGAGCCCTTGAAGGCCTATGTAGTCTTGCATGCTGAGCCCTTACTCGATGTCGATCAAGGTGCGCAAGCGATTGCAGCGTTAAAGTCGGCGCAATTTGCCGTGGCGCTTACGCCCTTCGCAACAGGTGCACGCGACTGGGCCCATGTGATGTTGCCGATTTCACCCTTTACTGAAACTTCGGGTACGTTTGTCAACGCTCAGGGTTCAGCACAAAGTTTTAAAGGTACGGTCACTCCACGCGGTCAAACGCGCCCCGGCTGGAAAGTCTTGCGTGTGCTCGGCAACGTGTTGCATTTGGCTGGCTTTGACGACGAGTCTTCAGAGTCGGTGCGTGATGCCGTGCTGTCTGGCGGTGTGGGTGCGCGCTTATCCAATCAGTTACAGGGGGCTAATGCTATGACTTCGGGCGCTGCTGCTCAAACAACATCTGCAGCCGCCGGTCATGCTGGCATGGCTCTCGAGCGTGTCACCGATGTGCCAATCTTTCGTACCGATGCGATGGTGCGTCGTGCCCCTGCCTTACAAGAGTCAGCATCCTCGCGCACTCCGGTGGCGCGCATGCATGCCAGCACCCTTGCGCAGTTAGGCGTGGCGCAGGGCACTCAAGTGCTTGTCAAAGCAGCAACGGGGCAGGTCGTGTTGGCAGCTGAGCAAGACAACACGCTGGCACTCGGTGCCGTGCGCATTGCGGCAGGCTTTGAACAAACCGCAGCACTGGGTGGTGCGTTTGGACAACTTAGTGTGGAGCGTGCCTGATGCAGTGGCTCAACGTTCTTGAAACGCATGGGGCCGAGTTGCTTGGCCCAACTGTTTGGTTAGTGCTGTGGACTTTGGTCAAGATTTTAGTGATCGCTGTACCAATTATTTTGTGCGTAGCGTATCTGACCTATTGGGAACGCAAGATGATTGGCTTCATGCACATTCGTCTAGGCCCCAATCGCGTTGGCTTCAGAGGCTTGTTGCAGCCTTTTGCTGACGTGTTCAAGCTGTTAACCAAAGAAGTTATCTTACCTAGTCAGGCTAACAAGATTTTGTTTATCTTGGCACCTGTGGTGACATTGATGCCTGCCCTAGCTGCTTGGGCTGTCGTGCCGTTCGGGCCAGAACTAGTGTTAGCCAACGTCAACGCGGGCCTGATGTACGTGATGGCGATTACCTCGATCGGTGTGTACGGGGTCATTGTGGCAGGCTGGGCCTCCAATTCTAAGTATGCCTTCTTGGCTGCGATGCGGGCCTCGGCACAAATGCTGTCGTACGAACTTGCAATTGGTTTTGTACTGGTGACAGTGTTGCTGGTGTCAGGCAGTTTGAACATGACTGAAATTGTCAATGTGCAAACGCGTGGTTGGTTTGCCGACCACGGTGTCAATTTCATGTCCTGGAACTGGCTGCCGTTGTTGCCCCTGTTTGTGATCTATGTGATCTCGGCAGTCGCTGAAACCAACCGTCATCCGTTTGACGTGGTCGAAGGTGAATCCGAAATCGTGGCAGGTCACATGGTCGAGTATTCGGGCATGGCGTTTGCGCTGTTTTTCTTGGGCGAATACGCCAACATGATTTTCTTGTCATGTATGGCCTCGATTATGTTCTTGGGCGGCTGGGCTGCCCCAATCGAGATCGCTCCGCTGACTTGGATACCAGGCTGGCTATGGCTAGGTCTTAAAACGTTTGTTGTGGTTTCTCTGTTCATCTGGTTTCGCGCGTCGTTTCCGCGGTATCGGTACGATCAGATCATGCGCTTGGGCTGGAAGATCTTCATCCCACTCACCGGCGTGTGGTTGGTCGTTGTGGCGATCTGGATGCAGACGCCCTGGAACATCTGGAACTAAGCGCGGCTAGACAGAAAAGGCATGTATGGAAGCGATTAAAGATTTTTTTGGTAGTTTGATGCTGCTTGAGTTGCTCAAGGGCATGAAGCTGACAGGTAAGTATTTTTTCAAGCGCAAAATTACGTTGCGTTATCCGCTTGAAAAAACACCACAGTCACCACGTTTTCGTGGCTTGCATGCGTTGCGTCGTTATCCCAACGGCGAAGAGCGTTGTATCGCTTGCAAGTTGTGCGAAGCCGTTTGCCCAGCCTTGGCCATCACGATTGAGTCTGAACAGCGTGAAGATGGTTCGCGCCGTACGACTCGCTACGACATCGATCTGACTAAATGCATTTTTTGCGGTTTCTGTGAAGAAAGCTGCCCAGTCGATTCAATTGTTGAAACGCATATTCACGAATATCACGGTGAAAAACGCGGTGATTTGTATTTCACAAAAGACATGTTGTTGGCGGTGGGTGATCGCTACGAAGAAGATATCGCCCGCAATCGCGCAATTGACGCGCCTTATCGTTGATATGGCCGAGGTCTGAAAAGAAATGATGTTTACAACTATCCTGTTCTATGTGTTGGCTCTGGTGCTGGTCGTGGCGGCGTTTCGAGTCATTACGGCTTCAAGCCCAGTCACCGCTGTGCTGCATCTGATTTTGGCATTTGCAAATGCCGCAATGATCTGGATGTTGCTGGGCGCTGAATTTTTAGCGTTGCTGCTCGTACTGGTATATGTGGGCGCGGTGATGGTGTTGTTCTTGTTTGTCGTGATGATGCTAGATGTCAAGATGGAAGAACTGCGCACTGGCATCAAAACCTATTTGCCGATGGGTCTGATCGTTGGATTGATTATGGTCGCCGAGATGTCGTTTGTACTGGCAACATCTTGGGGGCAGGTTGGTCCGGCCGCTGATATGGGTAACGATTACAACAACACTCGCACACTCGGTGAGGCCATGTACACCGAATACGCCTTCGCGGTTGAAGTCGGTGCAGTGCTCTTGCTGGTCGGCATGATCGCTGCGATCTCGTTAACGCTGCGCAAACGTCGCGACGTGAAATATAACGACCCAGGCGCCGCGGTGCGTGTACGTGCCAAAGATCGGGTGCGCTTGGTCAAGATGCCTAGCCAAGAGGCTGTGAATGCTAAAGGAGATCAGCCATGATGACCTTGACCCTGCCGCACTTTTTAGTGCTGGGCGCCATTTTGTTTGCGATTGGTGTGTTTGGGATTTTTTTGAATCGTCGCAACCTGATCGTGTTGTTGATGTCGGTTGAGTTAATGCTTTTGGCCGTGAACATGAACTTTGTTGCCTTCTCAACCTGGATGGGTGATGCGGCGGGGCAGGTATTCGTGTTCTTTATTCTGACGGTTGCAGCCGCCGAGGCCGCGATTGGCCTGGCAATTTTAGTGCTGCTCTTCCGCAACCTCAGTACCATTAACGTAGACGAACTTGATAGCCTGAAGGGCTGATCGGATCACGGAACAATATGTTTAGCTCACCCTCTCTCTATCTGACCATCGCACTCGCGCCCTTGTTAGGCGCGATTCTTGCTGGTTTGTTTGGTACTGGCTTTTTGGGGCGTCAGGTTAGTCGTCGCAACTCGCATCTTCTGACCATCGCCCTGGTTGCCGTGTCGGCCATCGGGTCTATCTTGGTACTGAAAGATGTGCTCAATGGCCACACCTTTGACGGCACGGTCTACACCTGGTCTTTGTTAGGCCAGGCAAAATTAGAAATTGGTTTTCTGATCGATCCGCTGTCAGCACTCATGATGGTGGTGGTGACGTCAGTGTCGCTGATGGTCCATATCTACACCATCGGCTACATGGCTGAAGATCCTGGTTATCAGCGTTTCTTTGCTTACATCTCTTTGTTTACTTTCTCGATGCTGATGCTGGTCATGTCTAACAACATGGTGCAGCTGTTTTTTGGCTGGGAGGCTGTCGGCCTGGTGTCGTATTTGTTGATCGGCTTTTGGTACACCAAGCCCACCGCGATTTTTGCAAACATGAAGGCCTTTTTGGTCAATCGAGTGGGTGACTTTGGTTTTGTGCTTGGTATCGGTTTGCTCTTTGCCTACGCGGGTACGATGCATTACGGCGAAGTGTTCAAACAAGCCGACAAGCTTGCTGCGTTGACCTTGCCCGGCACGGACTGGATGTTGCTGACTGTCGCCTGCATTTGCTTGTTCATCGGTGCGATGGGTAAATCTGCTCAAGTCCCCCTGCATACTTGGTTGCCTGACTCAATGGAAGGCCCCACGCCAATCTCGGCACTGATCCACGCGGCAACGATGGTGACGGCGGGGATCTTTATGGTGGCGCGTTTCTCCCCATTGTTTGAACTGTCAAATACAGCACTGTCATTCATCATCGTGATCGGTGCCGTGGGCGCGTTGTTCTTGGGTATTTTGGGTATCATCCAAAATGACATTAAGCGTGTCGTGGCGTATTCAACCTTATCGCAACTGGGTTACATGACGGTGGCTCTGGGTGCGTCAGCCTACTCGGTCGCAATCTTTCACTTAATGACGCACGCTTTCTTTAAAGCCTTGTTGTTTTTGGGTGCGGGCTCGGTGATTATCGGTATGCACCACGATCAAGATATTCGCAACATGGGTGGTTTGCGTAAGTACATGCCCATCACGTGGATTACCTTTTTGATTGGCACACTGGCCTTGGTCGGCACGCCGTTTTTCTCAGGTTTTTACTCTAAAGAGCACATCATTGAAGCGACGGCTTCAGCGAACGTGTGGGGTGCGAGCTTTGCGCATTACGCCACCTTGATTGGTGTGTTTGTGACCTCTCTTTATTCTTTCCGTGTCTACTTTTTAGTGTTTCATGGCAAAGAGCGTTTTGCAACACACGACACGGCGCCTGGGCACGATGCTCATGCCGCTTGTGGTCACGATCATGACCACGCGCATGCTCATGGTCATGACCATGGCGCTCACGGGGATGCTCATGCCCACGATGCGCACGATGCTCACGGCCACCACGGCGGTAAGCCCCACGAATCTCCTTGGGTGGTGACCTTGCCCTTGGTCTTGCTGGCCATCCCTTCTATCATTATCGGTGCGATTGCAGTTGATCCTTTACTGTTCGGCACGTACTTTAAAGACTCGATTGTGATCCTTACCGGCCACCCTGCGATGGCAGAGCTTGCCAAAGAATGGCATCACGTTCACGGCTGGGTGGGCTATGCCTTGCATGCCTTTACCACAGTGCCCTTCTGGCTCGTGGTGGCGGGCGCAGTGGTGGCTTGGTACTGCTACTTGATCAATCCTAAAGTCCCTGCCGCGATTCAGTCAAACCTCGCGTTCGTCAATAAGATTCTTGAAAACAAGTACTTCTTTGACTGGTTCAACGAGCAGGTGCTGGCGCGTGGTTTGCGCGCAGTCGGTACTAGCTTTTGGCAACGTGGCGATCGTGGTTTGATCGATGGCCTCTTGGTCAATGGTTCGGCAAAATTAGTGGGTGCGTTGGCAGCTGTGACTCGTCGTTTCCAGACGGGCTACATCTATCACTACGCCTTTGCGATGATCATCGGCCTCTTGGTTGCGATCACCTACGTTATCTTTGGTACTAAATAATGACAAGCGAGATGGCTTCTTTTACGACTCCGTGGCTCACGTTCGCGATTTTTGTGCCGATCGTCTGCGGCTTGTTGATTTTGGCGGTGGGTAGCGACGAACGCCCGGCACTGACACGCAATCTTTCGCTGATTAGCGCCTTGCTGAGCTTTTTTGTCACGATTCCTCTTTACACGGGCTTTGACAACACCACCGCTGCGATGCAGTTTGTGATTGAAAAGCCTTGGATCCCAGCCTTTGCAGTGATGTACCACTTGGGCGTTGACGGTATCTCGTTGTGGTTTGTGCTGCTGACCGCTTTTATTACGATCATCGTTGTGTTGGCTGGCTGGGAAGTTATCACCTCGCGCATCGCGCAATACATGGCCGCCTTCTTGATTTTGTCAGGCTTGATGATTGGTGTATTCGTCGCGATGGACGGCCTGTTGTTCTATATTTTCTTTGAAGCCACGCTCATCCCGATGTACATCATCGTAGGCGTGTGGGGCGGCCCCAACCGAGTCTACGCCGCGTTCAAGTTCTTCTTGTATACGCTGATGGGTTCGTTGCTGACCTTGGTTGCGTTTTTATACCTCTGGAACGAAGCAGGTGGTTCGTTTGACATTCAAACCTGGCATGACTTGCCACTGGCGTATACGCCGCAGGTTTTTATTTTCTTTGCGTTCTTGGCTGCCTTCGCTGTCAAAGTGCCAATGTGGCCAGTGCACACGTGGTTGCCCGATGCGCACGTCGAGGCGCCTACCGGCGGCTCGGTGGTGTTGGCGGCCATCATGCTAAAGCTTGGCGCTTATGGCTTTTTAAGATTATCGCTACCAATTGTGCCGGATGCGTCAGTGGGCATGTCAGGCATCATCATTGCCTTATCGTTGATCGCTGTGATCTATATCGGCATGGTTGCGATTGTGCAAGATGACATGAAAAAGCTCGTGGCCTATTCGTCTGTCGCGCACATGGGTTTTGTGACGCTGGGCTTCTTTATCTTTAACACAGCCGGTGTTGAGGGTGCGATTGTGCAGATGGTGTCGCACGGTTTTGTGTCGGCCGCGATGTTCTTATGCATTGGGGTGTTGTACGACCGGATGCATAGCCGTCAGATCTCTGATTACGGTGGTGTGATCAACACGATGCCGCGCTTCGTGACGTTCTTTGTGTTGTTCTCGATGGCCAATGCAGGTTTGCCAGCAACCAGTGGTTTTGTGGGCGAATTCATGGTCATCATGGGTGCCGTACAGTTCAATTTCTGGATCGGTTTGTTGGCTGCAACAGCCTTGATTCTTGGGGCCTCATATTCTCTCTGGATGGTCAAACGGGTTGCGTTTGGTGATGTGGCCAATGATCACGTGCGTGATTTGAAAGATCTGTCGAATCGCGAATTTTTCATTCTAGGGATCATGGCGCTTGCCGTGCTCTATATGGGTATTCATCCCAAGCCCTTTACTGATGTGATGCACACCTCAGTCGAGGCCCTGTTGCAACACGTATCCAATTCAAAACTGTAAGCCCCGCCATGATGCAATCTCAATTCGATTTCGGCCTGGCCGCACCAGAAATTATTCTGACAGTGATGGGCATGGTCATCCTGATCCTGGATGCACTGAGCAGTGGTGCGCGGCGCACACTGGCCTATGGTTTGTCTTTGGTGACTCTCGCTGTGTTGGCAGGGGTCTCTTTCTGGCAATGGAACATCGGCTTGGTGGGCGAAACATTCTTCGGGATGTACATCGCTGACCCGTTGGCGCATTTGTTAAAAATGGCCTCTTATCTTGCGGTCGCACTTACGCTGGTCTACGGACGCGAATACATGCAGACGCGCGATATGTTGCGCGGTGGCGAATTTTATGTGTTGGTGCTATTTGCCCTGTTGGGGCAGATGGTCATGATCTCTGCCGGTAACTTTTTGACCATTTATTTGGGTCTTGAGTTGATGTCATTGGCGCTTTACGCACTCGTTGCGATTCGCCGTGATCATGCGCAGTCAACCGAGGCTGCCATGAAATATTTTGTGCTGGGCGCCTTGGCCTCGGGCTTTATGTTGTACGGCATGTCAATGTTGTACGGCGCCACTGGCAACCTTGATTTGCGCAACATTGCTGATGCGGTGAACTCGGGTCAGATCGATTATCTGCCTCTCACTTTTGGTGTGGTGTTTTTGGTGGCAGGTTTGGCCTTTAAGCTGGGCGCGGTACCGTTTCATATGTGGGTGCCCGATGTGTATCAAGGTTCACCAACAGCGGTCACCCTGGTGTTGGCAGCAGCGCCTAAACTGGCGGCCTTTGCGATTACTTTGCGTATTCTGGTAGTGGGTTTGGGAGACTTGACCGGCGACTGGCAACCCATGTTGCTGATTTTGGCCTTCCTGTCGCTCGCGATTGGTAATCTGACTGCCATTATGCAAACCAACTTCAAGCGGATGTTGGCCTACTCGACAATTTCGCATATGGGCTTCATCTTGTTGGGCTTGGCGTCGGGCTCACTAGATGGTGACAAGCAGTTTGATACTGAGTCGTATGGTTCAGCTCTGTTTTATATGCTGACTTACGTGCTGACCACGCTTGCTACGTTCGGCTTAATCATGTTGATGGCCCGCGAAGGCCACGAGTGCGAAGAGATCAGCGACCTCAAGGGCTTGAATCGTCGTAGCCCCTGGATGGCAGCATTGCTCTTGCTATTGATGTGTTCGCTGGCAGGCTTGCCACCTTTGGTTGGCTTTGACGCAAAGCTGTTGATTTTGCAGACACTCCTGAAATCGGATCGGCTCTGGCTGGCGGTTGTCGCAGTGTTGTTCTCGTTGATTGGCGCTTTCTATTATTTGCGTGTGATCAAGGTGATGTACTTTGATGAGCCCGAAGTGGCTGCCCCGGCTATGAGTACAGTGTGGTGGGTACCCCGCAGTCTGATCATCATCAACGGCTTGGCGGTTCTAGTGCTTGGCCTCATGCCCAATGGATTGTTGGTGATGTGTTTGCAAGCCATGCGCGCGACGTTGGCGTTTTAATGGATGAACCAAACCGCGGCAGTCTGGCTCTTGATTCTGTTGGCTTTCATCGCCGCAAATGTGCCGTTTCTGAATAATCGAGTGTTTGCGGTGTGGCAGCCCAAGAGTTTGCCGGTACCAAAGGCCTTTTGGTTGCGCGCGTTTGAGCTCCTTGTGCTGTACTTTGTGGTGGGCACAGTTGGGATTGCGTTTGAGCGTTTGATTGGCAACGTCTTTACGCAGCGCTGGGAGTTTTATGCCATCACGCTTAGCCTGTTTGTCGTGATGGCGTTTCCGGGATTTGTGTTTCGCTATTTGCTACGCCGCGCTTAAGTTTCAAACCAGTTTAAAACCCCGTCAAGCCCCGCAAAATTTAACGCGTAATTCGCCTGGGCGCGCACGACAGGTTTGGCGCGATACGCCACCGAATAGCCCGCTAAGCCAAGCATTTTCAGATCATTAGCACCATCCCCAATCGCAATAATCTGGTGCGTTTGCGCGCCAAGCGCCTGGGCAAAGGCGGTTAAGGTATCGGCCTTGCCCTGCGCATCAAGAATCCGTCCGTTGACTTTGCCCGTGAGCAGACCGTGCTCTTGCTCGAGCACGTTAGCATGTGCGGCATCTAAACCTAAACGGGCTTTAAGTTTCTCGGTAAAAAAGGTGAAACCACCCGAAACCAGTAGCACTTTGATCCCAGCTTGTTGTGCCGTGCTGACCAGTTGCTCTGCGCCTGGGTTCAAACGCAGTTTTTGCTCATAGACCTGTTGCAGTACCTGAGCGGATAAGCCCCTTAAAAAGGCCACGCGACGTGTCAAGCTGTCAGAAAAATCTTTGATCTCACCACGCATCGCTGCTTCGGTAATTGAGGCGACCTGCTCTTTGACTCCACCAAACGCTGCGATCTCGTCAATGCACTCGATGTTGATCAGGGTTGAGTCCATATCCATCGCCAATACTTTGCAATCGGCCAAGCGGCTGCCTGCTGCAATGTAAGCCGTATCCACTGCGTGACGCTCGCCCCAGGCCAGCAACTCGGCGCGGGTCTCGACGCTATCGTTTACCTTCAATAAGCGGGCGGCCGTGGTGCTAATACGTTGCACGCCAGCGGCTTCGCTCAACGCAGCAGCTTGTTCAATAAGGTCGCTTGCCAACGCGGGTGATTGCACGACGAGATTAAAGGTGGTCATAGACAGTTTAGGCTGTTGAGTTGTGAAAGGATTGATAAAAAAACTTAAATGATTAACTGACGCTGTTTATGCAAAAAAGAGCGCTTGAGTACGCTGATTATCGTTAGGCTAGCGACCGTAATAACGTACGAACCGCCTCATAACGTGCGTTGACGTCGAGCCCTTTGATTTCAACCCGTAGTTTATCTTGGCCGGCAAAGCGAATGTTTTTTTGCTTTTGCGCCAGCTCAATCAGGCGTATTGGGTCAACCGTGGTCGTTTGTTTAAAGTGCAGCATGATTTGCATCTCGCTTGCATCAATTTTTTGAATCCCCAAGGGCAAGCCTAATAAGCGGATCTTGTGGGTTGAGAGCAAGGTACGGGCTGGCTCAGGTAGTTTGCCAAAGCGATCGATGAGTTCTTCTTGGATCACAATCAAATCGTCTTCATCTTTACAACTCGATAAGCGCTTGTAGAGCGATAGCCGCGCCGGAATGTCACCGCAGAAATCAGCAGGCAGTAGGGCGGGGGCGTGAAGGTTCACCTCGCAACCCGCGCTGAAGGGGGCATCAAGATCGGGCTCCACGCCGGCCTTGAGTGCACGTACGGCTTCGTTGAGCATATCGTTGTACATCGAGAAGCCGATCTCTTGGATATTGCCCGATTGTGATTCGCCAAGCACCTCGCCGGTGCCACGAATTTCAAGATCATGCATGGCCAAAAAGAAGCCCGAACCAAGCTCTTCCATCGCTTGAATCGCCTCGAGGCGTTTTTTGGCGTTCTTCGTGATTGAGTCTTCGCCGGGCGTCATCAGGTAGGCGTAGGCTTGGTGGTGCGAACGCCCCACGCGGCCGCGCAATTGATGCAACTGCGCTAAACCAAAACGGTCGGCCCGATGGATGATGATGGTGTTAGCACTTGAGACGTCGATGCCGGTTTCGATAATCGTGGTGCATAACAACACGTTAAACCGTTGTTGATAAAAACCTTTCATCACTTGTTCAAGGTCGCGTTCACCCATCTGGCCATGCGCAACGGCAATGCGGGCCTCGGGCACAAGCTCTTCAAGGCGGGCGCGACGGTTGTGAATGGTTTCAACTTCGTTATGCAAAAAGTACGCTTGCCCACCGCGCTTGAGTTCGCGCAGCAAGGCTTCGCGAATGGTGCTGTTATCCTCACGGCGTACAAACGTTTTAATGGCCAGACGCTTTTGTGGTGCCGTAGCAATCACTGAAAAGTCGCGAATCCCTTCAAGCGACATCCCAAGTGTTCGAGGGATCGGCGTGGCTGTGAGCGTCAAGACATCGACCTCTGCGCGTAGCGACTTGAGTACTTCTTTTTGACGCACACCAAAGCGATGTTCTTCGTCGATGATGACGAGCCCCAGGCGCATAAAGTTAACGTCTTTCGATAAGAGCTTATGCGTACCAATGACGATATCGATGGTGCCGTCGTTGATGCCCACGATGGCGCTGGCCACTTCTTTGGCGGATCTGAAGCGCGAGAGTTCAACGACCTTCACCGGCCAGTCGGCAAAGCGATCTGAAAAGGTTTGCGCGTGTTGCTCGGCCAACAGAGTCGTTGGGCACAAAATCGCGACCTGCTTGCCGTTTGCGATGGCTAAAAAGGCTGCGCGTAGGGCGACTTCGGTTTTGCCAAAGCCCACATCACCGCACACCAGTCGATCCATTGGGCGCCCCGAGGTCATGTCGGCTAAGACGCGTTGAATGGCGGCGGCTTGGTCTACGGTTTCTTCAAACCCAAAGCCCTCAGAGAATAATTCGTAATCCCCTAAAGGCAGTTTGAAGGCAAAGCCCTGTCGTGCAGCACGTTTGGCGTAAATGTCTAAGAGCTCAGCCGCAGTATCGCGTACCTGTTGTGCAGCTTTGCGGCGGGCTTTCTCCCATTGGCCTGAACCAAGCTGATGCAAGGGGGCTGTCTCTGGGTCGTTGCCGCTATAACGCGCAATGACGTGCAACTGCGCGACGGGTACGTACAGCGTCGTCTTATTGGCGTACTCAAGATGAAGAAACTCCATCTCGCCTTCGCCCATATCCATGTTGATCAGGCCGTGATAACGCCCGATGCCGTGTTGCGCGTGAACGACCGGGTCACCGATGCGTAACTCAGATAAATCGCGCACCATGGCTTCGACGTTGCTGGCGCGCTCTTGATCGCGCTTGCCACGCCGTGCCGTGGTGCCGTGTCCGGGGTACAGGTCGTTTTCAGTAATAAAGATCAGATGCTGCCCCGGCAACTGAAAGCCGGTATTGAGCTGCGCTACCGTAATCGCAAAATGTGCATCACCTTCTAAAAACAGGGCGAGTGATTCGGTTTGCGCGTCTGGGACAAGGCCATGCTCGGCTAACATCTGTAAGATGGTTTCGCGTCGACCGTGCGAGTCGGTGCACAAGACCAGTCGTTGCTGCGTTTGACTTAACAGTGCGCGGAGTTTTTGTACTGGATCGTCAGAACGGCGCGAAATCCCGATATCGGGTGCAGCTAAAAACTCGGGGTGCTCGGTCTCGGTGGTGAGTGCGATTCGTGCAAATAACTTGAGCTGTTCAAACAGCGTGTCAGCCCGCAAAAATAACGCGTCTGGCGCAAGCACTGGGCGCTCGCGATCACTCTTTAAAAAGTTAAAGCGGCTGGCAGTGTCTTGGGCAAAGCGGCGCATGGCATCGTCGATATCCCCGAGCGTCACCATGATGGTGTCTTGCGTCAGGTAATCGAATAAGGTGGCGGTGCTGTCAAAAAACAGCGGTAAATAGTATTCAACGCCGGCAAACGCTATACCATTACCAATATCGCGGTAGGGCAAGGCACGGGATGGGTCGCCCTCAAACACTTCGCGAAAGCCCGAACGAAAATGATTGCGCGCGGCTTCATCCATCGGAAACTCGCGCCCGGGCAGCAACTGCACTGAGCCTACGGGGTACAAGCTGCGTTGAGTGTCGATGTCGAAGGCGCGAATCGATTCGATTTCGTCATCAAATAAATCAATGCGATAGGGCACCACAGAGCCCATCGGAAATAAATCAATCAAACTGCCGCGTACACAGAACTCGCCCGGTACCGTTACCTGAGAAACATGGGCGTAATTTGCCAACATCAATTGCGCGCGTAACGCGGCTTCGTCGAGTTTGTCTTTTTGCTTGAATGAAAACGTGTACGCAGCTAAAAAACTTGGTGGCGGCAAGCGGTACAGCGCAGTGGTAATCGGTACGGTCAACACATCAACTTCGTGTTGCATCAAAGCGTGCAAGGTACGCAGTCGCTCAGAGATCAGATCTTGGTGCGGCGAAAAACTATCGTAGGGCAGAGTCTCCCAGTCGGGCAGGGGGCGCACTTTCAGCTCAGGGGCAAAAAGCGGGATCTCATCGGCGAGGCGCTGTGCCTCAAGTGGTTCAGCCGTCAACAGGACAAGTGTTTTGCCGGCTTGCCGCGCTAGTTGTGCCAACAACCACGCATCACCCGAGCCGGGTGGGCGAGGATGGTGATAGCGCAGGCCCGGTTTAAGAGCACTGAGCAGTGTTGAAAGCGTTGAGGCGACTGAAGCGGGTGCGGCGGGCATAACAAGCCAATATAAAAAATAATACAGGCGCCATCCCAAAATAGGGGGCGCCGCGTGAAGTGCTGATTATAAGACGAGGGGTGCCAACGCAAGCGCTGCTGCGACCACGAATATGGCGATGACTCTTAGTAAATTTGAAAGTCGTGCTTGTGTTTTCACCCATTGAACCGTCGGCGGGTGATCTAGCAAGTCTTTTTCATAGACGCGATGCATACTCGACCCATATAATGAGTCGCTCTAATGGAATGCTATGAGCCTTGCTAAGACCACCCCGCGTATTGTTGCCCTTGTACCCTCGGCCGGAGTCGGCGCGCGTGCGCAGTCGCAAGTGCCCTCTGTGATGTCTAATGCAGCGATGCCTAAGCAATACCGCCTATTGGCAGGCGTGCCGATGTTGCGACGCTCGGTGCAGGCCTTGTTGAACGAGCCTCGAATTGAACAAGTGCGTGTGGTGGTGGCCTTGGGTGATTTGCTAGCAACGCAATGCCTGGCTGGCTTGCCACGCACGGTCTGCTGCCCTTGTGGTGGCGCTACACGCGCTCGAACAGTATTAAACGGTCTTCAAGACGCGCAATTGCGTGCAGAAGACTGGGTGCTTGTGCACGATGCGGCTCGGCCTGGTTTGCCGGCAGAGGCTTTGGCGCGCCTGATCGATAGTTGTTTGCCTCACTCGGTGGGTGGTTTGCTGGCGATGCCAGTTGCCGATACGGTGAAACGTTCGCACCCGACGTCTCCAAAGACTGTGCAACAAACGATTGCGCGCGAGTCGTTGTGGCTGGCACAAACCCCGCAAATGTTTCGGGCCGGTTTGCTCGAGCAGGCCTTAGTCACTGCAATTGAGCGCAACCTGTCGATTACCGATGAGTCTTCAGCACTCGAAGCGGCGGGGCATGCGCCTTTATTGATACAAGGTTCGGCCTTAAATGCCAAGGTGACATGGCCCGAAGATTTTGAATGGGTGCAATCATGGCTGTAACTCACGCGCGTGAGCGTCAAGGTGAGTGCAAGTGAACCCTCATGCGTTTCGCGTTGGGCAGGGCTTTGATGTACACGCATTGGTGCCCGAGCGAGCTTTAATCATTGGTGGCGTGCAGATTGAGCACAGTTTGGGTTTGCTGGGGCACTCTGATGCTGATGTGTTGTTGCATGCTTTGACGGATGCCCTGTTGGGTGCAGCGGGACTGGGTGATATTGGACGGCATTTTCCGGATACTGATCCTCAGTACCGTGGTGCGGATAGTCGCCTGTTGTTGCGTACTGCGTATCAACGGGTGCGTGAGGCGGGTTGGCAGGTGGTCAATATCGATGCCACCATTCATGCGCAAGCACCAAAAATGGGCCCTCATATCGGCGGGATGATTGCCAATATTGCCCATGACCTGACCCTTGCGGTCACCTCGATCAATATCAAAGCTAAAACCAACGAAGGCTTGGGTCACCTTGGGCGCCAAGAAGGGATCGCCGCAAATGTGATCGTGTTACTGAGCGCTCACAGCCCGCCATCCGGGATAAACACATAGCCATGCCCCCACACGGTTTGAATATACGCGGGCTTTGAAGGGTTCACCTCGATGAGTTTACGCAGGCGCGAGATTTGCACATCTAGGCTGCGGTCGTAGGCCTCGTATTCACGCCCACGGGCGAGTTCCATCAGTTTTTCGCGCGAGATTGGAATCTTGGGGTGGCGACCAAAGACCTTCAGCACTGAAAATTCACCGGTTGTGATCGGTACGATATGACGATCGCGTGTCAGGGTGCGGGTGGCCAGATTGAGCTCAAAGGGCCCAAAGTAGATGGCTTCGTGATCGTAACTAGGCGCGCCTGGATGTTCGTCGCTGCCACGCCGACGCAAAATTGCTTTGATACGGGCTAAGAGTTCACGCGGATTAAAGGGCTTGGATAGATAATCATCTGCGCCCATTTCGAGGCCAATGATGCGATCGATTTCTTCGGCACGGGCTGTGAGCATAATCAGAGGAGTATTGTCGTGATTGCCGCGCAGGCGACGGCAAATCGACAAGCCATCCTCGCCCGGCAGTATTAAATCAAGCACCAACAAGTCAATGTGTTCGCGATGCCAGATTTTGCTCATCTCTTGGCCATCTTCGGCTGTTAATACGCTAAAGCCTTGATCGGTAAGATATCGACGTAATAAATCACGCAAACGAGGGTCGTCATCGACCACTAGAATTTTGCGCACAATAGGGGAGGGTAAGATATTCATCATGTAAAACACTCGCTTTTTAAGGCAAGTAGAAGCCAAAAGTCGGACAGAAACAGTGCAAGACCGCACCATACCGGATTTGTCACAATGTTTTGTACGACCTGAGCTATGCTTAACGGGTTGTAACAATTGGTTACAACTGCAAGCGAGAACGCGAGTGAAAACTTGGCTGAGATAGGGCGAGTTCACGTGCGGCCATTCAAGTCGCACGAGGGTAATTTTTGATAACGAGAAAACGCGATACACACACTGAAGTGATGATTTGTTAGAGAAAATGGCTGACAAAGAATTTGCTCAACATGGAAGGGACAATCCAGATGTTTCAAGCTAGCCAATTACGTCGAACTCTTGAAGTCAGCGGAAAACAGTACGATTATTTCAGCCTGCCCGAAGCCCAGCTATCCGGTTTGCGCGAGCTCAATACCTTACCCTACACCTTACGAATTTTGCTTGAGAATTTGTTGCGACATCAGGCGCTGAGCGATCGCGCTGTTTCGTCTGTCGACGTCGAACAACTGGTGGCGCAGCTGGTGGCTCGCCAAGCCGATTGTGTGATTGAGTTCAGGCCTGCGCGCGTGTTGATGCCTGAATCGTCTGGGCTGACCTTGATGGGTGATTTGGCCGCGATGCGCGATGCAATGACTGCGGTTGGTGGTGACCCAGCCTTGATCAATCCCAGCGTTGCGATGGATTTTGTCGTTGATCATTCTGTGATGGTTGAAGATTCGGGTAAACCGACTTCGCTTGAACACAATATGACGATTGAGTTTGAGCAAAATCGTGAGCGGTACGAATTTTTGCGCTGGTGTAGTCAGGCCTTTGATGGCGTGCGCGTGTTTCCGCCAGGTTCTGGGATTTTGCATCAGATTAATTTAGAATTTTTAGGCAAAGTGGTTTGGACGAAAGAGCATCAAGGTCGCCAGTTGGCGTTTCCTGATTCGTTGATTGGGATGGATAGCCATACTGCGATGATCAATGCCTTAGGGGTCGTGGGTTGGGGTGTCGGTGGCTTTGAGGGTGGTGCAGTGGCCTTGGGAGAGCCGGTCTCTGTGCCAATCCCTGAAGTCGTTGGCTGTCAGTTGATCGGTGCGTTACAGCCCGGTGTGACCTCAACCGACCTGGTACTGACCATCACACAACGTTTGCGTGGCGAAGACGTGATTGGGCGGTTCATTGAGTACTTTGGTGTAGGGGTCGATGCACTGACCTTGCCTGAACGGGCAACCGTCTCAAACATGACGCCCGAGTGTGGCGCAACCATGAGTTTTTTTCCGGTGGATCATGAGACGCTTCGTTATCTGACTATTTCGGGACGTAGCGCAGAGCAAGTTGCCCTGGTCCAGGCCTACTGTCAGGCGCAAGGTTTGTGGCGAGACGCTCAGACCTTGACGCCACGCTACGCGAAAGTGATTGAGATTGATTTATCGGCAGTGGTGCCTAGCATGGCGGGACCGAGTCGCCCAGATGCGCGGGTTGATCTTGCAGGGGTCGCTCAAGCGTTTAACCATGTGATTGCGTCTAAGAAGACGCCGGTACCTACTCTCGCGGCTGAGAAGCTTGGTGCTAGCGTGGCGCAGGGCAAACCGTCTTCATCTTCAGTTCAGGTGACAGAAGCGGCGATGTCGGTCAGCGACATTCAGGATGGCTCGGTGGTCATCGCCGCCATCACAAGTTGCACCAATACGTCTAATCCTGCTGTGATGATTGGTGCGGGTTTACTGGCCCGTAACGCACGTCGTCGTGGATTGAAGCCCAAGCCTTGGGTGAAAACGTCGTTATCTCCGGGTTCGCGTGTGGTGGCCGATTATTTAAAGGTCTCAGGGTTGCAAGCCGAGCTTGATGCCTTAGGCTTTAACGTTGTAGGCTTTGGTTGCATGAGTTGCATGGGCAACTCTGGCCCCTTGCCCGAGCCGATATTAAAAGCGATTGAGACACAACAGTTAGCCACAGTGGCGGTGTTGTCGGGTAATCGTAATTTTGATGCGCGCGTGCATAACAGCGTGCAAGTTAATTTTTTAGCTTCGCCGCCCTTGGTGGTGGCGTATTCGCTGACAGGCTCAATACGAACTGACCTCACGCAAGAGCCGTTAGGGCATGACGAGCAAGGTGCGGCGGTGTATCTGAAAGATATTTGGCCCGCTCCTGAAGAGATTCGCGCCATGATCGAACGCTATGTTGAGCCTCATTTGTATCAAGAGCGCTATCAAACAATCTTTGAAGGCTCGCCACAATGGCGGGCATTGACAAGTGTGACTGGCAAAATTTACGACTGGAATCCAGAGAGTCTGTTTATTCAACGCCCGCCGTATTTTGATGGTATGACCCGCGAGGTGCCTGCGCACGAAGATATCCTTGGTGCACGAGTGCTTGGGATGTTTGGCGATATGCTCACGACCGATCACATTTCGCCGATCGGAAAATTTTCTGTGCAGACGCCAGCCGGCGAGTATCTGCAATCTTTGGGGGTTGCCCCTGCAGATTTTGTGAATTACGGGGCGCGTCGCTTAAATCACCAAGTGATGATGCGCGGCACCTTTGCAAACGTGCGCCTGCATAACGAACTGACTCCAGAAGTGCAGGGTAGTTCGACCTTGCATATGCCAAGCAAAGAGCCAATGTCAATTTACGCGGCAGCACAACGGTATCGCGAAGAGGGCGTGCCCTTGGTCGTTGTCGCGGGTAAAGAATATGGAGCTGGGTCATCGCGCGACTGGGCTGCCAAAGGTACGGGTTTACTTGGTGTGCGCGCCGTAATCGCTGAGTCACTTGAGCGCATTCATCGGTCAAATTTGGTGAGCATGGGTGTATTGCCGCTGCAGTTTTTAAATGGCGACACTCGACACTCGCTTGGCTTGAACGGCTCTGAAACCTTTGATATCCGTGGGCTAAAAGCAGGTCTGAAGGCGCGCGAGCAGCTTGATTGCCTGATTAGGTACGAAGATGGCCGTTCGCAAACAATCCGTTTGTTGGTGCGCCTGGATAGCGACGTTGAAGCCGAGTATTACAGGCACGGTGGCATTTTGCAGTGCGTGCTAAGAGCTCGTTTAGAGCAGGCCTCTGCGTAGTGTTGGTGGTGTGCGGTCTGCTTGAGCGAACGGCTAGGCAGACCGAAGAGAGATGAAAATGATGATGCGCAGCGTTGCAGGTAAGCAAGTATTGTTGAAGTTGAGTATTCGTCGCTTGTTAGTGTGTACGCTGTGGTGTCTAAGTGGCGCGGCATGGTCGCAGACTGATTTCCCTAATCGTTCGATCACGTTCATTGTGCCGCAATCGGCAGCGGGCTCGACTGACACGGTGGCCCGGCTGACGGCGCAAAAATTAGGTGACAGTTTTGGGCGACAAGTGATTGTTGAGAATCGTGCGGGTGCAAGTGGCATCATCGGTGCTGATCTGGTTGCGAAGGCGATACCCAATGGTTATACGTTGTTGGTGGCAGGCACTGGAATCATCGCGATCAACCCATTTTTATATAAAAATATTACGTATGATCCGTTTAAAAGTTTCGTGCCAATTGCCTTGATTGGTTATTCAAATGATGTGTTGGTCGTGCATCCCGCCGTGCCGGCTAATACCTTGAGCGAGTTGGTGGCGTTGGCCAAAGCGAAGCCTGGCGACATGAAATACGCCTCAGCCGGAGTCGGAACCTCACCTCATTTAACAGCCGAGCTGTTTCGTCAGTTGACTGCGACAGACTTGTTGCATGTGCCCTATAAAGGCAGTACGCCAGCTGTAGTTGCCACGGTGAGTGGCGAAACCTCTTTGATGTTTACAGGGATCGCATCATCGATTGCTCATATCAAAAGTGGGCGCTTAAAGCCAATTTCAGTTAGTAGCGCTGCACGTTCGACGTCTTTGCCCGACGTCCCGACAATTGCTGAGTCGGGTTACCCCGGCTTCGAGGTGAATTATTGGATTGGCTTATTTGCGCCCACAGGCACGCCCTCAGAGGTGGTCGCTCAACTTAACACTGAAATCAATCGTTTCTTAGATCAGCCCGATACGCGTGCGCGTTTTCAGGCGCTTGGTCTCGAGCCTTTTTTGGGAACGCCTGCACAGTTTGCCGAGGTGATCCAAAAAGACTTCGCTTTATGGAAACAAACCATCGAGACGTCGGGGATCAAAGCGGAGTAAATGCTGATTAAAGACTTTGTAACCGACTGACATTTGTTTTTAGAACATCAAGCGGTGTCTGGCTCGATCGCGCAGGCTTTCTAGGTCTACACTGAAGCTGTTCAGCTTGCGAGGCGTGCTGTGATAGCTTGCAAGGATTGCTTGTATTTCGATTAGGCGAGTACACATGAGTCGGCAAACGTGTTGGTCTGCGTGTTTTGGGGTTTCGTGGCTGTTTGTGGCGAGTGTTTGGGCACAAACGCCGACAACGCCTTTGCCGGTCGCCCAAAGCGCTGCCCCGCTGATGACACCACTCGCACAAGCACCAGGGCAGCTTGTTAACCCGCCAAGCGGCCAAGCCAATATTATTTCTCTGCCCGAGCTGCAGGCCTTGGTCGCACCGGTGGCGCTGTATCCAGATGGGTTGCTTGCCCAAATGCTGATGGCAGCCACTTACCCGCTTGAAGTTGCTTCGGCCACGATTTGGTTGCAGAATAATCGCTTAACCGGTAGCGCATTTGAGGCGGCCCTGGCGCAACAGCGCTGGGACAATAGTGTGAAGTCGTTAGTGCATTTTCCTGATGCCTTAAAGCTATTGGGTAATCAACTTGAATGGACTCACCGTCTGGGTGACGCCTATTTGGTGCAGCCTTCTGAGTTGATGCAGGCTGTGCAAGCGTTACGTTCGCATGCACGGCAGACTGGTAATTTGCAATCGGGCACGCAGATGCTGGTCTCAACTGACCCCTTCTCAAATATCATCATCATGCCGACCAACCCAGACATTGTGTACGTACCCACGTATAACCCCATGGTGGTGTACGGCCCGTGGCCGTATCCCGCCTATCAGCCCTATGCAGTCTATAACCCCGGTTGGGGTGCGATGGCCTTTGGCGTTGGTGTCGGCGCAGGAGTCGCCCTGTGGGCTACGCCTTACTGGGGCTATGGCTCGATTTATATTAACAACGGCTATTACAACCGCTTTAATACCTTGTATAACGCGCCGGGCTATCGTTATCCTGCGCGCGTGGGTGGTGCTAGCTACTGGGCGTATAACGGTGCGCATCGCTACAACGTTCCCTATCGCTATCCCAACCATGGTGTAACGCCCGCTGCACAACAGCACTTAAATCAAGCACGACAACACGCACAGCAATACGTGCATAATCATGGTGGTGGTGGGTCTGCGGCGGTTCAGGCAACGGGCGCTCACCATGGCGTGCGTCCCGCAACTACGTCGAATGCAAATGGCGGACGCAACGGTTCGCGTCGCCACTGAGCGCGCAGCGAAAGCTTGTCTTGATGGGCAACGTTGGGTACTGTTTTAAAACAGGCGGTGCTGCCCTAGCCTAAATATATAAACTTTTGGATCAGAGGCTCAAGCACGGGTAGAATAAAGTCTGCCCCTTACAAAAAACCGTGTACCAAAAACATAAGAGAATCAAACAGAGACAAACATGAAAAACAAATATCTTCAGTTACTGACAACTGTTGTGTTGCTCGCCTGTGCGAGCACCGTGCGAGCCGAAGTGAGCGAGTTGCGTGT
>JAURJT010000036.1 GCA_030832095.1 Gammaproteobacteria bacterium | reverse complement strand
GAGCCGGGGTGAATCCAAAAGCGCAACTCACGTGCGCCCATAAAGTGCCCCGCTTCTTCAGACTGCAACCCAAGATTGCCAAGCAGGCCTGACATTAAAGCCACATGCAATTGCTCAAAGGTAGCCTCGCTTTGATTCAGCCGCCACCCCTGCTCGCCAGCCAGCGCCAGCAACTGACGATGGATATCGTGCCACTCGCGTAAACGCACGGGCGACAAAAACTGCTGGCGCAATTGGGCAACCAACTTACGCTGCGAAGCTTTATGGTCGACCTGTTCGTGATACCAGCGCCATAAATTTATGTATGAGATGAACTCAGATTTATCATCGGCAAACTTGGCGTGCGCCAGTTCGGCCGCCTCGCGGGGTTGCATGGGGCGATCGCGTGGATCTTGCACCGAAAGCGCCGCTGCGATGATCAACATCTCAGTCAGACAGTTTTGCTCGCGCGCCGCCAAAATCATGCGACCGATCCGGGGGTCGACCGGCAACTTAGCTAACGCCTGGCCCGTGATTGTCAGACCGGTGTCGGTGCTGGAGTCGGGATCAATCGCGCCGAGCTCTTGCAGCAAGTGATAGCCATCAGCGATTGCACGACCTGATGGCGGATCAACAAAGGGAAAGTCTTCGATCTCAACCAGCTTTAACGCCTTCATGCGTAGGATCACGCCGGCAAGCGACGAGCGCAAGATCTCGGGGTCGGTGAAGGCTGGGCGCTCTTTGAAACTTGGCTCGTCGTACAACCGAATACATACCCCGGGGCCTAACCGGCCGCAGCGCCCTGCACGCTGGTTAGCGGACGCCTGGCTGATGGGCTCGATGCGCAACTGCTCGACCTTGTTGCGCCACGAATAACGCTTCACGCGCGCAAGCCCAGTATCAATCACAAAACGAATACCTGGCACCGTCAGAGACGTTTCGGCGACGTTGGTGGCCAAAATAATACGCCGCCCACTGCTTTGAGGAGTAAAGATTTCTTCTTGCTCTGCCTGTGACAAGCGCGCATAGAGGGGCAGCACTTGTGTACCAGGCGGGTGATGCTTGCGTAACGATTCAGCAGCCTCACGAATTTCACGCTCGCCCGGCAAGAAGACCAAGATATCACCGGCGCCAACCTGTGCGCACTCGTCTACCGCATCGACTAGCGCGTTGATCAAATCACGCTCTTCGTCACGCGCCAAGCCTCGTTCAGACTGCCCTGCGGGGGGCTGCGCCGCGGTGCTGGCCTCAAGACGTTCGGGATCATTGACCGGGCGATAACGAATATCAACGGGGTAGAGTCGGCCCGACACTTCAATGACGGGGGCCGCGCGCCCTTTGGCATCGGCAAAATGTTGCGAGAACCGCGTTGCGTCGATCGTGGCCGACGTAATAATCAATTTAAGGTCGGGACGTCGGGGCAACAGCTGCTTAAGGTATCCCAGCAAGAAATCAATGTTCAAACTTCGCTCATGGGCCTCATCGATGATGATGGTGTCGTAGCGACGCAGCAGGGGATCACGCTGAGACTCGGCAAGCAAAATGCCGTCAGTCATGAGCTTGATCGCGGTTTGAGCGCTGCTGCGGTCTTGAAACCGAACCTGATACCCGACCCACTCGCCCAGCGGGGTTTTGAGCTCATCGGCGATTCGCTTAGCGACTGAACTGGCAGCCAGCCTGCGCGGTTGGGTGTGACCAATCATCTTTTTTAAGCCACGCCCAAGCTCAAGACAAATCTTTGGCAGCTGAGTGGTTTTGCCCGAACCGGTCTCGCCACTGACAATAATCACCTGATGCTCGGCGATCGCCCGCGCGATCTCGAGCCTGCGAGCGCTGACTGGGAGATCTTCGGGATAGACGATCTGAGGGGGCTGGCGTGGGGAAATGACAACGCTTTCAGGGGTAATCGTTGGCGTTATCCCCGCATCAGGCTTTGATTGAGACATATTTTCTGATCTGGACACGTTCACATTATAAAATTTATCTTCTACTTTCACAGCATCACGAGGTTTTCAATACAAACCACCATGTCCGACACGCCCGAACAAGAGACCGTATCCGCCCAAGAAGCCCCTGAATTTGCTGCCGCTCAATTTGTGCGTTGGTTTCGCGAAGTTGCCCCCTATGTTCACGCCTTCAGGGGAAAGACCTTCGTCGTGGCCTTTGGTGGTGAGCTGGTGCAAGCCAATGTCCTCAATACCTTGGTGCAAGACCTGTCGTTACTGTCGGCGCTAGGGATTAAATTAGTGCTGGTGCACGGCTCGCGCCCCCAAGTCAACGAACAGTTACGGTTAAAGGGCTTTGAACAGCAATTTGACCGCGGCCGTGCGCCCATGGACGCCAACGCCCTTGAATGTGCAAAAGAGGCGGCAGGTGAGATTCGCCTGGATATCGAGGCCGCGTTCAGCCAAGGTTTGCCCAACACTCCGATGTCGCACGCTCAAATTCGCGTGCTCTCGGGTAACTTTGTGACGGCACGTCCAACTGGGATTATTGACGGCATCGACTATCAGCATACCGGTCAAGTTCGCAAAATAGATGCCGAGGCACTGCGCTTTGCCATCGAACGTGGTTCGATTGTGTTGCTGTCGCCGCTCGGGTTTTCGCCAACGGGCGATGCGTTCAACCTGTCAATGGAAGAGCTTGCCACCAGCGTGGCCACTGCACTGCGCGCAGAGAAACTCATCTTTTTGATCGAAACCCCCGGTGTGGTCTCCCCCGATGGCTCGGTTGACACTGAACTTGCGCGGTTAGACGCAGACGCCATGCTCGCCGAGGGTTCGATCGATGCGGATACGGCCCATTACCTGCAGTACGCCTCACGCGCAGTCAAGCGTGGTGTGACCCGCGCGCACTTAATCCCCTTTTCGATGGACGGCGTAGTCTTACTCGAGATCTTTACCCATGACGGCGTAGGCACCATGGTGGTTGAAGACACACTTGACGATTTACGCCCAGCCACCATTGATGACGTAGGCGCCCTGCTGCAGTTGATTGAACCGCTTGAGCTGGATGGCACCCTGTTGCCGCGAGGCCGGGCCGTGATTGAGCGAGAAGTTGAAAATTTCACGGTGCTTGAGCACGATGGTGTGATCTACGGTTGCGCCACCCTCAATGACTTTCCACAATCGCAGATGGCCGAAATGGGCTGTCTGATCGTGCATCCTGAATGGCAAGGCACCGGCGAGGGCGAAATCTTGCTGCGCCACATGGAGTCGCGCGCTCGTGCGATGGGTGCAAAACGCCTGTTTGTGCTCACCACGCGTACCTCGCATTGGTTTATCAAACGAGGCTTTGTACAAGGTGGGGTTGCTGATTTACCCAAAGAAAAGCAAGCGCATTACAACCGCTCGCGAAATAGTCTGATTTTTATTAAACGCTTGTAAAGACTAAGGGTTTGAGGCCGTAAGGTTTTCAAATCCCTCTACAATCGGGAATAACTAACTAGCAGGATGTTGCCATGAGTCGTACCGTGCAGTGTGTCAAACTCAACAAAGAAGCCCCTGGTCTTGAGTACCCTCCGTATCCCGGCGAAATGGGTGTCAAAATCTGGCAAAGTATTTCGCAAGAAGCTTGGGAAGAATGGAAAGCCATTCAAACCAGACTCGTGAACGAAAATCGCCTGAATCTGGCCGATACGCGCGCGCGCAAGTATCTAAAAGAACAGATGACAAAGTTTTTGTTTGAGGGTGGCGACATCGAAGCGCAAGGCTACGTGCCGCCTAGCGAGTAAGGTTTGCAATGCTTGGTCGCAAGTCGCTGACACGACCTGCTACGACGTCAGCGTTAACTCTTGAATTTATTGGCTGTCACCACGGGCCATCGCTTCTGCTTGCTTTGCAGCCTTAGCAGCGAGTTTTTCTTCTGGGGTTGGCTCAGGTTCGCCGCGCACAAGGCGCTCAGCCATCTTTAAGCCCTTATGGCGTACATCGGCGCCATGAACCATGTAAATCACACGCTCGGCCATGTTTTTGCAGTGGTCACCGATACGCTCCATAGAGCGGGCAATAAACAGCAAATCAATCGAACGTGAAATCGTGCGTGGGTCTTCGATCATGTAGGTGATCAGGTTGCGTAAGGTCGCCTTCCATTCTTTGTCGACTTCTTTATCGCTGCGAACCACTGCTGCAGCGAGTACCGCATCTTGGCGTGCAAAGGCATCCATCACCTGACGCATCATGGTCGCAATATTGTTCGCCATGTGACGTAGTTCGATTTCAGGCATGAACGAACGGTCATCTTCATGGATGCGGCGAGCCATTGTGGCGATTTTTTCAGCCTCGTCGCCCGATCTTTCCATGTCGGTCAGCATTTTGGTCACCGCTAACAGCGTACGCAAATCGATCGCTGCGGGTTGGTGACGCGCCAAAATCTGAGTCACACGTTCGTCGATATCAACCTCAAGACGATTGACTTCTTTTTCGTGCTCGCGTACGCGATCGACTAGCCTCACATCACCCTCTGTGAGTGCCTGCATACCGTCTTGGACCATGGCCTCGACAAGACCGCCCATTTGCAGTAACTCGGTGCGAATACGCTGAAGGTCTATGTCAAATTGCTTGTTGGTGTGCTCGGTCATGGCAAATCCAATCGGGTTGAAGACGGTAGTGTAAGACGAAACTATGACAGTTTTGTGAACGTAACGCCATCACGTGGCTGCCTACCAGACCCTTGCACCCTGACGTAAGCGTCAGCCTGTCTGAGCGCGAACTGTGACTCACCTAAAGTTGCCGAATGCCCCGTTGCGTGGCCAACAACGCCACATCAGCGGGGCGCGCCGCAAACAAGCCGTTAGTGACCACACCTGGCACTTGGTTCAGCCTCGCTTCAAGCGCAACCGCATCAAGAATGGTTAAACCGTGCACATCTAGGATCTGATTACCGTTATCGGTGGTGAAACCCGCCCGCAAGACAGGCTCACCACCGAGCTCACGCGCCACCCGAACGACCGCTTCGCGCGCCAACGGCAAGACTTCAATTGGTAATGGAAAGCGACCCAACACTTGAACGAGTTTAGATTCGTCGGCAATGCACACAAATTTTTTCGCGACCGAAGCCACAATTTTTTCGCGAGTGAGGGCCCCACCACCACCTTTGAGCATGTGCAGGTGCTCGTTGATTTCATCGGCGCCGTCAACGTAAACCGGCATGGTTTGCACCTCGTTGAGGTCAAGCACCACAATGCCCAAAGCCGCCAAGCGTTGCGCGCTACGCTCAGAGCTTGCGACCGCTGCGCGAAATCGCGTCTTGTAGCGTGCCAAGCCGTCAATGAACAAGTCGGCGGTCGAACCCGTGCCCACACCAATCACCGCCTCGGTCGAGAGCAGCGGCTCGATGTAAGTTAATGCAGCCTCTGCAGCTTGTTGTTTAAGGTCTTGTTGGGAAAGCATCATCATCCTTTAGAGGTAGGTCTTCTGTCTCTGAGGCGGCGCTATCCAACGCCAGAGACTCTTGTTCGTTTAGGCCCTCGCGCAGCAAAGCGCGCGCCTGATCATCGGGCAGTACTTCTACATTTTTTAAACTTCGCAACATCGCGCGGGTACGGGTCTCGGTTAGACCGATCTTGTTACTGGCTGTGTCGAGCGATTTTTTGACCGCGGCCAGAGTGTCCCCAAATTTATTGAACTCGGTCTTGACGGCGCGCAACACCTGCCAAACCTCAGAAGATCGCTGCTGAATCGCCAGCGTACGAAACCCCATTTGCAAACTATTGAGCAAAGCGGCTAAGTTGGCGGGACCCGCCACATTGACGCGCAGGTCGTGCAACTTATCGAGCAAGCCAGGCTGCCGCAGAACCTCAGCGTACAGGCTTTCGCTAGGCAAAAACATAATGGCAAAATCAGTGGTGTGAGGAGGTGAGACGTATTTAGAGACAATGAGCTTCGCTTGCGTCTCAACCGCTTTGCCCAAGGCTAACCCCGCCGCCTTCATCCCCTCGCGATCGGCCTGTTCGTGGGAATCCATCAAACGCTCATACTCTTCTTTCGGAAACTTAGCGTCAATCGGCAACCAAACGACTTGCTCGTGCTCTGTCGCACCCGGCAAGCGAATTGCGAACTCAACCTGAGCGTCACTACCTGGTACGGTTTTGACGTTACGGGCGTATTGCTCAGGGGTCATGCCGTCTTCGATCAAACGCGCTAATTGCACCTCACCCCAAGTGCCACGGGTTTTGACATTGGTCAGCACACGCTTCAGATCGCCCACACCAGTTGCCAGCGCCTGCATTTCGCCTAGGCCTCGTTGCACAGCCTCGAGACGCTCTGAGACTTGTTTGAACGACTCGCCCAAGCGGAGTTCGAGCGTGGCATGCAGTTTTTCATCGACGGTGCGGCGCATGTCGTCTAGCTTGCTGGCGTTGTCAATTTGCAAGGCCAGCAGACGTTGCTCAACGGCGGCCCGTAACTCGGCCATCCGTTGATCATTGGTCTGTATCAGACTTTGCCATTGCGCCGTAAACCCAGCAGCGAAGCGCGCTAAGGATTCTGCTCCCTCGCTACGCCCGGCGGCGGCATCGCGCGCGACCGCGGCTCTAAACTCAGCGTCAGCCTGTGAGAGTTCGAGCCGTAACGCACGCGACGCATCAGACATCTCGGTGCGCAGTTGACGCTGACTTTCAAGTTGCTCGGCACGCTGGGTCCGTTCGACACGCTCAAGTGTTGCAATAATTTGCTCAAGCAGAGGGTCAGACTGCTGCGCGCTTGTGGCTCGCACGTTTAACCAAGCCAGTACTGCAAATACAGCGGCAATCGTCGCGCCTAGCGCCGCGACAATCAAAGGGACAAGCGTGTCTGTCATGCGATCTTCAATTTCTCTGTGTAACGCTTTTCGTTAAATCCAACCGTCACCGAACCATCGGGATACAGTGTCAAGGGTCGGCGAATCAGTGCGGGGTACTGAGCAATCAATTCAAGCCATTGTTCATCGGATTGCGGGTCTTTTAAAGCGTCAGCGAGTTGTCGCCAGGTCATCGAGGCGCGATTCACGAGTTTTTCAAAACCGCCAAGCGCCTTCGCCCATTTTTTTAAATCAGCCGCGCCGATAGGATGAGAGCGGTAATCAATGAACTGATGAGCAATCGCGTGTTGCTCAAGCCAAGCCCGCGCCTTCACGCAGGTACTGCATTGGGTCAGGCCGTATAAGGTTAAAGCCATCATCATTTTTTCCAGAATATATTACGCATCGTTGAATACCGCTTGGTAGCCTTGTTTAAACAGATGCCAACACGTCGATTCGAGCTCGGGCGCAACTTTTTTGACCGAGCGCAACAAACGAGACAGATTTTCGGCCCGCTGCATGGCTGTCAGCGCTTTGCGACGGCCACGATCCAGATCAATGATCCATACTTTATCTTGCGCATCCACCAAAAGATTAAAGACATTTAAGTCAGCGTGCCAAACGTCAAATTGATGCATCTGCGCAATCACCCGACCTGCCTCGAACCACACCTTGGGCTCTGCGCACTGCCCCAAGGGCCGAGCCTGTTGGATACGCTGGGTGAGCAAGGCCGCACGATAGGTCAAGCGCCCCCGCCAGACGGCAGCCCCCAACGGGCGTGGTACGGGTAAACCGGCTTGCCACATGATGCGCAACAAGTCGAACTCGGCAAAAGAACGCGTGCGCTCTAGACCGAGCCACAGATAGCGCTCTCGCACCAAACGTGCCATCAACCCACCCCGCTTAAAGTGCCTGAGCACCGCCTCAAGGGATGCCAGTTGCACAAACCAGGCCGCAGCGCGACCTCCTGAGGCGACCACTTGCGCCTGCGAAGGTAAATAAGCCGGATCAAAACGCGCTAAGGCGGGTTCGGGCACTAACGGATCAAGCCGCAGGTGGATGGTTTGCCCGTCTTGTTCAAGCACAACAGACGCGATCTCGTCTGTGACGCGATGACTTGGGACGGCAGTCAGGTTTGTGTGACTCGGCGTCATGTTCAAGTCTGCCGCAAAATGTTGAGTGGCGGGGTCTGCAGGACACCGCGCAAAGCCAACGCACCCGCGAGCCAGGCACCAAACATACATAGCGTCACACCCAATAACCAAGGCAACAGGGTAAAACGCATATTGAACTCAAAGAGCCACGTCGATAACGCCCAGGCAGCCAGTGTCGCACCACCGGCTGCTAACAGGCCAGCTAACGCACCAACCGCCAACAGTTCGATACGCTGAGCTGTGGCCAACTGTCGCCTCGACGCCCCGAGCGCACGCATCAAAGCGGCCTCACGCACGCGTTCGTCGCGCGTGGCTGACAGCGCTGCAGCCAACACCAGCGCGCCGGCTAACAGTGAGAAAACAAAGAGGCCTTGCACTGCCACTGAGACCTTATCCAAAATACTTTGTAACTGGCCAAGAATCGCACCCACATCAAAAACAGTCAGGTTGGGAAATTCATGCACAAGTTTTTGCAGCTGCTCAGCTTGATCGGGGCGCAAATGAAAGGCTGTCATAAACGTTTGCGGTGCACGATTGAGCGCCGCAGGCGTCAGGATGGCAAAGAAGTTTGCGCGCATCGAATCCCAGTCAACCCGACGCAGACTCGTGACTGTCACTTTGATCATTTGACCCGCGACATCAAACTCTAAAACATCGCCAAGTTCAAGCGATAGCGTCTTCGCCAAGCCGGTTTCAAGCGATACCTCAAAAGCGTCTTCCACAAGGTCTCGCCCGACGACGATTTGTCCTGGCTCGGGCAACTGCGAGGCATAAGACAGATTGAACTCGCGCTCAATTAAACGTTGGGCGCGCTCTTGAGAGTAATCGCTGGCGCTCAACGCCTGTCCGTTACGAGACAGAAGCCGACCTCGCACCATTGGTGACATGACCGCCTGAGAAATCCCAGCTTGCTGCAACGCCTGTTGAACACCTTTCACTTGATCCGGCTGTACATTGATCAAAAACCGGTTCGGGGCATCTGGGGGTAAGGTGCGCTGCCAGCCCGCCAGTAAATCAGTGCGCACAATCGTCAAGAGCAACAGTGCCATCATCCCGATCGCCAAGGCACTGACTTGCGCAATGGTGGCTGCGCGCCTGCGCACGACGCCACTAATCGCAAAACGCAACATCGGGAAGGCATCCAGGCGCCCGCGCAACAGAGCCAATAATCCTAAGCCTAAGGCACTGACCCCACCAAACAAAAGTGCTGCACCTAAAAACCCCAGGGCCACGCCAGCGCCTAGCTTGAGATCCTTGGCCACCCACCACATCAAAACAGTGAACCCTGCCAAACCCAGTGCATAGCCCAACAAGCTTGCCCTAGGCATGCGCGGGTGGGCGGCTCGAAAGATTTGCGATGGTGCGACATTGCGCAAGGCCTGAATCGGTGGCCAGGCAAAAGCGAGTAACAACCACAGCCCGGCAAACAGGCCCTGCAGAGCGGGTAGCCACGAGGCCGAGGGCAGGTCTGTTCCGATCAACTCGCCCAGCGCGATGATCATCAAAAATTGCGCACACCAGCCCAGCAGCATGCCCGCAAACGACCCCAGCACGCCGACCAGAACGAACTCACCCACCACAATCTGAGAGACCGCAGACTGTGTCGCCCCTAGGCAACGCATCAACGCGATGCTTGGTCGATGACGCTCACCAAAGCGTCTAGCGGCAAGCGCAACGGCGACCGCGGCAATCAAAACCGCCAGAATTGCAACCAGCGACAAGAACTGCTGCGCACGATCAAGCGAACGACGGATTTCAGGCCGCCCTGCTTCGACTGTAAGAATTTTTTGACCCGGTTTGAGTTGACGCTCGAGCCAGCTTCGATACGCCTCTATCTCAGCGCCCTCGCCCGCCACGAGCAAAGCATGACGCACGCGGCTGCCGGGTGCGATCAACCCAGTGCGCGGCAAATCTTCAGCACGCAACATCACGCGTGGCGCTAAATTGACGAACTGTGGACCACGGTCAGGCTCATAGGTGATGACTCGCGTAATCGTCAGGCTAATATCGCCCACGTTGAGTTGCTGACCGATTTGCTGGCTAGTCTGCCCTAAAATTTGCGCATCTACCCACACTTCGCCTACCGCGGGCGCAGTTTTTGTGACCTGATCTTGGCCCGCGATACTGGTGCTCGTGCGCAGACTGCCGCGCAACGGGTAGCTGCCCTGAACAGCTTTTAACGAAGACAGCACAAGGTTCGCATTTGAACCAACCATCGACGGAAACTGCCAAGTCAGTGCGGTGGTTAACCCGCGCTGCTGTGCCTGTAGCAAAAGTGCCTCTGGCACCGGAGTGTCTGCTTCAAAGACTAAATCTGCGCCCAGCATTTGCGCAGCGTCACGCTCGAGCGCTCTGCTGACTCGATCAGCCAAAAAACCCACACTGGTGATGGCCGCCACTGCTACGACCACGGCGAGTAACAGCAAACGCAGATCACCGGCGCGCGCATCGCGCCAAGCTTGTCTGAAGGCGAGTTTAAGATTTGTCATGAAGGCGAATCGGCTCAGCGTAAGCGGTCAAGAGCATCTTGCAAGCGATCAACCACCCAGACGTCTAGCCCTTCAATCGGCTGACGCGGCGCATTGGCCTTGGGAATAATCGCCACCGAAAAACCCAGTTTTGCAGCTTCGCGCAGGCGCTCTTGGCCACGCGGCGCCGGCCGAACCTCGCCCGCCAAGCCCACCTCACCAAACGCGATTAGCCCCTTGGGCAAAGGCCGATCGCGCAGCGACGAAATAATCGCTAACAAGACAGCGAGGTCAGCGGCCGGCTCAGTGATGCGAACTCCGCCGACTGCATTGACAAAGACATCTTGATCGAAGGTTGAGACGCCAGCATGACGATGCAGTACCGCCAACAACATGGCAAGGCGATTGCCTTCAAGCCCCACCGACAAGCGGCGTGGATTGGGCACATGGGCGGTATCCACCAGCGCTTGAATTTCGACCAAGAGCGGGCGCGTGCCCTCTTGGGTCGCCATCACGCAAGAGCCCGAAACTTCGTTGGTGTGCTGCGATAAAAACAGGGCAGAAGGATTAGAGACCCCCCGCAAGCCGCGATCAGTCATGGCAAAGACGCCCAACTCATTGACTGCACCGAAGCGATTTTTAAAGGCACGCACCAACCGAAACGACGAGTGCGTATCACCTTCAAAATACAATACGGTATCGACAATGTGCTCAAGTACCCGAGGCCCGGCCAACGTGCCGTCTTTGGTGACATGACCAATCATCACAATGGGGATCCCCGCCTGCTTGGCCAATCGCGTCAGTTGAGCCGCGCACTCTTTGACCTGCGAGACCGACCCCGGTGCTGCACTGAGCTCGCTCGAATAAATCGTTTGAATCGAATCAATCACCGCCACAGCCGGCTTTTGCTCAAGCAAGGCGTGTTGAATCGCCTCAAGGCGGATCTCAGCAAACAGATCGACCGAGCCACCGATTAAGCCTAAACGCCGCGCGCGCAACGCGACTTGCTCAGCAGACTCTTCGCCCGTGACATACAACACACGCGCCTGACCTGACATGGCCACCAGCGCTTGCAATAATAAGGTTGATTTTCCGATGCCGGGATCGCCGCCGATCAATACCACGGCACCTGCCACCAGACCGCCCCCTAGTACGCGATCGAATTCGGGGATGCCAGTCGAGATGCGCGGCAGCTCGAGCGCCTCGACATCTGACAGACTACGCAGCGGCGCTGACGCGGTGAGCGGCGCATAACGATGCTCAGCATGGGAAGCAGGCCCAGCGTCGCGCGATTCTTCGAGAGTGTTCCAGGCGTTGCAGTGCGGGCACTGGCCCAGCCATTTCGGGCTGACGCCACCACACTCTGTGCAAGTGAAAATCGTTTTAATTTTTGCCATGCGCCAGTTTAACAAGGCTAAAGAAGGCAGACTGCAAAGCCCCTGACCTGTGGGCACCGTAAAGCGTCTGACTAGGACGTACTGCCTAAGCTGCCGCCGCCATCAATCCCGATAATCTGACCCGTGATGAAACCAGCCTCGGCCGACAATAAAAACCCGATCAACGCAGCCACCTCGTTAGCGGTGCCTAAGCGTCCCATGGGTACCGACGAGGCTGCCGCGCTGGCGACATCCGCGGCGGGCATCGCATTCATGAAGAGCTCGGTATCAATAGCACCTGGAGCGACTGCATTGACGGTGATGCCGTACTCAGCTAAATCCAAGGCCCAAGTGCGTGTACAACCAATGATGGCGCTTTTAGCGGCAGCATAGCTTGTGGCTTCGCGCGCGCCCCGCACTGCCAGACTGCACAAGTTGATAATGCGCCCGTTACGGCGCACTTTCATGGATTCGACAAACGCTTGCGTGACCTGGACAGCCGTGCGTACATTCATGTCAAAGGTTTCGTAAAGCGCTGAGAGCTCGACCGAGCCAAGTGGCTGCGAAATCGCTGAACCCACGTTATTGACCACAGCGTCAACCGGAAACTTGTCGCGTATGACTTGCAGCACATCTTGCGTTTGACCTGCGTCTGATAAATCGCATTCATACAGATAGCCAGGAAAATCGATTTCGGCGGTATTGCGGGCAATGCCAACCACGTGGCAACCCATATCCGCTAAACGCTGAGTGAGCGCCCAACCGATTCCTTTGGTGGCGCCAGTAATCAATACGCAACTATCTTTCAAACTGATCTCCAAGCACGCACACACGGGCACTGATGAATGTTAGTCTACCGCAGCCCAAGTTGAGCTTACTTTAATATAGTTATAGTGGGGGCATTGTTCAATAAATCAAGTATGTCTTGATAAACGATGTCATGATGACTCGGCGTTTAACGATTTAAGCGTAAATCTCTGCACTTCGGGGCGAAGATGAGGTCAAGCCAACAACCATTATGTCCGCCAATCACTACGAAAATTTTCCGGTTGCTTCATTTCTATTGCCCAGACATTTGCGTCAGGCCGTGCTGAATATCTATCGTTTTGCGCGTAGCGCCGACGACATCGCTGATGAGGGTGACGCCAGCGACGCCGAACGCCTGCACGCCTTACAAACCTACCGTGACGCGCTAGGGGCCTGCGTCGAATCACCTCACGCACAGCCTCTCGACTTACACCCAACGCTTGACGCGATCTTCATCCCGCTTGGTCAAACCATTGTTGACCACCAACTGCCACTTCAGCCTTTTGAAGATCTGCTCTTGGCTTTCGAGCAAGATATCGTTCAAAAACGTTACGTCGATCAAGCCGCGCTCGACCGTTACTGCGAACGTTCAGCCAACCCCGTCGGCCGTCTGATGCTGCACCTTTATGGTGCAGTTACGCAAGACACCCTAGCCCAGTCCGACGCCATTTGCACTGCCCTACAACGACTAAACTTCTTGCAAGATGTTGCGATCGACTGGCAAAAGAGGCGAATTTATCTGCCGCTGCAAGAACTCAACCGCTTTGATGTGACCGAAGAGACGATTGCAAACGGGCAAACTAGCACAGCCTGGAAAGCCCTCATGCAAGAACAGGTCACGGCCTGCAGAGCCTTGTTACACTTTGGTCAGCCACTAGGCCGACGGTTGCCCGGGCGCGTCGGACTTGAACTCAGGCTCATCGTGCAAGGTGGCCTGCGAATTTTAGAAAAACTCGAACACGTTGAATTTGATGTGTTTCGCCATCGACCAACCCTTGGCGCGTATGACTGGGCACTCATGCTCACACGCGCTCTTCGAACCTGAACGCATGACGCCACAAGAATACTGTCAGGATAAAGCAGCCAAGAGCGGCTCAAGCTTTTACTACGCCTTTCTGTTTTTGCCTCCGGCGCGCCGTCAAGCGATCACGGCACTCTATGCCTTTTGTCGCGAGGTCGATGATGTTGTGGACGAGTGCACCGACACCTCACTGGCGCGGATTAAGCTTGCGTGGTGGCGCACACAGGTTGATGCGCTTTACGAGGGTAAAGCCGAGCACTTAGTCATGAAAGCGCTACTGCCCTGCCTCAGCCCGTTTGACATCACACGCGCGCGTCTGCTGGCCGTGATTGATGGCATGGAGATGGACTTAGACCAGACCCGTTACCTTGACTGGCCAGCGCTACAAACGTATTGCTGGCATGCGGCCGGTGTCGTGGGTGAACTGTCTGCGAGCATCTTTGGCTACACCGATGCGTCGACGCTGCAATACGCCACCAAGTTAGGTCTAGCGTTTCAGCTCACCAATATCATTCGCGATGTGGGTGACGATGCACGTCGCGGCCGCATCTACTTGCCAATTAGCGATCTGCAACAGTTTGGTGTGCGTGCCTCAGATATTTTGAATGGCAACTATTCTGAAAAATTTTCTGCACTGATGGCCTTTGAAGCTGCGCGCGCACGCGCGCTGTACGCCGAGGCCATCGCAGCCTTACCGCGACAGGATCAACGCGCCCAACGCCCGGGCTTAATGATGGCAGCGATTTATTACGCCCTGCTCACAGAAATCGAACATGAGCAATGGCAGGTCTTACACCAGCGGATTTCGCTCACGCCCGTACGCAAGCTCTGGCTAGCCTGGAAAAACTTTATCGGCGAAGGCGCAAGCGTGATTCGTCAAATTCAGCGAGCGAGTCGAGCCTGATGAAGCTTGCCGTGGTCGGCGCGGGATGGGCCGGCTTGGCGGCTGCGGTTGCACTGAAAGCAACTGGGGCAGACGTCACTGTGTTTGAGGCGGCACCCCTTGCAGGTGGACGCGCACGGCGCGTCGATGATCTGAACATGGGGGCAATCGACAACGGCCAACATTTGCTATTGGGCGCGTATACCGAGACGCTGGCCTTACTCAAACAGTTGCATCCCGAACGCGCTGTGAGCGACTTGCTGCAGCAAACGCCCCTGCACATTGAAAGCGCCGACGGAGCCTTTCGCCTGAAAGCGGCCAACCTCCCCTCGCCGTTTCACACCCTTTGGGCGTTACTCACCGCACGTGGTTTGTCGTGGCGCGAGCGCTGGCTTGCCACTCGCATGATTGTTTCACTCAAGCAAAAGCGCTGGCAAGTGCCTGAGCGATTGAGCGTTGCACAGTTGCTTGAGCAACACCATCAATCTGCCGGGTTGTGCCGCCGTCTCTGGACTCCTCTATGCCTGGCGAGTTTAAACACTGCATGCGACCAAGCCTGTGCCCAACTATTTTTAAATGTTTTACGCGATAGTCTGGATGCTCCGCGGGCACACTCTGACATGCTGATCCCACGTGTTGACTTAACAGCACTTTGGCCTCAGGCAGCGGCTGACTATGTCACCATGCGCTATCGGCATATTGTGCGAGACGTTTGCCCCACACCCACGGCAGTGACCATTGATGGTGAAGCCTTCGAGGGCTGCGTCTTAGCAACCCCGCCCTATGCCTGCGCACGCATCTTAAAACCTAGCGAAAACAGCCGCGCAAGCGGTACCTTAATGGCCCAATTAGAGGCCTTTGAGTATCGCGCGATTGCTACACTCACCTTGCAATTAGACGCAGCTTGGCACCCACCGCACTCAGTCCTACTGCTTGATGAAAATTCCTTACGTGGTCACCTCGGACAATGGCTCTTTAAACGCCCACAGGCAAACGACCAAGTCACTGTGGTCGTGAGCGATGCTGCTGATTTTTTAAAGCATGACCGCGCAAGCTTTGTTGACAAGATTGCAACCCAAATTCGAGAGCAAGTGCAACGCCATCCAAACTCGCGTAGCCATTCACAGCCAACGATGCCAGGCGTAAAAGCCCATCGCCTGATTGTTGAAAAACGCGCAACCTTTGCCGCGGTGCCTGGCCTGCAGCGCCCTCGCAATCAAAGCCCGTGGCCGCGCTTGAGTTTGGCCGGTGACTGGACAGACACCGGCTACCCTGCGGTGCTTGAAGGTGCTGTGCGTAGCGGCAACCAGGCAGCAAGAACGCTTATCGAAGCCTTACAGCGCGGCGCCTACTAGGCTAGTTTTGTAGCGCGCGTGCCGTGTACAAGCCCAGCAGCGTTAACGCCAGCGAGCCAGCAAGGCTGACACCAGAATACATCGCCGCCATTGCCAGACGCCCTTCTTCAAGTAAGGCAACCGTTTCAGCCGAAAACGTTGAAAACGTGGTGAGCCCGCCCAAAAATCCCGTGACAATAAACAGGCGCCAAAAGGGCGGCCACTCTGGGTGCGCAGCAACCACGCCAACCACTAAGCCGATCAGATAACCGCCAAGCATATTGGCAGAGAAAGTGCCCCAAGGGATTGCATCCGCATGGCGATTGAGCCACAGGCCAAGCAGCCAACGCAACCACGCGCCCAGCGCTGCACCCACGGCAATTGCAACAAAATGAAAGGGCGTAAACAACGCCATCGCTAGAGGCTCGCGTGCTCAGCGATATAGGCCCTTACGCTGGCCACATCGCAAGGCAATACGGTCACTTTTTGCGGCAGCGACTCGAGATTTTCAAGGCCAAGCGGCACAGGCGCGGGGCGACCGAGCGCCTCTTGAATCACCTCTGAAAACTTTGCCGGCAAGGCCGTTTCTAACACCAGCATGGGCACACCTTTTTCAACAAAGGGTGCAGCCACCTTCACACCATCAGCAGTATGCGGATCAATCAAAATACCGGTGCGATCCATGACCTGTCGAATCGTCGACAAACGATCTTGATGCGAACTGCTACCGGACACAAACCCATACCGCTCAGTGAACTCTGGCAGGTAGGCCGACAAATCAAACGAACCTTTGACCCCTAGCTCTTGCCATAACTTGGCGACTCGCTCAGCGTCACGTCCAACCAGGTCAAACACAAAGCGCTCAAAGTTTGAGGCACGTGAGATATCCATTGAAGGGCTTGAGGTTAAAAACGTTTGTGCCGCAGAGCGAGGCCGGTAAATACCCGTATGAAAGAATTCATCCAACACGTTGTTTTCGTTGGTGGCGAGTACCAGGCGCCTGATGGGCAAACCCATGCTGCGCGCAATATGACCAGACAAGATATTGCCAAAATTACCGGATGGCACCGCAAACGACACTGGCTGGCCTGGGCCAGTTGTGACTCGCAACCAACCATGAAAGTAATACACAATTTGAGCAGCAATACGCGCCCAATTAATTGAGTTGACCGCACCCAAATGGTATTTGTTTTTAAACGCTAAATCGCTAGCCAGTGCCTTGACCACGTCTTGCGCTTCGTCAAAGACGCCTTTGACTGCCAAATTATGGATATTGGCGTCTTGCAAGGAATACATTTGCGCGCGCTGAAACGCACTCATGCGGCCAAAGGGCGAAAGCATAAATACGGCAACAGCGTCTTTGCCACGCATGGCATATTCGGCCGCCGAGCCGGTATCACCAGAAGTGGCACCCAAAATATTCAAGGTCGCGCCGCGTACGCGCAACACATGCGGAAACACTTGGCCTAAAAATTGCATCGCCATGTCTTTAAAGGCCAGCGTCGGGCCCTCAGACAAACCTAACAGTGAGAGCCCGTCGTACAGTGGACGCAACGGAACAATCTCAGCACTTTGAAAGGTCTTAGGAGCATACGCAGCTTGCGTCAACGTCTTGAGTTGCGCCGAATCAATATCGCTAATAAATTGAGATAACACTTCAGCAGCCAACGCATGGTAAGGCAAGCTACGCCAAGACTCGAGTTGTGCCGCTGATACCTGTGGAATGCGTTCTGGCATGGCCAAACCGCCATCGGGCGCTAAGCCTTCAAGCAAAATATCTGAGAAGCCTTGCGCCGCCATGCCCCCACGGGTTGAAACGTACTTCATGCGAGGCTTTCCATACGCAGGCGCGTGACGCGCGAGCGTACAAATGGCAACGCTTCGATTTTGACAATCGCCGCATTGACGTTGCGCTCGATCGCTTCGTGCGTTAAGAAAATCAGTTCGGCATCAGCGCTCTGTTCGGCGGGTTGCTGAATCATTGAACCAATCGAAATTTTGGCATCCGCCAAGACACGCGCTAAGTCAGCCAGCACGCCCGGCTGATCGGCGACGGTCAAGCGTAAATAGTAAGACGTGACGATATCGTCAATAGCTAGGATCGGGGTGTCGGCCATAGCGTCTGGCTGAAAGGCGAGATGCGGCACACGGTGTTCAGGATCTGCGGTGTGCAGACGTGTCACGTCAACCAAATCTGCCACAACCGCCGAGGCAGTAGGCTCTTCGCCCGCGCCTTTGCCGTAGTAGAGCGTTTGCCCGACTGCATCGCCACGCACCAGCACTGCGTTCATCGCGCCTTCGACATTGGCTAACAGCGATTTCACCGGCACCAGCGCTGGGTGAACTCGTAGTTCAATCCCTTCAGGCCGACGCTTGGTAATCCCCAATAACTTAATGCGGTACCCAAGACGCTCGGCAAGCTTGATGTCTTCAGCGGCCAGTTGAGAGATGCCCTCGATGTAGGCTTTATCAAACTGCACGGGGATACCAAAGGCTAAAGACGCCAACAAAGTGAGCTTGTGCGCAGCGTCAACACCTTCGATATCAAAGGTTGGATCGGCCTCGGCATAGCCGAGTTTTTGTGCCTCGGCCAGCACCGTTGCAAAGGGCAAGCCGCGCGCACGCATCTCTGACAAAATGAAATTAGTGGTGCCGTTGATAATGCCCGCCACCCACTCAATTCGATTGGCAGTTAAGCCTTCTCGAATCGCTTTAATAATCGGGATACCACCGGCTACCGCAGCCTCAAAGGCAACCATCACGCCGCGCGCCGAGGCTGCTGCAAAAATTTCAGTGCCATGCTTGGCCAGCAAGGCTTTGTTGGCGGTGACCACATGCTTGCCTTGTGCAATGGCCTCGAGCACTAACTCGAGTGCCAAGGTGTCGCCACCGATGAGTTCAACGACGATATCAATCGAGGGGTCTCGTACCACCGCGTGGGGGTCTGTCCCCACCAGGATGTCGGCCCCTAAAAGCTTGCGCGCTTTGGCGACATCACGCACCGCCACTCGGGTCACTTCGATTTTACGCCCCGCACGACGGGCAATCTCTTGGGCATTACGGGCTAACACTTTGTAGGTGCCCCCGCCCACTACACCCAGACCTAACAAACCAACTTTGATTGAATCCATTACAACAACCCATCCTTGCGAAACATATCTTTGATGCCACGTACGGCTTGACGGGTACGCTGCTCGTTTTCAATCAAGGCGAAGCGCACATACTCATCGCCATAATCACCAAAGCCAATACCCGGCGACACCGCAACCTTAGCCTCTTCGAGAATACGCTTGGCAAACTCAAGCGAGCCTTTCGCCCGATACGGCTCGGGGATATGCGCCCAGACGTACATGGACGCTTTGGGGTTTTCAACCATCCAGCCTGCCTCGTGCAGACCTTTGACCAACACGTCGCGACGACTTTGGTACTTTTGCACCACCTCAGTCACGCAATCTTGCGGGCCATCGAGTGCCGCAATCGAAGCGACCTGAATGGGGGTAAAGGTGCCGTAATCGTGATAGCTTTTGATCCGTGCCAGCGCGTTCACCAACTCGGCGTTTCCCACCATGAAGCCGACGCGCCAGCCAGCCATGTTGTAGCTTTTACTCATGGTAAAGAATTCGACCGCGACCTCGCGCGCGCCAGGTACCTGCATGATCGAAGGTGCCTGATAGCCATCAAAGCAGATGTCAGCGTAGGCTAAGTCGTGCACCACGATGATGTTGTGCTCGCGGGCCAGCGCCACGACGCGTTCGAAAAACGAGAGGTCAACACATTGTGCTGTCGGGTTGCTTGGAAAACCCAAAATCATCATCTTGGGTTTTGGGATCGACTCGCGCACAGCGCGTTCGAGCTCTTGAAAAAAATCACTGCCAGGCGTCATGCAGACCGAACGGATATTGGCACCCGCAATCACGGCACCATAAATATGAATGGGGTAGCTAGGGTTTGGCACCAACACCGTGTCGCCCGCGTCGAGCGTGGCCAACATCAAATGGGCCAGCCCTTCTTTTGAGCCAATCGTGACAATCGCTTCAGAATCAGGGTCGAACTGCACTTGAAAACGTCGCGCGTACCAGTCGGTGATGGCCTTGCGCAAGCGTGGAATCCCTTTTGAAACCGAATACCCGTGGGTAGTGGGGCGCGACGAGGCTTCGACTAATTTTTCGACGATATGCGCTGGCGTTGGGCCATCGGGGTTGCCCATCGACATGTCGATGATATCTTCGCCGCGATGACGAGCCGCCATTTTGAGTTCGGCCGTAATATTGAAAACATAGGGCGGCAAACGCTCAATTCGGGGAAACCTCTTCATCATGCATCCTTATTGGGGCTAGGCAAAAGCGCGCTGCGCACTAAGTAATCCTGATATCTATTAGACCTCAAGTTGTCAGTTTGCGCTGCAGCAAAGCCCTCTAATCTAGCGCAACACGCCCTGTCTCGCAAATCAGGCTAAAAAGTCATAAAAAATTCATCATTTTGTCTTGAAAACCCCTAGCGTCCCCTCACACAAACGATAATCGATTGCGCTATAGTCTGAACAACCTGCCGGAGTATTGATTGAAGCTTCACACAGATACCAACTCGGCAATGAATACCGTAACCGGGTACGGAAACGGTTTTGTCGAAGTCAATAAAGTTCGCTTTGACCACGCGATTGCCTTTGGCCCACTAGGCGAAATCGCCCGCTGGTCGGCCTCAAGCCCCCTCGATATCTCTTCTGAACTGTTGCTAGCGGCGGCACGTCTGAGCTTGGCCCCACTCGACCCGATGGCATTTCTGGACTCGGACGACGGCGGCGCCCCCCAGGTACTGGGCGACAAACCCGAGGTGCTGTTGGTTGGCACCGGAAGCAAACAAATGATGTTGCCTCATCATATTGTGGCTCCGCTCTTGAAAATCGGCGTAGGGGTTGAAAGCATGACCACTCAGGCGGCAGCCCGCACCTTCAACATCTTGATGGCCGAGGGTCGCCAAGTCATCGCCGCGCTGATCCCTGAAAGCGCTTCACTTTGAGAACCATGCCATTGCAAAACCCAAACTAGCAACTTTGCCTTCGAGACCCTCTACACAAAGCAGCCAAGCGTAAAACAATTGACTCAACACTCCTCGAAAAAGAGCGATATGACCACAAGTAAAGCGATACCACTCCCCTCAGACGTCTTGGGCTCCCCCGCCCCCATTTTCACCGTACAAAGCACCATCGGTCAGATCACACTGCAACAGTGCCTGGGTCGCGCAGTCGTGCTGTATTTTTACCCCAAAGACAACACCCCGGGTTGCACCACGGAGACCGAAAATTTTCGTGATCTGCACGACACCTTCATGGCGGCCAACTGCGCAATCGTTGGGGCCTCTCGCGACTCGTTAAAGTCGCACGAAAACTTCAGCAAAAAACTTGGGCTGCCGTTTCCGCTCATCGCGGATCCCGACGAGACACTGTGCACGTTATACGGCGTCATGAAACTTAAAAACATGTACGGCAAACAGGTACGAGGCATTGAGCGCAGCACATTTTTAATTGACGCGCAGGGCAAACTGGCGCGTGTGTGGCGTGGCGTGAAAGTGCCAGGCCATGCCCAAGAGGTACTCGAGGCGGCGCGCGCTCTGACATAAAACGTGAGGCAATCTTTTGGGGTTGAAGCGCTGTGTTTGTTGAAGCGGCCGACTCATTGAAGCGCCCTGTTCGTTGAAATGCTCTGCTGATTGAACTGCTCTTTTTATTGAAGTGTCCTGTTCATTGTTTCTTTAATCGCTTTTCTGGGGACTACCTTTTATGCCGTTACCGAAGCTGCCCACGCGTCCTGCTGCAATCTTGGATCTCACTACGTTAGAGCGCACTGCAAAAGCCCCAACGCGTGAAATCGAAGAGATACAACCTGATCTAGACGGACTGACGAGCACGCAACCCGTTCTGCATAAAATCATTGAAGCGCCCACCGCGCGTCCCGCAACACCGGCGTTCGTGCCAGGCCAGCCCAGTGTCATCGACATCCAAGCCCGCAGCTCGGGGGTTGGCAAAACCAGCCCAGCGAAAAAAGCCGTGCAACCAAACGCTGCGCGCAGCACCAAGCGCGCGGGAAGCAAACCCTCAAGCACTGATGTGACGAAACTCTTTGTGCTTGATACCAACGTGTTATTACACGACCCCAGTTCACTCTTTAGGTTCGAAGAGCACGACGTGTTTTTGCCGATGATGACACTCGAAGAGCTTGATCATCAAAAGAAAGGCATGACCGAAGTGGCGCGCAACGCCCGCCAGGTCAGTCGCTCACTTGACACCTTGGTTGGGGATCACACCAAACTTGATGAAGGCTTGCCGCTAGATGGTTTAGGCCACAAAGATGCGACCGGGCGCTTGTACTTTCAGACTAAAGCGATGTCTGGCACCCTACCTTCCGATCTACCCATGGGTAAGGCCGACAATCAAATTTTGAGCGTGGTGCGTTCGCTGCAAGAGCAGTTCGCCACGCGCGAAGTCGTGCTGGTGTCCAAAGACATCAATATGCGCTTGAAAGCGCGCGCACTTGCCATGGCTGCCGAAGACTACTTCAACGACCATGTGCTCGAAGACTCAGATCTACTCTACACGGGCGTGCTGCAGTTACCAGAAAACTTCTGGAACAAGCACGGCAAAGGTGTTGAGTCGTGGCAGCAGGGCGGTATTACCTTCTATCGCATCAACGGCCCGTTGTGCAGCCAGTTCATGATCAACCAGTTTGTCTATTTTGAAGGACCGATGCCGCTCTATGCGCAAGTGCGCGAAGTCAACGGCAAAACCGCAGTGTTGGCTACCTTGCGTGACTACACCCATGGCAAAAATAATGTCTGGGGTGTGACGTCGCGTAATCGCGAGCAAAATTTTGCAATGAATCTGTTGATGAATCCAGAATGTGACTTTGTCTCGTTGCTGGGTCAGGCAGGCACCGGAAAAACCTTGATGACACTTGCCGCGGGGCTGGCCCAAGTGCTTGAGACCAAGCGCTACACTGAGATCATCATGACGCGCGTCACGGTACCGGTGGGTGAAGATATTGGATTTTTACCGGGCACCGAAGAAGAAAAGATGATGCCGTGGATGGGCGCACTCGAAGACAACCTTGATGTGTTAAACATGGGAGAAACCGAAGGCGGTGGTGCCACGAGCAACTCGCATGGCAATGAATGGGGTCGTGCCGCCACGATGGAACTGATTCGTTCAAAAATCAAAGTGAAGTCTTTGAACTTTATGCGCGGGCGTACGTTCTTGAATAAATACCTCATCATCGATGAAGCACAAAACTTAACGCCCAAACAAATGAAAACGCTCATCACTCGAGCCGGTCCGGGCACCAAGGTGGTGTGCTTAGGCAATATCGCGCAGATCGACACCCCGTACCTCACCGAGGGCAGCTCTGGCTTGACCTTTGTGGTGGATCGCTTCAAAGGCTGGCCGCACGCTGGGCACGTCACGCTGCAGCGCGGCGAGCGCTCGCGCTTAGCCGACTATGCTGGCGAAGTTCTTTAAGGACGGGTCGCCCTCGTGTTAAGCACTAGGGCGTTCACTGTGCAGCGGATTCAGATCAGGCACGAAAGCGTTCACTGTGCAGCGGATTCGTCGTCAAAGCTTTTGTGCGCTACTCTAAGTTTTAAATGCTGCTTTCGCTAATCCACTGCAGCAGTACCGAACCATAAAATGATGACTCTTGGTCAAACACCTGCCACGCCTCTTGCCCCTCTGGCGCTCACGCTAGGAGATGCGGCAGGCATTGGCCCTGAAATCGTGATCAAACTCCACCTGGCGGGGCTGCCGGCACCTTGTGTGGTGTATGGCGATGCGGGTGCTCTGCGACGCGCAGTGGCGGCTCTCGAGGCGCCTCTACGCGTCATTGAACTCACAGACGTGGGCGCGCTGGCCACCTACGCGCATGAGGTGGGCTGCCTCTTTGTGCGGCCGACCCATCCGGCACTACCCGATAACTTGCCCTTAGGACGCGTTGACGCACGTGCGGGGCAATCGGCCTACGACGCACTGTGCTTAGCGATCGACGACGCGATGCTTAGCAAAGTCAGTGCGATCGTCACCGCGCCCTTGAACAAAGAGGCCATGCACGCAGCGGGGCTTGATTTTCCGGGGCACACCGAGATCCTTGCACAGCGCTCGCGAACGCCTTACGTTGCGATGATGCTAGTTAACGATCAGTTGCGCGTCATACTTGCCACCATTCACATCGCGCTGTCTGAGGTCTCACCCGCACTGACCACGGCACTTGAGTTACGCACGATCGAACTCGCGCAACAAGCGTGTCAGGCAATGGGCATTGCCTCACCGCGCATTGGTGTCGCGGGTTTAAACCCACATGCTGGCGAACACGGCAAGTTTGGTCGCGAAGATCTTGACATCATCGCGCCTGCAATCGCGCAAGCGCAAGCACGCGGCATCCATGCGTCGGGCCCTTGGCCTGGCGACACACTTTTCATGCGTGCGCGCATGGGTGAGTTTGACATCTGTGTGGCGCAATACCATGATCAAGGTCTGATCCCAATCAAGTATTTAGGCGTTGATCAGGGGGTCAACATCACCGTTGGATTGCCCTTTGTCCGAACGAGTGTCGACCACGGCACAGCCTTTGATATTGCGGGTAAAGGGATTGCAGACCCCTCGTCGCTGCGTGTGGCTTTTGAGATGGCCTTAACGATGCTGAGTCAGAAAAAATAAGGGTAAATACTTATTTTTAGTCGTCTCAATAAAAATTTAGGATAAATTAATAGAAAACTGGTTTAAGTATCAAAGCTAAGTATATAATTTGCATGGTTTTTATACTTTGCAAGGCACTTAGGATGTTTTTTAAGTTTCGTTTACCCTGTCGAAAATCCTGGCTTGGATGCCTGATCAGTCTGAGCTTAAGCTGTGCCGGTTCTCCGCTGCTTGCGCAAACTGCACCCGCCTCGGCCGATAACGCGGCCAAAAAGCCAGCGGCAACGACCAGTGGCACCAACAAAGCCAAGAAAAAAACCAACAACACAAAAGCCACTAAAAAAGCCGTCTCCCCCTCGGGCACCCCTCAAGGCAGTCGGTCTGTTGCAGATGCGAGCAACAAGCCATCGACAAAATCCAATTCAAGTGGGTTGAAGTCATCAACCGTCAAGCCCTCAAATGCGCCTCAGGCGCGCAATACCGCGGGCGTAGCCGTCGCTGGTGTTGCCGCTGCTGGCGTGTCAACAGCGGGCTCGATCAGCGCAGTGCGTTCGAACGTGGTGCTTGTGCAAGACCTGAGTAGCAACACCACTTTGTTTTCGCGCAATGATGAGATCGCGCGCCCAATCGCCTCAATCACAAAGCTCATGACTGCCATTGTGATTGTTGATGCGAATCAATCGATGAGCGACATGATAGAAGTCACGACCAGCGACATTGATACGGTAAAACACAGCCGGTCGCGCTTACCCGTTGGCACCAAGCTCTCGCGTAGTGACATGATGCATTTGGCGTTGATGTCTTCTGAGAATCGTGCTGCCAACGCGCTGGGTCGACACTATCCAGGTGGTATGCCAGCTTTTGTTGCTGCAATGAATAACAAAGCGAAACAACTTGGTATGACGCAGAGTCGATTTGTCGAGCCCACCGGTTTATCAAGTGAAAACGTCTCGAGCCCCCGCGACTTAGTGAAGCTTCTGCAAGCATCGGCCTCGCGCCCTGCGATTCGGCAATACACCACCGACACTCAACATGAAGTGCGCACAAGTGGACACGCCACACTGTTTCGCAATACCAACATGTTGGTGATGAACCCGACGTGGGAGATCAAAGTGTCTAAAACTGGCTACATCAACGAGGCAGGACAATGCCTGGTGATGGTCGCGCGCATCAACAACCGCGACATGGCAATCGTTCTACTCAACGCAGATGGTAAAGGCACTCGGGTGGGCGATGCGGTCAAAATCAAACAATGGGTGCAACAAGCTAAGGTTGTGGCCGGACTTGATGGCACACAACCGCAAGATGGCATACTGATTCAATAAACCGACCCACCGCCGCCCGCAAAATTCAAGAACCGCGTAATAGACCCTTGGAACGTTAACCTAACAGTGCCGATTGGGCCATTACGTTGCTTACCGATGATAATTTCAGCGGTACCTTTATCAGGCGAATCAGGGTTGTAGACTTCGTCGCGATAGATAAACAAAATCAAATCGGCATCTTGTTCAATGGCGCCAGATTCACGCAAATCGCTCATCACAGGACGACGATTAGGACGTTGCTCTAAGCTGCGATTTAACTGCGATAACGCAATCACTGGGCACTCGAGTTCTTTGGCCAGCGCTTTCAACGAGCGACTAATCTCTGAAATCTCGGTTGCACGATTTTCACCCGCCGAGCTTGCGCCCATCAACTGTAAGTAGTCGATCACAATCAACCCGAGCTTGCCACACTGACGTGCCAGTCTGCGCGCACGTGCCCTGACCTCAACCGAACTTAACGCCGGTGTCTCGTCAATGTACATCTGCGCATCTTGCATGCGTTGCACGGCATGCGTGACGCGGGGCCAATCATCAGCCAGCAACTTACCCGTACGCATGCGGTGTTGATCTAGCATACCAACCGAGCCCAACATACGCATGGCCAATTGCACCGCGCCCATTTCCATCGAAAACACAGCCACAGGCAGACCCTGCTCGATCGCTACGTGTTCAGCAATATTCATCGCCAACGACGTTTTACCCATTGAAGGGCGACCGGCAACGATGACCAGATCGCCACCTTGCAGCCCAGAGGTCATTTTGTCGAGATCGGTAAACCCGGTTGGCACACCCGTTACATCGGTGTTGCCCTCGCGGTGGTACAACTCATCAATCTTATCGACGACTTCAGATAACAGCGGCTGGATTTCGCGAAACCCAGCCGAGGCTTTCGCCCCCTCTTGCGCAATCTTAAAAACTTTAGATTCGGCTTCGTCAAGCAACTGACGCGCTTCTTTGCCCTGTGGATTAAACGCTGTTGCAGCGATCTCGTCGGCCACCGTGACGAGCTTTCGTAACATTGAGCGCTCACGCACAATTTCAGCATAACGACGAATATTTGCAGCCGAGGGGGTATTGTGCGCCAAGGCATTGAGGTAGCTCAAGCCACCCACCTCTTCAGACTTACCGACACTGGCCAAAGACTCGTTGACCGTGACCACATCGGCAGGGCGCGACAAGTTGACCAAACGCGCAATGTGATGCCAGATCAAGCGGTGGTCAAAGCGATAAAAATCATCTTCGTTCACCACATCGGTGACACGCTCCCAGGCGCCATTGTCAAGCAACAGCCCGCCAAGCACGGATTGCTCAGCCTCAACCGAATGCGGCGGCACACGAAGGTATTCGAGTTGTGGATCAGGAGAATTATTCATCACGCAATGATAACCGTAAGGTGTTTGTCACATATAAAAAACCTTGGATATCGCGGCCTGGAATTGATTTAAGGCACCAGCCCAGATATTTTTTGATGACTGCGAATTTTTTTTCAATGGATATCAGTTGGGCACGTACCAACGGATCGGGGTTAGCCCCTAGGTAAGCAGCGAGCAATTGATGACAAAGCGTTTGGCGCTCGTTGAGGCTAAATTCGTGACCACGCAACCCCGCCATTGAGGACACCATCTGAAAAACGTCGTAGGCTTGCGCGAGCGGTAAGGACAGGGCCTCTCCGATATTCTCTTCAAAGTCGATACGCGTTGCGGTGCCATCATCGCTGACCATCAAATTACGCAATTGCGCGCCACCATGTACAAAGCCGGCGCGGTGAAAATTCGCGAGTTCTTGGGCTGCCCGGCTCATGAGCCCTAGACGCCCCTCTGGGGTTGCCATACGAATCAGATAAGGCATATCTTGGCCCACGTACTCTAAGACCAGTATCTCAGGCGCGTGGTACCAGACCTTCGGCACCGAACTGCCAGCGTCTTTCAGTCGAACTAAGCGCTGCGCCTCATCTTGCAGATTGTTTTTCAACAAACGCTGCGGCAAAGGCCGTTCGCCCATCAACAGCCAACAAAGCCAAGACAGCACGACGACTTTGGCGAACTTTAGCCCAGCGATCAATGGCGAAAACCACTTTGCTCGGTAGCGCTTAACCACACACGAGTGCCCAGCAAACTCAACAAAAGACACACCCGTCGGATCATCGGCATGCAGCAGCAACCACTGCTCTAGCGCAAGCTTGAATCGTGCGTTATCTGCCTGTGTGCTCACCAACTGAGAGTCAGCTGCAGGTGCGTTAACCAGAGGCTGTGTCACAATTTTTGAGTCAGCTGCAGGTGCGTTAACTAGAGGCTGTGTCACAATTTTTGAGGGTGCCTAGGGTGTCTGAGGGTGTTGTAAACCCTTGAATACAAAAAGCCGACCAGAGCCGGCTTTTTGTTTAGAGCAAGCGAGTAGAAGCTTAGACTACGTCGCCAACCACAACAACTGAAATGCTGCTGACCACATCAGGATGAATTGCCACTTGCACAGGAAACTCACCGACAGCTTTCAAGGGACCTTCAGGCAAACGGATTTGCGCTTTCTCGATCCCTGCGAAACCTGCAGCAACCAAACCTGTTGCAATATCCATGTTTGTCACCGAACCAAACAGACGACCATCAACACCCGCTTTTTGGGTAATGCTTAGCGAGAAGCTTTCAAGGCGTTGACCCAAGGCTTGAGCCAACGCGAGTTTCTCAGCTTGGATTTTTTCAAGTTCGGCGCGGCGAACCTCAAATTCTTTTAAAGCAGTTTCAGTGGCGCGACGGGCTTTTTTCTGGGGAATCAAGAAATTGCGTGCGTAACCATCACGCACGCGAACAACTTCACCGAGGTTGCCAACGTTAACGACTTTTTCGAGCAGAATAATTTGCATGGTATGCCCCTGGATCAATTATGGTTATCAGTAAAGGGCAACAATGCCAAAAAGCGTGCGCGCTTGATTGCAGTATCAAGTTGGCGCTGATAGATCGCTTTAGTACCGGTCAAACGTGCAGGAATAATCTTGCCGTTTTCTTGAATGAAGTCACGCAAAGTGTCGAGATCTTTGTAATCGATCTGGTCGACGTTTGCCGCGCTGAAGCGGCAAAATTTACGACGCTTAAAAAGCGGATTTTGTTGCGTGAATTTCTTTTTTTCTTTACGTTTACCGAAGAAAGCCATGATGTGCCTCGCTTAAATCTGTTGAATTTGCTGCGCATGCAGCCTAAATTTTGGTGAATCTTTTCGAACCGGTGCTAAAAACCCCTGGACGCGTACTGTGCAACCCAAACTTGTTGTGAGTGCCATCTGTGCTAAGTCTCCCATCGCCACAACTGCTAGCGTGAACGCCAAACGGCGCGGTTGACCTGCTTCAGTGACCTCGGACTCGTGTGAGAGAAGAAATTCAAGCACTGCAACCCCGGATGGCGTGTACCTTAAGGGGGAAAGCTCAAATACCTGACCCTGCACTTCAAGCCGATTCACAACGTGCCTAGCTTACTCAGCCTCGCCGGGCGTTGCTTCAGCCGAAGCCTTACGGGCTTCGTCGCGTTCAACTTGTTTCATCATGAGTGAAGGCTCAGACTGAGCGGCTTTGGTCTTGATGACAAGGTGGCGCAACACAGCGTCGTTGTAGCGAAACGAATGCTCGAGTTCGTCGAGTGTGGGTTGACCGCACTCAATGTTGAAACACACATAGTGTGCTTTCACCAGTTTTTGAATAGGGTAAGCGAGTTGACGACGACCCCAATCTTCAGTGCGATGAACTTTACCGCCTTGGGTAGTCACCAGCGCTTGATAACGCTCGACCATTGCGGGAACTTGCTCGCTTTGATCTGGGTGAACAATAAAAACCACTTCGTAGTGACGCATTTGAACTCCTAAGGATGTCCGAAGAGCCTGTAAAAAGCGCGCCTCGGGGGCAGCCCGCCACACCAAACACTGGTTGGTCGAGCAAGAAAGCCTTTGATTATCGTATATTTACGCGATTTATGCAAGCTCTGCAGCAAAACGGGCACGCACCGAGTGCTCAATACCGGCCGCATCGAGCCCGACACTCGCCAACAAAGCACCTTGTTCGCCGTGATCGATAAAGCGATCAGGCAAGCCAAGCTGTAGCAACGGACACACCACCCCCGCTGCCGCCAGCGCTTCTGCCACGGCACTGCCCGCCCCACCCATGACCGAACCCTCTTCGAGCGTCACCAACCCAGTGTGTGTGGCCGCTAATTCAAGCACCAACGCCACATCAAGTGGTTTGACGAAACGCATATCCGCCACAGTCAGATTCAAAGCCTCGGCGGCTTTAAGCGCGCCGGGCAGTAAGGTGCCAAACACTAACATCGCAATATTTTTGCCATGCCGACGCACCATCCCTCGGCCCACTTCAACCGTCGCCAAATCCGCCTGGGGCACAGCACCCACCCCCGCTCCGCGCGGATAGCGTACCGTCGCGGGGCCCGGGTACTGATAACAGGTCGACAGCAGCAACCTGAGCTCGTTTTCGTCAGAGGGCGTGGCCACCACCATATTCGGAATGCAACGCACAAACGCAATGTCGTAATTGCCGGCATGCGTTGCACCGTCAGCCCCAACCAACCCAGCCCGGTCCAGCGCAAAGGTCACGTCCAGATTTTGCAGTGCCACATCATGAATCAATTGATCATAGCCGCGCTGCAAAAAGGTCGAATAAATCGCCACGACTGGTTTTTTACCTTCACAGGCAAGGCCTGCGGCAAACGTCACCGCGTGTTGCTCGGCAATCCCCACATCAAAATAACGCTTAGGAAAACGACGTTCGAACTCAACCATCCCACTGCCCTCGCGCATCGCAGGCGTAATACCCACTAAACGCTGGTCTTGTTCGCCCATGTCACACAACCAGGTGCCAAACACCTGAGTAAAGGTCGTTTTAGGAGTTGCGGTAGGCTTTTGAATCCCGATCGAGGGATCAAATTTTCCGGGGCCGTGATACAGCACGGGGTCAGCCTCAGCAAGCTTATAACCCTGCCCTTTTTTGGTGACCACATGCAAAAACTGTGGCCCTTTGAGAGCGCGCATGTTTTGTAGTGTTGGAATCAGTGAGTCGAGATCATGTCCGTCAATCGGCCCGACATAGTTAAAACCCATCTCTTCAAACAAAGTGGCCGGCGTCACCATCCCTTTGGCATGCTCTTCAAAGCGGCGTGCCAACTCAAGCACCGGAGGCATATGTTGTAAGACAGAGCGCCCAACGTTTTTGGCCGCCGCATAAAACTGCCCCGACATTAAACGCGCAAGATAACGATTGAGTGCGCCCACTGGCGGCGAAATCGACATATCGTTGTCGTTGAGAATCACCAACAAATTGATATCGGGCGTAACGCCGGCGTTATTCATGGCTTCAAACGCCATGCCGGCCGACATCGAGCCATCGCCAATCACAGCAATGTGCTGACGCGAGACCCCAGCATTGCGCGAGGCCACAGCCATGCCTAACGCCGCAGAAATCGAGGTAGAAGAATGTGCCGTCCCAAAAGCGTCGTATTCAGATTCGCTGCGCTTGGGGAAACCAGACATGCCACCAAACTGTCTGAGCGTGCTCATGCCCGCTTTGCGTCCGGTCAAGATTTTGTGCGGATAAGACTGATGGCCCACATCCCAAATAATCCGGTCATGTGGCGTGTCATAGACATAATGCAAGGCGACTGTGAGTTCAACCGTACCCAGGTTTGAAGATAAATGCCCACCGGTGCGCGACACAGAATCAAGCACAAAGGCGCGCAGTTGATCTGCCAGTTTTCGCAGCTCGCGTTTATCAAGCGGCTTGAGATCGGCAGGAGAATGAATACGGTCAAGCAAGTCGGTGGGCATATGTGTCTTAACTTCTACAAAAAATCATCACAACCATTTTAATGATCGCGTAAAACAATGAAATCGGCTAACCCTGCTAACAAGGCAGCAGAGTCACCCAAGGGGTTTAAAGCGGCCACCGCGCGTTGATGCAACTCGCCCGCGAAAGCACGGGCTTGCGCCAAGCCCATCAGTGTGACATACGTCGGCTTGTTGGCCGCTGCGTCTTTTCCGGGGGTTTTACCCAACTGAGAACTATCGGCGGTGACATCAAGCACGTCGTCAATCACCTGAAAAGCCAGACCCATTGCCGCCGAATACGCGTCGAGGGCACTGCGCTGCTGTGCATTTGCACCGCCGGCCAACCCGCCCAGCGAAACGCTTGCCGCAAGCAAAGCGCCAGTTTTCAGAACATGCATTTGTTGCAAAGCTTGCTGAGTCAGGGCTTTACCAACACTTTCTAAGTCGATCGCTTGCCCGCCGGCCATCCCTAAACTCCCGGCGGCTTGGGCCAGGTCACGAATCGCCTGAACGATCAACGGCGGCGCGATTGGCATTTGTGCAAGCAGATCAAACGCCAGCGGTTGCAAGGCGTCGCCCGCCAGCAACGCTGTGGCTTCGTCAAACTGTACATGCACGGTGGGGCGACCACGCCGCAAGACATCGTCATCCATGCAAGGCAAATCATCATGTACCAACGAGTAGGCATGCACAAGCTCAACGGCGGCGGCGGCGAGATCTTGCGCGTACTCGCGTTCGGCGTCTGATTGCGTTGACAGCGCTGGTCGGCAAGCATGCGCAGCCGCAAATACGAGTGCTGCACGCACGCGCTTACCACCGCCTAGCACCGAATAGCGCATGGCGCGATGCAAACGTGCTGGCACCGCCTCTTCGCGCGGCAAGACACGAGCCAACACCTGCTCAACATGTTGCGCGCGCTCAGACAACCAGGCAGAAAAATCGACAGCAGACAGACTCATGACGCGTCGGCATCCAGACCTTCAAAGGGGCGCAGCATGCCAGCTTCGAGGACTTTGACTTGTTGCTCGGCTTGCGCCAGCTTTTGCTGGCACAATCGAGTCAGAGCTACACCACGAGCGTAAGCAGCCAATGACTGTTCGAGCGCAAGTGAACCGGATTCCATTGTGGCCACCAACGCTTCGAGCTCAGCGAGCGCCGTCTCGAAATCTTCAGGCAGGCTTGGATCGAGTTCGGTAGCGGCTTCGCCTAGTTTGGTCGATGTTTTGTTAGCCTTGGTCAAGCGATACTCCGAAGACAGGGTTACCGTCTAAATTAAACACAAACAGATGTAAACCCTGATTGTACGAGATGATCCGGTCTCAACACCTTGAGGTACAATGGTTTTTTAAGGTTAATCGGTCAATCCGGTTTTCTTCACGCCAGAACGGTACTGTCCGTCCTGGCTTTTTTATCGGTGCAGAGGGAATCATGACCGACATTGGTCGGATGGCGCACTTGGCGCCCGCTCGTACCCAGCTTGCTGTCGACACATATTTTGACCAAGCCCGCTTTGAGCGCGAGCAAAAGAGTATTTTTCAACAGTTTTCGCGTTACGTCGGGCACCAAAAAAGCGTCCCACAACCCGGAGACTGGCGTAGCCTATCTCACGAAAATAACGGCAGAGTCTTGGTGCGTGGCCAAAACGGCATCGAACTACTCTCTAACGTTTGCCGGCATCGTCAAGCGTTAATGCTGGGTGGCCAAACGGGCAATGTCTCAGGTCACAGCAATACCCATGGCAACCTCAGGGATACTGGTGGCAACATCGTGTGCCCACTCCATCGCTGGACGTACAATCAGCAAGGTCAATTACTGGGCGCACCGCATTTTGACAATACGCCGTGCCTGAATCTCGAGCGCTTTGCGCTTAAGGATTGTCACGGCTTGCTCTTTGAAGGCCCACGCGACCCAGTTGCCGAAATCGGCAAATTATTCAAGCGACCAGAATTTGATTTTTCAGACTATGTGCTTGATCACGTTGAAGTGCACCAGTGCAATTACAACTGGAAGACCTTTATCGAGGTTTATCTCGAAGACTATCATGTCGCACCGTTCCATCCGGGTCTTGGGCACTTTGTCACGTGTGATGATTTGTCCTGGGAGTTCACTGAGCACTACAGCATGCAGCGCGTTGGCGTGCATCGTGCGCTCTCGCAACCTGGGTCACCAGCCTATAAAGTTTGGCACGACAAGTTGCTAGCATTTCGCGGCGGCCAGGCGCCCGATTTCGGTGCGGTCTGGGTCACGTATTTTCCGACACACATGATCGAGCTTTATCCTCATGTTGCCGTACTCTCAACCCTTTACCCAAAGTCACCCACTGAAACGGTCAATATCGTCGAGTTTTACTATCCCGAAGAAATCGCGCTGTTTGAGCGCGAGTTTGTCGAGGCGCAACGCGAAGCCTACATGGAAACCGCGGTCGAAGATGACGAAATCGCCGAGCGCATGGACGCAGGGCGAGCCGCTTTAATGGCTCGTGGTACCTCAGAAATCGGGCCGTATCAGTCACCCATGGAAGACGGCATGCAGCATTTTCATGAATGGTATCGCAAAGCCATGAACGAAACCGAGAACTTTTAGCCCCGCCGCTTGTCCAAATCCACAATAAAGAGTTCAGCGCGGGGCCGCGGCATCAACCACGCGTGCAGTTCCCGGTAACAACCAAGCAACGAATCGGTCATATTGCGTTTTTTTTGGTGAATTAAAGTGTTTTTGTAGTTATATTTTATTTAATGGTGCAAGCCTTTTCAATTTTTCTCACCTCTTAAAAGATCATGAAACGAATTATTCTTTTTGTGCTGACTAACCTTGCGGTCATGCTGGTACTGAGTGCCACCTTGAGCATTTTGGGTGTCAATCGCTTTATGACGCAGCAAGGCCTCAATGTTCAGATGCTGTTAGTGTTTTCTGTCATTGTTGGCTTTACGGGTGCTATTTTTTCGCTCTTAATCAGCAAGTGGATGGCCAAACAGAGTACCGGCGCAAGGGTGATTGACCCGCGAGCACCGAACGGCGCAAAAGAGCAGTGGCTCGTCGACACCGTGCATCAAATTGCTGATCGCGCCGGCATTGGTCACCCTGAAGTGGCAATCTACGATGGCGAACCCAACGCTTTTGCGACAGGCGCGTTTCGTAACGACTCGCTCGTGGCGGTCTCAACGGGCTTGCTTGACAGCATGACCGAAGAAGAAGTCACTGCCGTGCTCGCACACGAAGTGGCGCACATCGCCAACGGCGACATGATCACTCTGACCCTGATCCAGGGCGTGGTCAATACGTTTGTCGTGTTTTTAGCTCGAATCGTCGGCTACTTTGTTGACCGCGTGATTCTTAAAAACGACAAAGGGACTGGGCTTGGTTATTACGCAACGGTGATCGTTTGCGAAATTGCTTTCGGTGTCGCAGCGAGTTTGATCGTAGCGTGGTTTTCGCGTCAGCGCGAATATCGCGCAGATGCGGGTTCAGCTTCGCTGCTCAGCTCGCGCGAACCGATGATTCGCGCCTTGTCACGCCTCGGCGGCCTGACGCCTGGCGCTTTGCCCAAAAGCTTTGAAGCTTCGGGGATCAGTGGCGGTGGCGGGATTAGCGCGATGTTTGCAACGCACCCGCCCATCAATGCGCGTATCAACGCTTTACAAAATCTGCGCGTGAAGTAAGAGCGGTTTGCCGCTTTGGTCTAAATAGCCCCAGCGATGGGGCTATTTTTTTGACTGAGCCAACCTAGTCATTGTCTGACCAGTACTGCTGGGCTGTTGCGTGTGTCTAGTGCGCTTGCTCCCAATTAGGGCCAACCCCAACCTCGGCCACAAGCGGTACTCGCAAACTTGCCACGTCACACATTAAACCCGGCAAGTTGTCTTTAATACGATCGACTTCAGACAGCGGTACATCTAACACCAATTCGTCATGCACCTGCATGACCATTTTGGTTTGGAGTTGTTCGTGCGCAAGCCAATTTTGTACCGCGACCATAGCAAGCTTGATCAAATCGGCTGCAGTACCTTGCATGGGTGCGTTAATCGCAGCCCGCTCAGCGCCCGCACGACGCGCACCGGCGGCATTAATGTCGGCTAACCATAAGCGTCGACCAAACACGGTCTCAACATAGCCTTGCGCATGGGCCAAGGCTCGGGTCTCGGCCATGTACTGAGCCACCCCTGGGTAACGCGTGAAATAACGGTCGATATAGGATTGCGCCGCATCGCGTGTGATACCCAGATTGCTTGCCAAACCAAAGGCACCCATCCCGTAGATCAAACCAAAGTTAATCGCCTTAGCCGCGCGACGCTGCTCTGAAGACACCTCTTGCAGATTGACCCCGAACACTTCAGAGGCGGTTGCCTTATGGATATCTTCGCCCGCCGCAAAAGCACGCTGCAGATTTGCGTCATTCGAGACGTGTGCCATCACACGTAATTCAATTTGCGAATAGTCGGCAGAAATAATGACGCCATTTGTAGCAACAAAGGCTTCGCGCACACGCCGCCCCGCTTCAGAACGTACCGGTATGTTTTGCAAATTAGGCTCAGATGAGGCCAGACGCCCGGTAATGACCGCAGCTTGAGCGTAGTGCGTGTGAACACGACCCGTTCTCGCATTCACCATTTTCGGTAGTTTGTCGGTGTAGGTCGATTTCAGTTTTGCTAGCCCACGATACTCGAGCAGAACCTGAGGTAAGGGATAGTCTTCTGCCAACTTCGTGAGCACGTCTTCGTCGGTTGAGGGCGCGCCACCAGGCGTTTTACGCACTACCGGCAACTGCATTTTTGTGAACAGGATTTCACCCAATTGCTTGGGCGAATTTAAATTAAACGGCTGTTCGGCGATTGTGTAAGCCCGCTGCTCGAGAGCCAACAACTCTTGACCAATCACGTGGCTTTGTCGACCAAGCTCAGCCGAGTCAATCATGACACCGTTGCATTCGATTTCAAACAGCACACGCGAGACTAAGATTTCAAGCTGGTAGATATACTCAAGCGAGGCAAGCGCCTTCACCTCTGGTCGCAACACGTGATGCAAACGCAACGTGAAATCGGCATCTTCGCAGGCGTAGTGGGTGGCACGTTCAAGGTCGACTTCATCAAACCCGATTTGATGCGCCCCCTTACCGCACAACTGTTCGTAAGACGTCCCCTTGACACCCAGGCGACGCAAACACAGATCTTCGAGCCCCACGCCACGGTGTGACTCGAGCACATACGCCTGCAGCATGGTGTCATCCGCAACACCTCGCAAATCAATACCCTCGTTTGCAAAAACATGGGTGTCGTATTTGGCGTGATGCAAGAGCTTGGTGGGCCGCGGGTCTTCAAGCCAAACTTTCATACGCGCCAATACCTCAGCGCGCGGCAATTGCCCCTGCGCGTCAGCACCGCGATGCGCGACCGGAATGTAACAAGCGACGCCCGGCTCAACTGAGAGCGAAATGCCCACCAGGCGTGCCTGCATCGCTTCGAGCGCGGTGGTCTCGGTATCTAAAGCCACACATTGCGCCGCTGACACCCGAGCAAGCCACTCATCAAGCGTCGCCCAGTCTGTCACCATTTGATAATGCGTTTGGTCAGGTGCGGCCGGGCGAACCGGCTCTGCCGCCACACGCGCATCGCCCGTAGGCACGCGGGTGGGTTCGCCGGTTAACTCACGCAACCAGGACTTAAAACCGTAGCGTTCAAACAAGCCCGTGAGGGTGTCTTTATCTTGCGGCTTTGGTGCAAGAATTTCTATGTCAGGCACTTCTGCGTGTAGCTCGCAATCAGTTTTAATGGTTAAGAGCTCGCGCGTTAAGGTGAACTGACCAATCGCCGCCCGCAAGTTTTCGCCAGCCACGCCTTTGACCTCAGAGGCACGTTCAACCAACGCCTCAATCGAGCCAAATTCGTCGATCCATTTCGCGGCGGTTTTAGGGCCGACTTTTTGTACCCCCGGAACATTATCAACCGTGTCACCCACAAGCATTAAGTAATCGACGATGCGGCTGGGTGTGACGCCAAACTTGCGCAGCACCCCTTCAGGGTCGAGTTCTTCGTTTGACATGGTGTTCACCAGCGTGATGTGGCTGGTCACCAACTGTGCCAAATCCTTATCGCCGGTCGAGATGACGGTGTGGATGTCTTGCTGTTGCGCCCACTGCGCGAGTGTGCCGATCACATCGTCGGCCTCGACCCCTGGCACACTGAGCACGCTCCAGCCCATCGCGCGTATTGCCGCGTGAATCGGCTCGATCTGGCTGGCAAGCTCTTCGGGCATAGACGGACGATGTGATTTATAGTCAGGGTATAAATCATCGCGAAATGTTTTGCCACGCGCATCGAACACGCAGGCTGCGTATTGCGCAGGATAGTCAAGCAAGATTCTGCGCATCATGTTGACAACGCCATAAATGGCACCCGTGGGCTCGCCTTGAGTATTACGCAAATCTGGCATCGCATGAAAGGCGCGATACAGGTAACTTGATCCATCGACGAGCAACAGGGTTTTTTTCATGGGCCACAAAAAAGAAGAGATTTCGCTGATTCAGCAGCAAACAACCCAAATTATGTCAGAGATGGTGCTAGCCGCCGAGACTCTGGCCAATATTGGGCCTGCCATCAGCTTATTTGGCAGTGCTCGTATTAAACCCGAGTCTGAGCATTATCAAAAAAGCGAAAAAATCGCGCAGTTACTTGCGAAAGCAGGCTTTACCGTCATTGCCGGTGGAGGGCCTGGCATCATGGAGGCCGCGAATAAAGGGGCCTTTGAGGCTGGCGGAACGAGCATCGGGCTGCATATTAAGCTACATCACGAAGCCCAGGCCAACCCCTTTTTAAGCATTGAATTACCGTTTAGACACTTTGTGTCACGCAAATCGACCTTTTTCATGCATAGCTTGGCCTATGTGGTGTTGCCAGGCGGCTTCGGTACACTTGACGAGCTGTTTGAGGCCTTGACCTTGATGCAAACAGGCAAAGTCCCGTATGGGCCTGTCATCTTAGTTGGAACAGTTTTTTGGGGTGGTTTGATGTGCTGGATTCAAGAGCAGCTAACCGGCAATAGCTTAATCAACAACATCGATCCCAAAACCTTTTTTATTGCAGACGAGCCTGAAGACGTTGTTGCTCATCTTCTTGATTTTTACAAAGAGCACCCTGACATACTCAAACTGCAACCCAATCGCGCAGTCTGAGCAGAAAAAAGCAGATCTCCTAATCTGGGATGACAGCGCGTAACCTGAACTGCGCCTACAGAATAGGGTTGAGTGCCGTTCGTATCAGCGATCCCTTACGCGTCAGAGCGTGACATACGCTTGCGCTCGTTCTCTGTGAGATAGCGTTTACGAATTCGAATGCTCTTCGGTGTCACTTCAACCAACTCATCATCGCTAATGAACTCGACCGCGTACTCAAGGTTGCAATCGACAGGCGTGACTAAGCGTACGGCTTCGTCAGTACCCGATGAACGAACGTTGGTGAGCTGTTTGCCACGGATCGGATTCACCACCAAGTCGTTATCACGACTATGAATACCAATCACCATGCCTTCGTAGACTGGGTCATTGTGCGACACAAACATACGACCACGATCTTGAAGTTTCCAGATTGAATAGGCAACCGCCTCACCGTCGTACTGGCTGATCAAAACGCCGTTATGGCGCTCGCCCAGCAAGCCGTCTTTGACTGGGCCATAGGCATCAAAGGTGTGGCTCATCAAACCATTACCGCGTGTCATGGTCATGAACTCGCCCTGAAAACCAATCAAACCACGCGCTGGCACGCGGTACTCAAGCCGGGTACGCCCTTTACCATCGCTGACCATATCAAGCAGCTCGGCTTTACGACGGCCAAGCTCTTCCATCACGACGCCTTGAGTATTATCTTCAAGGTCAATGGTCAAGTTTTCGTAGGGCTCTGTCTTGACGCCGTCTTCTTCATGAAACACCACGCGTGGTCGCGAAACCGCCATTTCATAGCCTTCGCGGCGCATCGTTTCAATCAAAATCGTCAAATGCAACTCACCACGACCTGACACCTCAAACACCGTGTCATCATCGGTTTCTTTAAAGCGCAACGCCATGTTGGATTTAATTTCACGCTCAAGACGCTCACGCAACTGACGGCTCGTCACAAACTTACCTTCACGACCTGCTAGGGGGCTGGTGTTAACCATAAAGTTCATGGTGAGCGTTGGCTCGTCAATCTTCAACAGAGGTAAGCCGACTGGGCTATCTGGTGAGCAAAGGGTGGTGCCGATTGCGATATCTTCAATGCCGTTCATCAGCACAATATCGCCTGCAATCGCACTATCTACGACTTCGCGCTCAAGGCCTTTAAACTTAAGCACTTGATTGACACGACCTTTAAAAGGCACGCCATCAGGGCCGTTGAGGCAAACGACATCCATGCCGGTCTTGATACGACCTTGACGAATACGCCCGATACCGATCTTGCCAACGTAGGTGCTGTAGTCGATTGACGAGATTTGAAACTGCAACGGCGCTTCAGGATCATCGTCACGCATCGGTACATACTTCAAGATCGAATCAAACAATGGGCGCATATCGCCGTCGCGCACATCGGGGCTCATGCCAGAAAAACCATTTAGGCCAGAGGCATACACCACCGGAAAATCAAGCTGCTCTTCGGTAGCGCCCAATTTGTCGAACAACTCAAAGGTCGCGTTGATCACATAATCAATACGCGCGCCAGGGCGATCGACTTTATTGACAACGACGATGGGCTTTAACCCTAAGGCCAGCGCTTTTTTGGTGACAAAGCGTGTCTGCGGCATTGGACCTTCAACTGCATCGACCAAGAGCAACACGCCGTCTACCATCGAGAGTACGCGCTCAACCTCGCCACCAAAGTCAGCGTGGCCGGGGGTATCGACAATATTGATGTGTGTACCGTCGTATTCAACCGCACAGTTCTTTGAAAGAATCGTGATGCCTCGTTCTTTTTCAAGATCGTTTGAATCCATGACGCGTTCGGTCATTTTTTCGTTTGAACGAAAAGTGCCCGATTGACGCAGAAGTTGGTCAACCAATGTTGTTTTGCCGTGGTCAACGTGGGCGATGATGGCAACGTTACGCAATGCGCGTGACATACAAATCCTTTAATGAGCCTGCACAGGCTCAATGCCTGCCGGTAATTCGTGAATAGAACCGGGTGTAACCACACTCGGCGAAACTGCGGTTTTTGCTGCTGGAACAAGTCCAGCAGGTAAATCACTCATGGCAATGAGATGCGACTCAGGGTTAGTCATCGCTTGCAGTGCCTCAAGCTCAACGGCATCTTCAAGTACAAACGGCCCCACCTGCGTACGTCTCAACGCTGACAAATGCCCATAACAACCGAGCGCCCGACCAATATCTTGCGCAAGCGTTCGAATATAGGTACCTTTTGTACAGTGCACCTGAATCTGTGCCGACAGCGGCGAGAATGCTAGCAGATCAATGTTACGAATCGTAATTTCACGAGGCTCGCGCTCTAACACTATGCCTTGGCGTGCGTACTCATAGAGCGGCTTACCATCACGCTTGAGCGCAGAAATCATAGGCGGGATCTGCATTTGGGTACCCAAAAACGTCTGCAAGACCTCGGCCAAGGCCTCTTGGGTGATCCCAGCAAAGCCTTCGTCCGCTTGGTTCACCACAACTCCGGTTAAATCACCTGAGTCGGTCTCTTGGCCAAACGCGATGGTTGCTAAGTAACCTTTGTCGGCGCTTAACATCGCACCAGAAATCTTTGTTGCACGACCCATGCAACATACCAATAAGCCGGTTGCAAACGGATCAAGCGTACCCGTGTGCCCGGCCTTTTGCGCATCAAGCGCCCGCTTGGCGCGCTGCAAGGCATGATTACTAGACAAACCAACCGGTTTATCTAGCAACAAGACTCCATCGAGCACACGCCCGTGTCGTTTAGCCATCGTCAGATTCCAGAATAAGACGATAGCCTTACGGCTTGTCTTCAGGCTCGTCAGGGACACCTGCGTACTGACCCGGCGTGTTAGCCAGATCAATCAGCGCTGACATCGCAATGCCACGCTTGAGCTGAGCGTCATGAAAAAATCGCAAATTCGGAACCGTATGAATATGCAGCAGTTTGTATAACTGAGAATAAAACCAACCGGCCTTTTCATTCAAGAGCTTAGCAGCCACTTCGGGCTCGGCACCTAGCACTGTGAAATAGACTTTTGCGTGAGCGTAATCCGCTGTCAACTCAATGCCAGACAGCGTAATTAAACCCGCGCGACTCATATCGATTTCGCGTTGAATAATGATAGCCAGATCTTTTTGAATCTGATCAGCGAGACGTAAATTACGACCCGGCGCGGTTTTCTGCTTGTGACGTGTCATTCAGGCAATCAAAGTGAACGGGCCACTTCTTTGATTTCAAAGATCTCGAGCTGGTCGCCAACCTGAAGGTCGTTGTTACCGCGCAAGGTGATCCCGCAATCGAAGCCCGACTTAACCTCTTTGACATCATCTTTAAACCGACGCAAGGAATCAAGCCAGCCTGTCCAATGCACCACGTTATTACGTAACAAACGCACTTGCGAGTCGCGACGTACCAACCCATCGACCACCATACAACCAGCGACTGTACCAATGCGAGAGATGGTGTACACCTCGCGAATATCGACCAAACCAATAATTTCTTCGCGTTTTTCTGGTGCGAGCATGCCTGACATCGCTGCCTTGATTTCGTCGACCGCATCATAAATGATGTTGTAGTAACGAATATCAACGCCATTCGACTCAGCGAGCTTTTTCGTACTTGCATCGGCGCGCACGTTAAAGCCAATCAACACAGCGCCCGAAGCAATCGCCAAATTCACGTCGCTTTCAGAGATGCTACCAACGGCAGCGTGAACCACTTGTACACGCACCTCTTCGGTAGAGAGCTTGACCAGCGAAGAGACGAGCGCTTCTTGTGAACCTTGCACATCGGTTTTGACGATGAGCGACAAGTTCTGCGAACCCTCGACTGCATTGTCAAACATCGACTCGAGTTTGGCTGCTTGCTGACGCGCCAGTTTGACGTCACGAAACTTACCTTGACGAAACAGTGCGATCTCACGGGCGCGGCGCTCGTCAGCCAAGGACATGAGTTCATCACCGGCAACAGGCACCTCAGTGAGGCCTTGAATTTCTACTGGCATTGAAGGCCCAGCTGACTGAATGGGTTTACCATTTTCATCCAGCATGGCACGGACACGGCCATAACTTGAGCCCGCCAACACGACGTCACCGCGACGCAGCGTGCCACTTTGAACCAGAATCGTTGCAACCGGACCGCGGCCTTTATCGAGACGCGCTTCGATGACCAGCCCTTTTGCTGGCGCGTCAACTGCGGCTTTCAACTCAAGCACTTCAGCCTGCAACAAGACGTTTTCTAACAAATCATCGATACCCTGCCCAGTTTTAGCCGACACCGAAATAAACGGTACATCGCCACCGTATTCTTCGGGCACAACTTGCTCGACCACGAGTTCTTGCTTGACGCGCTCAGGGTTCGCTTCGGGCTTATCGATTTTGTTGACTGCAACCACCAAGGGCACACCCGCCGCCTTTGCATGATGAATTGCTTCTTTCGTTTGTGGCATGACACCGTCATCGGCAGCGACCACCAAAATCACAATATCAGTGGCTTTAGCACCACGGGCACGCATCGCCGTAAACGCTTCGTGACCTGGGGTGTCCAAAAACGTCACCATCCCGCGCTCGGTTTGAACATGATAGGCGCCGATGTGTTGCGTAATGCCACCGGCCTCGCCAGAGGCAACTTTAGCCCGACGAATGTAATCGAGTAGAGACGTTTTACCGTGGTCGACGTGTCCCATCACGGTGACAACCGGAGCGCGAGGCGACAGCACCACATCAGCGTGTGGCGCATCTTCATCGAGGAAAGCCTCGGGGTCATCTAATTTAGCGGCAATTGCGTTATGACCAAGCTCTTGCACCACGATCATGGCGGTTTCTTGATCAAGCACTTGATTAATCGTCACCATCTGGCCAAGCTGCATCAGGTGCTTAATGACCTCACCGGCTTTGACAGACATCTTGTGCGCCAGGTCGGCCACGCTAATTGTTTCGGGCACGTGAATTTCGCGCGCAATGAATTCAATTGGCGCTGGTTCGCGTTGCTCTTGAGCCTGGTTATTTGAACCACGACCACCTTTTTTACCGCCCGACTTACTTTTACCGCCGGCACGCCACCCGTCACGACCCGGTGCTGCTGGGGCATCTCGTTTTTCGGCGGGCTTCTTACGCGAGGCGTCATCTGACCAAGTCGAGGCAATTTGCCCAGATTTCAGTACTTTTTTGCCAGCAGCGTCTGTGCCTTCTTTTTTAGCACCTTTGGCAGGAGCACTAGCAGGTTTATGCAGGGTGCCTGATAAGGCGGCTGCAGCTGCATCTGGTTCTGGTGGCTTGACGACTTTGCGCGGCCGATTCAGCATCTCACGCAAGGCGGCTGCTTCGGCTTCTGAGGCGCGACGGGCTTCGTCACGCACAGCGCCCTCTACGGCCACGTGCGCGGGTGCGACTGCACGACCACGCATAGGCTTGAATACCTTAGGCGATGAGGTGTCCGCTGGCGCCTGAACGCCTGTGTTCGTGCCATCTGCCGTCACATCTGGCGTCTGTGCAGCTGCGTCAACTACAGGAGGAGCGGCCTCAGGTGCTGCAGCAACTGGAGCTGTCGGCTGAGCATCAGGCGTAGTCACGGGCTCAACTGGCGCAGTCACTGCGACAGGAGAGATCACCTCGGTGCCAACGACAGACACTGTTTCGGCTGCCGGCTCTGGTTTCACCTGCAGCTCAGGCGTAGCAGGAACAGCGGTCGTAGCCTCTTGAGGCTGCGACGGTGTAATGACTTGACCCTCAGCCGGGGCTGAGGCTGCGTCAGGCGCTTGCACTTCAAGCTCTTGTACTGCAGGGGCTTGAACTTCAGCGCTTGGTTGTGACGCTAACGGCCCGGTCGGAGCAGCCACGGCATCGGCTGTTGCCGGCATGGCACTGACTGCGGGTGCAGAAACCGGAGTTGCAACCTCTGTGCCTTCGGCTGCAGGAGTTTCACCAAGGTCAGCAGCGTCGCGCTTGACGAAGGTCCGTTTTTTACGAACTTCAACTTGAATCGTACGCGAGCGACCAGCCCCATCGGCCTGGCGAATCTCAGACGTCTTACGACGCGTCAACGTGATCTTGGTGCCTTCGGTTGCGCCATGCGAACGACGCAAGGATTCGAGCAATTTGGCCTTGTCGCTGTCAGTGACACTGGCATCCACCGAAGTTAGGTTCACACCTGCTTCACGCAGTTGTTCTAACAACACGTTGGATGGCATTTTCAGTTCAATGGCGAACTGGGCGACTGTGATACTCGACATTAGGCTCTCTCTTACCTTTTTACAGCGTTACAACTTCAAGCGAAGACAGCAACTAACAATAACTGCTCTTCATACCAACTGCTATGACTGCTCGTCAAACCAATGCGCACGCGCGGCCATAATGAACTGGCTGGCAACCGACTCATCAAGTCCGGCCATCTCAACAAGTTCGTCAGTCGCAAGTTCAGCAAGCTCATCGCGCGTATTGACGCCCCCTGCAGCAAGTTTGCTTAACAGTTCAGGCGACATGCCCTCAAGCGTCACCAAATCTTGCGCAGTTTCGACACGCTCTTCTTGCGCGATCGCCTCAGTCAACAAGGCGTTACGAGCACGCGTACGCAGAGCTTGAATCGTGTCTTCGTCAAACGATTCAATCTCAAGCAACTCTTGCATTGGCACATAAGCGATTTCTTCTAACCCAGTAAAACCCTCATCGATCAAAATATCGGCAACTTCTTCGTCGACATCTAAACGGCTCATAAACGTAGAACGCAATTGCGCACGCTCTTGTTCTTGACGATTTTGACTTTCTTCGGGAGTCATGATGTTGATCTGCCAGCCCGTCAACTCAGAGGCAAGGCGAACGTTTTGCCCTTTTGAGCCAATTGCTTTTGGAAGGTTCTCTTCGTCAACAACAACATCCATTGCATGACGGTCTTCGTCAACCACAATCGACTCAACGTTAGCCGGCGCCAAAGCACCGATCACGAACTCAGCCGGATCTTCAGACCATAAGACGATATCCACTTGCTCGCCACCGAGTTCGTTACGAACCGCAGTCACGCGTGAACCGCGCATGCCGACGCAAGTACCAATTGGATCAATACGCTTGTCATATGCGACAACCGCAATCTTGGCGCGAACCCCCGGATCCCGAGCCGCACCTTTAATTTCGAGCAACCCTTGTTCGATTTCAGGGACTTCGTTTTCAAAGAGTTGACGGATAAAGTCAGGCGCACTGCGCGACAAAATCACTTGCTGACCACGTGCTGTACGGTCAACTTTCAACACCCAGGCTCGAACCCGATCACCCACCCGAAGGTTTTCTTTAGGGATCATTTCACTGCGAGGCATACGCGCTTCAATCTTGCCGGTTTCGACGATCAGATCGCCCTTGTCCATGCGTTTGATCGAGCCCGAAATAATTGTTTCGCCGCGGTCGAGAAAATCGTCCAAGATTTGCTCGCGCTCGGCATCGCGAATACGCTGCAGGATGGCCTGCTTTGCAGCCTGCGCACCAATGCGCCCAAACTCAAGGGGCTCAAGCGCTTCTTCGATGTATTCACCAACTTCAATGTCAGCAACGACCTCTTGAGCGTCAGACAGCATTTCTTGCTGATCGGGCTCTTGGAGACCTGCTTCATCAGGTACGACGAGCCAACGCCGGTACCCTTCGTGATCACCCGAGGTACGGTCTACTGACACGCGGATATCAGCGTCTTCTTTGAAGCGCTTTTTCATGGCAGAAGCCAGCGCACCCTCGAGAGCGTCAAACACCACATCACGTGGCACGTTTTTTTCACGTGCCAATGCATCTACCAACAGAAGAATTTCGCGACTCATCGCTTTTTGCCCTTGAAATCCAGAACTGGTTCTAATTTGGCACGCTCAACATCAGACAACATGAACGCGACGCGTCGAACTTCGCCCTTTTTTGCCTCAAACTCGATACCGAAGTGTTTAACCACCCCAACGGAACCTACTGCCTCAGTTGCAGCATCAACCGCAACTAACACACCCAAAAAAACCTTTTGCCCATCAACAGCCTGCCTGAGTTTGACCTCGACGCGCTCGCCAAGAAAACGATCAAAATCAGCTTCTGTCTTTAACGGCCTATCTACTCCAGGAGAGCCCACCTCAAGTCTGCGGTAGTCGATATTCTCGACTTCATACACCCGCGACAACTGACGCGATACCTGCTCACAGTCTTCAACACGTACACCCTCAGGCCGATCAATCGTGACACGCAACAAACCAAGCGCAGCCCTCTCGACATCGACAAGCTCGATATCCATTGAGGCCAGAGACTGCTGCGTAAGAGTAAAGAGATCAGCCATACATTCAAAAAAAATGGGCTGCAAAACAGCCCATTAACAACATTTGCCCTGCACCGTGCGACTCACCACTAGCAAGCATTGATCGGGGAACACAACGACTTTGAAGGACTGCACTCAAGCCTTGCACACGAACCACCGAATAACGCCACAGCATTAGCAGAACCCCGCCAAGCGCAAAACCACTTATATTAGCCCTGCATTCTAGCATGAATTTAGCAAAAATGTCTTGCTATACCAACGATTTACGCAAGAATGAGGGCTTAGCGGCCACCCAAGGGTGGCTTAGCGGTCTCCACGCGAAGACTTTGTAAAGCCCAACCGTGACTCGTGCGCTGCCGCGCCCTTGGGCTGCCAGTCATCACCCCGAGGCGCTGAGCGTGGCTTGCCTGAACTATTGGCGTTACCGGTGCCGCCACCACCCTGAGGACGACCACCACCTGGCTTGCCAGGCCCACGACCACGTGAGGGCGCACCTGTGCGCCCGCCTGGTGTGCCCTGACCGCCACCCTGACCGCCAGGCGCGCGCCCGCGACGCGGGGCACCTTCTGGTCGCATACCAGGTTGCCCATTCGGGTCAAAGGTCTGACCCGCTGCCGGGCCTCTGGGTGGCCGTGAGTCCGGCCGCCCGTCTTGGCGCGCTCCAGCCGCACCAGCCTCTAGCCCTGCATCGGGGCGGGCAGGACGAGGCCCGCGCCCAGCCCCTTTACCAAAGCCACCCTTCGGGCCACCCGCTCGAGCGGCGCCGGCCGGGCCTCGCCCGCCACCGGCTCCGGGTTTGCCGCGCCCGCCTCGAGCCGCACCTTGACCGCCAGGATGCCCATTTGCAAAGCCTCCGCCTACAGTCAACACGGTTGGTGCGGACTCAGTTGGGTGAGCAAAAGCCGCTGGCTTGCCCGAGCGCCCTCCTTGTATATTGCCACGCCGTCCAACCCGGGCGCCATGGGTACCATTTTGATCAAGTGTGCCAAAACCTGGCGGCAAAGCGCTATCATGAGAAACGGGTTGGCGCGGTGCGCGCGAGCGCCCGTCACCCGACTCATCATCGTCACGCAATAAGCCCACCTGGATCATTAGCGCTGACACAATCTTTGGATCAAGCTCTTCCCAGCGACCGCGCCGCAACGTGGTGGGCAAAACAATGTCACCAAAGCGTGTGCGAATCAAACGACTCACCGTTAACCCGAGCGCTTCGAACATGCGGCGAACTTCGCGATTACGGCCTTCGTTCAGTGTCACGCGGTACCAGCGATTACTGCCCTCACCGCCAATAAACTCAACCATGCCAAAACTTGCTGGACCATCTTCGAGCGTCACGCCATCAAGCAGCGCCTGCCGCTGTTCAGGACCAAGCTCGCCCAGCACGCGCACCGCGTACTCGCGCTCGTTACCGTAGCGTGGGTGCAACAGGCGATTACTTAAATCGCCCGAGGTGGTGAAAATGAGCAAGCCTTCAGTATTGAGATCAAGGCGCCCAATGGATAACCATTTGCCCACTTTCATTTTGGGTAGACGCGAAAAAACATTGGCACGACCACCTGGGTCATCGTGACTCACAATTTCGCCCGCAGGCTTGTGATACAAAATGACTCGAGGTGGTTTGCGCGTGTTGCTGCGCGTGACAGGCTTACCGTTCACACGAACTAAATCATTCGCACCGACACGTTGGCCAATGTGCGCGGGTTCGCCGTTGACAGACACTCGACCGGCGATAATCAATTCTTCCATTTCACGACGCGAACCGACCCCCGCATCGGCTAGCACTTTATGCAACTTAGGCATCAAGAGATCGCTATTTAGGTACTTGTTCAAGCGCTGTTCAATGCGCTCGGTACCCGTCAAATACGAAAGTGCTTGATCACCTTCTTTTTCAAACTCGATCGGGTCGCCGATTTCAATAACATCGCGCGGATCAATGACCTCTGGGACCGCATTGGGCTCAAACGCTTTGCTGCGCGGAGCACGCTCGGGCGCACCGGCCTCTGACTCGGCTTCGCCGTTGGCAGTTTCAGTACGACGACGGCGAAACGGGGTGCGCAATTTACGACCGCGCGGTTTACCACTCGCCTCGCCCTGCCCCACTTGCACGCCCTCGTCAGACTGCGTGGGCTGCTCTGGTGCAGCACTAGCAGTAGCCTCGATTGGCGCTTGCACGGGTTGTTCAGGATTAGTGTTCGTCACTTGGACTCCGGGGAGAAAGTAGAGGTTTGTGTCGGCTGAGCGCCTGACGCATTTATTTCAGAATTCAACATCGGCTCGGCAGCATGGTCATCTGCTACAGCATGGTCATCTGCTACAGCATGGTCATCTGCTACAGCATG
>JAURJT010000035.1 GCA_030832095.1 Gammaproteobacteria bacterium | reverse complement strand
GGAGGGTACACGAGGCGCACCTGCGTGATGATCGCACAGGAAAAGTTCATATCCTGCGCACAAATACCGCCGATTGGGCCACCACTGCGCTGGGCAAATTGCTAGACCTCGAATTTACGCACTAAATGGCAGAAGTCAGGAAAAGTCAAGGCCACCTACCGCGCCAAGCTTAAGCGCTCCAGCTCTTTTTTTAGCAATTGCAAGCGCACTGGATCTGTCTCACGCTCAAGCTGTCCCTGCAGCTCTTGCGCATAACCCACGTTGGCCGCTGAGCTGCGAACTCGGGTATTGGCTTTTTCTTTATCCACGCCCCCAACCACACCAGCGACATATGGCGCCACTAAATAGAGTCCGGCAAGCAGATATAAAGCAGCAAAAATAAGATACAAGGTGTTTATGCTTTTCTTCATGCATCCATTTTGTTACATAAAACATAAACAGCCAAAAATTAATCTAGCTTTGTCTAAATGTAAGCAACCGAAGTGCTGTTCGTATTAAGTCTGGTAGCCCCACTGGCGCATCAAATCATTTACCGATAAAGCACAGTCATTTAGGGCATTTTGCGATGTGGCAAGATTATTTAATACCTTGGGAATTGCCTTGCCCATATAGTTAACATTAATAGTGTCCCACTGTGGAATCATGGGTCTCCAATCGGGATTTCCCATCACCAATTGCTTACGCAAAACCTCCAGATAAGGAATCTCGCTTGCCAACTTTTGATTTGCCAAGGTGGACCTTCTATTTGACTGGACCCCGAGGCGAGTGAAGTTAACGTCCTGCTCTTTATTAGTGAGCCACTGCAAGAAAATAAAGGCTGCCTGTTGATTTTCCGACTTTGGCGAGATACCACAAGCAAAACCTGCTACCGCTGATGCATATCTCGATCCACGGGGATGCAATGCGTAGGCGATATTGTCTTTTATTGACGCATATTCAGGCGAATTTAGTGCAGAAATAATGGATGAGCTATCGAGGTACATTGCTGATTTACCAGTAATGAACTCGTCTTGATTCTCTTTGAAGCCAAATTGCTGAATCTGAGGCACACCCGTATCCGCCACTAATTTCAAAAAGTCCAAAGACTCAACTCCAGGCGCCTGATTAAAAGTGGCATTCCAACGATCATCAAAGAACGATCCGCCCATAGGGTTAAAGTGTAAAAGCCAAGAGTAGACGCAATGATGCCCAGCCATCAGACGTTGTGTCATCGGAGGAACCTTAGCCTTGGCGTGCAGCGCCTTAATAAGACTCTTAAGCTCTGTATAGCTGACAGGCGCGGCAAGGTTATTCTTAACAAAGATATCCTTCTTGTAAGCCAGGATAGAGGTTTCCATTCCACGCGGGATACCTACCAACTTTGCTTGAGGGCCATCTAAATAGCCCTTTCGACCACCTGCTAGGCCGCTATTCACAACATATCCCGGAATGAGGTCATCAAAATCATATGTTGGGTCAGCAATAGTGGGGTCCTTAAACATCGGACCCAAGTCTGCAATACTATTTTTCTCGTAGAACTCTGTTTTCCATGGCGCGATATAGGCAAATAAATCAAATTCCACTTTTGAATTTGTATTCGCCGCCAAAATTCGTGGCTTAATCGTCAGGAAAGGAACGCGGGTGACCTCTACCTTAATTCCGGTCTTCTGAGTAAATTCATCAAAGAATTTAACTGGCGCGTCTAGAGCCAAGTAATCTAAGGGCCATAGCACACGGATGGTTTGGCCACTAAAACGATCAGGTTGATAGCTAGATTGCGCATTTAATAGATTTGGAAAGGCCAACTGAGCTCCAATCCCAGTCGCTGCGAACTTCAAAATATCTCTACGATTCATACCAGCTCACTTAGTGACTTCAGTTTTCAAACAACAATAGTTAAACAAGCACGGACCTAAGATCAACAGGATTTGTGCTCCTATCGCATCCTAGTTTTCCATGATTAGTAGTTTGGAGATTTCTTCATTCGACAGTGCGGCTCGACCCCAAAGGCTATGTCCCACATTGCTATTGAAGATATTTTTTAGTTCGTCGTAATAAGCGCCCCAATTTTGAATGACTCGCCCCTGAGGTTCTAATTTTTCAGTAATGTGTATTGCCAAGGTATCCCAGCGCTTACCAAGATCTTGAAGTGCCTTCTCTTCCAGCATGCCGCTTACCGCTGCAAAGGCTCGCTCTCTTACTGCAGGATCAAGCACGATTTGTGCTGTTCGCGCGTCAATCGCTACGGGCAATCCAACATTACGAATTCCGGTCGATCGGGATCTGTCTTGCGGGCCAACGCCATCTAAAAATTCTCTTGGGCGAGGACCAGTAATAACGCTCAGATCAACTGTCGCCTCTTGTAATGTCTGATCGTTATCAATGGCCGCGATGCCAGCATAGTTACCACCAGCATCAAGTTTAATCATCCAATTACCCTCATGACGATCGAGCATTCCAAGGATGGCATCCAGAACTTCAAGATCATTAATATCCTTCATTGCCTGTGGAGAGGAAATGAGCTCATCGCGACGATAGATCGCACTGCCAAGCGGATCACGGGCCGGCCATCGACCAATTTTGCCAGCAGTTTCTCCGTTAATGACTTCAGCTAATAGACCTGGCTGACCATTCACAATGCCAACACCGCATTTAGGCGTTAGGCTAAAACCTAAAGCTTCACTAATACGAGTGGCTGCCACATTTCGGACTTCGTTGCGAGGTTGCGAACCAGAAACACCTAAATATTTTGCCACCCTAATCGTGGGGTATTGAAACTGAATGGGCTTGAAAGCCGCAGTGCTGCCATCGTCATAGATCACTTGGCTCACGGTATTCACAGCACCAGCCCCCAGGGGCACGGTATTGACTACCGTCTTACCTTCAAACAGGGGCTCAATCAAACGTTGGTCGTAATCAATGCCCGCAGCTTGCCAATACAAAACTCGATTCCAATTTCCTGTGGTGTCTAGCGTTCCATACAGGCGTGCATTCGTGGCATTGCTGATGTTGTGCATGGTGCTTTCAATGCGAGAACGCACTGCACTGATGTCTGCTTTGAGGCTTGCAATATCCGCTGCAGATCCGGCAATTTCGCCCCTTTCAATATCTTTCGAGACGAGATGCAGTTCTTCTTCTAAATCAGACAAGCTTTCTACTAAATCAGCTACTTGTTGGCTAAAGCCCTCATCGTCAGCGGCTACTGTTTTCTTAAGTCCTTCGACAAGATCTCTGCCATAGCGTTTAAAAAGATCAAGGTCATAGCCTGGCTTGAGTGCTTGAATTGCCCCCCCAAGGCGGTCGATATCAACCGTGGTGGGCAAGATGGAGACATGTCCGTGGGCGCGAGTGGGAGCCAAAGGTGCACCCTTAGAGCCGTAATCCTGTTTAGTCAAACCTAAACCTGCAATGACCTTCTTAACCTGGCGTACAGTAATAGGCTTAGCTGTTTTGATGCCCGCACTCTTAAGAATTAAGTTTGTGCGATACGCATCATTATTGGTGGCCTTCAATACTGAATGAAATAATTCTTCGGCAGCCCTTAATTGATTGACATTGGCTTGCGCGCGATCACCTTTGAGCCAGCGCAAAATTCGGCTACCGAGTGAGCCATCTTGCACTTGAATTGAAAAAGTGCCGCGTTGTTCATCAACCGGTATGCTGAGTAAATCATGGTCGGATTTACCGTGAACGATGAAGTCAGAAAAATTGATTGGCATACGAAGTCCCTTTACCCCCCCACCAGTCTAACTAGGAGGGCGCCAATAAAGTGTGTAAGGGAAGCAATCCAATTGTGAGGCATTTAATACATGATCATAGCTAAAAACAATACTTTAGTATGATATGTTCAAAATCACCAAATGAATATGCCTGCAAGATATGTCGTGTGCAAAAGCGGGAATTGTCAGCGCGCCGACCGTAAGCGTTTTATCTCGCGCTATAGCAGCTGCAAGCGCACGGGATCGCTCTCGCGCTCGAGCTGTCTGTGCAATTCTTTCGCATAGCCTACATTGGCCGCAGGATTACGAACACGGGTATTGGCTTTTTCTTTATTCGTGCCCCAAACCAAACCATCGATTTAGGGTGCCACCAAATACAGGCCGGCGAGCAGAAATAGCAAAACGTTGGGTTTTAACTCAGGCCTTAGCAGTCATCTCTTTAATAATTTTGTCGCCCTTCATGTAAATAAGGGGCGTGCCCGTTTCTTGTGACACTTTTCGAGCTAATTTTCGGGCGCGTTTTAGTGCTCGATTAACGACCCGTACGTGCTCAGGATACTCAGGGGCAAATTTGGGCATTATTGCTGAGACGTTACTTTTTGATGGGATCGGACTGCTCTGCAGATTTGATTACGTCAGGTAACTGCAATGTGACCGAGGTAGTCCGTAAGCTGCGTATTCCGCTCAAACTGGACAGTCATTCCAGGCCAACCTGATCACTTCGGAGCGTAGCGACGCGGGGTTATTTGGTTTTTACGCTGAAACCTTAGCGTTCGTCAATTTATTGCGCTTTTTGCGCTGTGATTCACCACTAAGTTTCAAGATATGTGCGCTGTGTACCAACCGATCGAGTATGGCGTCGGCCAGCGTCGCGTCACCAATCGCCTCGTGCCAGTGATCGGTGGGCAGCTGGCTGGTCACGATGGTCGACTTGCGACCATGCCGGTCATCAATAATCTCGAGCAAGTCATGACGGGCCTCAGGAGTCATGGGTGCTAAGCCCCAGTCATCGAGTAACAAGACGTCTACCTTTGCAAACTGCGCCAGCAACTTCGGGTAGCGTCCATCCATTTTGGCCAAAGCTAAGGCAGGAAACAATCGGGTCATGCGCAGATAGAGCGCCGTGTGACCACGTCGGCAAGTTTGATTGGCAATGGCACAGGCGAGGTATGTTTTACCCACGCCGGTGGGCCCAGTGATCAAGACGTTTCGATGCGCAGTCACCCAACTCGTATCCATTAAGGCCATGAAGACTGTTTTATCTAAACCTCGAACTGCCTTAAAGTCAACATCTTCGGGCGTGGCAGCGAGTTTGAGCTTGGCTCGGCTTAAGCGAGCGGCCAGTACCTTGCCATCGCGCAAGGTCGACTCGTGGTCTAGGAGCAAGCCTAGCCGCTCTTCGAACGTGAAGGACCCAATGTCTCTTTGAGACCGTTGCTCTTCAAGCGCTCTTGCCATACCAGGCAGTTTGAGCGCTCTGAGTTTCTCGAGTGTTGGATGTAAAAGCATACGTGCACTCCTTTATTGGAAGTAGTTTGAGCCGCGCACGTTCTCGTGCAGCGGCAAGGTGGTTTGAGTGGGCGCAAGAATCAAAGGCTTTTTATCCATCCCGGTCTTAAGCATGGATTCGACGGAGCGATAGGCCACGGCATTGACGTGTAATGCACGGTGACAGGCGGCCTCAAGTCGATCATCTCCATAGGTTTTACCCAGAGCAATCACGCCCAGGCAGGTTCGATAAGCCTGCTGCGAATGCTCACGACCGGCTAGAAGGCGTTCAACCACAAGTCTGACGCTGGGGCCGATGCTTTCTGCCCAACTTGCTAGACGCTCTGGCGACCAACCTAGATATTGCTGATGCTTAGGTGGCAAGTGCTCAACAGTGGTACTGTGGCGCCCGCTAGCATATGAGCGCGCATGACTGGCGATACGCTTGCCTTTGGCAAACACCTCGAGCACGTTGTCAGTCAATCTAGTATCGACTTGTTCACGCAACCAACGGTATGGCACCGAGTAGTAGTGACCATCGACTTCAATGTGACAATCGATATGAACACGGGCGGGCCCCCACTGTGCGTACTCGTAGGCTTGCTCGGGTAATTCTTTAAGCGCTGGGCGATCAACATTGTCAAACATGCTTTGGCGGTTACCTGGCAGCTTTTTAAATGGGCGTGTGTTCATATCCTTGACCAACTCGGCGATAGCAACATTGAGTTCGGCCAGACTAAAGAAGCGCCGATTGCGCAGTCTTGCCAAAATCCAGCGCTGCGCAATCAGCACGCTATTCTCGACTTTGGCCTTATCCCGAGGTTTGTGTGGGCGTGCCGGTAGAACCGTAAACTGGTAGTGCGCTGCGAACTCTCTGAAGGTCGGATTAATTTGGGGGTCGTAAAACGAAGCTTTTTTAACGCCGCTCTTAAGGTTGTCTGGGATCAACAGTTCAGGCACGCCGCCTAGAAACTCAAGCAACCTGATATGTGAACGAACCCAGTCTGACAACTGTTGGCTCCAGGTCGCTTCGACGTAGGTGTAATTGGAAGCCCCCATGCAGGCAACAAAGATCTGTGCCTGTCGCACTTCACCCGTTGAGGCATTAATGACCGAGACAGTGGTTCCTGAATAGTCAACAAAGCAACGGCCCGCCGGGTGAAACTGGCGCAGCGTGAAACCAAGCTTGCCGGCATAGTGGCGATAGGCCTCACAGAACCAACTTAATTGGTAGCCCTCAGGGTGCACGCTTTTATATTCTTGCCAGGCAAGTGTGAGTGTCATCCCTTTGGTGCGCATCGCAGCATAAACAGTCGGCCAGTCTGGCTCGGCACGTTGAGCGGTGACCGGTGGGGGTGGCGGGAACAGCAAGCGCTCGAGTTCATCGTCATCCAGATTCTCGGGCAGTGGATAACTCAGGCCTGCTGCCTGTGCACGAGTGATGTAATCACCAACGGTGGTGGGTGAGGTGCCCAGCGCCTGGGCGATGAGCCTTCGAGAGCGCTTTTGCTCAAAGTGCAGTCGTAAAACTTCCTTGATACGTCGCATAGATAACCTTTTATTGGCCATGACTTTCTCCGAAAAACTGAAGGATGACATGGCGGTTATCCCGCCTAACTCGCTCGCTCTGGGGTGATCAGTTTGGTCTGGACTTGCTGTCCAGTTTGACGTGGACTAGCCGATCAGTTTGCCGTGGACCGGGTGATCAGTTTGCCGTGGACTGAGTGTCCAGTTTGGTCTGGAAAACGCGCTAAGTCCACTGCGGCGCTCTTAGCGTCTGCTAGGTTCTCTTTTTTAGTTGTTGTTCGCAGCCATTTGCCGTCTGCTTTGTATCGCACATGCCAGTGCGGTGAATTGGCACGTTGATACAGGACGGCTTTGCCTTCAAGTATGTGTACTGTGTGCTCTGCTTTTTGTGGCATATGAATTTACTCAAAATAACTTAGCAATAGCTATGCTCACAATAGTACAGTCATTTGTGTTTTTGTGCTACGACTGTGCTACGGGGAAAATTTTGAGTGACTTTTGTAAGTGCTTGATTTTGCTGGTGCCCGGGGCCGGAATCGAACCGGCACGCCTTGCGGCGGGGGATTTTGAGGAAACGGGCACCGCTGCGAGCTATTAAAAATGGGACTCTTAAAGCATACGGCATTTTGTACAACGTTTTGTACAACGCTGCCAATAAGCGTCAATTAACACCTAAGCCGTTGTATTCCATTGCTTTCCAAACTACACCAACACCATACAGGCAGGGGATTATTCTCGTTGGGCAAGACCATGTTGGTTGGTCACTTGGTCTGCGACACATTCACAAATCCTGCAGATAGCAAGTTGGACAATCTGCACGTTTTTCAGCTGTGATTTGACCCAATGGCTGATCAAAACCCATTGTGCACCACATGATCCCAAAAAGAGTCAATTTAGGGAAAGTTACTTAAGTAACCAATATACAAGCGACGAACGCGAAAGATTAAGGAATGGACTGATATAAAAACGCAAGATTCGTGACTAGTGGAATGAATGAGCCCTATACTAAAACCACTCGCTCAGCCAAGGATCATGCTTTATAACTGCTTTAGACTACAAATCAGATCAAAGACATTCCGTAAAAGTAGTCGCACGACCTTAGTCTGCATGAGAAAATATTTGGACGAGAAGTGTAGGTACAGACCTACAGCAGAAACAGAGAAAACTGAGTAGCCTAAAAGAAGATGTGAGCGTGGTTAAAAATGAATATTAAATACTTAGTTCTATTTTCTATCTTCCTCATATCAAGTACCGTACAAGCACAGCCCTTTGGAAGCGGTGGTGTGCAATACATCAAGCCCACGGGCTACTTGAATGAAAGCGTTGGCAGTAGATACTTTGAAATCAAGTGCAACGTGGGTGAAATAACTCACGTGTTGCATAAGCCCAAATCAAATTCTGGCGAAGTTATCAACCAATGGCTGACAGGAGATCAAAGACAGATCTTAGCCTTCTACAAGGGCGCAACAACGGAAGGATTTGCCCAAGCTGCATGCGGTAGTGTCAACAATGCACAAAGTAGGGTTCCCAATGAGACGCCGCGAAGTTCTTCATCAGCCGTGTCTTCAAACCCGAATGCTCCACTCTCAGCGCTTGATGGCAATTGGTACAGCTCGCAATGGAAATATGGCTATGTACTAAAAGATGGGGTGGGCGTTGCCACCAGCACCAACAGTCCTAATTTTCAGGTGGGTCAAAGTATTGTTCGTTTAACTGCCACCTCAAGCACTACCTTTGTAGGCCAGCAGGTGTACACAGATGGCAAGTTTTACCAAGTTAACGCCAAGTTACAGACAGATGGCCGCTTGTATTTTGAAGGCGAAAAAAATGTAAATTGGGTAATGGAACGTATAGGTGCACCACCACAGGTCGCTTCACCCACGAGGCCAGCGCAAGGTTCTGTAAAAGAAGTAACAGACGAGGCAGTCCGCTTATTAAGAGACAAAAACTATACCAACGCTGAGCAACTGCTGAGGCCACTTGTCGCCGCAAATAATGGGTATGCACAGTACTTGCTTGGACATATTTACGAGAGTGCCCCACCCCCTTTAAGAAACTATGTAACCGCGGTCGAACTTTACACAAAGTCAGCCAATCAAGGATTCTTGGTTGCAATGCATGCATTAGGTCTAGCATATGACAAAGGGCAAGGAGTGGTGCAAGACGAAGCTTACGCCATCGAAATGTATGCCAAGGCGGCAGGTAAGAACTTTGGTAGATCGCAATATGCACTGGGACTCAAATATGCTCAAGGCTCTGGTGTCGAAAAAAATCTAGATCAAGCAATTGATCTGCTGCAAAAAGCTGCAAATCAAAATGTGGCTGGAGCGCAGCAAAGCCTAGACCAAGTTAGAGCTGCGAAGCAAAATGCTCCTCCGCAATCGACTGCTCGTGTAGACCTAGAAGAGCTTAGAGCTCCTAAGCAAAATGTCCCTCCGCAATCCACTGCACGTGTTGACAACCCTAGCGCAGTTGCAAGAAATTCTGCCCAAAACATGCAGAATCTAAATGCTGGAATCGACGCGATTAATAACGAAAACTATACGTTAGCTGAAAAAATATTGGCACCAATGGCAATTAACGGAGATCCCAAAGTTCAATATGCCTTAGCGGTTGTATATGAAAGGTCTCTGCCGCCGCTTCAAAATTATTCGAAATCCTTTGAACTCTACTCAAAGGCAGCAAATAGTGGTGATTTAGATGCCCTGTATTCTCTAGCAATGGCATACGACGAGGGCAGAGGTACAAAAAAGGATGAAGTTCAATCGACAAAGTTACTAATTCGTGCCGTTGATTTGGGTCACAGGCAAGCAATTGTTGATTTAGGCCTGAAGTATGCGGAGGGACGAGGCGTTGAAAGAAATTTTGATGTGGCAATAGAAATGTTGAGAAAGGCTTGGACCCAAAACGTAGAGGGTGCTGGCAAAGCGTATGCAGCTGCAACGAAGATGAAAGAAGATCTTGAAGCGGATGCCAGACGCAAGCAGATGCTGGAGCAACAAAGAATTGCAAAAATAGAACAAGATGAGCGAAATAAGCAAGAGGCTGCAAGGCTAGAGGAACGTCGACTCGCACAAGTTGAAGCAGAGAAAATTGCTAAAGCTGAGCGAGATCGAGTCGCCAAGATAGAAGCAGAAAAAAATATGCTTGTATTTGACAAAGAATACTCGCAAGCGCCCAAAGCAAGGGGACGTATTACATTTGTTGAATTAGGATTTTTTAGTTCACGCACAGCTGCAGAAAAGGCTAAAGACGCATTAAGTGCATCAAATCGAGATGTTCAGTTTGAAATACAAGCAACAAAGGATGCAAAACTATGGCGAATTATCTACAACGAAGTGACACATAAGAATGACAAAGAGCAAGAAGAAATAATAAAAAAATTAGCGGAGACATTGGCTTTCATTCAGGAAAAAACAGATTATGTAAACGCAAGGCTAGTTTCGTATTCCAGTAGTGAATTAAATAAAATCCGTAAAAATACTAAAGAAAATATTGACCGCGAGGTGATATCGACAGCGAATGCGCCAACGTCAAGTTCTTCTAAAAGCGAACAAATGGAAATAGGAGACCATTTAGCGCGGTGTAGTGGCGTCTTCTATCTGTATCTTGAAGATGCAAAAAAAACTGGATCAACCTCGAAAAACGAAATGCAAAGACTCAACACTATGTTCACTAACCTGGCCGTGATGCAATATAAGGAAATCAATATTGATGCTTCTAGACAGCAGACTATGGGGCTCGAGATAATTACAAATTACTACAAGATACTCGCGATTGATCAAAAAAATGGAACTAATAGAGCTAATGACTGGCTATCTGGTTTCAAGAAAATCTGCGAAAAGGTCGCGATAGATGCTAAAACGAGGTAGCACTAAGTGGATTAATCAAAGTGTTTTCCACCATATTGATCACTAAAATTAAAGAATTTTGATTCACTTCATTGTTATGAAATTCATAAACTGAGCAGCGCTATAAGCAATTACCAAAATCGCATTAACTGCTAGCGTTATCGTATTGTGACTCATGATCGTTGATCCCTTGCTGATAAATCATCAGTCAAACCGCATCGCAGAAAAAGCATTAGTGCAACACAGAAGCAAAGACAAGGGCAGCAACGGCTTGAGCTTAGTCATCCAGCGATTTCAAACTTAGAATTAAATCTCTGCTTGAATCGTCCTATTTGGACTTCTCTTGTTGAATTACCAAAAGGCTTCGTAAATAAGTTGAAATTTCGCTTAATTGAATAGACACGCTGAAGAACACAAAAAACGCTGCAACAGAATACATTTCAACAAATAAAGCTCCAGCCACCAAAAAAATCAAAATCCAATATAAGACATCTAGCCATTTTAGGGACATTATTTTCCTTTTGACTAATTCAAAATGCTCATCACCACGTCAATTACTAGAGCAGTATCCAGTCTGTACTTGCACTCAGCGATGTCAGAGGAAGGCGCAACGAGCGCATGTTGTTAAATTGAATCATTTCCTATACCTACCTTTTTCGCACCAATATTTAATATCAGTAGCTTTAAGCTTTGAGTCCAAATCTTTTTGAAACATTGAAGCAGCCTTATTGCAATCTTTTGCGTTGTCCTCGCCAAATAACTCTAACCATTTCTTATCCAACGAAGACCCGTTCAAAGAATTTGGCGTGGCGTCAAATGTTGCTACGTGTAGCCTCTTTGATTCGTAGCTAGTGTAAAGAGTAAAAATGTGATCGTCGCTCGTCTTGTTGTCACACCCAACTAATGTAAGGGGCAATATTAGTGTAGCCAACCGTTTCATTTTCATTTTGATCAAATCCGTTTGAAGCAGCATATATGTGATGTCGCAAACCCAAGCGAACAGCTTGCGGCTCAATGCATAAATGCGATAAAGTTTTAGTTGAAAAAGGTAGAGTTACCCAACGAGGCTCTCAGCTTCTTCACGTAGCTGCGTTTGGGACTTTCTTCTAACGACCATTAATTCACTAACGGCTTTGTATATGTAGTCGTGAGCGATATTGCCATTGGCAGATTGGTACTGCTTCAAAAATAAATCGTAAATAGAACCACCGTAATCAGAACTGAAGTTAAGTGCCTTGATATTTACGCCAATGCCACCAATAAGAAACTGATGGGCTTGTTGTTTTTTAAAGTAAGGATGTAGGATTCTGAGCGTGGTATCTTGATTCGCACTGAACTGAAGTTTCAACTCATCAAAAGACGCAGGCGAGCACTTTATTTCTAGTTCAAAAGTACTGTTATCAAAAACGACAAAGCGAACTGTATCGCCATCGTAAGTGCTCAAAAGGTCAGGGTAGTTTTCATACGATGTAACCATAATATTGCCTTCAAAGAATCTTGCGCTCTTTGAAAGCTCTGATACTTGGCAAAATCCCTTGACCTGAAATGAACGGCTCAAGCCTAATACACCAGTCTTAGTATGCTGATTAACATATTCCAAATTTCCTGCCAGTGAATAGCTTTCACTCTTCAATTGAGGAGTAATGAAATCAACCTCTGCATATCGTTTTGAAGATTTATTGCGAAATAAATTTTTGGCTTGAACGACAGGAACAATTTTTAAGCGTAAATTCAAGTAGATCAATACAACTATGAACAGTATCAGTACCAATATAAATTCGTTCACTTGTGCCTCCAGATCGTTAGACGTCGCATCCGTTCAGTAGCAATTTATACTTTTACTAGACCCATACGTAGGCCAAGCCTATCTCTAAACTCGCTTGGAATATCCTGCCAATGTGCAACTAATAAATCGACAAGTTGTCTGCCGTTTATTAAACCAATACGCGGAAAATCAGGATCGATTGCAATTTCCTGAGCTGCAGATTGAAAATCTGCTGTGGTGATAAAGGCACCTTGCCCGTCACGTGGTATTGCTTGACGAAGCAGTCTGACGGTACTGGCAGAAATGCGCTGACCAAGCTTATACCGTTTGGCTTGTACAAAGACTTTGACCTTGGCGAGATTGGCGACATTTAGGATGCCTGTTGCATCAACACCACCGTCACCAGTCTTGCCAGTTACTTGGCTCTCCTCAAATCCCAATGCTGTTAGCAAGTGACCTACGAGGATTTCAAATTCCTTATCGTCAAGCTCAAGTACCTGCTCAAGGACAGATACGTAGGGATCGTAAGCTGAGTGATTCTTTTGTGAAACATGGCCTTCGGCCTTGATCGTTGTCAAAAATTCATCCCATTGACTCACTGCGAACACAGTCAAGGACGATCTAATAGTGTTTTGAAACGGAACTGAAAAGCTACTACGACTAAGCTTCTTCTCGCTCCATGTCACGCCACGACGTTGACGATACGGGCAACCATCTGTCAAATTAGAATCAAACCAATATCCTTTATTGTTAACTTGACCATATCGTAGCCATTCAGTGTCAGCAGTTGGGGTAATAACGTAATCGCCCTCTTTCATCTCAAGCAAAAACCTCGCAACCTGCCCAGCCTGCTGGCCAATGACGAGATTGCTGGTTACGTCTGGATAGGCTTTTCTAATTAATACATTCAATTCATCGCGAGTCGTAACGTCAGCAAGAGTTGCGTTGAGGTTATAACCAACCCCAACATATCCTCCATTTACGAAGTTGTTTGTATACGACCCAAACTCAGCACGTACACACCATACGTTTTTCATTAAAAACATCCATTAGTATAAAAATGTAGATTTAATTAAAGTTGCCACCAACGTTTCCTTGTAATGATTAACGTATCTAGAAGTTTGACAAATCTTAGGGAATCGCCAAAATAATTTGGATATGCCTTTCGTAGTTCATGAAACGAATCAGCACCAACTAAAACAACATCAGCATTTGATAGGGTAGATAATTGCTTTTCAGCAGTTAAATAAGCTTGATCAGCGAGATCTGGGTCAATAAAGGCTTGAATAGTTAACTTAAGGCCTACGACGGTGAGAAGATAAAAGTTAGCTTTTGGATGTTTAGCATTTTGAAGAGCATGGCTGTATGTAGTAAGTCGTTTTTGAACGTCTAATTTTTTGGCAGAGCTTGTAATTTTTCTACATAAGTCATCAGGTACCTGTTTCTTTTGATCTAAAAGAGAAAATCCTTCACTAACAAATTTAAAAAATTCAAGCCAAGCAACAGAGCCATTGCTTGACTTAAGCGCTTGATGAGTCATCATCCCAACGATTTCAACTGCGGTTGCCCAAAGGTGCTGATAGACTGATCGTATTTGAATCTCAACACATCTCCCATTCCATTCATTTGTACGTGGATCATTACTGTTGAATTTATAAATTAAATGCACGCCTCTGTAACCAGATGTTTTGGGATTGGTGATGTAATCCTTCACTCTATCCAGTTGATGGCTTTGAGAGCTATTTTGAAATGATTGGCTGAGTTGAATCGCCTTTTGAAGATTGGGCATAATTGCTCTGCACCCTGCAATGTCTTGCATTCTTTTCAAGAGCATTTTAGGTTCTCGTTGCAACTTACTGAAAATTGAAGGAGCACGTTTGAGTCTCCTAGCAATTAGTGCATTTTTATCTACTTTACGGGCGTGTCTAGCAAGATTAATAAAGATGTAATGAAGTGGAAGGTGATGAGCCGCTCTCCAATTATCAAGAACAGTCCAAGCTTCATCTTCACCAAGGATTGCTTTTCGTTTTGAAAGAGTATCCCCAGCCTTGTCAACCTGACCTAATGTAAATTTTAGTGGTTGATATTCCATATTTAATTACGCCACTGCTCTAAGTCGTATATCTTCGATAGTCTTGAATAGCTGTGTGACCGTGGCTGCAGGAAAGATTGCATCTGGTCCCGTCGCAGCCACGCTGGTAAATGGCGACTCATACAGTCGTTTGGCATCAATCGCACCATCCACTGTCAAATAGTTGACGATCAGCTTGATAAATTCAATCTGGCTGGAAGTAGCAGTAGCTACATCTAAAAATTCAGCCATAGCATCCATTGCTGCGCCACGCTCCAAGCCAACTAGCGATCGCACGAACAGGCCAAGGCCACCAGTTGCACTCTTAGCGTGCTCAACCAGTTCAGTATCACCAGCAGCCTGTTCAAGCAGGATCTTCTCAAGTTCCAGCAGGTCGCTAGGTGTCACAGGCTTATTGGTGCGTAACTTATAAACAGCTAGGCGATCTTCGTGTGCACGTAGAAAGTCGCGTGCCTTGGCCTTAAATCGCTCGTAATCCAAGCCAGCTGTGGCAATGGGCAAGCCAATGGGGTTGGTACCCGTAATTGCATCATCAAAGTCTGTGTACACAATGGGTCGCTGTGATTTTTCCAGTAGCTTGATCAGCAGGCGCAATCGCTTGCGTACCTGTTCCAACATTCCCACAGTTACGTCTAGCCACCAATCCTCAGTATTCAAGCTCTGTATCAGTGCCATTTCATTGCGTATGGCTGGAATGCTGTCTTGCAGTTCCAATTGGGCTGCAATTGATTTAACGACTTTTTGATACTTCTCAAATCCCTCATCGCCCTGCAGCACACAAAGCTGCAGGCGCAAGATCATCATGTCAAAGCGTTTGGCTTCTTCCTCTGTGTCCTGAACCTGCGTGGGTAGTCCAGCAAGTTGGCCAGCAATCTCAGCTGTGTCTAGGCTAGTGATAGTTTGCCAGCTGGTTGCGTCTGCGTATTTCTCTACATACTGACGTTTGGGTCTAACAATAATATTGTCCAAGGTCATGCCTGCAACAATGGCGTGTAATTGACCAGCTGTGGCATTGCGTAGATCGCTTTCTTCAGCGTGTTCTTCTTGTGTGCGTTTATTGCCTACGCGACTGTCTAACACATTGACCAAATCCAATCGTGTTTTAAACAGGCGTGTATCTAAGCTTTCGCTGACGCTGCCTTTGCTGGTTGGTATTTGTTGATTGAAGTATTCAATGTTTTGGCAGAAATCTATTATCTTGAAAAACTTCTTATCAACTCCAGGTGCATACAGGTCTTTGCACAGTCTCGTGCCTCTACCAATCATTTGCCAAAACTTGGTCTTGCTGCGAACGATCTTGAAAAATACCAAGTTCACAACTTCAGGCACGTCAATGCCTGTGTCCAGCATGTCTACGCTGATGGCGATATGTGGAGCTTTATCTTTAACGGAAAACTCATCTATCAGGCTCTGTGCATAACCTACTTTGAATGTGATCACACGTGCAAAGCCACCCTTGCTCTCTGCTGGGTAATTGATGTCAAAGCGTTCAGCTATAAAGTCTGCATGTAATTGGTTCTTGGCAAAGATGATGGTCTTGCCCAGCCTGTCACCACTTGCAACACGCTCGCCTTGTGTCATCAAGTACTCAAGTGCTTTGTCTACGGTGTCTTTGTTAAACAGCCAAGCATTCAGTGCTGGAGGGTCAACGCTGTCAGGTGCACCATCTTCGCCCCAATCAAGCTCATCCCATTGTTCTTTTTCTTCTTCGCTGAGTTTGTCGTAGTCAATACCATCTCGCTGAAACTTCAGGTCAACAGCTACGGATTGGGGTGGTACCAAGTAATTGTCAGCAATGGCATCCTCTAGTGCGTATGCATAAGTTGGAACACCATCGTCAAGCTGGAACATGTTGTAGGTGTTGTGATCAACTTCGTCTTTAGGCGTAGCTGTCAATCCCACCAAGTAGCTGTCAAAGTAATCAAAAATCGCACCGTACTTGGCATAGATGCTGCGATGCGCTTCATCAATAATTACAAGATCAAAGTGCCCAATACCAAATCGTTTTGTCGCTGTGTCTGTGTTGTTGATCAAATTCAGCATGGTTGGGTATGTGCTGACATAAACACGCCCTTGTCCATCTGCCGTATCCAGCAAGTTCACGATACCTGCGTTGGGTAAATGCTTGAGAAATTCTCGTGATGCTTGTTTAACCAGACTGATACGATCAGCTAGGAACAGGATGCGTTTTGCCCAATTACAACGCATCAGTAGTTCAGTCAGTGCAATCACGGTTCTGGTCTTGCCAGAGCCTGTAGCCATCACAATCAAGCTGCGACGCTGATTGTGTTTCTCAACCGCTTCCGTGACAGAACGTATAGCCTGATGCTGATAGCTGCGTTCAACTATGTGATCGTTAATCTTGGCAGTAGCTAATGACTGGCGACTATTTCGTCGCTGTATCAGTAACTCTAGTTCATCTTTCTTATAAAAGCCTTGTACTCTGCGTGGTGCAGCTGCCAAGTCATCCCAAAACCAGTGTTCGTATCCGTTGGTGTAATAAATTACTGGTCTGCGCTTGTACATCTGCTCCAAGCAATCAGCATATAGCTTGGCTTGCTGCTGCCCAACACGTGGATCACGCTTAAAGCGTTTAGCTTCAACAACAGCTAATGGCTTGCCATCGTCACCCCACAACACATAATCAACATAACCTTTGTTCTGGCTGTTGGGCATGCCTACTACTTCAAACTCAGTATCTTCTGGCTTGTCTAATGTCCAGCCAGCTTCTTGCAGCAACAGATCAATAAAGTAGTCGCGTGTCTGTTCTTCGTTGTAGTCGTGTGTATCTGCGTGTGCTTGGTTCGCTTGCTTGGCTTTGGCAACTTCAGCACGTAATGCTTCAAGTTCTTGTTGCGTGGCAGCTAGTCCTTCAAGCTGCTGTTTTAGTGCTGCGTTTTCAGCTTCCTTCTGCTTAATCGCAGTTTCGTGCGCTCGCAGCTGTTCTAGCGTTACTGCGCTTTGGTGGGTGGCTTTGGGTACTAGGGCTAGATTGAATTGCAGGGCAGGGCTGGGTCGTGCTTTCTCGCTGTATGTATGCGCCAGCCAGTAACTAATATGGAACAGCTCTGTTACTGCTGTCGTAGCGTCTGTAGCTCTTGCAGCTTTACCATGTGCTGCTCTATTGCCAATTCCAATAACTAAAGTGGCTTTGGTAAAGATTGCTTCACCAGCGTTTAATTTAAAACAGGGATCGTGTACACGTGCACCCAAGCTGGTGTCGTAACAGCTGTAGTTCTTGTCGTATCTGTATATCCAATCAATAATCTGCTCAAGTGTCATTCGTGCGTACCAACAGGCAGCACGTGCGTCAGTCGTCAAATAGCTTTCTGCTTTCTTTGCGCTGTCATGTATGGCAAAGAATTCTTGTTGCAGGAAGCTGAAGTTACTCATGCATTAAATCCTGTTGTGAAGGCTTGTTGTTGCAAAGATGATATTGTTGCGCTTATTTTTTTTGAAGAAGTTAATAATTTAATTCGTTGGTGATCTATTTTTTTTACTTTCTCTGCATACTTGATTTGAAGTTGCAGGGGTGGAATACAAAGTTGTAATTCCCGCTGAGCAGTTATAGGAACTTGATTCCTTGTTGTTTGTCCCATGTTTCTCATTAAGTCTGATTGAAATTGACTTGAGCGTAATGCTGAATAAAGATATTGTGATGTAATAATCGTTTGATTGGGCCTAAAGGCCGTTAACGAAGTACCAATTAGGGCTTTGTTAAATTTTCCTCTATAAAGTGCTACTTTTCCTACACTAGCATTGTGAGCTAACAAAACGTCTCCAGACAGTATCCATCCAATCTTTAATTTATTGGCAGTTTGTTCGTTTAATTTTTCTATTTTTTCGTTATCAATTTGCCCGTTATCCATAATGCATTTTGCAGTTAAAAATGGGATGCCTTCGTCACCAAATTCGTCGCTTCGTGGATAAAGACTGCCGTGGTTACCATCTTTGTGTAATAAAAGAATATTTCGATTCAGCATTTCGTTTATCGAAATTTTTTCATAATCTGTTGCTGCAAAGGCATTAGAAAATAATGAATTTTCTAGCGCATCTAATTTGGCGATAGCTTGTTCGCGTTTACGTTTAATCTCTTCAGCTTTGTCCAGTATCGCTGCAATGCGTTTTTGCTCAGCGAGTGATGGGAGTGGGATAAGTAGCGATCTAATTTGATTTAGATAAAGCCCTTTTTGAGCGACACCATTTGCGATAGAAACTAGATGGGTTACTTTGTTTTTTAATGTATAGGCTAAAAATCTTGGTAAAATATTGTTCGCCGCACGAACTAATATTATGTTTCCCATAATATTAAAATTCTGTGAGCCGCCAACAATGGCAATTTTACCAATAGACCCTCTGCTGCTAATCAGAACATCATTAACACTGGGTTTACACCTAGCAGCCAGTATCGCATCAGTAGCAAGCGATATAAACTTTTCAGGTTTCGTATCATCTATAAAAAAATTTTCACCAATATGCTTTGAATCAAGCATTGGTATGCCCGCATCACAATACTCTGGCGAGTTGTGAACCCCATCTGTTATCAACTGGCACACTTCTTGTAGTTTTACAGTAGGCCACGTCACTTAAGCAGCTCCTCAAGTTCAGCAAGTCCAGTCTGTATTTCTGTCTCTAGCTGCTTTAGCTCAGCTATTAGCTGTTTAGGTGGCACATGCTCAACATGTTCGTGCACAACTTGTTTGTATCTGTTCAAACTCAGGTCATAACCATTCGCAGCTAGTTCAGCTCGAGGCACAGTAAAGCTCTGTTCTGTGCGTTCGTTGGTCTGCTCACTGTGATCACGCTGCTGCCATCTTGTAAGCAAGTCTGGTAAATTATTTTTTTCGTGTTCATCAGCGTTTAACAGAGCCGCTGGACTGACCCCCAGTTTGCAGTCATCAAGTAGTGGTTGTCGTTTGTCATCCAAACTCCAACCATCAGAGTGCATGTCATAAAACCATACATCTTCAGTGCCACCACTGTTTGTCTTTGTAAAAATCAATATTGCTGTGCTGACACCAGCGTAGGGTTTGAAAACACCTGATGGCAGCGAAATAACAGCATCCAGTTTCTGCTGTTCCACAATCATCTCACGCAGTTGCTTGTGCGCTTTGCTGCTACCAAATAGCACACCATCTGGCACGATCACTGCAGCACGACCACCTGGCTTGAGCAGCTTGAGAAACAAGGCAAGAAATAGCAGTTCTGTTTTCTTGGTCTTTACAACTGCCAGCAAGTCTTTTGCAGTTCCATCGTAGTCCAAGCTGCCAGCGAATGGTGGATTGGCAAGAATCAGACTGTACTTTTCTTCTTCAATTGCATGGTCTTGCGACAAGCTGTCTCTATAGGTAATGTTGGGATTGTCAACGCCATGTAGCAACATGTTCATACTGCCAATACGCAGCATGGTCGTGTCAAAGTCATAGCCATAAAACATGTTGTTGTTGAAATGCTTACTGCTGGCAGCATTTACCAATAACTCTGGGTAGTGTTCACGTAAGTATTCGCCAGCACCAACTAAAAATCCACAGGTGCCACTGGCAGGATCACAGATGGTGTCTTTGGGCGTGGGCGCTGTCAGTGCCACCATCAAACTGATAATGTGGCGTGGGGTACGGAACTGTCCGTTCTGCCCTGCACTGGCGATCTTGCCCAGCATGTATTCATATAGATCGCCTTTTGTGTCTCTGTCCTGCATGGGTATCTGATCAAGCAGGTCAACTACTTTTGCCAGTAGCGCAGGAGTAGGGATCGTAAAACGAGCGCCTTCCATCTGCTTGCTGTAATTGCTGCCATCACCACCAATCTCACGTAGAAATGGAAATGCATGATCATTAACTGTATTGAACATGTCTTGTGGCGCAGCGTTTTTTAGTCTGCTCCAACGCATACTTTCGTATGTGCAGCCACGTGTGTCAGTGCCAGCAGGAAATATTTGTCGTTCAACGGGTTTGCCTAGTCTGGCACTCTTGTTTTCTTCAAGCGTCTGTAATTCATCCAGCCTGCGTAAAAACAATAGATAGGTGATCTGCTCCAGTACTTCTAATGGGTTTGCAATGCCACCAGACCAAAAGCTGTCCCACACGCGATCAACTTGGCTTCGCAATTCACCTGTCAGCATAAATTTCCAGTGCCTTTCGTAATTTTTATCAACAAAATCAATATCGTACATGCACGTGTTTAAATCATCTTACCGTATCTCGCGTACCTGACCCCGCGATTTGAAGGTTACTTAAGTAACCGTCCGTTTCCTTGCAGGAGCAGTGTCACGGGATGACACACTGTTGGGGAATTCACCAGCTGCCACATTGGCAATAATGGCCTTGGCCTGTTTGACATAGCGATTTACCGCCGTGCTCATAACGCTGTGTTTGGCCGTCCTTTCTGCTGCCGTATCTCTTGGTCTAGGCATGGCATTGGCAACCAGCCTTATGCTCTCCCCAATTGCCCACTGTGGCACACGTTGAGCCGTGGGCAAGGCCGTATTTTCAAGCCATGCGTCGTAGGTCTCAAGCATTGATCGTAGGTTGTGTTGACTGACGTTGCGGTATAGCGAGTACATGGCTGTGCTTGCGGCGTCGCCAAGAGCGACTCTGCCTCGTCTGCCTGTATGGTGTCTAGCCAAGGCTGCGGCAAATAGCTGTTGTAGTTTACGTCTTCCAATAGTCATGTTGGCAGCAAAAAGTGCCACGTTCTCATTGTCAGCCCAGTCTTCATTGAAAAAGTCCTTCATGGTTACCACTTTGAGCCGTAGGTCAAAAGGCTTCTCAGCAAACAAGCGGGGCCCACGCTCATAGTCGCCAAGCCACCACTCACGGAAGTCATCGCTGCGAACGTCGCCAAAGTCTCTATAAAGTCTGGCCAACTTTCCTGCGCCTCCGCGATTACAGCAGTCAATGTAATCAGAGTTTCTTTTGAGATACGCCCACCACCAGTAGTAGGGGCTGCGCTGCTGCATCAGCAGAGATGCTGGTCTTTGGTCTGTACCAAGTACAGGACGAGTTGCCAGATAGCGTCTTCTAACACGTTTCTCAATTCCCATATCAGTCTCATCAAGTAAGTTGCAGCGAATCGCTGGTCAATGGTCACGGTCAACAGACCTAGATAGAGTAATACGAAATAGGTGGTAGTGGCGAGATCAATCATTCTCTTTGTTCGTTCAACACATAAATCGCAACGTATTACTGACCAATATCTACGGCTGGTAGTTATGGATACCGTGATGCGTTTGAGCACACGCCAAGCCATATTGATTCACTGCAATTGCTTGCATCATCTAAGTAGCAGCAACTTACTGGCCAATGCCCATGGGTGCTAGCTAGAGCTAGAGTGAGATGAGTGAGGCAAAGGGTAGAGAGAATGATTCATTGCAATTGTTTGCATCATCTATGTTGCAGCGAATAGCTAACAAATATCAACGGCTGATAGCTGTGGATATAGTAATAAGGTTGAGATAAAAGGTAGTGAGACCAAGACCCGTGCGGTACGAGTTGTCATCACATAACTAGCAGTCAATTGTTAACCAATATCAAAACTCAGTAGCTGTAGATACAGTATCAACCATTGCGACAGAGGAATAGTCATCTTGAAGTAGTGCTAGATCTCTTTATCAACTAATTCGCAACGAATTTCCAAACAATATCAATAAAACGCAGCACACACTACAGTGATACCTATGCAATGCACGCCAAGTTTCACGGCAAGCACAGCATCTAACTTAACTTTTAAAGGATTTAAAAATGTTTGTAAAAAACTTCAACTCAAGCAATGCAACAGCAACGATCTTCGTGCAGTTTCCTATGCAGCCAATTAAAGCAGCATATGGAGAATCGTTACGCGAGCATCTTTGGGAGACCGTGTTGTTTGAACGTAATAACGCAGACGAGCATTTGATCGTTGGCGAATTCTTTAATCAGCAACAGACAGATGTTGAAGAGGTCATTAGCTACCAGTTTGGCGATTTGTCAAACATTGAGTGTGCCTGTGAAGAAATCGCAGAGCAGTTGCAGCAGCAGGCAGAGTTATGGCTTGAAAAGATGGGGGGCTATGAAAACGTAAAAGCCTAAATGAAAGTGAGCAGTACTGCTGCAATTGTTGCCAGCAGTACTGCCTAGGAAACTGTTTTAAAAATTACGGTTACTTAAGTAACCATCAAAACAAAGGAAATAAAAATGAAAGGCCAACAACCTTTGTACCAGCAGTTTTTTGCAGAGTACGCGAAGTTGTTACGAATGCGTCTGTACCACTACCACCGTAATAATGGTGGACGAGTGTCGTTCCTCAACGATTTAATTATCACGCCAGCGTTTGACGAGTCGTGTCACGATGAACTAATGCATGCAGAAAAACAGGTTGCACGGTTGAACGAGTGGCTTGCAGATAATGCGCTCTATGGAGCCGCGCTGTGTAATGTGTTTCTTGATAATGAGTTGAATATCTGCTACCAATTCATCGTTTTTACAGAACCAGAAATCACAAAGCTAGAAAAAGTTGAGTTCATAAAATTTATTGTTAGTCCTGAAATGCATGAGGTGGGCTGGAACGACGATGACAGAATAAAACTCACAGAAATTAGCGACCAAGTTTGGGGCGATATGTTGCAAGACGTTAAAGAAGCAATGAGCTTTGGCACGTTGTGTCTGACGGAAGCAGATTAGAACGGTGGTTAGTTAACGGTATTGAACGAAAAAACTTAAAGCAGTAGTGAACAAAACAAAGGATATGAAAATGGCTAAGAAAGCGAATGTTGCAAAGTATGTTGATGTAATTGGCAATGGACAGGTGTTGCACACGGAGTACAAGCAGTACGAGTCACAGTTTGTGCATCGTGCACATGACGAGTTGTATGCGCTGCTGGCAAAAATCTTGCAGTACGTGCAAAGCGTGCTGAAACGTGCTGACTGTGAGGCTGCGGTCAGTGCTGTACGCAAGCAGTTGCGTGATGAGCACAACATTAACACTACAACAAAAACAGGTCCTGTTGGCGTGTTGTTGCGACTGGTCTTGTTGGATGCACATAAGAAAACACTGTTTACCTACAAGCGAACCCTGCAGCTAGCGATTGATGCAGGTGTTGAAGCAGCTGATTTGGCAGACTTCATTAAGCGTAGCAATGGTATTGATCAGCTTAGCAAAAGTACAGAGGCGAAAGCACTGGCTAATGCACGAGCAGTGGTTTTGAATGATCAGCGCATTCTTGCAAGCTATTACTTGATTGCTTGTGAGGAGGTGCAACGACTTGGTAGCGTTAAGTTGAGCGAGAAACAATATGCACAATTTTGCGATTCAAGAAACCCAGATTGTGTTGTGTATGTTGCCTGCAAATATAGCAATGGGCACATGAATTTGTTAGATTTTGTTCCTGCAAATGACGAGATTCACAACAAGGCACTGAAAGTGATTTTTGAAAAAGCATTTGATAAGAAATCCATGATGGATGAGGAGCGTAAGCAATTATTGAAACGCACGCAGTTGTTAGAGCAGGCGCAAGTTATTTTGCCTAATCAAATTCCGTTTGAAACACCTGCGATTGATTTTCCAAAAGCAGCCTAGTTAGACATGGCGAGAAAATAGCCCATCTTGGATGGGCTATTTTTTCCTGCAGAAATTGCATCGTACATGTATGGGTGTGGGCAGATTTGGAATACAGGTATTTCAATATTAGTAGAACTGAGTCCAATGCAAGAAAAAGTGGAAGGCAGTGGCAAGCGAATGAGCAATATTGACTAGCTCGTTGCAGATACTACCTAATAGAACAATCTGATCAAACCAATTCCACAGCCTTGCGTTTCTGGTCATCGTTTACATCAATGTAGGCTTGTGTAGTTGCAATTGAACGATGACCTGCCAGACTTGCCAATACACGCACAGAGATGCCTTGTGCTGCAAGATTGGTAATGAATGTGCGACGTGTGGAGTGGCTGCTGGCACCAAATACTCCTGCTCGTTTGTACATGTAATGAAAGTGCTGAGTAAGCGTATTAGCTGTAAAGCCATCGCTGGCTGCCTTTTGCGAATAAAACAGCTTGTCATTTTTGCTGTTAAATTTGGTCATGGCTATGTAAGCAGTCAATTCCTTGCGTAGCTTTTCGCTGACAAAGACTGTACGTGCGTGACGCCCCTTTGTTTGATCTGCACGTAATTGAAATTCGCTGCGTACAAGTCCTTCGTTATCAACAACATCACGAACCCGTAAGCTGGCTGCTTCGCCCACACGCAGCCCCGCGTAATACATCAATAATAAAACGGCACGATTACGTGCTGCGTGTTTGCGTGTTGCCACGTAATCTAATACGCGACGCAACTCAACTGCTGTAAGTGTTTTGGCTTGCTTGCTCATTTTGCGTTTTCTCCCTAACCAAAGCTTGGCTATGGAATAAGCGTAATTTCTTATTTTGTTTTGGACGACCTTTTTCTGACTTGACTGTGGCAAATGCAATTCCTTATTAAATTCAATTGGTTAGTAGGCCTACGGGTGCTATATGTAAGGTTTGTATTAAATCGTTACATTTCTATTTATGAAATTTGTTGTGGTCATGTGGGATTTAAAACACAGAAACAGCAGCGGTGCATTACAAGCCCTACACGCTGCTCGCAGTAGGCTCAGCTACTCGCATATCCACTGTGACTGTTTAAGCGTGTGCAGCTTGTTTTAAGTGTCGTGTGTGCTTGTGCTGCAATTGCGTTGGCATTTGTTTGCTGCTGTCACTTGCCCTATAAAACTATGCCTTGCTTTGGTCGCGAACAACTATGGTTTGGGTGCATACTAAAAGGTTTGATACGGATTACCCCAGTATTTGCCCAGCTGCTCTGGCCTAAGCAAAGGCAATATAAAAATATTTTTACAGGTGATTTGACTTTAGTGCCATATTTCCTGTAGGTTAGATTAGAGACTTGTTCAACCCAACTGACCCAAACGGCACAAATGGCACAAATCACAATTGAACATTGCGACTTTAAAGTCGTGTGCAGCAAATCGTGGGATGACCTCAAGCCAATTGATGGCAAGGATGGTTTGCGGTACTGCAGTGGTTGTAAAAAAGATATACAGCTAATCAAAACAAGCCACGACATAGAAATGGCCAGAATATTTGATGTGTGCGTCGCCGTACAAAAGACGGACAAGCTGACTGGAGATAATCAAAACGATACAGAAGATGAAAGTGAAAACCTTTTTGTGACAGTCACACTTCTTGGATCCTTCAAAAAACGATAGTTTCATATCTTGAGCCTAAAAAGCTAGTGGCGACTCAAAATTATGACTTGCGACTTGACGATCTAATAATTTTAGCGATTTCAACTAATAATCTTTGCGAGGTACTGAATGAGTCGTTTCTACGATGACTATGAGAATCATTGTGAAGGTCCTGTTTGCCAATTGGTAAACAGCGTTGTGGACGACTTTATTTTTTATGGCATTGTTGTAGCTGTTATCTTGAAGTTGCTACGTGCTGACAAGTTGGCTGGATTTTCCTTTAAAGCAGCTTTCATAGTCCCAATGGTTTTTGGAGCGGTTGGAACGGTCATTTCGATACCTATTGTATTGATTTATATTCTTCTTCATTATTTCAATCTTTTTAGCGAGCACAGATGGCTCATCTCCATACTAGTCGTCGTTGTATTGGCTGCGATAATTTATATTGATCATTACAGAAGTAACCGCAGACCCTATTCAATTGCATGGTGGAATCTTAAAGGTAAGTTTGAGGTCTATCGCCTCAATCGCTTTTGGTCGTCAGATCAAATCAAGAATAGAAATCATAGCAATGAAGAATACCTGGCTCAGCTTGATGCAACAATACATAAAGAAGTTGATCAACGTTTTTGGTATCAATTGCTAGCGATTGGATTTGCTATTTTTGTATATTTTTGGTTTCAAGATTTTAAAGTACTCCAACCATCATATGATTTTTTAGATAATGGTTCTGCAATAATCAAGTATCCACTGTTATTTTTTACGCTAGTGCTGGTGTCGTATGGCTATACAAAGTACTACAACATCTTCGCGAAAAAAACGTTTAACCAAATTATCGCTATGGCTACCATTTTAGAAAAGGAAAGGAAGTACATTTATTTTAAGGATAAAAGGCCACACGGTTTCACAATACAGAAAAAAACGCCTGAGGCTTTAATAACTAACACTACTTTTTATTATTTTGATTTTTTTATAGAGGACGATGATGAGGAAGAAATTTATGCGTATTGGATAAACCCTCGTATTGATTATGACCACTATGTTAGCGTAATGAATAAGATTAAGTTGATTGGTGTGGAGAGCTTTCTTGAACAAATAAACGCTAGGCAATCAGCAATTAGCCATTAGTTTCTATTCATGCATAAAGCGAAGATCGTGTGAGATTTTGAACACGGCAATGGAAGCAATATTTTACAAGCCCTTCACGCTGCGTGATACAGCGCCAGCTACCCAAGTATTCGCTGGCGCTGTTTTGCGGGCTACAGTTTGTTTTAAGCGTTGTGTTTGTTGCTGCTGCTGATTGCGTTGTAAGTGATGGCAGCGAATGCTTGCCCTGTGTACGTACATTTTGATTTGGTCGCGACAAGTATTAGTTTAGGCGCATACTGAAAGGTTTTCGTCAATTTTTAAGCAATGTATTGCATTCATAAAATATGGAATGGCATTAATATTCAATAGCTAGTATCGTCATTGCGCCTTTGTGGAGTAACCGTGTATCTATGAATAAGACAAAAACGACCCTGATATTAGGCGCTGGCGCTAGTGTTACATACGGATACCCAACAGGCAGTGAGTTGCGTCAAGCCATTCTAAAGTTAGCTGACGATAAAGATTTTATTGAAATGGTGAATGGCAGCAGCGAAATCAAAACAAACACCATGATCAGCAGGCAATTTTTTACAGCATTTCTTGATTCTTCTGCTGAGTCAATAGACAATTTTTTAGCTCGCAACGTTAAGTTCATGGATTTTGGTAAGGCAACAATAGCCAAAGTGCTACTTGGATGCGAACTTACCTCTAATCTTTATGATTACGAAAAGAATCCCAAGTTATGTTGCGATAATTAGTACAGCTATTTGTTAAATGAACTTACTGCTGATAATGATTGGGATAAGTTTGACCCTAGTTGGCTTTCTATCATTACATTTAACTACGACCGCTCTCTAGAATTCTTTTTATCTAATTCACTTCAATCCAGATACGGTAAATCAAAAGCGGATGTTGATAAAAAATTAACTGGATTGAAAATTCATCATGTCTATGGAGATTTGGGTGTAGATATTTTTGATCAATTGAGCTATGGACAGACGCAATTAGATAGTGCCCTTTTGTTGCCAGCAATAGAGTATGCAATTAAGCAAATAAAAATAATTGAAGACGACCGTGCTGCAGACGAATATCTAAGCACAATACAACAGAACTTGCGTGAGGCAGATAGAATTGGATTTCTTGGTTTTGGTTTTGATCAAATCAATGTTTCACGTCTTAACGCAGCGAGTACATTTGCTATTGAATCACCTCCTAAACGTATCGCAGCAACAACTATTGGTATGAAAGACGCAGAGATCATTCGCATAAAACGATGGTTGTTTGGCAAAGAAAATCATCTTTCAGCTAGTAACGCCAAGTTTCATGATATCAAGTGTCGTGCGCTCTTGCGTGAAACTTTGTTGCTTGATCCTTCTTACTACTAATTATTTCAACTGTTTTTTTTGACAATGCTTCGCTAATTAAAGCTATCAATAACTTTATTGGTAATGCAGCAAGAGGCAAACGAGGCCAGTAATGCTGTTTAAGCTAATTGCCACAACACAATGTCAGTGTCGTGTTTGCCACATTCTTTTGTGATGTACTGCATCCAGCCACTGTCAGCAAGAGCAACTTTATGTTGCTCGTCAATATTTTCAACAAGTAATTTTGCCTTAGTCACAAGCTGATCTATTTGATTTAATTTGACATGATTGGGGATGTCGCCAATCGCCATATGCAAATGCAGATTTTTCTTGCTGCGTTCGCCCTCTACAACAACAAGGTACTTGAGGTGCTTGCCATGACGCTTGGCACTATGACCAAATACTTGCTGATTTAATTTTTGTATAAAGCGTTGTGCGATCTGCTCGCAGTCTTGTCTGTTTATTTTTCTGCGTACTGTGCCTTTAGGTGTTGTGTATGCGATTGTTTGTTTGAGAGTGAGTGTTAGGGCAATAGGGTATTGGCTGCTTAGACCACAAAGCCACGCCTGTGCAGTTGATTTAATAGTTTGAGTTTGAGTTTCGCTGTAGCAAAGATGTTGTCTTATGTCTTGTAGGTTCATGCAGTTATTTATCAAGAACCAAATAAACCCAATTATTTCTGCACGATTTATTAGGTTTTGTGTCTAAAACCCACGATCATTAAACTATTAGGTCGCGAGATCATATGCAGGCCAATACAGTATTGATTCCCTAGTACTAAATGGAGAATTGATATGAGTGCATTAGCTGTTTTGAAGTTGGTGGTCAGCAAAAAGAATCGTACAGTTTCGCCTGTGATTCAAAAGCGTGAAAAGCTCACGGCCAAGTTGGCTGAGCAGATTGCTTTTTTTGAAGCACAGCAAGGTGGCGAGATTTACGCACCCAAGCGTTTGAAAACTGTGGTTGATCGTGCCACAGGCGAGCGCACCGTTATCACCACCGTCAAGCGTGTGCGTGAATGGTACTGGCGCACTGGTGATGGCAAAGTGAACCTTGTGATCAAGTACGGTGCAAAAACCTTGGCCTTGGGCAAGGGTGGCAAGAACGCAATTGAGCTTGCCAACGAAAACGAAGTGCTGGATGCCTTGCGGCTAATTAAAAACGCTGTGGGCTTGGGCGAGTTAGATGACGCAATTGCTGAGGCCAGTACTGCTACGCGAACTGCGTTTAAAAAGTGATTTAAAAATAGGGGGGCGTTTTGTATCAGCGCTGAACTGACCAACTGCGCCCCCCAGTTTTTTGAGTGTAAATACAAGAACGGAGAAGCTGATGCTCGTTCACGAAGTCACTGCAATCAAACCACAACTGCCGCAAACTGCTGCTCAAGCTCGTGTGGCTGTACTTAAACAAACTGCACAGCGAGCGCAGGCAGCTGTTAAGGCAGAACGCAAACGCCAACAAGTACAGGCAGCACGACAAAAATTACAAAAGACTGTGGCTGCGAAGTTGTGATTACGGTAGTTGCGATATTTTAGTTATTCACAGTTCTTATAGCTTTGTGCTTGGCACTCCCTTGCTAGTTTTTGAGCTTCCGCAATTTGTTGTGTCGTCATTTTCTTGGCGATTACATCACGACTTGCCGCAGCATATTGATACCCATTTGCTGAGGATAAATTCCACCACATGTGCGTACGAATATAGTCTTGCACAACACCTTTCCCACCGCCGTACATTCTTCCAAGATTGAACTGAGCAAGAGAGTCACCTTGCGCGGCAGCCAACCTATACAAACGAAGTGCGTCTGCATAGTTTTGTGCAATACCCTCACCCATTTCATTCATATATCCAAGTGCGTTCTGTGCAACTGCAAGTCCTTTTCTTGCTGCTAATGTGAACATGAACCCAGCTTCTTTGTAGTCCTGAGAAATCCCTTGTCCATCTCTGTACATCACGCCAAGATTGAATTGCGCTAAAGCAGAACCCCATTGAGCGCCTAATTTATATAAACGAACTGCTTCAGTGTTATTTTGTACGACCCCTTCGCCTTTGTTGTACATGTATCCTAGCTCAACATACGCATCAGGATAGTTTTGCTCTGCTGCTAAGGTTAGTAGGCGTGCGGCCTCTTTGTTGTCTTGTGTTGTGCCTTGACCATACCTGTTTACAACGCCAAGCTTATATTGAGCTATGGCGAGGTTTTGTTTGGCGGCTAACTGGAATAAACGTAGCGCTTCTTTAGGGTTTTGTGCAACGCCAATACCTTGTTCGTACATAATGCCAAGATAATATTCAGCAGCAGAATTGCCTTTTTCAACTAACGGCTTAAGCAACCTTATTGCTTCTAAATGATCTTGTGCAACTCCTTTACCATCTCTGTGCAAAATGGCGAGCTGTAGATGTGCATCTTCATTGCCTTGCGCTGCTGCCAATTTGTAAAGTCTAACGGCCTCTACCAAATTTTCTTGAACGACATGGCCAATTTCATACCATAAGCCCAAATCACTTTGCGCCTGAGAAAGTCCTTGGGCTGCGGCTAATTGCAGCCAACGCACAGATTCGACGAGGTCTAGTGGGACACCCTGTGCTTGTCCATACATATTTCCAAGGTTGTACTGAGCTAATGCGTTACCTTGTGCTGCAGCCTTCCTAAATTTTTCTAGCGCCACAGCATAGTTTTTGGATTTATATGCAGCTAAACCATCTTCCAAGTCTCCAGCCCAAGCTGCCACGCTAAAAAAGACAGCTAACATTAAAAAGATTTTTCTCATTACTGCCTCTGCGCTTTTGGGTTGTGCTAGCTAGCTGTTTATAGTAACCAATCTAAGCGCTTGTCATCGCTATCAGTCACTCAGCTGCCGTGTTGTCCAGCAGCGCAGCAGATACGCTGCCTTCGCCTGCAAACTTATCAGCCAATTTCAACAAGTCCAAATGACCGTAGTGCGTCTGCAGCATGGTGATGCTGGTGCCCATGTGCTCTGCTAATTGGTAAGCAGTGACATTGCCTTTGGTCAATTCGTGCGTGGCGTAAAAGTGGCGCAGGCTGTACAGGGTACGGTGCTTGCCTGTATGTGTGTCCACAAGCAATGCAGCCCGCTCCATCATGCGTGTAAACATTCTGCCAAACGCTGTGGTTAGGTCAGCGTTGTGTGTGGCATCAATCACAGGCTTGTCTAACCCCCTCGCCAACAGTTCACGCAGGGTCAGTCTCTTCAGCGTTTCATTGCGATCTTTGATGCGTTCCAAGTAGCGAGCCACGCGATGGCGTACCTGTATGGTTCGCCACTTCTGCGTTTTGCCTTTGATACGCATGGTCAAGTATTCTTTGTTGCCACTTCTGGTCAGCGAAATATCTCGCCAACGCATGTTGATCATCTCCGTTCCTTGCCTGATGCCTGTATTGGCCAGTATCAGCACATAGTCACGCAGCAGCAGGCGCATGTCGCGCTCGTGTCCTGCACGGCCATCTTTAATGTAGGCACGCATGGCACGTAGCAGGGCAGGATATTCACCAATTTGTATGTCTGGACGCCGTTCGCTGCTGGCGCCCCCCCTGTTCTCCAACTGAGGCACTTGAGTGGTTGTAATGTAATTACGTATGACAGCTTCATCAAAAACCCGTTTCAGCGCAGCATTGTGAGTATTTTGGGTGCTGGTGCTGGGGGTTTTTTCCATTTCACGAATTCGCCAACTGGCAAAGCGTTGTAGTGCTGCGTAATCCACGCTGTCTATATTGTGGTTCTTGAAATACGGGATGTGATAGTTGTTGAGGGCGTTTTTATAGCTTGCGTATGACGCTTTGCCACGATCTGCTGCCGTTTCTTCGTCCATGCGCTTGATGGCAAGGTTGGCGATGGTTTTGAATCGCTTGCTGACTGTGGGCAGATTGTTGCGTTCTCTAAACCAAGCGTTTGTGACCAGATCAACAGCTTTGCTCTTGGCTTTGGCTAAATCTTCTTCTTTTGTGGTGGTTCGCAGCCACTTGTTGCCAACCTTGTAGCGCACCTGCCAGACAGGTGAAGTCTTCCTAATTGACAGCGTTGCTTTGCCCTCAAGTATGTGAACTGTGTGCTCTACTTTTTGTGGCATTGGCATGCACTCCAAAAAAAACATAGGCTAAGCTATGCTCTGCATTGTACAGTCAGTGCTGTTTTTGTACAACGAGTGTACAACCACATCAAAAAAACTGTACAACGTGGAGAACCGCATAAATGCTGGTGCCCGGGGCCGGAATCGAACCGGCACGCCTTGCGGCGGGGGATTTTGAGTCCCCTGCGTCTACCAATTTCACCACCCGGGCCTTGGGGGATCGCGCGCGAGGCGCTTTGGAACGAAGTCGTACATTATACGATGTAATAAATATTTTGCGCGTGAGGCACTCCTCGGGGATCCTTAATCGCAGTATCAAGGCCTGATCAAGCCGCGGATCGCCCCGTCTTTTCGGTAACATCTGTTGGAAACAAGATCAAACACAGACCCCAATTCAGCCCCAATTCCGCCCCAATTCCGCCCCAATTCAGCCAACGGTCACACCATGCAAAGCCTTGATTTACAACTTGCACGCCATGCTTCCTCGCTCACATATGCTGCCTTAACACCGCACGCGCTTGAGCGCGCAAAGGTCTTTTTACTGGACACCTTGGGCGTGGGTATCGCCGGTGGCAGTACGCCTGAAATCCAGCCCCTGCTCAAGGCGGTGCGCAGTTGGGGTGAGGGTGCAGAGGTGGCCGTGTGGGGCACCGACCTAAAGCTTCCAAGAGGGCAGGCCGTGTTGGTCAATGCCTACCAAATCCACTGCCAAGAGTACGACTGCCTGCACGAAGGGGCGGTATTGCATGCGATGGCAACGCTGCTGCCTGTACTGCTGGCCGAGGCACAGGTACGCGGCGGGGTAACCGGCAAGCAACTTCTCACCGCCTTAGCGGCAGGCGTTGATATCGCGTGCACGATTGGCCTGGCTTCAAACTTGGGATTGCGGTTTTTTCGCCCAGCAACTTCGGGCGGCTTTGGCGCCGTGGCCGGTTTAGCCAACCTGCGTGGTTTTGATGCTGACACCACCTTAGCGGCGTTTGGGCATCAACTGGCGCAGGTCAGTGGCACCATGCAGGCGCACACCGAGGGTAGTGTGGTGTTGCCCTTGCAGATTGGCTTAAACGCACGCGCTGCGCTGCAGTCTTGTGATTTAGCTCAGGCCGGTTTTCCGAGTTTACAAACACCCTTGACGGGCAAGTTTGGCTACCTCACGATGTTTGAAACCGACTGGGATCTTGAACGTGCCATAGTCGGTTTAGGTCAACAATCAAAAATTGCTGAGCTTAGCCATAAGCCTTATCCGAGCGGGCGCGCGACACACGGTGGCATAGAAGGTGTGACGGTGCTGCGTGAGCAGGCTAAGTTCTCTATGGATGACGTTGCCGAGATCCTTGTGCTGGGGCCGCCGTTGATTAACCACCTGGTCAATCGCCCACCATTACAAAATCCAACTCCCAATTATGCTCGTCTGTGCATGCCATTTGTATTGGCCAAAGTGTTGCAGCACGGGGCATTAGATGCCATGCATTTCAGGGGCGATGGTTTAATAGATGCTCAAACCTATGCGCTGGCCTGTAAAGTCACCATGCAGGTCGACGCCAACCCCAACCCAAACGCCCTAGGGCCACAGGTAGTGCGCGTGCGCTTGAACGATGGCAGGGTGCTTGAGCATCATATTGATGCCATGCTCGCTAGCCCCGCGCGGCCGCTCAGTGAGCAGGCGCGCGCCACAAAGTTTGACCGATGCTGGCAACTGGCTGCCCAGCCGATGCGCTCGTCGGCACCGTTGAAAGAGGTGGTTGCCGACTTAGAAAAATGTACCGATGTTAAGGAGCTGGTCAGCCTTTTGGTGGCAGCGTAGCCGCGCTTTACTGCGGTCACGCCAATCGACATACCGGCATCCCGATACGCGAATGGGCCATCGGTTTTGTGAAGGTCGTTTTATGTAACGCTAAGACTAGGTCTGACTTAGCCTGGCGGGTTGGGTGCTAGACCCTGCGCCCTACGCTGTCAGCCCTTGAAATTTAAGATTTACCCCCCAAATACCTGTCACACGCTCAGGCTTAAAAGATCTTTCTCTGAGCGCACCCTGTGGATAACTTTTCGGTGAGCATGATGAATCAAGCAACTCCAGCGGCAGACGCCGCTCAAACGATGGGTTTTCAGGCTGAAGTCAAACAGCTGATGCACCTGATGATCCATTCGCTTTACAGCAATAAAGAGATTTTTTTGCGTGAATTGGTTTCTAACGCTTCAGACGCTTGCGACAAGCTGCGTTTTGAGGCGATTGATCAGCCAGCACTGCTCGAGGGCTTTGGCGACCTGCATGTGCGGGTTGATTTTGATAAGGCCGCTCGCACGATCACGATCGCGGATAACGGCGTTGGTATGTCACGCGATGAGGCAGTGGCCAACTTAGGCACGATTGCCCGTTCGGGTACGCGCGAGTTCTTTTCTAAACTCACTGGCGACAATAAAAAAGACGCTCAATTGATTGGTCAGTTCGGCGTTGGCTTTTACTCGTCATTTATCGTGGCAGATAAAGTCACGGTTCGCACTCGCCGCGCAGGCGCGCCCGCCGATCAAGGCGTCGTGTGGGAGTCAGACGGCCAAGGTGAATTCACCATTGCAGCAAGCGAACGCGCTGAGCGCGGAACTGAAGTCACACTGCACTTGCGTGCCGATGAAGACGAGTTTTTGAATGGCTATAAATTGCGCGAAGTGCTGCGCCGCTATTCAGACCATATTTCTTTGCCTGTTGAAATGCTCAAAGAAGAGTGGGATAAGGATAAGTCTGAGCAAGTCAAAACCGCCGAGTGGGAAGCCGTCAATCAGGCCAATGCCTTATGGACACGTAGTAAGTCTGACGTGACCGACGAGCAGTACCGCGAGTTTTACAAGCATGTGTCGCACGATTTTGATGATCCACTTGCCTGGACGCACAACCGCGTTGAAGGTCGCAGCGAATACACGCAACTGTTGTTTATTCCGAAGCATGCGCCGTTTGACATGTGGGATCGCGATGCGCGTCGTGGCGTGAAGCTTTACGTCAAGCGTGTGTTCATTATGGACGACGCCGAGCAGCTGCTGCCTTCGTACCTGCGCTTTGTGCGTGGGGTGATTGACTCGGCCGATTTGCCGCTGAATGTCTCGCGTGAGTTGCTGCAAGAAAGCCGAGATGTGAAAGCGATTCGTGAAGGTTCGACCAAACGTATCTTGAGCATGCTCGAGGATTTGGCTGAAAACAATCAAGACGCTTACACAACCTTTTGGGCCGAGTTTGGTCAGGTCTTAAAAGAAGGCACAGGCGAAGATGCAGGCAATATTGAACGCATCTCTAAGCTGCTGCGTTTTGCTTCAACCAAGCAGGGCACAGACGCACAGACGGTGACACTTGCCGATTATGTTGCCGAGATGAAAGAGGGCCAAGACAAAATTTATTACGTCACGGCCGATAGCTACACCGCGGGTAGCAATAGCCCGCATATCGAGATTTTCCGCAAGAAAGGCATCGATGTGTTGGTGATGTGGGATCGCGTTGACGAGTGGATGCTGTCACACCTGCGTGAGTTTGATGGCAAGCAGTTGGTGTCAGTTGCGAAAGGTGGGCTTGATCTTGAGGCCTTGGCCGATGATGAAGAAAAGAAACATCAAACCGAAGTGGCTGAGCAGTTCAAGCCCTTGGTTGAGCGTTTGCAAGAGGCGCTCAAAGATCGTGTCAAAGAAGTGCGCGTCACCTTACGTTTGGTCGATTCGCCTTCGTGCGTGGTCGTGGGGCAAAATGATTTAAGCCCGCACCTGCAGCGCATGCTGAAAGCGGCGGGTCAAGCGGCTCCTGATGTCTTGCCTGTGCTTGAGATTAATCCTGAGCATGCTTTGGTGGCGCGTATACAAACAGCTTCAGACGAAACGTTTAACGACTGGGCAACTTTGTTGTTTGAACAGGCGCTGTTGGCAGATGGCTCGCAATTGCCAGATCCAACTGCTTTTGTGAAACGTGTGAATCAGTTGTTGTTAGCGTAATTGTGACGCGGGGGCTTTGCCTACGGGCAAGCCCTGAAAGTCGCCGCAGTGAATCATCACTAGCCTTCACTAACGTGAAGGTTGCGTGGGTGACAGCAATGAGGCGCACTGAGTCTTCACTAGCCGTGCTGGGTCGCGGCTAGTGTCATGTGAAGCGCCTGCCATTGCACTTTAGCCCCCATGAGCTGTTGGCCACTGCGCTAACTCTCGAAAGCGTGGCCAGTCAAAGCACGGGCCAGGATCGGTTTTGCGTCCAGGCGCAATGTCTGAGTGACCGGTTGCAGCGGTTAACGGATACCGTCCACGCAAACAGTGGGTGAGCGCTGCCAGGCGTTCGTATTGCACCGCCTCAAACGGCACGTCATCGGTGCCTTCGAGTTCAATACCAATTGAAAAATCATTGCATTGCTCGCGTCCTTCAAAAGACGAAGCGCCAGCATGCCAGGCGCGATCGTCGCACGACACGAACTGGGTGATGTGTCCCAAACGATCAATGACAAAATGCGCTGAAACCTTGAGGCCCTCTACGTTGCTAAACCAAGGGTCGGCGCTGAGGTCGAGTTGATTTAAAAATAAATCGGCAATGTATGGCGTGCCAAACTGACCTGGTGGCAGCGTGATGTTGTGAACGACCAGTAAAGACACCGCAGTGCCCAGCGGGCGTTCGTTAAAGTTGGGCGAAGGCCGCCGCGCAACGGTTGCGCTTGACGCAAGCCAGCCCCGCGTGTCAAGGGTGAATAACGTTGAACCTGTAGGCATTGGTGTGTGCGTCGGTGAATAACGTCGAGCCTGTGGACATCGGTGTGTGCGTTGGAAAAAACGTTACACCATTGCTATTACTTGGGGTGTTGGTTCAGCACCGTTGGGGCGCTAGTTAGGTTGAGTCTCTGTCGCGCGCGCCCAGCTTTGCATGCGCCGGGCTGCACCAGGTATTTTGACCCAGCAGCGAAGCTTCAGAACGCGGTAAATGCACGCCACAGTGCGCACAGCGCACCATTTCTTCAGAGCCAGCCGGTGCGGCAGTTTGATTAGAGGGCGCCTGCGGCGGCGGGCGACGTTTTTTGGCCGCTTGAATCGCCAAGAGCCTCGTCACGAAAATGACGACGATAAAAATGGTTACCCAAAAAAGCGCTTTACCCATTAGCTTCTCTGCAAAATGACTTCAACAACAAAACGGCTACCTGTGTACGACAGCACGATGAATGCAAACCCTAGTAAGGTATACCGTAACGCAATTCGTCCGCGCCAACCACGGGTGTAGCGCCCGAATAATAGTATCCCGAAGGTTAGCCACGAGAGAAGGGTGAAAATGGTTTTGTGGTCAAAAGGGAGCCATTTTCCGGTCGTCGCAACCGAAATTAAGGATCCCGACACTACCGCTAAGGTGAGCAAGGCAAACGCGACCCAGATGACTCTAAAGAGCACTTGTTCTTGTGCAAGCAAGGGGGGTTGAGCATCGAGGATTCGGCCCAGTGCCAACCTCACGCCTTTGGCTGCGCGCGCCGCTGCCAACGGAAAATGCAGCCGACGGTCGATCGCCGACATTAAAATGGCTTGCAGCGCGGCGATGGTGACCAGGCCATAGGCTGACAGAGCAATGAGCAGGTGAATGCGCAGTGCGGGGTCGACCGCATGCGCCACCAGTTGCTCTTTTGGAAATAAAGCGACCAGCAAACAGCTGATTGCGCCTGTGGGCAAGAGCAATAATTGAAGGCCATCAATACGAATAATCAAGCTTTCAAGCCAAAAGACGATCATTCCAAGCCAAACGGCAGTTGAAAGCGCTAACGCCCAGCTCAGTTGCAGGCGCTGATCGAACAAAATCGATTGATGCAGGGCGTAGCCGTGGAGCACGATCGCTGCAAAAAGGCCGACTCGCGCCAGTTGTCCGACCTGCACGTTGGGCTGGCGAGCTGCGAAGCCCCGCCAAAGTGCAAGGGCCAGCAATGAATAGGCCAAAGCGGCGAGGGAGTGAAATACAATGGGGGGAGACATGTGTCTAGTGTAAAGCGAAACGGTTGCCATGCTTGAAAATCTAACCCAACGACTATCCCGAGTCGTCAAGACTATTCGGGGCGAAGCCCGCCTGACTGAAGCCAACACGCAAGAGATGTTGCGTGAGGTGCGTTTAGCCCTGCTCGAGGCGGATGTCTCGCTGCCGGTTGTGCGCGAGTTTGTGGCCAACGTGAAAGAAAAGGCTCTGGGTGCAGAAGTCGTGGGCAGCTTGTCGCCGGGCCAAGCCCTTGTGGGCGTGGTGCACAAAGAACTGACGGCGTTGATGGGCGGCGATTTGGGCCCAGACTCCAGTGAGCTGTCTTTAGCGATGCAGCCGCCAGCCATCATTTTAATGGCCGGTTTGCAAGGTGCGGGTAAAACCACCACCACAGGTAAGTTGGCCCGCTGGCTGACCGAGGGCGGTCACGTTGCGCATGGTCGCAAAACTGGCAAAAAGAAAGTTGCCGTAGTCAGTGCCGACGTCTATCGCCCAGCCGCAATCGAGCAGCTAAAAACCGTGGCGGCGCAGGTAGGGGTTGAGTGGATCGCCTCGGATCCTACTCAAAAACCCGTTGATATCGCGCGTTCGGCACTCGATTACGCCAAGCGCCATCATTTTGATGTGCTGATTGTCGATACGGCAGGTCGTTTAGGCATCGACGAAGAGATGATGCTTGAAATTCGTCAGTTGCATGACGTGCTTAATCCGATCGAAACGCTGTTTGTGGTTGACGCCATGCAGGGTCAAGACGCTGTCAATACGGCACGTGCTTTTGCTGACGCCTTACCTTTAACTGGGGTTGTACTGACTAAGCTTGACGGTGATGCGCGCGGTGGCGCTGCCTTGTCGGTGCGTCACGTCACAGGCAAGCCTTTGAAGTTTGTGGGTGTCTCTGAAAAGCTCGATGGTCTTGAGCCCTTTCACCCCGAGCGTATGGCCCAACGGGTGTTGGGCATGGGCGATATTTTGTCGCTCGTTGAGCAGGCTCAGCAAAATATTGATGTTGCTGAGGCCAACAAGCTTGCGGCAAAGATTAAATCAGGCGATAAGTTTGATTTAAATGATTTTAAAGAGCAGCTCGCCCAAGTGAAAAAAATGGGTGACATGAGTTCAATGCTCGAAAAACTGCCTGCGCAATTTGCACAAGCGGCGGGTCAGTTGCAAAGCGGTCAGGCCGAAAAACAAATGCGCCGCACCGAAGGCATCATCAATTCAATGACGCCTCTTGAGCGCAGCAAACCCGAGTTACTCAAAGCGTCTCGTAAGCGCCGCATCGCGGCGGGGGCCGGCGTGCCCGTGCAAGAGGTCAATCGCATGCTCAATCAGTTTGAGCAAATGCAGGGCATGATGAAGCAAATGAAAAAAGGCGGCATGGCCAAAATGATGCGTGCCATGGGTGGCATGAAAAACCTAGGCAAACTTGGCGGCTTTGGGCGTTAACGCTTTTTAAAAATGACATCCCATACGCCGTGGCCTAAACGCAAGCCGCGGTTTTCAAATTTAGTGAGTGGCCTGAAATCAGGCCGTGGCGCAAAGCCCTCACAGGTGTTTTGCAGGCTTGGTTCGGCCGACAGTACAGCTAGCATTTGTTCGGCGTAGTGTTCCCAGTCGGTTGCGCAGTGAATATAGGCGCCCGGCGCCATGCGACTGGCCAGTAGCTCAATTAAGGGTGGTTGAATTAAGCGCCGTTTATGGTGGCGAGTTTTGGGCCACGGATCCGGAAAATAAATATGCACGCCAGTCAGGCTTTGCGGGGCAAGCATATCGCGCAAGACCTCAACGGCATCGTGCTGAATAATACGAATATTGTTGAGGTTTGACGCTTCAATGCGTTTGAGTAAGGCGCCGACACCAGCGTTAAACACTTCGACACCCAAAAAATTATCGCTTGGTCGGGCAAGCGCAATTTTTTCGGTGGTTTCGCCCATACCAAAGCCAATTTCTAGAATCGTTGGTGCTTCGCGCTCAAAGGTTTCAGTCAAGTTCAACAGACTGGGGCGGTAGGCCAACGACCATTTGGTTAAAAAGGCATCAAGCGCCTCTTGCTGACCTTGCGTAATGTGACTACGCCGGTTCACAAAACTACGGATATGAGTTGGGTGCACGCCTAGCCCCCGCCCACGGCGACGACGATTTCGAGACGATCGCCCGCAGCGATCATCACCTGGGCATGCGCGCTTTTAGGTACGATTTCGCCATTGCGCTCGACCGCGATGCGTTTACCGGTAAAGCCAAGCTCGGCAACAAGCGCGGCAACAGAGAGGGGGCCGGCTAAGATTTTTGCCTGACCATTGAGTACGATTTCCATGCCGAGCATTGTAGTGTCTGACAGCCCAGTCTGTCAGACTGTTTGGTCATGATCTCGTATAATCCGTTTCGACTGAGCGCCAGAGCGGGTGTAGTTCAATGGCAGAACGGCGGCTTCCCAAGCCTCAGGCGTGGGTTCGATTCCCATCACCCGCTCCAGTCTTAATGAATCCTCATGCCTGGCTGCGCACCTGACGACGGGTCAAGCACATAGATGCCGGTGTCGACTTTTTCGTCAAAATGGCTGGCCGCCAACACCATGCCTTCAGAGATACCAAACTTCATCTTGCGAGGCGCTAAGTTGGCGACGACGACGGTCAGGCGTCCGATCAATTGCTCGGGCGTGTAGGCAGATTTAATCCCAGAAAACACATTGCGCAGGCGGCCTTCGCCCATATCGAGCGTCAGCCTCAAGAGCTTGGTTGAACCCTCAACCTGTTCGCAGTTGACGATCCGTGCAACCCGCAGATCGATTTTGACGAAATCATCAATCGTGATGGTGGGGGCGAGCGGCTCGCCGCCTGGAATAACAGCTTGCTTAGGCGCTTCATCCTGCGCCGGGATCTCAAACAACGCATCCAACATCGTCGGCTCAGCCCGTTGCATCAAATGCTTGAAGGGGTTGATTTGGGTGGGCAGTACGCCTGCATCGGCCCAAACAAAGTTGCTGGCTTGACCAAATAATTCAGTGGCGACACGTTGTGACAAGGCGGGCAAGATCGGTGCCAGCATGACTGATAAGGCTTTGAAACCGGCCAGCGCCGCCGAGCAGATGTGCTGTAGTGCGGCGCGCTGCGAGGGCTCGGCAGACGCCAGGGTTTTGGCGATCAGCCAGGGTTGGGCCGCATCGAAGGCTTGGTTGATTTGATCGGCATGCGCCATGATTTCGCGAATCGCGCGGCCGTATTCGCGCGCCTCAAGATCGGCGCGAATGCGGTCTGCTGCTTGTGCGCAGTTGCTGCCTAATAAGGCAGCATCGTCGGGGTAGGCAAGTTGTCCGTCAAAATATTTGCTAATGAAATTGGCGGCTCGGCTCGCAATATTGATGTACTTGCCAACCAAGTCGCTGTTCACCCTGGCAATGAAGTCATCGGGATTAAAGTCAATGTCTTCAACTCGCGCATTGAGTTTGGCCGCGATGTAATAGCGCATCCACTCGGCGTTCATGCCAAGTTCGAGGTAGCGCAGAGGCGAAATCCCGGTGCCACGGCTTTTTGACATTTTTTCGCCGCTGACCGTAATAAATCCATGCACATTGAGTTGATCGGGCGTTTTGCGGCCTGAAAATTGCAAGGTGGCAGGCCAAAACAGAGCGTGAAAATAGATAATGTCTTTGCCGATAAAGTGCACTTGCTCGGTCGTGCCGTTTGGGTCAAGCAGCGTTTCAAAGTCGACGCCAATTTTGGCGCAATACGATTTCAGTGAGGCAAGATAGCCGACAGGGGCATCGAGCCAAACATAAAAGTACTTGCCTGGTGCATCAGGGATTTCGATCCCAAAATAGGGGGCATCGCGCGAAATATCCCAATCGCCAAGATTGGCTTTTTCATCACCGCTACCAAGCCACTCGCGTGTTTTGGCTAAGACTTCAGCTTGTAAGTGTTTATGACCCTGAGCGTTACTGCCGGTTGTCCACTTTTGTAAAAAATCAATGCAGCGTTGGTCAGACAATTGAAAGAAATAATGCTCAGACGTTTTGAGCACGGGCCGCGCGTTGGTGAGCGTTGAGTAAGGCTCGATTAAATCAGTCGGGGCATAGACTGCACCACAGGCCTCGCAAGAGTCACCATATTGATCTTTGGCGTGGCACTTGGGGCACTCGCCCTTGATGTAACGATCAGCTAAAAACATCCCCTTAACAGGATCGTAAAATTGTTCGATTTCGCGAGTGCTGATCAGGCCTGCCGCGCGTAATTTGCGATAGATGTCTTGCGACAACTCTACGTTTTCAGGTGAGTCAGTCGAATGCCAGTGGTCAAATTCAATTTGAAACCCTTGCAGGTACTGCGGGCGCTCAGCACCGATGCGCTCGACCAGTTGCTTGGGTGTGATCCCTTCGGCTTCGGCCTTCAGCATGACGGGTGCGCCGTGTGTGTCGTCAGCGCCTACAAAGTGCACAGTGTGGCCAGCCATGCGCATGGCACGTACCCAGATATCAGCCTGGATGTACTCCATGATGTGGCCAATGTGAAATGAACCATTGGCATAGGGCAGGGCAGTGGTGACGAACAGGGTGCGTGACATGGCGGGCGCTGGTAAGAGAGTCAAGCTTGCGAGTTTAACAAGGTCAACCGCGGTCTGGCTGCTGAGGGCGTGGCCGTGCTCAGGTTGACAGTATTGCTCAGAGGCTAGAGACGCTTGGATCTCTTAAAGAGACGTAGCCCAGCGCTGCCGTGGCTCAGCTTAAAACAAACAGGCCCGAATAATGGGCCGCCAAGGCGACTAAGGCGCTGGCCATCAAGCCCCAAACGGGATTGAGCTTGGTGAAGAGAATACCAGCGACATTGGCTGCCACGATGAGGGGCGTGAGCCAGCCTCGGTAAGCGGCGTGGCTTAAGTCTAAGCCTCCTGCGAGGATGAGGCCGATCGCGACCGGCACCAATGCATTTTGTGCCAGGCGCAGACCTTTGCTGCCTTCGAGCCGATTAGCCAAGCGCCCGACTAAAAAAGCGAGCAGGCAGGCTGGCACAAGCATGGCGAGCGTGGCAACCAACAAGCCGGCAAACCCGGCAATTTGCCAGCCGACTAAGCTCACGATCACAACGTTCGGGCCCGGCGTGATTTGTGCAATGGCAAACAGTTGCATAAAGGTGGCGTCGTCCATCCAGCGCATCGTGTCGACCACAACGTCGCGAAGCGCAGGCAGCACGGCATTGATGCCGCCAATGGCGATGAGCGAAATCATCGCGAAGCTGCGGGCTAACTGGCCTAAGACACTGGGTTCGCTCATTTTTTACCCAACCATGCGGTGATGACGAGGGCTGTGGGGATCAAGGCCAGTACGACGTACACCATAGGCAGTTGCCAGACCAAAATCCCCAGGATTGCGAAGCCAGCGATGAGCCAGCCCGCTAAGTCGAGTTTGACCTTGATCGCCATTTTGAGACCAGTGGCCAGCACCATCCCAGCGGCTGCAGCACCGGCCCCTGTGAGCGCGACGTTGACGGCGGGAAGTTGAGAAAATTTGTCGTAAAGCATGGCAAACGCCAGCAAAATCATGATTGGCAGCACCATGATGCCGAGCACGCAGACGATCGACCCTTTCGGCCCTTGAAAACGGTCGCCAATCACGACTGAGGCGTTCACGACATTGGCACCGGGCAAGACTTGTCCCATGCCCAAAATGGTTGCGTATTCTTTTTCGGTGAGCCACTGATATTGTTCAACAATCACGTGTCGCGCCATGACGGCAACCCCGCCAAAGCCTAGGACACCAATGGTGGCGAACCCTTTAAACAGTTCAAACAAACTAATCGAGCGTTGGGGGGCAGTCATGAGTCGATGCAATGGATGGTGGCTAGGCGTACTTGTGGCTCAAACAAATCAAGCGTGAACAGGCTGGCATGATGAATCGAGGAGCTTAAGAAATATCGCGGGCCTTGACGTCGGTGACGTCGGCGCTGTTTTTCGTTGAAAAAGAGCCGCTCTTCAAAATTGGTTTGCGTCGTGCGCTGCGCGCCATCCAATATTCTTTAGCCGAGAATGTTTTGCCTCGTAAGCGCGCCACCACGACCAAAATCGCGACTGCGACAATGGTTGAAGCGACAAACACAACGGCCATAAACATGCCGATTAGCGCTAGGAAGACAAACGCTACAAGCCTAACTAGTCGTTGGAGTAGAAATAGCATATTGCAAGCCTAAAATAGGGAAAACATGACAGAGGAATACCCATGAGTGTAACGCTGGCCGAGGTGCGTGAGGGGCTTGAAACCGTGATTGACCCCAACACTGGGCGCTCGATTGGGTCGGTTGTTAAAGACAGCCAAATCCAACTGGTGGGTGAATACGTCAGCGTACGCGTTGAACTAGGCTATCCGGTGACCAGCCAGCTTGATGCGTTACGCGGTCAGATTTACGCCGCGCTTAAGGCGCGTGGGGTGTCTAGCCCCGACGTACAGATCAGCGCCAAAATCGCAGCGCACGCCGTGCAAGCAGGTGTCACGCGGGTTGAGGGCGTGCGTAACATTATTGCGGTCGCCTCGGGCAAGGGCGGGGTCGGTAAGAGTACAACGGCTGTCAATCTGGCCTTGGCGCTGCAGGCTGAGGGTGCGCGTGTTGGCTTGTTGGATGCCGACATCTACGGGCCGAGTGTGCCGCTGTTGCTTGGGGTATCGGTAAAACCAGCCAGTCTTGACGGTAAAAAAATGGTTCCGATCCTAGGCCACGGGTTGCAGGCGAATTCAATCGGTTTTTTGATGAATGACGACACGCCGGCGATTTGGCGCGGCCCCATGGTGGTTCAGGCGCTTGAGCAGTTGTTGCGCCAAACTGCTTGGGATGATCTGGATTACTTAATTATCGATATGCCACCAGGTACGGGGGATATCGCCTTGACCCTGGCCCAAAGTGTGCCCGTGGTGGGCGCGGTGATTGTCACCACGCCCCAAGACCTTGCCTTGATCGATGCCCGCAAAGGCTTGAAGATGTTTGAAAAAGTGAATGTCCCTATTTTGGGCATCGTTGAAAATATGTCGCTACATATTTGTAGCCAGTGCGGGCACGCCGAGCCGATCTTTGGGCAATGCGGGGCAAGGCGCATGGCCACCGAGTACAAAGCACCGTGGCTGGGTAGCCTACCCTTGGCGCTGGCAATACGCGAACAGGCCGACGCTGGCCAACCGATTGTGGTGTCGCACCCGAAAAGTGAGGCCGCCGGCCTATATCGCGAGATCGCCCTGAGACTGGCCGCGCGGGTGGCTAACCTGCCCAGGGATCTCAGCGAGAAGTTTGGCGCCATCTCGATCAAGCGCGTTTGAGCGCTGACCAATCACACGGGTTCAAGAGTGCGGCGCGCGCGCTTGAGCCAGTCGAGGTCTAGACGATTGCGGTCAAACGAACCGAGTTAACGGGCCTCTTGCAGCGCGACCCTGCCGTCTGGGGGTAAAATCCGCCCTCTTGGCATAGATAACTATTGAGGCGCTTGGTCATGAGTATTAAAAGTGACAACTGGATTCGCCGCGTGGCACAGTCAGAAGGCATGATCGAGCCTTTTGAACCGGGTCAGGTGCGTTCAAACGAATCGGGCCGGATCGTCAGTTATGGCACCAGTAGCTACGGCTATGACGTGCGCTGCGCCAATGAATTCAAAATCTTCACAAATATCAATTCAACCATCGTTGACCCTAAAAACTTCGATGAGAAATCATTTGTCGATTTCAAAGGCGAGATCTGCATTATTCCGCCCAACTCGTTTGCTTTAGCGCGCACGGTTGAATACTTTCGCATCCCGCGCAGCGTCTTAACGATTTGCTTAGGCAAAAGCACCTACGCACGTTGCGGCATCATCGTCAACGTGACCCCGCTTGAACCCGAGTGGGAGGGTCATGTGACACTCGAATTTTCGAACACCACACCGCTACCCGCCAAAATTTATGCGGGTGAAGGCTGCGCGCAGATGTTGTTTTTTGAAAGCGACGAGGTGTGCTCAACGTCGTATAAAGATCGGGGCGGCAAGTATCAGGGTCAACGTGGCGTGACTTTGCCTAAAACTTGAGTTTGCCAGACTGTCATTTCAATAACATGTTCGGGCGTTACATTCGCCCCTCTTTAATCTCTTCTTCGTTTGCGAGGCGGTTCGCATGAAATTTCGCTTTCCTATTTTCATCATCGATGAAGACTATCGTTCTGAAAATGCCTCAGGTTTAGGTGTGCGTGCCTTGGCCTCTGCGATTGAAGCTGAAGGGATGGAAGTCATTGGCGTCACAAGCTATGGCGATTTAAGTTCGTTTGCGCAGCAGCAAAGCCGTGCAAGCGCCTTTATCTTATCGATCGATGACGAAGAGTTTGATATCGATTCGCCTGAGGATGTGGCTGGCGCGATTAAAAACCTGCGTACGTTTATTGGCGAATTGCGTTTTCGTAACGCCGACATCCCAATCTATCTGTACGGTGAGACGCGAACCTCTGAACATATCCCCAACGATATCTTGCGCGAGTTGCATGGCTTTATTCATATGTTTGAAGACACGCCTGAGTTTGTGGCGCGCCATATCATTCGTGAAGCCCGTAGCTATGTTGATAGCTTGGCGCCGCCGTTCTTTCGTGAATTGGTCAAGTATGCGCAAGATGGCTCGTATTCGTGGCATTGCCCTGGGCACTCAGGAGGCGTCGCCTTCTTGAAAAGCCCAGTCGGTCAAATGTTTCACCAATTTTTTGGTGAAAACATGTTGCGCGCTGACGTCTGTAATGCGGTCGATGAACTTGGTCAGTTGCTGGATCACACGGGCCCGATTGCCGAATCCGAGTTAAACGCCGCACGTATTTTTCATGCTGATCACTGCTACTTTGTGACCAACGGCACCTCGACCTCAAACAAAGTTGTCTGGCACGCCAACGTCGCGGCTGATGACATTGTCGTGGTCGATCGCAACTGTCATAAATCGATCTTACATGCCATCACCATGACGGGCGCGATCCCTGTATTTTTGCGGCCTACGCGCAATCACATGGGTATTATTGGGCCGATTCCGTTGGCTGAGTTTGAGCTTGAAAACATCCAGAAAAAGATCGATGCAAATCCGTTTGCGCGCAAAGTCAAAAATAAGCAGCCACGTATTTTGACGCTGACGCAAAGTACGTACGATGGCGTGATTTACAACGTTGAGATGATTAAAGACAAGCTCGGCGACACCATTGACACTTTGCACTTTGACGAAGCATGGTTGCCGCATGCGGCGTTTCATGAGTTTTATCAAGACATGCACGCGATCGGGCCGAATCGGCCGCGTAGCCGCAAGGCAATGGTGTTTGCAACCCATTCAACGCATAAGTTATTGGCCGGTATTTCGCAGGCGTCGCAGATCATTGTGCAAGAGCCCGAAACCCGTAAGCTCGATCGCAATATTTTTAACGAGGCGTATTTGATGCACACCTCGACCTCGCCGCAGTACGCGATCATCGCCTCGTGCGATGTGGCCGCTGCGATGATGGAGGCCCCGGGGGGCTCTGCGCTGGTTGAAGAAAGTATTCGCGAAGCTCTGGATTTTAGGCGCGCGATGCGCAAGGTGGATCTTGAATACGGTGACGATGACTGGTGGTTTACCGTGTGGGGGCCAGACTATCTTGCGCCGCGCGGTGTGGGTGAACAGGCTGATTGGGTACTCAAATCGAACGATCATTGGCACGGCTTTGGCGATTTAGCCGAAGGCTTCAATATGCTCGATCCGATCAAGGCAACGATTGTGACGCCTGGTTTGGATATGTCAGGCAGTTTTGGTGAAACCGGTATCCCGGCAGCGCTGGTCTCGAAGTTTTTGACTGAGCATGGTGTGGTGGTAGAAAAGACAGGCCTGTATTCGTTTTTTATCTTGTTTACGATTGGCATTACCAAAGGTCGCTGGAACACGCTGCTGACGGCGTTGCAGCAGTTTAAAGATGACTACGATCGCAACCAGCCAATGTGGCGAATTTTGCCCGACTATTGCAAGGGTCATCGCCAGTACGAACGCATGGGCTTACGCGACCTGTGCCAGCAGATTCACGCTGAATATCGTAAACACGACGTGGCGCGGTTAACGACCGAGATGTATCTGAGCGATATGGTGCCTGCGCTGAAGCCCTCTGATGCGTTTGCTCAAATGGCACATCGCGAGGTCGAGCGTGTGTCGATCGATCAACTTGAGGGTCGCGTCACCGGTGTATTGTTGACGCCTTACCCTCCGGGTATTCCGTTGCTGATCCCGGGCGAGCGCTTTAATAAAACCATTGTGCAATATTTGCAGTTCGCCCGTTCATTTAACGAAAAATTTCCGGGCTTTGAAACCTATATTCATGGTTTAGCTGAAGAGATTTTGCCCAATGGCGACAAACGCTACTACGTTGATTGTTTACTCGAGCAGCCGGCGAGTTGAAGGCAGCGCTTAGCTGGAAGGCGTGTTCGAAGCAGGGCGTTGCTAAGGGGCGAGTTCAATGCAGCACTTTGCTTGTAGGCTGGTTAGATGCAGAACTTTGATGTCGCGGTAATTGGCGCGGGTGCGGCCGGCATGATGTGCGCGGCAGTGGCCGCGCAGCGTGGGCGTCGGGTGGTGTTGATTGATCACGCAGAAAAACTGGCCGAAAAAATCCGTATCTCTGGCGGGGGGCGCTGCAACTTCACGAATCGAACCGTCGCGCCCGAAAACTTTATTTCGAACAACCCTCATTTCTGTAAGTCGGCGTTAGCCGGCTATTCACCGCAAGATTTTATTGCTCTGATGGGGCGCTACAACATCGCCTGGCACGAGAAGCATCGAGGGCAGTTATTTTGCGATCGCAGCAGTGAAGATATTATCGAGATGCTGCGCGCCGAGTGCGAGTTGGGCACTGTGCAATGGCGCATGCCTTGCACAGTGCAACAGATCACGCGCGTCGAGTCGGGTGCTGAAAGTGGCTTTGAACTTGCAACCTCAGAAGGGCTTTTGCGGGTCGATAAAGTCGTGATCGCGACGGGTGGCTTGGCGATCCCTCAACTCGGAGCAACCGATTACGGTTTAAAAATCGCACGCCAGTTTGGCCTAAAAGTTGTTGAGCCTCGGCCGGCGCTCGTCCCCTTGACCTTTGATGGTGTGCAATGGGCTGAGTTCGGTGAGTTGAGCGGACTGGCGCTTGAAGCAAAAATTTCAACTGGGGCCGGGCGCAACGCACCTGCATTTCTTGAAGATGTGTTGTTTACTCACCGCGGCCTCTCAGGGCCAGGGATTTTGCAGATTTCAAGCTACTGGCAACAGGGTGAGGCCATTCGGCTTGATTTAGCGCCCGGTCAGGATATGACAGCGGCGCTACTTGAGGCGAAGTCGGGTGGGCGCCAACAATTGGGTAATTTGCTGGGTGGGCTTTGGCCTAAGCGCCTTGCTGAAAAATGGCTGGGCGAGCAGGCTGCCCTGCGTATTGCCGATGCGCCTGATCGCCTGTTGCGCGAACTTGCCGCACGCATACAGTCTTGGTCGTTGATCCCGGACGGTACCGCTGGTTATAAAAAGGCCGAAGTGATGCGGGGCGGCGTCGATACCAAAGGGCTCGATCAACGCAGCATGCAGGCTAAAACGGTACCTGGCTTGCACTTTATCGGCGAAGCGGTCGATGTGACAGGCTGGTTGGGTGGCTATAACTTTCAGTGGGCGTGGGCCTCTGCCGTGGCGTGTGGGCGCAGCCTTTGAAGGGACAGGTGCGGCTCAAGCGGCAAAAAAAGACATCGGTGGCAAATATACAGAGCGGGTTGTCCGAGGTCGTAGTTTCGCGGTACGATGGCAGCGCTGTGAACGCAGTTTGCGGGAGAGTGCAGCGGGTAGCGTCATTGTTGCCCTAGTTTGCCGCCGAAGGCGCAATTCGCCCAGAATCGCTCAGGCTTCCCATACCGCAATCTGCAATGTTGCATGTTTTACAGGCATGCAACAACACAACACTCTGGAGAGACCCGCGGCCCTATAGGCCAAAACGGGCGCCGAAGGTGCACACCTGCTTCTTGCAGGGCAACTCTCAGGCAAAAGGACAGAGGGGCGAACGCTGGTGCAAATGCTTACGTTAGACGTGGGCGTTTAAACCGTTCGTCCTTTGACTGTTCTGGAGCTTTTCCATGTCTGCTACGTTAAAACGCACGCCTCTGCACGAGACGCATGTCAAGTCAGGTGCGCGCATGGTCGATTTTGGTGGCTGGGATATGCCAGTTAACTACGGCTCGCAAATCGAAGAACATCATGCTGTGCGACGCGACGCTGGCATTTTTGATGTCTCGCACATGTTGAATGTTGATGTGACCGGCGCCGATGCGACTGCGTTTTTACGCAGACTGGTTGCCAATGATGTCTCTAAGTTGACACAGCCTGGCAAAGCGCTTTACTCCTGTATGTTGAATCCTGAGGGAGGCGTGATTGACGACTTGATCGTGTATTTTTTCACGGCAACGCAATGGCGCTTGGTGGTCAATGCAGGTACCGCAGATAAAGATATCGCCTGGATGCAACGGGTGGTCGCTGCCGAAAAATTTCAAGTCACCGTGACGCCGCGCCGCGATCTGGCGATGGTGGCGGTACAGGGCCCCAATGCTCGTGCAAAAGTCTGGGCGGCACGCCCGGCCTGGCAAGCGGCTACGCAAAACCTGGGTGTGTTCTGTGCTGCGGTCTTTGTGGGTGACGTGTTGGTGGCTCGCACGGGTTACACCGGCGAAGACGGTTTTGAGATCGTGTTGCCGGCAACTGAGGTTGCCCAACTATGGGCCGACCTGATTGGTCAACAGGTTCACCCTTGCGGCTTGGGCGCGCGCGATACGCTGCGCTTAGAGGCGGGTATGAATTTGTACGGTCAGGATATGGATGAACTGACTCATCCTAATCAAGCCGGTCTGACCTGGACGGTTTCGCTTAAAGACCCAGAGCGGTTCTTTATTGGCCGCAAGGCGCTGAAGCAGTTTGCGGATCCCAAAGTGTTTATCGGGCTCAAACTATTAGACCGCGGCGTGATGCGCGCACACATGGCAGTGCGCACCGATGATGGTTTAGGTGAGGTGACAAGCGGCACGATGTCGCCAACGCTGGGTGTTTCGATTGGTTTCGCACGTTTGCCGCTGGGTGTCGAGGTGGGCGATCACGTTGAGATTGATATTCGTGGCAAGTGGGTGCCTGCCGAGGTCTGCAAGCTGCCCTTTGTTCGTCAGGGTGCTGAGGTCGTGCACGCAAAGTAAGCCACCTCAGAAATGAGTGGCTCGCATTATCAGTGCGCGAACTGCGAACAAAAAAGTTGTAAGTAATAAGAGCTGTGAGCAAAACAAGTTTTAAGTGATACGAGTTGCCATAGATCCAAGATTTTAAATTTTCAAACTTTATTCTTTTCGACTGTACCGAATCCCAAAAATTTCAGGAGACTTTCATGAGCATTCCTAACGATCGTAAATACGCAGCGAGCCACGAATGGATTAAGGCCGAGGGCGATGTCATGTTGGTCGGTATTACTGGCCCTGCGCAAGAGCAGCTCGGTGATTTGGTTTTTGTGGGTGACGTAAAAGTGGGCGCCAAACTCGCAGCGGGTGCGACTGCAGGCGTTGTTGAGTCAGTCAAAGCGGCCTCTGATATTTACGCACCTGTTGCAGGTGAAATTGTTGGCTTTAACGAGGCGTTGAACGATGCGCCCGAAGCCATCAACGCTTCTCCTTACAACACTTGGATTTTCAAAATCAAAGCCAATAATCCCGCCGACGTCGATGGCTTGCTCGATGCAGCAGGCTATCAGGCTGTCGCAGACGCAAGTTAAGGCCACCACTATGTCAAATGCTATGGATACCTCAGGCGAATTTATTCCCCGCCATATCGGCCCCAGCGAGGCTGATCAACAACACATGCTTGCGGCAATCGAGGCGCCCAGTCTTGAGGCCTTGATGCAAGAGGTGGTGCCCGCCAACATTCGCATGACGCGCGAGCTTAATCTTGCTGCCCCGCGTGCCGAGGCCGACGTGCTAGCTGAGATGAAAAAAATCGCGGCGGGCAATCAGGTCTTTCGCAATTACATCGGTCAGGGCTATTACGGCACGCATACGCCCAACGTCATTTTGCGCAATATCCTTGAAAACCCGGCGTGGTACACGGCGTACACGCCCTATCAACCCGAGATCTCTCAAGGACGCCTTGAGGCGATCTTGAACTATCAAACGATGGTGGCGGACCTGACAGGGCTTGATATTTCAAATGCCTCGTTGCTTGACGAGGGCACGGCGGCGGCTGAGGCGATGACGCTGGCGCGCAGAGCTTCACAAGCGGCTAGCAAAGTATTTTTTGTTTCGCAACATTGTCACCCCCAAACCATCGAAGTGATTCGTACTCGCGCCGATGGCTTGGATATTGACGTGGTCGTGGGTGATGAACTCAAAGCTGTGCCAGATTGTTTTGGGTTACTGGTGCAATATCCGCACTCGCTAGGCTCGGTCGCTGACTACCGCGCGTTGACGGCTCAGGTGCATGCAAAAGGTGGTGTGGTGGCCTGTGCCACAGACCTCTTGGCGCTGACCTTGCTTGAGCCCCCAGGGCATTGGGATGCTGACATCGCCATTGGTTCGGCGCAACGCTTCGGTGTGCCCTTTGGTTTTGGCGGCCCCCACGCGGGCTTTATGGCCTGCAAAGATGCGTTTAAGCGCAATATGCCCGGCCGTTTGGTTGGCGTGTCAAAAGACTCGCACGGTAATCCAGCGCTACGGCTGGCTTTGCAAACTCGTGAGCAACATATTCGCCGCGAAAAAGCCACGTCAAATATTTGTACCGCGCAGGTGTTGCTTGCTGTGATGTCGAGTATGTATGCGTTGTGGCATGGCCCTAAGGGACTTGCGGCGATGGCCACTCGCGTACAGCACGCGACCGCGCTGCTAGGTCAAGCCTTGACCTCGTTGGGCGTTCAGGTTGTTAACGACACGTTTTTTGACACCTTGTTATTAAACACGGGTGCACAAACAGACACAATCTTGCAAACGGCACGCTCTGCTCGCATCAACTTTCGTCATGTGAATGCAACGCAACTTTCGATCTCGCTCGATGAAACGGTGACGGCTGGCGACCTTGAACAACTGGTTGCACTCTTTGCCGATGTCCTTGGCAAAGCTGCGCCGGCAATCCCCGCATCACTCACCGGCTTGCCTGGCATTCCTGGCGCTGTGAAGCGCAAACAGGCGATTTTGAGCCATCCAGTTTTTTCAAGTATTCAATCCGAAACCGACATGTTGCGTTACCTGCGTAAATTGTCAGATAAAGATTTAGCGCTTGATCGTACGATGATCCCGCTTGGATCTTGCACCATGAAGCTCAACGCGACCGTTGAAATGATTCCGGTGACTTGGCCTGAGTTTGCGAGTATTCATCCTTTTGCGCCGGCCGAGCAGACCCGTGGTTATCAAACCATGATCGAGCGTTTGTCAAAAGACTTGTGCGAAATCACTGGCTACGATGCGATCAGCTTGCAGCCAAACTCTGGCGCGCAAGGGGAGTATGCAGGGCTACTCGCGATTCGTGCCTATCATCGTGCCAATGGTCAGGCGCAGCGTGATATTTGTTTGATCCCTTCGTCGGCACATGGTACGAACCCCGCCTCGGCCAATATGGTGGGGATGCACGTGGTAGTTGTGAAGTCTGACGCACACGGCAACGTCGACCTCGAAGATTTGCAGGCCAAAATTACTCAGGCGGGCGAGCGTTTAGCCGCCTTGATGGTCACTTATCCTTCCACGCACGGTGTGTTTGAAGAGGCGATCACAGGTATTTGCGACATGATTCATGCCGCCGGGGGGCAGGTTTACATGGATGGCGCGAACATGAACGCCATGGTCGGAGTTGCTCAGCCAGGTAAATTTGGCTCAGACGTATCGCACCTGAACCTGCACAAGACGTTCTGCATCCCGCATGGCGGCGGTGGGCCCGGTGTTGGCCCGGTCGGTGTGCGCGCGCATTTGGCGCCGTTCTTACCCGGTGTTGTTGCTGAAAACGGCAGGCTGTCTGGCAATGTGCCGGTTGGCCCAGTCTCAGCGGCACCCTTTGGTTCGGCCAGTATTTTGCCGATTCCGTTTGTGTACATTTCCTTGATGGGTGCTGCGGGGTTGCGTCGTGCCACAGAGGTTGCGATCTTAAGTGCCAACTACATTGCGCGTCGCTTGGCCGGACACTATCCCGTGCTGTACAGCGGCCGTAACGGGCGTGTGGCACATGAATGCATTCTTGATATGCACGATATCAAAGAAGCCTCGGGCATTTCGGCTGAAGACATTGCTAAGCGCTTGATGGATTACGGTTTTCATGCACCCACCATGAGTTTTCCAGTGGCGGGTACCTTGATGGTTGAGCCAACTGAGTCTGAGGGGTTGGCCGAACTCGATCGCTTTGTCGATGCCATGATTGCGATTCGCCAAGAAATTGCTCAAATCGAGCGAGGCGAGCGAGATGCCACTGATAACGTACTCAAGAATGCGCCACACACGGCGCAGATGCTGCTCGCTGAAGACTGGCATCACGATTATCCGCGGCAACAAGCGGCTTATCCCGTGGCCAGTTTGCGTGACAACAAGTATTGGCCACCAGTCGGCCGTGTCGATAATGCGTGGGGTGATCGTAATTTGGTGTGCGCGTGTTTGCCGATTGAGGCGTATGCGTAGTCAGGTTGTGGCACCGCAGTGAGGCCCTAGCTCTCACTATAAGCTTGCGGCTGTAAACCTTGAGCCGACGATTGTCTAGGCAATCGTCGGCTTTGTTTTTAGTTCGAGGCCTCGAGCTCTTTAGAAAAATCCCGCACGATCTTAAAGAAAGTGTTGACCATGCCTTCAACGGCATCGCGGCCAATTCCTCCGTACGCACTGATATCCATCTCGATCACGGCCTCTTTTTTGTCGTTGACGAATGCGCGCGCCCAACGATTACGCAAATTCCAATCGTTCGCCACTTTTAGTGCGACCGGCTTATTCGGAGAGTACGTTGCGCGCAACAGTACGTCTTCGCAGCTTGGATCGTTACCACATCCCACAAACACCATATCGATTTTGGCGGCACCTGAGTCTCCGGGTGACACCTTGAGTAGCGGATCGCCTTGCTCATCTTTTACCTCTTCAAAAGTGAAGTCAGCCGCTGACAATATACTGGCCAAGACGGAGGGGTCTAGATGTCTGATGGCGGCCGCCTCATCGGGCCCATCTGCGCTTGCAACTGGTTCTGTCGAAAGCCAACTGGCCGGTACCAGTGAAGACGCTAGCGTCAGCAAGGTCTCGGCTGAAATCACTTGCCCGTTGACCTTCACGACGTTGTCTTTGAAACTCAGTTGTGCGACAAAGCGATCACCCTTGAGTGCGCCCAGCTTTAATTTGGCGGCGACGTCGAGCGCACTCGCGATATCTTTTTCGGCCGTACTTTTAGCCTGAGCCGGTTTGATGCCGTTCGCTTCAAGAGCCGTGGTGCGTACCCCAACCGCCATGGCTCGAGAGATTGCAATCGTGGCATCAATGGTTTGGAGCGGGTTACCATTTAAGCCCAGACCACCGCTGCGCAGATCGACTGGGGCGAGCACCGTGCTTAAGGTGATTGAGCTTTGCCCATTTGCCGTTTGCCAAATCAGCGGGTCGAGCCTGACCGTCGGGCTGTTTTTAACGAGCGTCTGCACATGGCCCCAAAACTGCTTCAGGTCTGCCGCAGTCGTTAAGTCGGCCTCAGGCTCGCTGTTGAGCAAGCGGGTCAGAATCGTGGTGTACAGATCACCTAGTGACTTAACGGTATTGCCGTTCAGTTTGTCATATGAGGCTGTGAGCTGTAGCGTGCCCCAGTCTTTTTTGTCGATCGACAGACGTTCGATATCGTAGTGAGACTGTCCGGTTAACAGGTTGTCTTTCTCATTCAACACTAAACGTGTGTTGATCTGCTTGGCCGTCACGGTCGGAAAATTTAAAGACGTGAGGGTGAGCTCTCCGATGTCCGCGCCGCTGATGCCGATGCTCAGGCCTGACTGCCCTGGATGGGTGTCGGTGTGCAGGCGGCTTGCTTTGATGTCGAGTGTGACTTTGCCATCGGTAATGTTCAGCGCTTTGACTTTGAGCTCACCTTTGGTGTGATGAAAGGTAGGGCCGAGTTCAGCGACCATGGTAGCCCCCGCAAAACGCGAGCGCACGGTGTCTTGTGTGTGGTCGACCGGGCGAATCACCCAGTCGAGCTTGGCCACGCCTTTGACATTCAGTTGCGTGTGGCCGTCAATCAGCGATTGTCCTCCGGTGGCCTTGAAGAGCGCCCCGGTGAACGCGGTGGGCGCCAGCGTGGTGTGAATTGACGCGGATAACCACTCGAATTTACCTTGGGCAATTTGTTCGAGAGACAGTGCGTCGTGTGTGATGCGGTTGACCACTAAGACTTCAGGGCTGAGCGTCGCGGTTTTGCTGGCAGGAAAGGTCAAAAGGTATGAGGCCTCGCTTGTGAATACGCCACGTTGATAGCTACGCAAGGTGACACGCACTTGATCTGACCAGTTTTTTGCGATGTAAGTATTGAGCGAATCGATGGCATTGTTGGCTTCGGCTTGCACACGCCCGCCGATGTACCAGCTGGTACCAGCATAGAGTGCAAAGAGAAGGACAAGCGCACTGACCGCACTGAGTATTTTTCTATTCATGACTTAGCCTTTAGGGCGATGGTACTCGACCAGATCGTAAGCAAGCCCGTTTTCTGCGGGTTGAGGCTGACGAGAGGTTTCGTGCCAAACTGCTTTGTCGAGTGGATCAAACATTGCATCGCCCTCAATATCGGCCTGTATTTCTGTCGCGACGACCCGGTGCGCCAGCGGCAGCGCTTCTCGGTAAATTTGCGCGCCGCCGATGACAAATACCTGCTTGGCATCTTTGACGGCTTCGAGTGCCTCAGACAAACTCGTGAAGGCCTCTGCGCCGGTAAATGTCTTGCTCGCGTCTCGTGTGATCACGATATTGCGTCGCCCGGGTAATGGTCTTCCGAGTGAGTCCCATGTTTTGCGGCCCATCACGATGGGGCACCCGAGAGTCGTACGCTTAAAGTGCGCTAAATCACCGGGCAGCCTCCAGGGCAAAGTGTTATCTCTCCCGATCGTGCGGTTGCGGGCGTAGGCAACAATTAAATTCAGCTGCATCAGCCAACTCTCTTGAACGAAATCAAACGGCAACAGGTGCCTTGATATGTGGATGGTGCTCGTAATTTTCGATGACAAAATCTTCGTAGCGGTAATCGAATAAAGAGTCTGGCTTGCGTTGCAAGGCAAGTGTTGGGTAAGGATTAGGCGTGCGTGAGAGTTGCAATTCAACCTGTTCGAAGTGATTGCTGTAAATATGGCAATCGCCGCCGGTCCAGACAAAATCACCGACCTCAAGGTTGCACTGCTGTGCCACCATATGCGTCAACAGCGCGTAACTCGCGATGTTGAAGGGCACCCCTAAAAAGATATCAGCGCTGCGCTGATACAACTGGCAAGATAGCTTGCCCTGTGCGACGTAAAACTGAAAGAAGGCATGGCAAGGTGGCAAGGCCATATTTTTGATTTCGCCAACGTTCCAGGCCGAGACAATCAAACGGCGCGAATCAGGAGTTGTACGAATTTGCTCAAGCACTTGAGTGATCTGGTCAATGTGCTGACCATCAGGGGTCGGCCACGAGCGCCATTGCACCCCATAGACGGGCCCCAAGTCACCGTCGGGCCTGGCCCACTCGTCCCAAATGCTGCAGCCATTGTCTTGCAACCATTTGACGTTCGAGTCACCCCGCAAGAACCATAAGAGCTCAACAAAAATGCTACGGGTATGCAGCTTTTTTGTTGTGACCAACGGAAATCCTTTTGCCAGATCAAACCGCATTTGATAGCCAAACACTGAGCGTGTGCCGGTGCCGGTTCGATCGGTTTTGTTTACGCCCGTCGTGTAGACATGCCGCATAAAGGTTTCGTATTGGTTCATGTACATGAATCCTGTGTTTAGGCTGTCTCGGTGGCGCTGCCGCCGGTATCGACAATCTCAGCGGCCCAGGTGATCGCGGCGGTATGCGCGAGCATGGCCGAGGCCGAGCAGTATTTTTCGTGCGAGAGTGCAATGGCGCGCTCGACCGCCGCGCGAGGCAAGTTGCGCCCTGTGACCGTAAACACGAAGTGGATTTTGGTGAATACTTTTGGGTCAACCTCGGCGCGCTCTGCAATCAGTTTGACCGAGCAACCAACGATGGCATGGCGCCCGCGCTTCAGGATGAGAACGACGTCATAGGCCGTGCAACCCCCTGTGCCTACCAACAAGAGCTCCATTGGACGCGGGGCTAAGTTGTGGCCGCCGCCGTCGGGTGCGCCATCCATGGCTGCAATATGCCCCGTTCCGGTTTGCGCGACGAACAGCATGCCGTCGGGACCACCCCAATCGATTTTGACTTCCATGACCAATCCTTAATAGTTAAGTCAGAATGATAATCAAGTTTTAAGCAAAATCTTGGCTAGAGCTTAAAATTGAAGTCAAAGCTCTCTCGCGTCAGGTCGAGGCAGGTTTCACCTTAAGGTTATGTATGGCAGCCCCCCAAGCGGTTTCAGTTGGATCATCGCACTTCACTCGTCGCCAACATTGGCTCGATCCCTTTATCGCCGAAGTTGATGTGGCTCTGCAGGTGTTGGCGGGGCAGGCTGCGGCGGCTCGGTCCAATCCGGCTGGGGCGGCCAAGCCCGACGTTGCGCCAGAGTTAACTGCAGCAGAGACAACACACTCAGCCGGCTTAATGCGCGTCAATCATGTTGGTGAGGTTTGTGCGCAGGCGCTGTACCGCGGGCAGGCTGCCGCAAGCAAAGACCCTTCGAGCGCGGCACTTTTTTATCGTGCGGCGGCCGACGAGATTGATCACCTGGCTTGGTGTCAACAACGGTTGCGCGAGCTAGACGGTCGGCCCAGCGTGTTGAACCCGCTTTGGTATGCCGGCTCATTTACCTTGGGGGTCTTGGCAGCCAGGGCCGGTGTGGCGCGTAATTTGGGGTTTATGGCCGAAACCGAGCGTCAAGTTGAGTCGCATCTCGAAGATCACCTGCAGCGCTTGCCCGCAGGCGACACCCGCTCACGAAAAATCGTTGAGCAAATGAAACAAGACGAGATCGGCCACCGCGTGACGGCCGAACGGGCAGGGGCGGTGGGGATGGCTGCGCCTGTGCGCGGTGTGATGCGATTAATGTCTAAATTGATGACGGCGACGGCGTATCGCGTCTAAACAACAAAATCTTGTTGCGATGCACTAAAACAACAAAATAAATATTTATTCTTGTTTTGATGGATTTTCTTGCATTGCACAAAAAAATAGCTTAATATTTGTTTATGGAAGTTGAGTCATAAGTGTTTTGACTGAAGAGGTCGTTATCAAGGATAGCGGTCAGACAAAACAAGCAGAGCGAGTCGAGCGTTAAGTATTAGTAAAACGTTAAGACTTACTCCTCAATTTGCCACGATTGTCTCCTCCACCCTCCTCCTTTGGTGGATTTAGGCCAAGACCGCAAGGTCTTGGCCTCTTTTTTGTCGAACGCAAATGTTGCCGCCTTTCAAGCTGTTTCAACGTGTAGTCGGCTAGTGAATTCAACGCAACCTCTAGCCCCGCATCGCGACGATGAGGCTTGCATTGGTGGTTTACGTCAGCTGCTTGGCAACAATGTTTCGCTGTAGCCTTTAAAATCAAACTGATGCATTAAATAAGATAAGAACCGGCTGGCTCGAGCGCCTGTGGGTATTGCGGAGAATATTTTGCTCATTCAGGACGTCAAACTTGCGGTGGTCGGGCTAGGCTATGTGGGATTACCCCTCGCAGTTGAGTTCGCCAAAAAAAGGCCAGTGCTTGGCTTTGATATTAACCCTGCTCGCATACAGGCCCTGCAGCAGGGCCACGACCACACCCTTGAAGTCGATGATGCCGAGCTTGCCAGCGCCAAAGGCCTGCGCTGTACGGCAGACCGCGCTGAGCTAAGCGCCGCAAATGTGTTTATCGTGACAGTGCCCACACCGATTGATGAATATAAGCGTCCGGATCTGACCCCCCTGATTAAAGCGAGCGAAACCATTGGTGCCGTACTTAAAAAAGGTGACATCGTCATCTATGAGTCGACGGTCTACCCCGGCGCCACCGAAGAAGATTGCGTGCCGGTTCTTGAGCGGGTCTCGGGCTTAGTTTTTAACAAAGACTTCTTTGCCGGCTACAGCCCAGAGCGCATCAACCCGGGCGATAAAGAGCACCGCGTCAGTACGATTAAAAAAGTCACTTCGGGTTCGACGCCCGAGATCGCGGCACTGGTTGATCAAATCTACCGCGAGATCATTGTCGCGGGCACACATTGTGCGCCGAGTATTCGGGTGGCAGAAGCGGCCAAGGTGATTGAAAACACTCAGCGTGATGTCAACATCGCGTTGATCAATGAACTGGCGTTGATTTTTAATAAGCTTGGTATCGATACCGAAGCCGTCTTACAAGCCGCCGGCACAAAATGGAATTTTCTACCCTTTCGTCCGGGTTTAGTGGGCGGTCATTGCATTGGTGTCGATCCGTATTACCTCACACATAAAGCACAATCGATTGGCTATCATCCCGAAATCATTTTGGCTGGGCGTCGCTTAAACGACGGTATGGGCAGCTACGTGGTCTCTCAACTCGTTAAGTTGATGACGCGCCAGCGTATCCATGTACAAGGTGCGCGCGTGTTGGTGATGGGCCTGGCGTTTAAAGAGAACTGCCCCGACCTGCGCAATACCCGTGTAGTGGATATCGTCAAAGAGCTTCACGAGTACAACGTTGAGGTAGACGTGTACGACCCGTGGGTGTCGGCGCAAGAGGCTCAGCATGAATACGGTTTCGCGCCCGTGCAAACATTACAAGCCGGTCGTTACGATGCGATCATTGTTGCGGTGGCGCATCGGCAGTTTATCGAGATGGGTGCGTCAGCGATTCGGTCCTTAGGTAAGCCCGAGCACGTGCTGTATGACTTGAAATATATTTTGCCGGCTGATCAGTCAGATTTGCGCTTATGACACAGGTACCTGGCATGCGTTATCAGCACGTTCAGCAACAATTGCGCGCGGCTCCGCATAGTTGGTTGGTCACTGGGTGCGCAGGTTTCATTGGGTCGAATCTGCTCGAGGCTTTGCTGAAGCTTGACCAACGTGTGGTGGGTCTTGATAATTTTGCAACAGGTTATCAACACAATCTTGACGAAGTGCGGGCAAGCGTTAGCGCCAAGCAATGGTCAAATTTTCGGTTTATACAAGGCGATATTCGCGAAGCTTCAACCTGTGCTCAAGCGGTTGAGGGGGCAGAGTATGTGTTGCATCAGGCAGCCCTTGGGTCGGTACCACGCTCGCTCGCCGACCCAGTCACCACCAATGACGTCAACATCTCTGGTTTTTTGAACATGTTGGTGGCCGCGCGCGATGCCAAGGTGCAGTCTTTTGTTTACGCGGCCTCAAGCTCTACCTATGGCGATCATCCTGCTTTGCCAAAAGTTGAAGACCAGATTGGTAAGCCGCTATCGCCTTATGCCGTCACAAAGTACGTCAACGAGTTGTATGCAGACGTCTTTGCACGCTCTTACGGCTTTAAAACGATTGGTCTGCGTTACTTTAATGTTTTCGGTAAACGACAAGACCCAGAGGGTGCCTACGCTGCGGTGATCCCAAAGTGGATAGCCGCAATGCTCGGTGGTGAGGTGGTGTCGGTGAACGGCGACGGCGAAACGAGTCGCGATTTTTGTTTTGTGGATAACGCGGTGCAAGCCAATATTTTGGCGGCCTTGGCAGGCGATGAGGGCACGAATCAGGTCTACAACGTCGCTGTCAACGCACGCACAAGTTTGAACGACCTACACAAACACCTAGTGTCAACGCTTGCTGAGAACGCAGTGTCTTATTCGTTAGCGCCAGATTATCGGGATTTTAGAGCGGGTGACGTACGGCATTCGCAGGCCGATATCTCGAAGGCGCAGCGTTTGCTTGGCTATCAACCGACCCACACAATCCTCCAAGGCCTGCAAGCTGCTATGCCTTGGTATCTTCAGTTTTGCGCTAAGTTGCGAGCGTCTTAGCGCGCCACTTAGTCTCTTGGGTGTTGCGCTAAGTCGACAGCGCCTTAGGCTTCAGGCGATTGACCGCGCGCGATGCGTTCTGCGCGACGGCGCTCGTAGGCATGATCGTTACCTGCACTGGTTGCCAAGCGACGAATCCAGTGAGCGGTTGACGGGTCAAAGGCGCTGACGGCCGACTCACCGTCTTCGGCGTCGAGGCTTTTTTCAATATCAACGGCTAGTCGTTTGCCAAACTCAACACCCCATTGATCAAAGGGGTTGATACCCCACAAGACGCCTTCGGTGAATACCTTGTGCTCATACAGCGCCAAGAGAGATCCAAGCTGCTTGGCGTCAAGCAGGGGCAGCACGATTAGGGTCGAAGGGCGTCCGCCCGGATGCACCCGATGCTGAGCAAGTTGCGCCGCCAGCACCGGATCTTTTTCTGTTTGGCTAACCGCTGCCAGCGCTTGCTCAAACGACTTACCTTCGCGCAGTGCCGCGCGTTGCGCCAAACAGTTGGCAATCAGCAAGCGGTGATGACGTGTGTGCTGGTGGTCGGGCTTGGCGCACAAGACAAAATCAACCGGCGCTCCTTTCCCGTCTTGATGTAACCACTGAAAAAACGTGTGTTGACTGTCGGTACCGGGCATGCCCCAAACGGCGGGGCTGCTTGGTACGTCCAGCGTGCTGCCATCAAGTTGAGTCGCTTTACCTAAGGATTCCATTTCGAGCTGTTGCAACCATGGCACCAGTTGGCGCAAGCGAGCATCGTACGGGCACAGGGCAAACGACGCATAGCCAAGCACACTGCAGTTGGCCACGGCACTTAAGGCCATTTGCACGGGTGCATTGCGCGCGATGGGTGCATTCAAAAAATGCTCATCCATTTCGGTTGCGCCGCGACGCATGTCATTCAGAGCATTGAGGCCAAGTCCTAAGGCAATCGGTAAGCCGATCGAAGACCACAGCGAATAACGGCCACCGACCCAATCCCAAAATTCAAAGATGCGGTCGTCACGAATGCCAAAGGCGCGCGCTGCTGCCGGATTAGCCGTCACAGCAACGAAATGCTCAAGTGGCTCGCTGACGCCGTTGGCTGTGAACCATTCGATGGCACGCGCGGCATTGGCAAGGGACTCGGTGGTGGTGAACGACTTTGATGAAATAATGACCAAGGTATCAAGCGGGTCGAGCCCGTCGAGTGCGCCGGTAATGGCGTGTGCATCGACGTTCGAGGCAAAACGGATCGTGCGCCGGCTGCTGACGCCAGCCAGTGCTTCAACGGCGAGCCTTGGGCCCCAGTCGCTGCCGCCGATGCCAAGATGCACGACGTTGCGATACAGGTTTTGCGCGTTCACCAAGTCAACAAAATTGGCCAGACGTTCTTGTTCGGCTTTGATAGCACTGGCCACGCCCGCCGGTGGGTGCTCAGACCGCAGGGCGGTGTGCCAAGCAGCACGTTTTTCAGTCCAGTTAATGGCCTCGCCTGCAAAGAGCCCTTTGCGTGCAGCCTCAAAGCCCTGCTGGTTGAGCAAAGCGGCCGAGGCTTGTTCAAATGCCGCAGAGTAGCGCTGGGTACTCAGATCCACTTCAAGATCGACGGCGGGCAAAATGCGCAAGCTGTCTGCTGTAAGCGGACTGGTGTGCACGGCGGACGAAAACGCAAGCCAGGCTGGACTTTTTGACAACGAGCTCATAAGTGGGGATGCTGCAAAAAAAATTAAAAGGGAAGCGTGACGTGTGGCGCAAGCGCTAGCAACTGCTTGCGAAACGCGTTTTGAATACGGGAAAGTGCCTCGGGGGTGTCGCCTTCAAAGCGCAGCACCACGACAGGTGTGGTGTTTGAGGCGCGAGCTAAACCAAAGCCATCAGGGTAGTCGGCGCGCAGGCCATCAATTTTGAGAACTTCGGTTGCGCCGTCAAACACCCCTTCGGTTTGTAGGCGTTTAATCAAGGCGTGAGGTTCGCCCTCAGACATTTCAAGCTTGAGTTCAGGCGTTGAAACACCCTGTGGAAGCGCCTCAAGTACTGCAGACGGGTTGGCCGAGCGGGACAAAATTTCTAGCAAACGGCAACCCGTGTACAGACCATCGTCAAAGCCGAACCAACGCTCTTTAAAAAATACGTGACCGCTCATTTCGCCGGCCAACGGTGCGCCAGTTTCGGCAAGTTTGGCTTTAATCAGTGAGTGACCGGTTTGCCACATCAACGGCACGCCTCCTGCTTCGCGAATGGCGACGGCAACATGGCGACTGCACTTGACGTCATAGATAATGGTTTGGCCAGGGCAGCGGGTCAGCACATCGCGCGCATACAAAATCAGTTGGCGGTCAGGCCAAATGATTTCACCTGACTTTGTGACAACGCCCAAGCGGTCACCGTCGCCGTCAAAGGCCAAGCCAATTTCGCAATCGGTGGTCTGTACGCAACGAATCAGGTCTTCAAGGTTATGCGGATCAGCGGGGTCAGGATGATGGTTCGGGAATGTGCCGTCTACTTCGCAAAATAATTCGGTGACTTCGCAGCCTAGGGCGCGAAACAGTTGTGGAGCCACTGCGCCGGCGACGCCGTTGCCGCAATCGATGGCGATTTTCATGGGGCGGCTCAGCTTAACGTCACCGAGTACACGCGCCAGATAAGGCGTCAAAATATCTACGCTAGTGGCAGTGCCAGACGCGCTTGCGTGCGCGGGGCCTGCAGCGACTTCATCGCGCAGAGCCAAGATGGCCTCACCGTGCAGGGTGCCGCCACCCATCATCATCTTAAAACCGTTGTAATCGGGGGGATTATGGCTGCCGGTCACCGCGACGCCCGACCCTGTTTTTAAGGTGTAAGCGGCAAAATAGACCAGAGGGGTAGGCACTTCGCCCACATCAATGGTGTTGATGCCACCGTCGCGCATCCCTTGTTGTAACGCCGCGGCCAGTGAGGGGCTGCTGATGCGGCCATCACGACCAACCACCATGGTGGTAACGCCTGCTGCCTTGGCACGGGCCGCTAAACCGCGGCCAAGATCTTTTGCAAAATCTGGGTTTAACGCTGAGGGCACGATGCCCCGAATGTCGTAGGCTTTGAAAGACGAGTGCGGAAACGCGTAGGTGGCTGGCAAGACGGTGAACTCCGAAACTTTTAAGAGGCAAACACGAAAATTTTACGAGGCAAACGTTTACTAAATCAAACTACGTGTCTCATTATCACCGATCCATGACACCAATGCCGGCTAACTCCCTTACAATTTGTCGCGTTACAGACAGCTTTTTTTTAATTTGCCCAAATCGGTGTCGCGTTGCACAAAACGTCAGTTTTAGACGGATCGATGCAGCAGCCCGTCACTCAACAAACCCAGAGAATCGAATGAACCTCTTGCCAGAACTCGAAAAATTATTAGGCACCGCTCAGGTCCTGACCGGTGAGGCCGCGGCCCCCTTTTTGGTTGATTGGCGCGGGCGTTACAAGGGCCAGGCACTAGCTGTGGTGCGGCCCGGGTCAACCGAAGAGGTCGCTGCGGTGGTGCGCCTATGTGCCAAGCACCAGGTGCCAATTGTGCCTTCTGGTGGCAACACGAGTATGTGTGGGGGCGCGACCCCTGACGAAACTGGCCGGGCGTTGGTACTGTCTTTGGCGCGCTTAAACCGTGTGCGCTCGGTCGACACTGATAATGACACCATGACGGTTGAGGCGGGCTGTATTTTGCAGGCGGTGCAAACGGCGGCGCGTGAGGCGGGGCGATTGTTTCCGCTTAGCTTGGCGGCTGAAGGCAGCTGCACGATCGGTGGCAATTTGTCGACGAACGCGGGTGGCACGCAAGTTTTGCGTTACGGCAACACGCGCGAGCTGGCACTGGGCCTTGAGGTCGTCACGGCTGAAGGCGAAATCTGGCACGGCCTGCGTGGTCTGCGTAAAGACAACACCGGCTACGACCTGCGAGATCTGTTTATTGGTAGCGAAGGCACGCTGGGCATCATCACCGCCGCGACGCTCAAACTGTATCCCTTGCCGGTGGCGCAATGTACGGCCATGCTGGCACTGAACTCGCTTGAAGATGCGACCGCAGTGCTATCGCGTGCGCGCGCCGGCTTTGGCGCTTCGCTCACGGGATTTGAGGTCATGATGGGCACGGTGTTAGAAGCGGTGGTCAAGCTGTTTCCACAACAGCGTCTGCCGTTCGAGGGGCCTTCAGCCCAGTCCCCTTGGTTCGCGTTGCTTGAATTGTCGGATAGCGAGAGCGCCGAGCACGCACAAGGTCGTTTCGAGGCTGTGTTGGGTGCTGCAATTGAGGATGGTTTGGTGACGGATGCGGCGATTGCAGAATCGATCGCTCAAAGTCGGGCGATGTGGCATTTGCGCGAAAGTATCCCGTTGGCTGAGGCGGGTTTAGGCAAAAGCGTTAAGCACGATGTGTCGATTCCGATCTCGTTGATTAGTACGTTTGTGAAGACGACTAACGCTGCCTTGCAGGTGAAGTTTCCGGGGATTCAGCACATTGTGTTTGGTCATTTGGGTGACGGTAATTTGCATTACAACGTGGCGCGTGCACCTGATCAAACTGAAGAGCAGTTATTAGCGCAGCAGTACGATGTTTATCACTTGGTGCACGATAGTGTGCATGCGCATGGGGGGTCGATCAGTGCTGAGCATGGGGTGGGGCAGCTTAAGCGCGATGAACTGACGCGCTACAAGAGCGCGCTTGAGTTAACGTTGATGAAGCAGATTAAGCAGGCGTTGGATCCGCAGGGGATTATGAATCCTGGGAAGGTGTTGCAGGCTTAGTTTTTACGGCGTATTCATTCGCCCGCCTTTTGCTGGCGCCCGATCCGGTGATTTTTTGGCTGAGCAAAAAAATACGCGGCCTCGGGTCCTGCAAAGGGCTTGAGGGTTTTGGATTGCCTGTGGCGTATTCATTCGCCCGCCCTTTGCCGGAGTCCGATCCGGTGATTTTTTGGCTGAGCAAAAAATATGCGGCATCGGATCCTGCAAATGGCTGGAGGGTTTAGATTGCCTCGGTGGGTCGCTTTGGCTTTTTTTAAACCGCTGGTAGGATTTTGCCTGTTGCTTGGCCGAAGCTCAGTCTGGGATAACCGGGCTTGACGCACTCGGCTTGTAGGGTGATTTCGTCGCCGTCTTCTAAGAATTTGCGTTCTTGGCCCCACGGGAGTTTGATGGCTTTGGTGGCGCCGAAGCTGAGTTCGTTGAAGGACAAGGCTTGTTCGGGTTCGGGGCCTGACATGGTGCCGGTGCCGATTAAATCGCCGGGTTGCAGGTTGCAGCCGTTGACGGTGTGATGGGTGATGAGTTGGGATAGGGTCCAATACGCATGGCATAGGTTGCTGTGCGCTAACACAGCGGGGGCGTGTTTTGTTGCGCGCGATTGGTCGGTTGAGATCAGAGCTTTGAGGCCGATGTCGTAGACGCCACCTTGTTTGACTGATTCGTTCATCAGATAGGGCAGGGGCTGTGGATCAGAGGCTGGGCGGTTAAACGGCATCCGAAAGGGTTCAAGGGCTTCGCGTGTCACGATCCAGGGTGAGATGGTGGTGGCAAAGCTTTTGGCTAAGAAGGGGCCCAAGGGCTGCACTTCCCAGGCTTGAATGTCGCGGGCTGACCAGTCATTGAGAATACAGACACCAAAAATATGTTCATCGGCTTGGTCAATGGTGATGCGCTTGCCTTGTGCGTTGCCGGGCCCGACAAACATCGCCATTTCAAGTTCAAAATCTAGTCTCTGGCTAGGCCCAAAGCCGGGTGCTTCACCTGTCTGGGCGGGGCGCGACTGACCTACCGGGCGCACGACGTTGTGGCCTGAGATCACCACACTTGAGGCGCGGCCGTGATAACCGATGGGCAGCCATTTGAAGTTTGGGAGTAAGGGCGCATCGGGTCGTGAAATCCGACCACCGGCTGTGGCGTGATGAATCGAGATATAAAAATCGGTGTAGTCACGAATTTGCGCAGGCAAGCTGTATTCGGCCTGGGCTTGGGGCACCAAAAGCGACTCGATTGTTGCTTGGATCGTGCTACCCGTGCGCACCGCACGCGACAGCGCCAGGCGTAACGCCGACCAGTGGGCGTTGCCAAGCGCCATCAGCGCGTTCAGGGTAGAGCCCGTGCACGTATTAAGGGCCTCAGCGGCTAAGCCTGAAAAGGGCTTGGCAGCTGCCAGGCGTGCTAAGTCGATGATCTGGTCGCCAAGCGCCACGCCCGGCCTGAAGGCCTCGGTGCTGCCGGCTCGGCGAAACACCGCAAACGGCAGGTGTTGTACCGGAAACCCGATACTCGAGTCGTTGGCGCTAGCAAGCCAGCTGTTCAGGGCAGGGTCGTGGGTTTCGTTGAGATTGGTCATTGCAAGGTGTCGCTATAAAGAAAAACTGAGTTGTTGAAAAATAACGTTGAGTGATTGGTGCGAGGTGCTATCCAATGAATGGGCTAAGTTTTTGTTACACAGGATACATATTTGGTCCAAAGCCTATTTTTGAAACAGGGCTAAATTTTTTGGCAATTTGGGCAAAAGTACGTGGCGCGTTGGCCTTGTACGATGCGTTTGATCACGCTTTGACAGACGCGGCAGGGCTCACCGGCGCGTTCGTATACTGCCGCGTGCAAAGTGAAGTAAGCCCCGGCTTCGCCGGTCGCATTGACGTAATCGCGCAAGGTGCTGCCACCCGAGTCTAGGGCATCGCTCAGCGTGCTGCGAATCGCCTCGACTAAGCGGCTGCAGCGGGCAAGCGACACGCGCGCCGCTTGTGTTTTGGGATGAATGCGTGCCCGAAAGAGGCTTTCAGAGGCGTAGATATTGCCAGCCCCCACCACCACATCGCCAGCCAGCAAAGCCTGTTTGATCGACATTTGTCGCCCTTCAAGGCCACGCTTCAGGTGGGTGGCATCAAAAGCAGGGTCAAAGGGTTCAACGCCGAGTTTGCTCAGCAGGGGGTGCTGCTCAATTGGGCCGTCACTCTTTGGGTGCCACAACACCGCACCGAAGCGGCGGGGGTCGTGCAGTCGCAGCGTGGCGTGCTCGAACTCCCATTCAACGTGGTCGTGTTTGCGCAATAACTCGCCCTGCATGACACTGCGCAGCGAGCCGGACATGCCGAGGTGCACCAGCTGTGTACCCTCATCAAACTCCAGTAACAAGTACTTGCCACGGCGCTTGCAGGCACGCACAACTTGCCCTTTCAGGCGTCGCGCCATATCGGTCGGGATCGGCCAGCGCATGCGAGTTTCGTGCACGACCAACCGCTTTAAGCGATGACCTGTTGCAACGGCGTCAATTCCACGGCGAGTTGTTTCAACTTCGGGCAATTCTGGCATGGGTGAGTGCTAACATCTAGAGAATAAGTCAGATGATTGTGCCACCAACTAGGCGGGTCGCGTGAAGTCGTTGTTTAAATGCTGTTTTCAAAAAATCCCTTTTGCCCTCGTTCTAGGGCTTTTTGGTGCTGTCTGGGCCGCCTCAGGATGCGCACAAATCGGGCCCAGTAAAGGCGTTTCGCAAACAACGCCTCTCGAAATCAAGCCCCGCATGCCTGAAGCCGAAGAGATTCAGTTGCGGGCTGGGCAACTGCCCGAGGTGACGCTGACTTCGAATATTGTTTTCAGAATTTTGGCTGCCGAAATCTCAGCGCAGCGGTCGGCGTTTATTCCAGCTGGTAAAACCATGCTGGATCTTGCCAAAGAAGTTGGTGATGTGCGACTGGCACGTCGAGCGCTTGAGTTTTATCTGGCCGGTGGTAATTTGGCTGGCGCACTCGAGTCTTCGCGTCTGTGGTTAAAGTTTGAGCCCGACGACGCAGAGGCTCTGTCGACCGAGATGACGCTGTCAGCCGCCTCGGGGCAGACCAGCGGTTTGACTTCGGCGTTGCGCAAAAAAATTGACGAAGCTCGCGACAAAACCGCCGCAATCGGGCAAGCCATGGCGGTATTGGGGCGTGTGCCAGACAAGCGTGCAGGCTTGGCAATTTTAATTACCGTGCTTCAAGAGAGTCAGGCGCGTGACACCTTGCCTGCACACATCGCGATTTCAGACTTGGCACGTGCGGCGGGCGATGCGCCGCGAGCCTTGAGCGCGGCTAAGGCTGCGTTCAATGTGGCCCCTCGATCTGAAGATGCCGCCATGCGAGTGTTTGAGTACGGCTTGGCTGTTGATGCACAGCAGGCGTTTCGCGACGCGCAGGGGTTTGCAGCGGCGCATCCCAAAGCGCGACGATTGCGCCTGTTGTTAGCCACGCAGTGGGCAGAGCGCCGCGAATTTGATTTAGCGATGGCCGAGCTGGTGGCTATGGCAAAGCTCGATCCAGAAGATATTGACCTGGTGTTTATGCAGGGGCAGATCGCCTACCGCGCCAAGCGTCTGCCCGAGGCGCGCAACCTGCTCGAGCAGTATGTCAGCCGACAAAGCCAGCGTCAGTCGGGCGCGCCCGATGAGGGTTCTGGGTTAGTGGATGCGTACCAGCTTTTATCGCGTATCGCTCAGGACCAAGGTTTTTTTGATGATGCAGTCAGTCTGCTCGATAAAATTCAAGAGCCGTCGGCGCGACACAATGCACGCGTGCGGCAGGCCGCGATTCGCGCTCAACAAGGGCGCGTTGACGATGCAATGGCGTTGCTTGACACAAGCGATCCACAATCCCTTGAAGAAGAGGTGCTCACCGCCTCTGCCGGGGCTCAGATGTTGCGCGAGGCCAAGCGTCCGCTTGAGGCGATTAAACGTCTTGAGGCGGCTAATGAGCGCATGCCTGATACCGTTGAAATTAAATATGAATTGGCGATGATGTACGAGCGCAATGAACGGCTCAATGATACCGAGCGGTTGTTGCGTGAAGTGATCGCACTCGATCCCGGGCATGCCCATTCATACAACGCCTTGGGTTACTCGTTGGCCGATCGTAATCAGCGTTTGCCCGAAGCTTTAAAGCTTATTACACGGGCACTAGAGATTGCTCCGAACGATCCCTTCATCATGGACAGTATGGGTTGGATCAAGTTTCGACTAGGCGACTATGTGACGGCGGTTCAGTACCTAGAAAAAGCCTACCGCGTGCGTCCCGAGGCTGATATCGCAGCCCATCTCGGCGAAGCCTTATGGATGTTAGGTCAGCGCGACGCTGCCATAGAGATCTGGAAAAAAGCCTGGGCAAAAGAGGCTGATAACGCGACGCTGCAAGAGACGATCAAGCGTCTTGGAGTACGACTTTGAGTGTTTCAAAAAAATTAATGGGCTTTCGTTCGATTGCCGGCCTTATCTTCGCTGTGCTGCTCGTCGGGCTCAGCGGTTGCGCCATCCAACCCACAAGTGAGCCGGTGCCTGAGGGGTCTTTGTTGCGGATCGGTCGGTTTGCTGTCAAGACTGAGCAGGCTAATCAAGCCCCCGAGGCGATTCAGGGCGGCTTTGTCTGGCGCGACACCCCTACACAATTGACGTTGGATTTGACTAACCCGTTCGGCAGTATCTTGGCGCGCGTCACCGTCAATAGCTCGGTCGCAACGCTTGAGCGTGCGAATGGTGAGGTTATACAAACTATGACCCCCGATAGTTTGGTCGATCAGGCGCTTGGTCAGAGTCTTCCGGTTCAGGGATTGCGCGCCTGGCTGCGCACTCAGCAAAAGCCACGGCCAGGGATGCGTGTGTTAGAGCGAGATGCTCAGGGTCGAATCGTGTCCTTCGAACAAGATGGCTGGAGTGCGCGGCTGTCTAACTTCGACGCAGAAGGCCCGCGACTGGTCAGTTTGCTTCGCTCTGAAACGGGTCGCAAGATGTCGGTTCGACTGGTCATCGACTAACCGTGCTGTACGACCTTCCTGCACCAGCAAAATTGAATTTGTTTTTGCATGTCGTAGGGCGACGTGACGACGGCTATCATTTGCTGCAGACAGTTTTCAGGTTGATCAGTCTGGCCGACCGCATTGATGTAGATCTGCGCCGCGATGGCAAGATTGTGCGTGAAACCGACATGCTAGGCGTGCCGCACGACGAAGATTTGGTCGTGCGTGCCGCGCGAGCGTTGCAGACGCATACGGGCACCAAGCTTGGTGCCCAAATCAAGGTTAAAAAAAATATACCCGCTGGCGGTGGCTTAGGCGGAGGCTCAAGCGATGCGGCGACCGTGTTGCTCGCGCTGAACCGGCTTTGGGAGACGCGCCTGAGTCGCGTCGCCTTGATGCAGCTTGGGCTGGGATTGGGTGCCGATGTGCCGGTCTTTATCTCTGGCCAAAACGCCTTTGCGCAAGGAATCGGTGAGCAACTGACCCCTGTCAAGTTGCCTGAACGGTCTTATGTCGTTGTTCAGCCCGCTCAAAGCGTACCCACTGCTGCTGTTTTCGGGGCTTCTGATTTGACAAGAGACACCGATCCGGTCAAAATGACGGACTTTTCTGGGGTCAAACTCTTTGCTGAGTTTTGCGGTGAAACTGATCAACAATCAAGTTCTCTGCAAGATTTTGGTCGCAATGATTTGCAGCCCGTTGTCATGAAACGCTATCCCGTTGTTCGACAGGCTCTCGATTGGCTTACCCAAGCCGACCTAAATGCCCGAATGACAGGATCAGGGGCCTGCCTTTTTGTTGGGTTTCCGGGTGTTCAGCAGGCGGCGGCAGTCCATCAGAAATTACTCGCTAAAACGCGTACAGATTTTTCTAGTGCAGCCTTGGCGGGTGTGCTGAACCCAATCCAGTCGATTTCGGTCTGTGAGGGTTTATCAGAACACCCAATGCGGCATTGGATTGAAAGTTAGTTGGGGAGTCGCCAAGCTGGTTAAGGCACCGGATTTTGATTCCGGCATGCGAAGGTTCGAATCCTTCCTCCCCAGCCCCAAACGTGTAGCTGTTGAACTTGTTTGCCGTCGGATTCACCGTTTCAGTGTCAGGCTCTCGTTCAACGGCTTTTTTGTTTTCTGTTTGCTTGACTTACTGTCTGTGACTGCCTAAACCATGGCCAACGATAGTTTTATGATTTTTACTGGCACGGCCAATAAACGGCTGGCTATGGATGTGGTGAACCATCTCGATATGTCAATGGGCAAAATGTCTGTCGGACGTTTCTCAGACGGCGAGGTGATGGTCGAGATTAACGAAAACGTCCGCGGTAAAGACGTCTTCGTGCTGCAACCGACCTGTGCGCCCACAAACGACAACCTGATGGAAATCATGGTCATGGTTGATGCCTTGCGTCGTGCCTCGGCCGGTCGCATTACCGCTGCAATCCCGTATTTTGGTTATGGTCGCCAAGACCGTCGTCCGCGTTCTGCGCGTGTCGCGATTTCGGCTAAAGTTGTGGCCAACATGCTGCAGGTGGCTGGTGTTGATCGTGTCTTAACGATGGATCTTCACGCAGATCAGATTCAAGGTTTTTTCGATATCCCGGTTGACAACATTTACGCTGGACCGATTTTGCTGGGCGACATCTGGCGCCGTAATCTGTCAAATCTGGTAGTCGTGTCACCCGATATTGGTGGCGTGGTGCGGGCGCGTGCTTTGGCTAAGCAGCTAGAGGCTGATCTGGCCATCATTGACAAGCGTCGCCCTAAAGCCAACGTCTCTGAAGTGATGAACATCATCGGCGAGGTCGATGGCCGTACCTGCTTAATCATGGATGACATGGTTGACACTGCTGGCACGCTCTGTAAAGCTGCGCAAGCGCTCAAAGAGCGCGGGGCCGGCGGCGTGTATGCCTACTGTACCCATGCAGTTTTGTCGGGCGGTGCGATTGAACGTATTCAAGATTCTGAGTTGACCGAGCTTGTCGTCACCGACACGATCCCTTTGTCTGAGCAAGCGCGTGCCTGTAGCAAAATTCGCCAGCTTTCGTGTGCCGCTTTGTTGGGCGAGACGATCTTACGTATTTCAAACGCCGAATCAGTCAGTTCGTTGTTTGTTGACTAAGCGCAAACGCCGAAGTTGATGATTCACTGTTGTTGATTTTTTGTTGACCGAATTCAATCGAGCCTAGCTACGATTAAAAAATTTGCAGGCCACTGGTCGCGGTGGTGTGCGAAATCGCTGTTCGATGTCGAGCAGTGTTTTAACCGGGTGTTTTTCACCCTACTTGGAGTACTTCATGCAATTTAATGCAACCTTACGAAGCGTACAGGGATCGAGTGCGAGCCGCCGCCTGCGCCGTGCGAGCAAAGTTCCAGCCATCGTTTACGGTGGTAAAGATCAGCCCGCTAACATCGAACTCGATCACAACGAAATTTTTCATGCCTTGCGCAAAGAATTATTTCATTCATCCATTCTCGACATGCAACTTGATGGCAAAAGCCAGCCCGTATTGTTGCGTTCAGTGCAATGGCATCCCTACAAACAAATCGTGATGCACGTTGACTTTCAACGCGTTGATGCGAATCAAAAGCTGCACACGAAAGTGCCGTTGCACTTTACTAATGCTGACAGCTCACCAGCAGTCAAGCTCAGCGCTGCAATCATTTCGCATCTGTTCACTGAAATCGAAATCAGCTGCTTGCCAGCCGACTTGCCACAGTTTATCGAAGTTGACCTCACCAACTTGGTGGGCGGTGCGTCGATTCATTTGGCCGACATCACGATGCCTAAAGGTGTTTCATACTTGCCTCATCGTGGCGATGCCAACCCGGTGTTAGTGACAGCAATTGTTAAAGGCGGCGCCAGCGATGACGCTGACGAAGCCAAGCCTGGAGCCCCCGCTGCTCCAGCTGCCTAAGTTGTCTTCACACCAGCCTTAGCGGCGTCAGTCGCTTTGGTTGTTTGACGAGATGTCTAGCGTTTGTCATACGGGCCCCACCTCTGCTTTGCACGGGTGGGGCTTTTGCTTTCTAATGCAAGTATGACGACACCCATCAAATTGATTGTTGGCCTGGGCAACCCAGGTAACGAATACGCTAAAACACGCCACAATGCTGGCTTTTGGCTTGTGGATGACATCGCAAGCGATTTAAAAACAAGTTTCACGCACGAAAAAACGTTTTTTGGGTTAGTGGCAAAAACTCGGGTCGCCAATGATCAGGTTTTTTTGGCCAAACCGCAAACCTTCATGAACAAGTCGGGGCAATGCGTGGGGTCGTTGGCACGGTTTTATAAGCTCGCCCCAGAACATATCTTGGTGCTGCATGATGAGCTCGATTTGATGCCTGGTCAGGTTAAGGTCAAGCAAGGGGGCGGGCATGCTGGGCACAATGGTTTGCGTGATATCGAGTCGGTGTTAGGTAGCTCGAACTTTTGGCGTTTGCGCCTTGGTATCGGGCACCCCCGCAGCTTAGCTTTAGCGCAAGAGGTTGCAGATTTTGTCTTGCATGCGCCGCGACGCGAAGATCAAACTGCGATCGATGCTTGTGTAACGCGTTGCCGGGCGGTGATCCCACTGTTTTTAGCCGGCGAGTTTGCGAAAGCCACTGGGCAACTGCATCGCGATATTCCTGCATGACAACGCTGCGGTTTCGCGACGACTTCAAGCAGTTTGTGTTGTTTGTACGGCGACCGAGCCTCGCGAGGCGGGTGCCGCGTAGCTTGAGCGTGACAGGGTGGTTGGGTGATTGGTGGCCCAACATTCGCTTGCCTCGGTTGCTGGCCTGGGCCGCAACCTTATGGGCGTTGAACATCTTGGTGCTGGGCCCACTTGTGTTGGCGGTGTTCGAGCTGAGCGGCGCTACCCATCGCATCAGCGTACACAATTTGCCTTGGTTGCAGGCCTTGTTATGGGCGCCTGTGGTTGAAGAAATGCTGTTTCGGTTTGGCTTGCGCCGACCTTTATTGGCGCTTGGGTTGGTGCCCTTGATGATGGTTGTTTTACTCAATGGCCTGGCTTGGTGGGCCAGCAGTCTGTTGGCGTTATCGGTATTGACGGTTTGGTGGCTGAGCGCGCGCACCCACACGCCAAGCGCCAACGGCTATCGGTGGCTACGCCGCTATCGCGCAGTGTTTCCGTGGGTCTTGCACCTATCGGTATTGGCGTTTGCAGCGCTTCACATCAAAAACTATGTCTTTGACGAGATAGCCTGGTGGATGATGATGGTGTTGGTCGCACCACAATGGGTAACGGGATTAGTATTGAGTTGGATTCGAGTGCAACGCGGGATCGGTGCCACCATACTATTACACGGTCTCTTTAATGCAGGGCCTTTAAGCGTGGCTTGGGTGGCTTTACAGTTTTTGAGTGAAGCGAATTTGTAAACTGACCAGCAGCAAACTCCTGAGTGAGCTAACGACCTAGGCCCGTATGTGTCTTCGCTTGTCATCCCCCCGAAACTGGTAGATGTTTGCCACTACTGTTACAAAGAACGAACAAACGAAGGCTAGATCGCTGGCTATTGAAGCTCTTTGATATATTGCTCGCGCAACTGGCGCTTCAGTGTTTTGCCAATTTCGTTGCGTGGCAGATCGTCAATAAACAGCAGGTCAGCTAAGCGCTGCGTTTTACCTAAACGCCCATTCACCCAAGCGAGTAGCGCTTCTTTAGTAATGCTTGCGTTTGCGCGCAACACAACATAGCCCACGGGTGTTTCGCCCCAAGCACGTGAAGGCACCCCAACCACAGCAGCCTCGGCAACCTCGGGGTGTTGTTCAAGCTCTGCTTCAAGGTCGCTTGGATAAATGTTAAAGCCACCCGAAATCACCATATCTTTTTTTCGGTCTGACAAAATCACAAAGCCATCTTCGTCAAAGCGCCCGATATCGCCAGTGCGGATAAAACGCTTGCCAGTCGAGTCAAACCATTCAATTTCACGAGTTTTTTCAGGTAAGGCGTGATAGCCCTTCATCATCACGGCCGAGTGCCCGACGATCTCGCCCGTTTGCCCCCGCTTAAGTTCGACGCCGTTGTCGTCAATCATGCGAATCTCATGGCCGGCAGACGGTGGGCCGATCGTGTGCAGCTTGTTTGGGTGCAGGTGGGCTTTGAGTTCGCAGCGCACCCCGCCTTCGGTCATGCCATACACATCATTGAGCTCACCCGGCCAACGGCGCAAGACCTCTGCCTTGAGCGCGGCACCAAAGGGGGCGCTAGTTGAGCCCTTGATGCGCAGTGAAGATAAATCGTGCTCATCAAAGCTTGGGTCGTCTAGCAAACGCTGATACTGCACGGGTACCAACACGGTGTGTGTGGCGCGGTGGCGCGTAGCTAGGGCAAGATACTGGCGTGTGTCGAACTTGCTCATCAGGACAGTCGTTGCACCAAGTGCTAGGCCTGGTAACAGAGGGACTAGCGTTGTATTTGAGTAAAGCGGGGTAGACAGCAGTAAAACCGATTCAAAGCCGATGCCGCTGGTTGCAGCGCGCTGGGTTTGTGACCAACGCATCGAACACGGCTGCACGATACCTTTGGGCACGCCCGTCGTGCCCGATGAATAGATCAGATTGAAGGCTCGCTCAGGGTCGTTGGCAACAGGTGCTGGGTTGGCTTGCGTGCCTAACCACTGCGTCCAACTGTTGGGGCCTGCTGTCAGATCAAACCAGATTTTTTTGAGCCCAACGGGAGCTTGACCGGTGTTGACCGCAGGCATAAAGCCCTCAAGATCCCAGGCCTTGGCAACAGGCTGATCCAAAAATAACCAACGCGCCCCTGAGTTTGCCAGCATCCCCGTCAGATTTTGAGCGGTTGCCGAAGGGGGCAGGGGCGTCATGACGCCGCCCGCTCGCAGCACACCAAAATACAAGGCAACGTACTCAAGCGAAGTGCCTGCACAGGCCGCGACCACATCCCCAGGCTGCACGCCGTCGCGCTGCAGACTAGCAGCCGCGCGTGACACCAGCTGGTCAAAGTCGCGATAGCTCAGCGTCACCCCGTTAAGGATCAACGCCGGGTGCTCGGGGCGAAGTTGCGCAACGGCGCCAAGACAGTCGGGCAGAGAGCCATTCTGCTGGGCTAAAAGGTCAGATAGTTTCATGGGTAAGCGAGCGACAGTCATAGAGCGGTTAAACTCTTATTCTATAAGCAGTCTTCATTCACTGGATTTTCGGGATTCTCATGGCTCTGCAATGTGGCATCGTTGGTTTGCCCAACGTCGGCAAATCAACCCTTTTTAATGCCCTCACCAAGGCCGGCATCGCCGCCGAAAACTATCCGTTTTGCACGATCGAGCCCAACGTGGGCGTGGTCGAAGTGCCCGACGCTCGTCTCAATAAGCTCGCCGAAATCGTCAACCCCGAGCGCATCTTGCATGCCACGGTTGAATTTGTCGATATCGCAGGCTTAGTGGCCGGCGCCAGTCAAGGCGAAGGCTTGGGCAACCAGTTTTTGTCACACATCCGCGAAACCAACGCCATCATTAATGTGGTGCGCTGCTTTGAAGACGACAACGTCATTCACGTCGCGGGTCGTGTCGATCCGATCTCTGATATCCAAGTGATTGAAACCGAGCTTGCCTTGGCCGATATGCAAACCGCTGAAAAAGCCTTGCATCGCCATCAAAAAACCGCACGCTCAGGCGATAAAGACGCACAAAAAGTTGTGGCGATTCTTGAAGTCGTGATCAAACAATTGAATGATGCCCAACCGATTCGTGCACTGGGTTTGTCAGACGAAGACATGGCCTTGATCGCACCTTTGTGTTTTATCACTGCCAAGCCCGCCATGTACGTCGGCAACGTGAGTGATCACGGCTTTAAAGACAACCCGATGCTTGATCGCCTGACCGAATATGCCACCGCACGCAAAGCACCAGTCGTGGCGATTTGCGCCTCGATCGAATCCGAAATTGCAGAACTGCCTGACGAAGATAAGGCCGTGTTTCTTGAAGACATGGGCATGCAAGAGCCAGGCTTAAACCGCTTGATTCGCGGCGCCTTCACCTTGTTAGGTTTGCAAACCTACTTCACCGCAGGCGTGAAAGAAGTCCGCGCGTGGACAGTACCGATCGGTGCGACAGGCCCACAAGCCGCCGGCGTGATTCATACCGACTTTGAGCGTGGCTTTATTCGCGCGCAAACCATTGCCTATGAAGATTTCATTACCTTCAAAGGCGAACAAGGCGCCAAAGAAGCTGGCAAGATGCGCGCTGAGGGTAAAGAGTATGTCGTGCAAGATGGCGATGTGATGAACTTTTTGTTTAACGTCTAATTAATACGGAACTTGAGTCGTAAATTGATCTTAGATAACGCACTGATAAAAACTGATTTGGAAATTTTTTAGGACGCGTGTATAGTTTGGTCACGACTCACCCTTTGACCGCTTGGTTAGACCAAGTGCTCTCTGGGCAGCAGGCCGCCTTAGGGCGGCTTTGCTATTTCTGCGGAGCTGCTTTTGCGCACGATTGTTTACATAGATGGTTACAACCTTTATTACGGATTATTACGAAAGACAAAGCTTAAATGGCTAGATATTTTTTCTCTGTTCAATGACCACGTATTAGACGCTCGGGCACATCTGCTCGAAGTGAGGTATTACACGGCTCCAGTCTTAGGTAAGATGTGTGACGATACGAGTTCGACACAGCGGCAACGTGCTTATCTTCAAGCACTGAGAAAAAGCTACCCGCAGACCATCAAGATTATTGAAGGCAAGATCCTCGCGACAACGCCATATCAGCGGCTGGTCAAACCCATACCCGAAGCCCCTCACTTAGTAAAAGTGCAAGTCTACGATTTCAACGAGAAGAAAACAGATGTCAATCTTGCTTCTGACATGCTTGCAGCAGCATGGACGGGTGCACTAGATCAAGCTGTCTTATGCAGCAACGATTCTGATTTGGAAGGTGCTTTTTCAATTATTAAAAAGCATCTTCCTGACATCCGTTTAGGTCTAGTGGCTCCAATAATGAGTGAGGACCATCGTCATATTTCGAAAGACCTCTCTCAAAATGCGGATTGGTCAAAAATACTAAGTCTATTTCATTTGCAAAATGCACAGCTGCCAGAGCGGATTCCCAATTCTGGGCTGTGCAGGCCGGTTGGTTGGTGATGTTGCTAGTCGACCATATTGGCAAAATGCCGTGAGCTTTATCCTAGAGTCTGATCCTAATCTAGGCTTACCATCTCCCGATGCTTCTGCCGGCGGGTTATTTGACTGAATGAAGCAATGACAACAAAATTGACCAAACCATTGACACACGAGCAGATGGTCAAAAAGATGCTCAAGAATCCAGCCGTGAAGGCAGAGACAGAAAGGCTCAATCGCGAAGAGTTCGCAATTCTTGACGAGATTCTTGCTGCCAGAAAGCAAGCGGGGTTGTCTCAAGCACAAATCGCAAAGCGTATGGGCACCCATGCCCCAGCGATTGCTAGGTTAGAGAGCGCTCTAGCGACGGGTAAACACTCTCCGACTTTAAGCACGCTCAGAAAATACGCTGCGGCATTGGGTATGAGAGTTGAGCTTCATTTGGTTGAGGCATAGCTGATCCAACGCATTTCAGCCCATGGTAAGTGCCGTTAGTTCACGAGTGACGTAACAAAAAACTCCGAAGGTCTGCAACGCAGCGATCTGCCAGATATTCACAAATGCTGTGCCGCTCGCCATCGTAGGTCAAGACTTCACCCCTTGGTAGATTAGCTCGCATCGGTTGGTAGACGTCTGCCGAGCCAATGCGTCCAGCACCAGGCACCACAACCAAGGTTGGGCATTGTATTTTGTGCACCTGATCTGCCCATTCTTGTGTAGCCATATGTTCGATAAATCGACCAATGAAGGGAATGTCATTTTGGCTAAGCGCGTCAAGAAACTCTTCAGCTTGAGGACTGCCATGCAGGTGAGGTGGAAAGCGATCGTCAATTGTGTCGGCCAAGAATTGTCTTAAGCCAACTTTTGCAACCATGGGCAACCAGGTCAATGCCTGACTATTTTTTAATCCCGGCGCTGAGCCGAAAAGCGCAAGAGTTTTGATGCGGTGGGGATGTTGAATTGCCAGATGTTGCCCGACATAGCCTCCTGCAGAGTTTCCAACGAAGTGAACAGACTCTGTCTCAAGATGATCCATCAGTGCAAGCACATCGTCCACTAACACAGGCAAGCTTAGCGGTTGCTCAGCTGGGGGCACGTCAGACCGACCGTGTCCACGCATGTCCATTCTGACAACACGGTAGTCTCGACAAAGAGGCGGAACCCATGAGCGAAATCGTTGCGCGTTAGCCATCGCGCCATGAAGCATAAAAATGGTTGAAGGCTTTACCCATGGATCAGTAAAGTCGTCTACGAAGAAATTAAAGTTCAGTCCATTCCGTTGAAACGAGCGATTCACAAGGGCTCCTTAATCTACTTTAATACCGGCGCTTTTAATGACTACGCCCCAAGTGTTGATCATCGATGAGATTTGAGCGTCGTGCTCACGCGCCGAGTTACCAATTAAATTTAGGCCTAGCTCGCCTGCTCGTTTGACAACCGCTGGATCACGCAGTGCAGTGACAAATGTCTTATTCAAAACTGAAACAACACTATCAGGAGTTTTTGCGGACACATAAATACCCCAGTAAGAGTCTGCCTCAACGCCCTTGATTCCACGAGATATAAAGGTCGGCACGGTTGGGACGAGTGTGTTGACGGCATCACCAGTGATTGCAAGCGCCTTGAGCCCCCCCGTTTGGAGATGTTGTAGGGCTGTCGTTGTTCCTCCGAAATAGAACTGGACTTGTCCACCAAGTAAAGCGTTCATTGCTGGCGTGACGCCTTGAAATGGAATGTGCTCGGCTTTGACGTTAGCCGCGCGCAGGAACATTTCGCCGGCGATGTGGGTAGACGTGCCATGACCACCAGAACCAAAGTTGTACTTGCCAGGATTTTGTTTTAAAAGGATGACGAATTCTTCGATCGTATTGGCTGGGACCGAAGGGTGAATCAACAGCATGAGGGGTGCCCGAGCGAGCATCGTCACCCCACGAAAATCTTTAAGCGTGTCGTAAGGTAGTTTTGGCATCAAGCTGTGATTCACTAAAATAGCCAAATCGGTACCAAGCACGGTATAGCCGTCGGGCGCGGCTTGCGCGACCGCATTTGTTCCAATCACGGAGCCGCCGCCAGCGCGATTTTCGATGACGACTTGCTGATTCAATAGTTCACTCGCGGGCTTTTGCAGCAGCCGAACCAAAATGTCGGTTGTTCCACCGGCGGTGTATGGGACGATCAAACGCAGTGGACGTTCTGGGTAGTTTTGTGAGTGTGCAGAGCCAATTGCCAAAAGCTGCAACAAAATACAGCTTATTATTTTTGAAAATTGCATAATCGAATCCTAATGGTGGTTACGACAGGGCATTGTGAAAAAAATCAAAGATGCTATAAGTTTCGTCTATTATTAGCTATGTGTGAACAGAACTTAGGTCACAAAGATGAAAAAGCGTGATTTGTTTACCGAATTGACTGAAGGCTTTGAGGCTCTGTCTGACGCGCGTGCGGGCGAGCAAACCCTAGGTATGCATGAAGTGAATGTCCAGCCGGTGCCGAATATGTCTGCGGTTAAGCCGTTAGATGCGGTTTGACAGCAGTGTGATAGCGGTTAATCTATCTGTTTCCAATCACTGCCGCGGCCCTGTGCCCCCGTCACAAAAGAGCGAAAACACCATGTCAGATTCTAAAGATTACGTCCCCCCAAAAGTCTGGACTTGGGATCAGCCCAGTGGCGGCGCTTTTGCGAGCATCAATCGTCCGATCGCCGGGCCCACGCACGATAAAACGCTGCCAATTGGCAAGCACCCCTTGCAGCTTTATTCGTTGGGCACACCCAACGGCGTCAAGGTCACGATCTTGCTTGAAGAGTTGCTGGCGCTTGGGCACAAGGGTGCTGAATACGATGCGTGGTTAATCAACATCCGTGACGGTGATCAGTTTGGTTCAGGGTTTGTTGATGTCAACCCAAACTCAAAAATCCCAGCATTATTTGACCGCAGCGGCGCACAACCCGTGCGTGTATTTGAATCTGGCGCGATCTTGCTTCACTTGGCTGAAAAATTTCAAGCCTTTCTGCCTAAAGACGGCCCGGCTCGTACCGAGGCCTTGAATTGGTTGTTCTGGCAGATGGGTAGTGCACCGTATTTGGGCGGAGGGTTTGGACACTTCTACGCTTATGCGCCGGCCAAGTTTGAATACGCCATTGATCGCTTTGCGATGGAGACCAAACGCCAGCTTGACGTGCTTGAGCGCCGTTTGGCTGTCAGTGAATACTTGGGTGGCGATCAATACACGATTGCCGATATCGCGGTGTTTCCGTGGTACGGCGGCTTGGTGAAAGGTTGGCTGTATGGCACAGCGGCCGAATTTTTGAGCGTGCAAGACTACAAGCACGTTCAGCGCTGGGCCGAGACTGTTTATAGTCGGCCCGCTGTTAAGCGCGGTCGCATGGTTAACCGCATGCAAGGCGAGCCATCCGAGCAGCTGCGCGAACGGCATGACGCCAGCGACTTTGACACTAAAACGCAAGACAAGATTCAACCGGCAAGCTAGTACCGCTAGCCCACTAAGCGACCTCGGGGGCTTCGGGGTGTTTTGGAATTACCCCCACTGCTTCAAAGGTGCTCGCTTCTCAAACACCTTCTGGGCGTTGGCTCAGGCTGGCTTCAAAATGTTCGTATGTACTTTGGATGCTGGAGCGAGTGGTCGCGTGATTTAGCGCTACCGATCGAGTCGGGTTTGCCGTTCAAGATTGCCGTATAAGTTCAAACAGCTGAACGTTTTCCAAGTGTGACAATTGAGCGCACTTGGTTACATTCTTGTGCGAGTCGATCGACTAAAATAATTGTTATGAGCACAATTATTCGCACGCCCCTTTTGTTTACCCCTGCGGTAACAAACCAAACTTATGCCATTCATCTCACCCAGGCGTCCTCCTTCCATAGGTTGCGCGAGCTTACGCAGTTTTTGTTCAAGACGCATCCCACCGATGTCTCGGTTTTGAATGAATTGGCGTATGGTTTCGCAGCCCTCGGCGATTTCATTTCTGTTGATGCCGTGCGCGCGCAATTACAGGCCTTGAACCGACTTGAGGGCCTCGCAGATTTTGCGCGGCTTGATTTTTCGGCTAGTTTTGCAGAGAAAGCCAGAAGGCGTAATGTCAGCTCAGCGGACATTGCCGAGCGCTTCGATACCGCTCTGGGTGTTGTGCATCAGCAAGGTTTCACTCCATTGACAAGCGAGTTTGTCTTAGACGATGGGGATACGACCGCCTCCTTGCGTTTTGTTGTTGCAGGCACTATCCAACAACGTGGACACTTGCGAGGGTGCATCGCCGATGCGATCGTGGGGCGGCACGATGATGATCTAGGCGATTTAATTACCTTTGGCGTTACCCCGCCAAGAGAAACGGCCTATGCCGTCTAGCCCGCAAGAGCTTCTGAGCGCGGCCGAGGGTTTGGCGGCAGAATCTGCCGAGCCGCTGCTGCGGGCTGCTATCAGTCGGGCCTATTATTCTGCCTATCATTACGGCAGCATTGCCGTCCAAAACGAGTTGCCACTGATTAATGCGTTGAGCTTGAAGGGTGCCGGCGGTTCGCACAAACAACTCATCACAAAAATGTTAATGGCGAAGACTCCGCGCTGGACGGGCGCGGCTTACAAACTGAGAGACCTTAAGTCACAGCGTGTGACGGCTGATTATCAGTTGAATTCTGAAGTCACTCAGGCTAGGGCGTTCGAAGCGATAGAAAGTGCTAAGGTGATTTTTAAAACACTCGCTTGAGCCTTAAACGGATGATATTGTTCCTCTGCCCCGTCAGTCAGCCTAAATCTAGCAAAGCTTTGTTCAAAGACTTGGGTATGATTGCGCTAAGCAGGACCTGAGCCTCTCAGGCGCCTCATTGAACAATAATCGCTGCAAGCGCAACGACACCCCAAAGGAAACCCTCATGACCCAAATCCACCGCATCCCCGTTGACCGCCTGCGCGAGGCCGTCAGGTACCTGGTCAAAGGTTTCGGCAGCGAACCCAAAGAAATCGAACTGGTAACCGAAAATCTGGTGCAAGCCAACTTGACTGGGCACGATTCGCATGGCGTTGGCATGTTGCCGCGCTACACCGAGGCGTATCTTGAGGGTGGCTTAAAACCAAACGCACACATCGTGAGCCGGATGGATGGTGGCGCGATGGTCAGCGTCGACGGGCAGGCTGGTTTTGGCCAGGTGATTGGCCATGAAGCGATGGAGCTGGGGATCGCGCGCGCCAAGCAGCACGGCAGCTGCATTGTGGCCTTGGGCAATTCGCACCATTTGTGCCGCATTGGTGCCTGGGCCGAAATGGCCGTAGCCGAAAATCTGATTTCGGTGCACTTCGTGAACGTGATTTCGCGCCCGATCGTCGCGCCCTCGAGTGGCGCTGACGCGCGCTTCGGGACAAACCCCTTTTGTGTTGGGATCCCAGTTGCGGGTCAGCCGCCCGTATTGCTCGATTTTGCGACCAGTGTGATTGCGCAGGGTAAGGCGCGCGTCGCCTATAACAAAGGCGAACAGTTGCCCGCGGGTTACTTGATCGATGATCAGGGCAATCCAACCACTGATCCGGTTTATGCGGTGAAACCCCCTTCAGGCGCGTTATGCACCTTTGGCCAGCACAAGGGTTTCGGCTTAGCGCTCGTCTGTGAGTTGCTTGGTGGTGCGCTTGCTGCAGGCATGACAACTCATGATCAGGGCGACGGCAAGCGCCGGGTGCTGAACGGCATGTTGACGATTATTTTTGATCCAAAAAAACTGTCAGACGGCTCGGTCTTTGAACATGAAATGAAAGCTTTTATTGAGTGGGTCAAGGCCTCGCCTGCCCAAACCGGTACCGATGGTGTGCGTATCGCCGGTGAACCAGAGCGCCAGACCCGCGCTGAGCGCCTGGCCAACGGCGTGCCGGTGGACGACAATACTTGGCAAGAAATGGTTGCAGCTTGCAGTAAACTCGGCCTCGATGGCGCAACGTTTAAGAAGCTAGCGGGTATGTAAACGGCATCGCCAGCGTTATACAAGCCAGCGCATAAAAAGCTGGCGTATTACACAATAATTTTGGGGACAAGATGTCGGGTGGTACCGCAGATGTTTGAGCGCATTTTAAATGTGTTGTGGTGTCTGCTCGGTCTGGCCACCATGGTTAACTCTTGGTCACTCGGATTAACCGGATCGTTCGGGCCTGAAAGCGGTTTCTTTCCGTTTATCTGTGGCGCCTTGATCACGGTGTGCGGGCTGGGCTTGCTGTTCAAAGGATCAAAAGAGGCTGTGCTCAAGCCAGACTGGCCGCGCGCAGCGGCGCTTGGTCGAATCTTGGGCGTCGTCGCAGGGCTGATCGCCATGGCAGCTACCCTACCTTATCTAGGTTTTGCGGTGGCAAGCGCGCTGACCACCTTTGTTTTATTGCAAACCGTAGAGCGTTCGCGTCTGGTTGAGTCGTTGATCATTACCGTGGTTTCGGTTGCGGTCGTTATGCTGGTGTTTGGGCGTTTGCTAGGCATGAATTTGCCGCGCGGCCCCTGGGGGTGGTGATGGACGCGATCAATGGCTTGATGATGGGGTTTTCGGTGTTGTTTACTGCCGAAAATCTTTATTTCTGCTTGCTGGGTAGCATTGTGGGCACACTCGTCGGCGTTTTGCCCGGAATTGGCCCGTTGGCCGCCTTGGCCTTGTTGCTTCCGGTCACGTTTCAGTTATCTGCCGTTGCAGGGCTCGGTATGCTTGCCGCCATTTTTTATGGCGCGATGTACGGCGGCTCGACCACCTCGATTTTGGTGAATATCCCGGGCGAGGCGGCTTCAGTGGTAACGGCCTTAGATGGGCACGCGATGGCCAAGCAAGGTCGAGCCGGCGCAGCCCTGGGGATGGCCGCGATTAGCTCGTTTGTGGCTGGTACCTTATCTTTGGTGGCCCTGACATTTTTTTCGCCCTTGCTGGCCTCCGTTGCGCTTAAATTTGGCCCACCTGAAAATTTTGCGTTGATGGTGTTGGGCCTGGTGTGTACGCTTTATATGATTGGTGGCTCAACACTCAAAGGCGTGTTGATGATTGCGCTCGGGTTTTTGGCCGCAATTGTTGGCATGGATATCGTGAACGGGCAAGATCGCTTTACCCTGGGCACGGTCAATCTGTCTGCAGGCATTGAGATTTTGTCTGTGGTGATCGGTTTATACGGCGTATCTGAAATCCTGATGAATTGCGAAACGATCGTAAAAAATCAGATGCTCGCTGAAAAAATTAAAGGCCTTTGGCCTACGTTCGCCGACTGGAAGGCCTCGTGGAAACCCATGATGCGAGGTAGTTTCTTAGGATTTTTTCTGGGGCTCGTGCCAGGTGGCGGGCCCGTGACTGCCTCGTTTGTGTCGTATACGCTTGAGCGCCGAATCGCAAAAGACCCCGAGCGTTTTGGCAAGGGGGCAATCGAAGGCGTGGCGGGCCCCGAAGCGGCCAACAACGCTGCCGTGTCGGGCGGCATGATTCCCCTGTTTACGCTGGGCATCCCCGGCAATGCCGTCACAGCCTTATTGCTGGGCGCCTTGGTGATGCAAGGCGTGCAGCCGGGCCCCATGTTTATTACGCAACGCCCTGACTTGTTTTGGGGCGTAGTCGCCAGCCTGTACGTTGGCAATGTATTCTTGTTGCTACTAAACTTACCGTTGGTGGGTTTGTGGGTGCAGTGTCTGCGCATCCCTTATCGGGTGTTGTTTCCGTTGATTTTGTTGTTGTCGATTGTGGGCACCTATTCGGCCAACAAAAATATCTTTGATTTGTGGGTGATGATTGGCTTCGGAATTGTGGGCTATGTTTTACGCAAGCTGCAATACGAGTTTTCGCCGTTCTTAATCGCCTTTGTGCTGGCGCCGATGCTCGAGCAATCGTTGCGGCAGTCAATGGTGATGTCGCCCGATGGTTTGATGATTTTTGCCCACCGACCGATCGCGGCGGTGTTGATTGTTGGCAGCTTAATTTTGGCCGCCTTGGTATTTTTGAAACGCAAGTCGAAACAACCTCACGGAGACTTATAAATGAAAACGATCTCAACAGTACTCGCTGGCCTACTGGCAGCACTTAGTTTTGGTGCCTTCGCACAAACGGATCCGGCGCTGGCAAAACTCAAGCCCAAAGGATTTCCGGATCAGCCGATCGAATACACCGTGGTGTATCCGGCTGGCGGTGGCATGGATTTGACTGCACGTATCTTGGCGAAGTTTGTTGAAAAAGCGAGCGGCGACAAGGTCTTGGTCAATAACCGTGCTGGCGGTGCTGGCATGGTTGGGCACTCGTATCTGGCAACCCAGGCAAAGCCTGACGGCTATACGGTTGGGATCTTAGCGAGTAATTTCTGGGGCGATGCGATTTTGCGTGCGCCCGGCAAATGGTCGCTCGCCGATGTTGAGTCAATTGCCTACATTAATAGCGACGCTTTAGCTTGGGTGGCTGGTACAGAGGGCCCTTTTAAGGGCAAGACTGCCAAAGAAATCCTTCAGGCTGCAAAAGATAAACCAGGTACAGTGCGCGCGGCAGTGGTGCCAGGGTCGATGTGGGAATACCTCTTGGATCAGCTCGAAGCACAGACTGGGGCCAAATTCTTACGCGTACCGTTTCAGGGCGGTAAGCCTGGAATCGTCGCCTTGATTGGCGGTAACGTTGATGTCGCGCAAGGCTTTTACGGCGAATTTGAAAGTTACTTACAGGCCAAGCAATTGGTGCCGATCGCGGTTGCAAGCGCAGAGCGTGTCTTCAACATGAAAGACGTTCCGACGTTTAACGAGATCTTTGGTACGAAGCAATTCGTCTGGAACATTATGCGTTTTGCGGTGGTGCCTAAAGGCACTCCTGCAGACCGCAAGGCATACTTGTCGGCAATGATTCAAACCGCCTTGCAAAATCCTGAGATGATGGCTGAGTTTCGACGCTTAGGGGCCTATTCGGATGCCAGTTTTGCTAAGTCGACCAATATTGCAGCTGACATTCAAGCCGCAGCGATGAAAGAGCGCGATTTTTATATTCAAACGGGTCGTTTAAAGCCGTAAGTTCATACTGTACCCAGTATCTAGCGCCCAGTCGCGCTGGTTGCTGGTGATCGTTAAATCTAAATTGACAGCGTCGGCGCTTCGATACTTTCTTCGAACGCCTGCCCTGCAAAAGCGCTTTAAGTTTTCAACCCACACAGACAGAGATTGATCCATGGCAATGCAAAAACTTACTGGTCGTCAGGCCTTCATCAAATTGTTGCTCGATGAGGGCGTCACCCATATGTTTGGCAACCCCGGGACAACCGAGCTTGCCATCATGGAGGCGGTGCCACAGTTTCCTGAGTTGAAGTATGTGTTGGGGTTGCAAGAGTCGATTGTGGTTGGGATGGCAGATGGCTTTGCGCGCGCATCACAAAAACTCGTTGCCTGTAACTTGCATTGCGCGCCGGGCTTGGGTCACGCGATGGGGGCGATCTATTCGGCTAAGTTCTCGGGCTCGCCCATCATCATTACGGCGGGTCAGTATGAAGTGGGCTATGGTCTGCAAGAGCCTTTGTTGTACGAACCGCTGGTGCCGATGGTCGCGCCGTTGGTGAAGTGGGCCTTTGAAGTGACCCGACTTGAAGACTTGCCGCGTATTGTGCGTCGCGCTGCCAAGATTGCTCGCACGCCGCCGATGGGCCCGGTGTTTATTAGTTTGCCAGGCTCGGTGCTCGACGAAGAAACCGAAATTGAATTTGGTTTCCCAACGGTGATTGACGCAGCGGTGCGTCCGGGCGATGCCTCGCTCAAGGCGCTGGCCGAACGTTTGCTAGCTGCAAAAAATCCTGTGATTGTTGCGGGTCGTGAAATCGCAAACGCCGGTATTTTTAACGAGGCTTGCGAACTTGCTGAGTTGCTCGGTGCTGCCGTGTACCAAGAGTCTGTTGGTTATAACGCGCGTTATCCAACCTCGCACCCAACTTGTATGGGTGATTTGTCGCGCAACCAGAAAAAAGTACGTTCGATTCTTGAGCAGTACGACTTCTTGTTGTGCCTCGGCGCCGATCTGCTGCGCATGTCGCCCATGAGCACGGTCGAGCCCTTGCCGCCTGAAATGCCAGTGATGCACATCACCGAGCGCGAGTGGGAACTCGGTAAAAACTATTCAACAGAAACTGCCGTACGTGCAGATGTCAAAGAAACATTACTGGCGTTGCTGCCGGTGTTGCGCGCAGCGCGCAGCGCCGACTACGCGAAGGCAGCAAGCGCACGCGTGAAAGCCTTGAGCGCCAATAACTGGTCAGCCAAGCGTGACAAAGCGCACGCAGAGTTTTCAGCCGCAGCAACAGCGAACCCCATTGATCAGCGTTATTTGGTGAGTCAATTGGTGGCTGTTTTGCCTAAAGATGCAATCGTTGTGGATGAAACCCTGACGGCCTCGCCAGCGATTGCTGCGACACTACCGATGGATAATCCTAAGGCGTATTACGGCCTGGCGAGTGGCGGTTTGGGGTTTGGCATGGCAGGTGCTGTGGGTGTGAGCCTGGCGCAACCGGGTCGCCCGATTGTGGCCACTATTGGTGACGGTAGCGCCATGTACAGTATCCAGTCGCTCTGGACCGCTGCGCACCTACGCTTGCCGATCACTTACGTCATCATCAATAATCGTAGCTATCGCATTATTAAAGAACGACTACTTGCGATGCGCGGCACCGATGCGTTCGTTGCAATGGATATGAATGATCCACCGATCGATTTTGCAGGCTTAGCAAAAAACATGGGGATGTCATCGCAAACCGTGACAGACCCAGCGCACTTATCGGCGGTGCTGAAGGCCGCAATGGCCAGTGGTGTGCCGAATTTGGTTGAAGTGATTGTGTCTAAGGGATTTGGCGAGTAAATCGGCCGATGTCAGCGTCATCGCATTAGTCGGCGAGTTCAGCATTGTCTGATCAGCCGATTGAGGCTATGTTTTCTTATCAGCTCAGACGGTAGCCGCAGTCACTCTGCGCAAGCGCAACCGCTTGCGCGAGTTTTTCTTGATCACTCGCTTGCAAGACATAGAGTAAATCTCCGGCACTGACTTCTGCATCCAAACCACACGCCAGATCAACGCCAGCGAGTTGGTCTGCAGGGGCACCGGCGCAACGCCCAAGCCCTGAAATGACAAAACCATCAATGGCCTGTACGCGACCACTGTATTGTGCACGAACTTCGTGTTTCAGCACGCCTGACCAAGCGAGTCGTGGCTGAGCACCTTGAGCTGCAATGATTGCTTGCATGGTGGTGCTTGCAGCACCACTGTTCAGCAGTTCGAGTGCGCGGGCCCGGCCGTTGGCAACGCTGCCGACCGCTGGGTCAAGTGCTAGGATCTGGCTAGCAAAAAACAGTGACTTCTCTAGTAAATCGCTAGGCGCTAGCGGGTCGCGGTCAAGCACCTGCAACACATCGCGCGCCTCGAGCGCGGGGCCGATCCCACGTCCGATCGGTGCGTGGCCATCTGTCGCAAACGCCTTGACGACGAGTCCTAAGGCCGCACCCACCATTTCAAAGAGTCTAGCAAGTTCTTCTGCCGCAGGTAGAGTTTTGACCTTGCCACCACTTGAATACGGAATATCAATCACAACGTGCGTCGCGCCAGCTGAATATTTCTTTGACAAAATCGAAGCTACCGACCAGCGTCGTGTATCAAGTGCCAAGGGGCGAGTGATCGCATTCATCACGTCATCAATGACCGAATGATTTAGCTTGCCGTTCCAGGCGATGCAGGCATTGGTCTGCGCCACACACTGTTTAAGTTGCTCAGGGGTTAGGTCGACTTTTGCAAGAACCTCCATTGCATCGGCGCTGCCAGCCGCCGAGGTGATGGCACGCGATGATGTTTTGGGGATGAGTAACCCGTGTGCCGCCACAATCGGAATCACCACCATCGTGACACGACTGCCAGGTATGCCGCCAAGCGAATGCTTATCGACCACCATGTCACGGCCCCAAGAAATGCGAGGCATGAGTTCGCTACGGCAACGCGCCATCGCGATGAGTTCATCGTCTGATAAAAACTCTGTGCAGGCAATTAAAAAGGCTTCGAGCTCGGCTCCAGAAAACTTCTTTTGGTGAATCGAGGCTAGCAGGGGCCGGTATTCTGTTTCACTGAGCGCAAACCCTGCAATTTTTTTATACAACGAAGCCAGAGGTGCAGGAGTTTGCCCGAGCTGTGTAAAGAGCGCCGCTAAAAAGCGGCTCACACCGATCGCAGGCGTTTGGTCGTTGGTGACGCGCAGTACGCGTGTGCCTTCAGGATAAGGCTCAGTTTTGCGAGCCAAGCGTTTAGCAACATCACCCGCAGATTCACGGCCACGCTGCGCGAGTCGCTGCGCCAGAATCTCAGTCGGTGCGCCGATTTCAACTACGACTAAATGTGGGACGCGTGCGTTGAGCTCAGCCACCATTGCGCGCGAGCCATTTGCAATGATGTGTTGCCCTGTAGCTAGGGCATCAAGCAGAACGCTTGGCAGACCATACGAGAGGTTATGTGCTTGCCAGGTGATTAAAAACTTACCTTCCCGTTCAAGCTGGGCGAACTCAGGCTGCGTGCATGTTTGGTGGGCTTCACCACCCGAGTCCGCTGGTCGTGTGATGGTGCGTTTGGCAAAAATGAACTGAGCGGGGTCGAGCTGCTGCCGCGCCCCATCAATCAGGCTATCTTTGCCAGCCCCACTGGGGCCGACAACAAAAAAGAAGTTGCCGCTTGCCATGCAACGCCTGCTTATTCGTCTAAGCCGATATCAACTGCAGGTGCAGCTTGAGTGATTTTGCTGGTTGAGATGTAATCCACGCCAGTCAGTGCCACGTTACGAATCGTCGCGATGCTGATACCACCCGAGGCTTCAATTTTTGCTCGGCCTGCAACAAACTTAACTGCCGTAGTCATGTCGGCAATCGACATGTTATCGAGCATGATGACATCGGCACCAGCCGCTAAAGACTCTTCAACTTGTTCAAAGCGGTCGCATTCGACTTCAATCTTGGTCAGAATAGGCAACTTGAGTTTGGCGCGCGCCACAGCTTTGCCGATACTGCCCGCCACCGCAATGTGGTTGTCTTTGAGCATGACGCCGTTATCCAAACCTAAGCGATGATTCAGGCCACCACCGCAGGCAACTGCGTGCTTTTCAAGCATGCGCAGCCCTGGTGTGGTTTTACGGGTGTCGATTAAGCGTGCACCTGTACCAGCGATCTCAGCGTTGTAGCGGGCGGTTTCAGTCGCGATGCCACATAGGCGTTGCAAAATATTCAGAGCAGGGCGTTCGGCAGTCACAATGCTGCGAGCGGGGCCAGATACGGTCAAAATTCTGGTGCCTTTTTCAACCTTATCGCCGTCTTTGGCGAGTTTGGTGACGCTGAGCGTGGCATCGTAACGGGTAAAAATTCGTGCGGCGACATCGATACCGGCAATGTACATTGGCTCGCGGGCGTTCATATGAAATGTGCCGACGGCATCTTCATCAATCATGAGTTGTGCGGTTAGATCACAAGAGCCGATATCTTCGGTCAGCCAAAGATCGATTAAACGATCGGTCTGAAAAATGTCGTACATATTGGGTGACCTCGCAGGCAGTGGATGAAGAAAATTAAACCAAACATAAAATGTAGTGTTTGCTACATTTTTATGCTAATTTAAATCCGCCGTTTATGCAAGAGCAAAATTGAAATCTGCTGTCCGGCTCAAAGCTTGCCACGGCCGCTCGAGCTATTCGCGCGTCTTTGAGGGGGCGAATTTAAGCGCTTGATACTAAGCGCCTTTCAGCCACTTAGCGCATTTGTGTGCCGCCGTTGACATCCATGATGGCGCCCGACACAAAGCTTGCTGCGGGTGAGCACAGGTAAGTCAACATGCTTGCGATCTCTTCGGGTTCGCCCATCCGTTGCATGGGGTACTCGCTGCCGTTGTAGCCTTGACCCGTGGTCATGCCCGTATCAATCGGCCCAGGTGCCACACCGTTCACGCACACATGATGAGGTGCTGCACGTTGCGCAAACCAGCGCACCAGAGCGTGAACGCCGCCCTTAGAGGCGCTGTAATGCGGGCCGGCACGTAAGCCGCCTGTCCAGCCTGCAATCGAGCCGCAGAGCGCGATACGCCCGTGCTTGCGTTCCATCATGCCAGGTAACACCGCACGCACAAGATTAATTGGGCCTAAGACGTTGACCTGCATCACGCGCATAAAAGCAGCTTCGTTCCAGTCTGGCGCCATCCAGTCGTCTTCAAAGGGGCAGATACCTGCGGTGTCAGCCAACGCGGTAAACGGCTTGTGCCGATGCACCAAACTTTCAACCGCGTCGCGTTGCGTGACGTCGCAAGTCTCGACAGCGACTGAACCCTTGAGCGTGTGTGCCAGCGCTTCGAGCTTGGCGAGGGGGCCGATATCCGTCAAGACCAACGAGGCGCCAAGCTGGCTGCACAGCCGGGCAGTGGCACTACCGATGCCGCCAGCAGCTCCTGTAATCCACAAGTGGGTACCTGTCATGTCAAAAGCTTGTGACGCGTTCATTTTTGAAAGATGCATAGCAGTCCCCTAAGTCGTTAAACCGACAGATAACGTTGTTTGATATCGGCGTTATCGTTGAGCTCGTGGATGGTTCCGCAAAAGACATCCGTACCTTTGTCGATCACCACGGCCCGGTCGGCTAGCCCCAGACAAAAGTGTAGGTTTTGCTCGGCCAAGACAATCGTTTTGCCTAGCTTGTGCAAGGTGGCGATCAAGTCACCAATCTTTTGCACCATGATGGGGGCCAGGCCTTCGCTGGGCTCGTCGAGTAGCAACACATCGGGGTTTCCCATCAGCGCGCGGCCGACAGTCAGCATTTGTTGTTCGCCGCCAGATAATTGCCCGCCCATTCGGTCTTTGAGAGGGGCTAAGAGCGGCAGCGTGTCATACACGCGCTCAAGGCTCCAGTCGTCTTCACCCTTCGCCCCTTTTTTGATGGCGATAGTGAGATTGTCGTCGACGCTGAGATCTGGAAATATCTGTCGGTCTTCTGGCACATAACCAATGCCTGCACGGGCAATTAAATGTGCAGAGCGCCCGGTGATGACCTTGCCGTACAACTCGACGCTACCCCTTTTTGTAGGATTCACACCAGCGATGGTCTTCATGGTGGTGCTTTTGCCAGCGCCGTTTCGACCAAGCAACGCCAAGGTCTCGCCTCGGTTGACTTCAAACGATAAGTTGAACAATGCCTGACTAGTGCCATAAAAGACATCAATGTCTTGCACCTTTAGCACGTGGTCGCTCATGCGTGCTCCTCGCGGGGTTTACCCAAGTAGGCCTCAATGACGGCCGGATTGTTTCGGATTTGCTCTGGGCTACCCTCAGCCAAGAGCTTGCCGTACGATAAAACGTGGATATGTTGCGAGACCCTAAAGACGATCTCCATGTCATGCTCGATCAGCACGACAGTTAATCCACCTTTTTTCCAAAGACCATAAACGGTCTCGATCATTTGCTCTCGTTCTTCAGGGCCCATGCCAGCCACGGGTTCGTCTAGCAAAAGCACTTTGGGCTTTAGTACTAGCGCCAAGGCCATATCCAAGAGCTTTTGATCGCCGTGCGACAAATTGCCGCTCACCAAATGGGCTTTGGTATGCAAGCCAAGTTGCTCCATGACTTCATAGGCCCGATCACGCGTCTGCGCTAAGGGAAACCGCCCGTGCATTTGCGCCGAACGCCCCAGAGGCGACATCAACGCACCGCGCAGCGACTCTTCAACAGTTAGAGTCTTAAAGAGTTTGGCCACTTGAAACGCGCGACCGATTCCCTTGTGGACGATCGCGGCGCTCGTCATGCCAACGATGTCTTCGCCGTCTAGCAAAATGCGACCAGAGTCGGGTTTGAGCGCACCTGAAATTAAATTAAAGAAGGTTGTTTTGCCGGCGCCATTGGGGCCAATCACAGCCGTGAGTGATTCAGTCTTAAAGTGAATCGAGACATCAGAGGTTGCAACGACACCACCAAAGGCCTTGCAGAGGTTTTCGATCTTAAGCATTAGTGGCCTCCTGAGGTGTTGGTTTGAGCGGGTGGCACGCCGCCATAGGTTTGCCAGGTCGAGCCGGCTAGCCAACCTGCGTCAACCGGCAAATTGATGCCAGTGATTGCCTTGGCGGCAGGCGACAATAAGAAGCCAACCGAGTCAGCAATTTCGTCTGGTGTGACCATGCGCCCCATGGCGGCTTGCGATGTGAGGTCTTCAGGATTGCGGTCGCCCCGATCAATCGCGGCTTGCAACGCTTCGGTTAACACGTAGCCAGGCGAAATCGCATTCACACGCACGCCGGCACGACCCCACTCGGCCGCCAGGCAAGCAGTCATTGAAGCCACTGCAGCCTTTGAGGGCGCATAGGCATGCAAGGGTACCGACCGCATCGAGGTAATCGAGGCGATGTTGACAATTGCCCCCACGCCTAGCTCAGCCATGCGCGAGCCAAAGACCGCGCAGGCAAGATACGTGCCGCGCTGATCCACTGCCACTACACGATCCCATTCGGTCATGGTGAGCTTATCGGGCGTTAAACGGCGTTGCAAAATCCCCGCGCTGTTGACGAGCGCCGAGATTTGACCGTGCTTCGCCTCGATCATTGCCGCTGTGTCGCGCACCGCTTGCTCGTCAGTCACATCGCAGGCGTAGGCATGTACACCGAGCTCTTTCATTTTCGCTTCAGACCAAGTACCAGGCAGATCGAGCGCAACCACTAAATCGCCGCGCTTGGCTAAATGCCTGACGCAGGCCGCACCAATGCCACTCGACCCACCAGTGACCACACTGAGATATTTTTTTGTCATGATTGCACACGCTTCTTGGTGAGAGCGTTATACAACTCTCCTACAAAGTCAGTGATGCCGCGTTTAAAGCCTAAGGCAAAAATCAAGACGATGACGCCTAACGCTAAACCGTGATACTCGGTCGTGCGTGTAATGACGTCGTTAAAGATATTCAACAAACCTGCACCGATGATCGGGCCCAAGAAAACATTGATGCCACCCATCATGATCATAAATACGGCTTCGCCTGACATTGTCCAATAACTAAACTCTGGGTAGGCGCCCGAGACAAATAACGCCATCAGCGAGCCACCGATTCCGGCAAAGGCACCTGCCAAAATAAAGGCGTACAGACGAATGCGCCATACATCAATCCCTAAGAAGCGCGCGCGATCAGCGTTGTCGCGCACCATGCGCAATGTGTAGCCAAAGGGCGACTGCAAGACATAACGCATGATTAACAAACTGGCAACGCCGATGACGACACAAAACCAGTACAGCGTATTGGGGTCGGCCACATTAATGCCACCCCAAAAAGGTCTGCGTGGGATACCGCCCATCAAACCTTGATCACCGCCTGTCAGCGAAGTCCAGGTGATAATCACACTGTGAATCAACATCTGAAACGCAAGAGTCAAGAACGAGAAATAGATCTCTTTGAGTTTGACGCAAATCATCCCGATCACCCACGCCAGCAGTGAGCAAAAAACAATTGCGCCTAACAGCGCGACGGGTATCGAGACTTCAGTGCGCTGCATTAACAGGCCAAAGGTATAAGCGCCGCCGCCAAAAAACATAGCGTGACCAAAAGATACCATTCCCCCGTAACCCACCAAAATATTCAGTGAGGTGGCGAACACGCCTAAGGCAGCCAGGCGAATCACAAAGTCAAGCGTGACGCGACCGGGCGATAGCAGGGGCAGCGCCGCTAACAGAGCGAGCACAACAAGCCCAAAGAGCAATTCTTTTTTGAAAGCAGTGTTCATTAACGTGGCTCCTTACCTAAGAGGCCGCTCGGCTTGAGAATCAAAATCAGCGCCATCGCCAAAAACATAATGCCTTCAACGAAGAGCGGAAACCCAATCGAGCCAAACGAGCGCACCAGACCAATTACCAGGGCGCCCACTAACGCGCCACTCACCGAGCCCATTCCACCAATGACCGTCACAATAAAGGACTCAATCAAAATCGAGAAGCCCATGCCGGGTGACATCGAACGCACCGGCGCGGCAAGCGCACCGGCTAAGCCCGCAAGCGCGCCACCAAAGGCAAACACACCCGCGTAGATCCAGGTGGTGTTTAAACCGAGTACCGAGGTCATCGTCGGGTTGTGCGCCGCTGCGCGCACCACCTTACCGATGCGAGTGCGTGTCAGCAAATACCACATCACTAAGGCGATCACCCCTGAAGCACAAATCATGAACACATAAAAAACTGGCACGATGCCGTCAAAGATAAACAGCGGTGGCGCTTGAAAGACCGCCGGCATGCCCATTGATTGAAACTCTGCGCCCCAAATGATTTTGACCGCATCGTCCATGATGAGGATTAAGGCGTAGCACACAAGCAATTGCAGCAAGACCTCGGCCTGATAGACGCGTCGCATGAAAAAGCGCTCAAAAATCAGACTGAACACACCAACGCCTATGCCGGAAATCACGGCAGAGAGCATGTAGCTGTCTGTGATGCGATAGGCTGACAGGGCCAAGTAGGCGCCCAGCATGTAAAGCGAACCGTGCGCAAAATTAATCACGCCCAGCACACCAAAGATTAGGGTCAGGCCAGCCGCGACTAAAAAGAGCAGCGAGCCAACAATCAAACCTGTACTGGTTTGAGTGACGATGCATGACATTGAGGTCAGGCATTCATATAAGGCGATGGGATCCACGAGGGTCTCCGAGAGGGGAATACGATTGATACAACCGCAAAAGACCAGTTCACACAGGCTAGTGCGGTTAGGGCAAGAGAAAGGCCTCTGCTTGAATGTTCAGGCAAAGGCCTTTAGACCTCAGTGCAAGACTGTCTGAGTGTTATGCCCAGCCTTTGCGTTTTTTCCACTCGAGTTCGAGTTCGAGAATCTGTTTCCAGTCACCAGCGGTTTGCTTGGTGACAAAGGGCTCTTTGCTGATCAAGGGGCCATAACCGATGGCGTAGTTGATAATGGTATTGTCTTCAGCGCGCATCGTAATTGTGCCATCGGCACCAAAGGGCGAGTCGATTTTCATACCGCGCATCGCTTCGGCGATTTTTTTACCGTCTGAGCTGTTTGCTTTTTTCATAGCGGCGGTTAAAAAGCCCATCCCGACCGAGTTTTCCCATGACCAGTTCAGGGGGTCCTCTTTAAACTTGGCAACATAGGCCTCTGCCCAGGCGGCGTTGGCCGGTGTGTTCGGAAAGGTCTTTAGATACCGGTTACCAGAGTGCAGGTTTGGCGGTACATTTTTAAGTGCTTTCAGCACCGCGTATTCAGCAATGTTTGGCGAAAAGAATTGTTTATCTTTAAACAATGCATAAATTCCCGCCTGATCAACAAACGATGTCATATCACCACCCCACAAGCACGAATAAATCGCTTGTGGTTTACCTTGCACGAGGCGTGTAATGTTTTCGGTGTAGTCTGCCTGAAACAACTTTGGCCAAACCTCGCCAACCACTTCGATGTCTTTATTGAAGTGCTTCAGATATTCAAAGTATTCAGTCGTTGTGTCGCGGCCGTAAGCGTAGTCAGGCGAAATGCTCATCCAACGCCTGAGCTTAAGCTCTTTTGCAACCTGCGCACCATAAGAACCACCGGCGATTGCATCATGGATACCTTGGCGGGCGCAACGAAAGGCCGTCGCGACGCGTAGCTTGGGATCGGCAGTCAGTGAAGATGTTTCTGAATTGGTGTGCATCACAAACACGCCCAGGTCTTTTGCCACTTCGTGCACGGCAAACGCGCCAGATGATGCCTCGGCATCCCACAGCAGTTCACAGCCATCGCTGGTGACAAGTTCGCGGGCAACACGAGCCGCTTCTTGGGGTTGGCCTTTTGAGTCGCGCACAACCAATTCAAGCATGCGTCCACCTAGGCCGCCTGCAGCATTGAATTTTTCAATTTCAAACATCGCGCCGTTTCGTGATGAAAGGCCCAGCATCGCCACACGACCCGACAAAATAGTGGGCATACCGATTTTGATTGGTTTGTTTTGCGCCAGCGAAATCGCAGGCAAGCCCATGGCGGCTAACCCGGCGGCGCCTTGCAACAGCTTACGGCGCGAGGCCTGAACGGCGGTCTTTTTGATCATAGTGCTCATGTTGTCTCCAAGTTTATAAAAATGCCTCGCTTGACTGTAAAGCAAGTCAAGACATTACGATATAAGGGAAAATGAGGATACCCTAGTTTTTCTAGGACAGGTAGTTCGATAACTCGATCAAATTTTCATCGGGATCGCGCAAATAAACAGACCTGATTTTGCCAACGGCGCCGGTGCGCTCGACCGGCCCGAGTTCGATCGTGACGCCCGCGGCGTTCAGTTCGTTGACGATGTCATCGACTGGGGTTGCCGCAATAAAGCACAGATCGCCCGACCCGGCTGTGGGCGTCTTGGCTTTTGGATCGAACATCTTGTCAACCTGATGCAAATTGATTTTTTGCTGTCCAAATCTTAGGGCTTTGCGATCACCCAAAAAGGTAATGACCTCAAAGCCCAAGATGCGACCATAAAAATCGCAGGTGCGCTCGAGGCTGGCAACGGTTAAAACAAGATGATCCAAGTGGTCGATTTTCATATGGTTTCAGGTCTCAGAGAGAAGGGTTTTGCTTGAACTAGCCTTAGCATCAGTTGGACGAGTTTAAGCATCGATTGGACTGAGCGTGAGCATTGATTGGGCTAGACTAAGCGCTTTGTGGCGCTGTTGACAAGTCAGTTAAATGTTTCAGTGCCAGCAAATCAACAGAATAAACCAAGCAAGGGCGCGACCTATGTCAACAGAAATGTCTTTCCCAGTGGTGGGCTGTAGCGGTTCGGCTCATCGCGACGCAGCACAATATCACCAACGCTGGTTTGTGGTCGATGCAAAAGATCGTTTGCTGAGTGCGGCGCAATGCCCAGGGCTGGCTGGTGTCAGTACCGATGTCCGTATGGGGTATTTGGTGTTGCGCGCGCCCGGTATGTTGCGTATGGACATCCCGATGGATGTGATCGAAGACGATGACAGTGTGCGTCAAACTGCGCAAGTTGCAGAGCAGACGGTTGACGTGGTCGATGAGGGTGAGGTGGCTGCCGCGTGGTTCACGCATGTAACGGGCGAACCGAGCCGTTTGGTGAAAGTCCACCCCGAGGCAAAGCCGGTTGTTTGGCCAAGCAGCCTTTAAGCGGATAAGCGTGTCAGCACGTGGTATTTGTTGAGCAGCGCCTCGGCGCTCTCTTCAAACTCAGGATGCACTTCAATGCAATCGACGGGACAGACGACCTTGCACTGAGGTTCGTCGTGGTGCCCGATGCATTCTGTACATGAACTTGGGTTGATCAGGTAGATCTCTACGCCCATAGAGATTGCATCATTGGGACATTGTGGTTCGCATACGTCGCAATTGATGCATTCGTCGGTAATGCGCAGCGCCATTTTCTTAGCTACCCAGAGGGGGCGTGATGCCCAGCTCGCGCCGCTCTTTGGCCTTGGCTTGCAACCAACGATCGACTGACGGAAACACAAATTTACTGACATCCCCACCGAGTTCAGCGATTTCGCGCACGATGGTGCCCGAGATGAACTGGTATTGGTCAGAAGGCGTCATAAACAAGGTTTCAACCTCAGGCAGCAAATGGCGATTCATGCCGGCCATTTGAAACTCGTACTCAAAGTCAGACACCGCGCGCAAGCCGCGTACGATGACGCGACCTTCTTGTTCGCGTACAAAATCTTTTAACAAACCGGCAAAGCTTGCGACCTTGACGTTCGGATAGTGTCCCAAGACTTCGCGCGCAATTTCAACGCGTTCGTCAACAGAGAAGAAAGGTTTTTTGTTGCGGCTATGGGCGACACCCACCACAACGCGGTCAAACAAGCTCGCCGCGCGACGCACTAAATCTTCGTGACCGCGGGTCAGGGGGTCGAAGGTACCAGGATAGATAGCAGTGATCATTTTTGCAATGCAGCAATTTGAAAGAGGTGATAGTGTACGGCCCCCGCGCGGTCTTGGCGCAATAAGCTGTACCCCGTGGGCATAATTATTGGTTTTTCAGCCTCAATATAAACAAGTCCGTTGGGTTCTAACAAATCGCCTAGCTTGGGCCACAAGAATTCAAGCCAGTTTTGCCCAAAAGGCGGATCAAGAAAGATTAAATCAAAACGAGCGGCGTCAAGGCGGTCTAAAACTACCTTTGCATCGCCGGCATGAATCCGCACCGTATCGGCCCCGATTTTGTCTCGTAAGGCCCGTAAGGCCGCAAGTGCTTTGGGCTGTTGTTCGACCATCTGAACGTGTGCTACGCCCCGCGAAGCGGCCTCAAACCCCAGCGCGCCGCTACCCGCAAACAAATCCAGCACGCGTTTATTCGAAAACTCGCCACCCCAAAAATAGCTTAACCAATTAAATAATGTTTCACGCACGCGGTCGGGCGTGGGTCGCAAACCCTCTGCCTCGATCACCTCAATTGGTGTGCGGCGATACTGACCGGCGACGATCCGAATATACTTCTTCACTATGTTTCGCTTCTTCAAGAAAAAAACCGACCTGCCCGACCCTATTGCCTCTGAGCAGCAAACTGACTCAGTGCTAGGGCAAACCGCGCCTGAGGCCTTTAACGCTGACCCAGACGTTGGGATCAATCACATGCCCCCGCCCAACGGCGCTTCACAACTTGCCGATGAAGGCCTTCAGAGCACTGATCAGACAGCCCCTGCGGTCGAGGATGCTGCGCCAGAGGCTCCACGTGTGGGTCTGTTGAGTCGATGGTTCAAGCGTAACCCAGAGCCGCCTCCGATTGGTGGTGACTTAGAGTCAAAGCCTGAGGATTTGGCTGATTATGAGACGGTGGCGACAGCCTCCGTGGCTGCAGAGGGGGATGACCTCATCGGCGACGCTTGGAAAGGTGATCCCCTGAACGAGCAGGCAGAAGAATCAGAAGAGGCAGAAAAGTCAGAAGATTCAGATGAGGCAGAACAAAAATCATCATGGCTTGCCAAGCTGCGTGGCGGCTTAGCCAAAACCGGCAAGAGTATTGGCGGTATTTTTGTCGGTGTGCGCGTTGACGAAGCGCTGTTCGAAGAACTCGAGACCGCTTTGATTATGGCTGACGCAGGCGTTGAGGCCACCGAGCAGCTCTTAGTGGCCTTGAGGGCGCGAGTCAAGAAAGAGCGCATAGAAGACGCCTCAGGGGTCAAGCAGGCGCTGCGTGACGTCTTAGCGGATCATTTGCGTGTTCTAGAAAAGCCCTTTGAAGTGGGTCGCGTTAAACCGTTGGTTGTAATGATGACAGGCGTAAATGGCGCGGGCAAAACCACGTCGATCGGCAAACTCGCGTTTTGTTTACAAAAAGAAGGCGCGCGCGTGTTGCTTGCGGCAGGCGACACGTTCAGGGCGGCGGCGCGACAACAACTTGTTGAATGGGGCTCGCGTAATAACGTTGACGTGATTGCCCAAGACGGTGGTGACCCCGCGGCTGTGGCGTTTGATGCGGTCAATGCCGGGCGTGCACGTGGTATGGATGTGGTAATGGTTGATACCGCTGGGCGCTTGCCCACGCAGTTGCACCTCATGGACGAGCTTAAAAAAATTCGCCGAGTGATCGCCAAAGCTGATCCTACTGCACCTCATGAGGTGCTCTTGGTGGTCGATGGCAATCAAGGCCAAAACGTGTTGTCGCAGATTCGTGCGTTTGATGCAGCGGTTGGCTTAACAGGGCTGATTGTGACCAAACTTGATGGTACGGCTAAGGGCGGCACGCTGGCCGCGGTAGCCGCTGGTGCTCAAGGCATGCGGCCAATTCCGGTGTACTGGATCGGGGTAGGCGAGCGTATCGAAGACCTGCAGCCTTTTGTGGCAACCGAATTCGCTGCCGCGGTAGTCGGTCAATAATTGGCTGCACGTTTAGGCGCTTGTTACGCGAGCGCGCATGGCTCTTGGTGACCCTAGACCGCGCGAGGTGCAACCCGGATCATTATCTAATGAAAACCGCACGTGCTCTAGGCGCGTTAACGCCAAAATCTCTCGGTGCGAGAAAGCTCTTTAAACGCGGCGCACGCGTCTTGCGTCAACGCATCCAGGCGCGAGGTAATCCAACCGCAGGCAAACCAAGTGCTAGGTTGCGCGTCGCGCAAGAGGATAAAGCGATCCCGTGCGACGGCTAAGTCGTTCATCTCACCCAAAATATCCTGCACAGCTGCTAATTGTTTGCGGTATGCCTTGAGTCTGGTAGTTGGTAAGAGTGATTCGGTGAACTGCAGGGCATAACGCAATTTTTTTCCGAGCTTTCTGAGCTCGTGACGCGACTCGACACTGAGCTGATCAAATTGCAAGCCGTCTTGTAAAAGGCGTCGGTGCCACTTTTTCAGCTTTTTAATGAGGGCCTCTTTGAGGGTGAGTGGCTTTTGCACCTTGGCGATTGTGGCGGCTGGTGCCTGCGCGTCTACCTGTGCAATACCCTCAGTTGGGGTGCTTAGCTCTGTGACGTCGAGCGCCTGTCGTGCCAGCGAGCGGGTCACGCTCGTCCCCGTGCTTTGCAGTTCAACCGCCGGTCTTTGTCCAAGCGCGTCGATGTTGGAGGGAGCGGCGATGGCCGAGGGCTGTGCAACGGGGGCAACCGGCAGTACGGTCCAGGCTAACAGGTCTAGCAGCCAACCTTGAAAACTGCGACTCAAGGCGACGTTTTCGGCGTCTGGTGGGGTGAGTCCGTCATCGAGAATGAGCGGGGGTTGCCCAGCAGCACTGAGCACCGGCAGCAGGGTTTCTTTCAGCACATCATCGTCGCGCGTCCCACCAAGCTTGGCAAAATGTAACTTGATCTCGGCACGAAGTTGCTCTGAAGGAAGCGTTGCAATCCCGTTAAAAAATGACCAGGCCGAGCGCAAACGGCGGATGCCTACACGTAACTGATGCACATGCTCGGCGCCGCTCGCCTGATACGTGCCAGCGGTATCGACCTCGGCCAAGATGGCCGTATTGCGAATGATTTGATCCAGGCATTCTGCGCTGACGGCGGCGAGCGCAGCGTTGGCCTGTATTTTTGGATGTAGTACGACATCCTTTGCTGTACGGGCGGCCCAAAACTGAGCAATCGCGCGGCTTCGAGAGAGCGCGTGGCCGTTAGCCTTGCGCTCATCCATGGCGTTCAATTCGGCATTCAGTAACGCCAGGCGGTCGCCGCGTTCAGACTTACTGCGCACGTCTAAGATGAGGCCATGGGCCTGTTGCCATTTTTTACCGAGCGTAAACACCGCAGCGAGTTGGCCGCGTTTAAGCTCGAATTCAATTTCAGAAATGGGTAACTCAAGCGAGCCTGCACGCAGCAGCCCAGTGTCAAATGCAAGTTCTACCAAGCCCAATTCAGTTCGTGCTTGCCTGAAGATGCGCTGTACATCTGTTTCGTAGCAAATTGACAGCGAACCCGCATGCTTTGCCAGCAAGGCTCCAAAAGGCTCTGTCGCGTAAACGCTCAGGTCGAGGTCAGGCGAAGGGCGGTTGTGGTTGATCTCGATGCGCGATAGCGAATTTTCACCCGGCATTTTGAGAGTTTGTACCCATTGCTCACCCTCGCGTCGCAAACGCAACGCGATCTTGGCACGCACCAGATCGCGGGCTGGGGTATCAAAATAAAACGCCTGCAAACGCATACGCGTCACCCGGCCGCGCAATAGCTCTTTCTCAACGCCTGCGCGTGCCTCTTTTGGTACGTGTAGCTTGAGCTCTTGTTCTGGCATAGTTTTCTTTAGGGTGATAAGCGCGCCGAATTGTAGTGGCCTTCTAGGTCAAAAATGATGACATGTCATAACTCTGAAAAAAGGCGCGGTTAGAGCAGAAACGCTCTGGGTTTACCCTTATAGAACTTTGCGCGACGGCCAGCGCAGGCAGACTTGCCTTTGTGCCAACGTTAAGCGCAATCAGGGAAAGTGTGTACCCCGTATAGAGAGTTTAAGTACAACCAGCGCGGGCGCGCTTGATCTATATCAGTGAACTCATACTTTACGAGCCAGCAGCAGTTGACGGGTCATTTCAACAAAACCGCCCCCCCCCTTAGACGGGGTGACAAACTTTGGTCGGTGCGTCAAACGATGTAATTGCTCGTGGATATTTGCCACTCCCACTGAATAGCTAAAAAACTCAAACATAGGCTCGTCGTTGGGCGAATCCCCAATGAATAAAACTTGCGTGTTGTTCGCTTGAAGTTCGAGGCCAAACTCGCGGGCAAAGAGCGTCTGGGTCATGGATAACTTGTTATAGTCGCCGAACCAGCCGTTGACATGGATGGAACTGACCTTAGCTTGCGCACCAGCGCTCTTAAAAAGCGACACAATCTGCTGCACCGCGGCCTCAGGCAGGGCAGCGACGTCTTCACAAAAATCGATGGCTAGATCCGCCAAGCGATAGTGCTGATCGCTCGCAAGCGCTGAGCCCGGCACGGCTTGCAGAATCTTGAGCGCCAGACGATCAAGTTTTTGTCGGTTGTTTTGCAGGTGCGCCTCGGAGGCCCATTGATGCGTTGTCATTCGACGCGCGCTGCGGTCGTAGCGCATGTAAAACGCGCCGTTTTCGCCGACCACAGCAAAAACTGGCCACATTCTGGCGATATGGTCGCACCAGCCGGCTGGGCGCCCCGTAATCGGGATGACAGTGATCCCAGCCGCCGATAACTGTTCAAGCGCTGTGTAGGCGGTGGCTGTGAGTCTGCCCTCTGTCGTGACGGTGTCGTCGATATCCGTTAAGACAAAGCGGATCTGTTTTGCCGCGCTGACATCCATTGTTTGAAGTGCTTGCATGGGGCTTTTCAAGGGTTTTGGAGGGGGCAGAAGGGATCCTGCTGAACGATTCTATAATAGGCTCTTACTCAGGCCTGTTTATTTGAACCTTATGTCTGCCAAAATTTCACTCGCTAGCTCTTCTCAACCCGTACCTGCCTCGGCCATTTCGCCCGTTTCTGAGATTATTGACGAGCTGCGCGCAGGCCGTATGGTGATTTTGGTTGACGAAGAAGATCGCGAAAACGAGGGTGACCTGGTGATGGCCGCCGAATTCGTGACCCCCGAGGCCATTAATTTCATGGTGACTCACGGCCGCGGGCTTGTGTGTCTGACACTCACCGAAGAGCGCTGCGAGCAGCTCGAACTCCCCTTGATGTCTGCACGCAATGGTACGGCCTACGGCACCAATTTCACAGTCTCGATCGAGGCTGCAGAAGGTGTTGAAACCGGTATTTCAGTGGCCGATCGGGCGCGTACTGTAAAAGTGGCTGTGGCGCGTGACGCCAAGGCGACAGACCTCGTGCAGCCGGGGCATATTTTCCCTTTAAAAGCTGTAGCGGGGGGCGTATTGGTGCGCGCTGGGCACACTGAGGCGGGTTGCGACCTCACTCGCATGGCCGGTTTAACGCCGGCGGCCGTCATCTGCGAAATCCTCAAGGCCGATGGCACGATGGCACGCTTGCCCGATCTGATCGAATACGGCCACACGCACAACTTAAAAATTGGCACGATCGCTGATTTGATTCAATACCGTAGCGAGCACGAATCCGTTATCGAGCGCGTCGCGACGCGCGAAATTCAAACCGCTTGGGGCGTATTCCAGATGGTTGCTTATCGCGACACGGTCGCCGGCAACCCCCATATTGCTTTGATTTCGGGGCAGGTTGATCCGCTGCGTGAAACCTTGGTACGCGTGCACGAGCCAACTTCAATGCTTGACGTGCTTGAGGTGCACAGCGCGGGTCATACCTGGGGTGTGGCCGAGGCCCTAGAGGCCATCAAAGCTGCGCCCGCAGGCGTGATGGTGTTTTTAAATTGTCAGGGTTCTGCCCAACATTTGTTTGGTCAAATCAGCGCTTGGCCTGGGCAAGAGACGGCGCCTGTTAAACGTGAATCTGGCCGTATGGATTTGCGCACGTATGGCATGGGTGCACAAATCTTGCGCGATTTAAAAGTTGGTCAAATGAGACTGATGGCGCGCCCACGAAAAATGCCCAGCATCATGCCTGGTTTTGGTCTCGACATCACAGGCTACGACCATCAACCCCCCACTCGCAACACATAGGAAGCACACCATGAGCCCTTTTACTTTAGAGCCAGACATGAACGGAGAAGGCCTGCATATCGGTATTGTGCGTGCCCGCTTTAACGAAGACATTGGTTTAATCGAACTCGACACATGCTTACAAGAGCTTGAGGCCCTTGGTGTTGACGAGCGCGACATTATGGTCGTGACCGTGCCGGGTGCTCTTGAGCTTGGCGTCACGCTCGCCCGTATGGCAGAAACCTTTGAGTTTGACGCGTTGATTGCGCTGGGCGCAGTCATTCGTGGCGAGACATATCATTTTGAGATCGTCAGCAACGAAAGCGCGGCGGCGATCTCTCGTATTGCTCTCGAAACAGGCATCCCCGTTGCCAACGGCGTACTCACCACAGAAACCGACGAGCAGGCAGAGGCGCGCGCGGCTGACAAAGGTCGTGATTGCGCACAGTGTGCGGTTGAAATGGCAAACCTGGTAGCAGCGCTTGAGCCCGAAGCCGACGACGAAGAGGACGAAGATCTTGAACAAGCCGATACACGACGCTAATTCGGCAGGTGTTCAGCCTGTGCGCAGTGCGCGCAGGCGTGCGCGCGAGCTAGCGTTGCAAGGTTTGTACGCTTGGTTGGTCAGTGGTACCGATAGTTTGCAAGACGCCGGTGAGATCGAAGCCCACTTGCACGAAGAAGAAGAATTTGAGCTGGCTGATGCAGCTTGGTTTAAAACCTTGCTGCACGGTTCAATGAAAGAAGCACCCGCGCTTCGTGAAAAATTTGCTCCGTTTGTTGATCGACCTTTGGTTGAGCTTTCACCGATTGAACACGGTATTTTGCTGATCGGCAGCTTCGAGTTGATTCATCACGTCGAGGTGCCTTACCGCGTCGCCATCAACGAGGCGGTTGAGCTTGCCAAATCCTTTGGTGGCACCGATGGTTTTAAGTTCGTCAATGGTGTGCTTGACAAATTAGCCGCTGAAACACGCGCTGCCGAAGCGCGAGCACCTGTGCGTCGCTGAGCCTGCGTGTGGCAACCGAGTTTGACCTGATCAAACGTTTCTTTAGCAGACCTGTTTCGGTGGGTTTGCTAGGAGGTGGCGACGATTGTGCCTTGTTCGGTGTCACGCCCGGCTTGCAAGTGGCCACCAGTACTGATCTGCTGCTTGAAGGGCGGCATTTTTTTTCAGATGTTGACCCACGTTCGCTGGGGCACAAGGCTCTAGCCGTTAATCTTTCAGATTTGGCTGCGATGGGCGCGCGTCCGCTTGGCTGCCTGCTTGGATTGGGGTTGCCTGCGATTGATGAGGCATGGGTCAAGCAGTTTGCCGAAGGCTTTTACGCGTTGGCCGACCAGCACGGATGCGCCTTGATCGGTGGTGACACCACCCGAAGTTTGCAAGGCATCACTCTTAGCGTGACAGTGTTTGGCGAGGTTGAACCCAACTTGGCGCTACGACGAAATGCGGCGCAGGTGGGCGACGACATCTGGGTGTCGGGTGTTTTGGGTGCGGCCGATATTGCTTGTCGCATGCTCGCGGGCGAAATCCCGCTTGATACCGAGCTCTTGCAAGCCACGCGCAGTGCCCTTGAGTGGCCATCGCCTCGCGTTGAATTGGGCCAGCAGATGCGCGCGCATGCCCATGCCGCGATTGATGTGTCGGATGGTCTGTTGCAAGATCTTGGGCATATCCTTGTCGCGAGTGGTGTCGGTGCAGAGCTGTACGAGTCGCGCTTGCCGATCAATCCTGCTTTAATTGAATTGTCGACGCACACGCTACCGCCCGAGGTGCTGCGCCAGGCTGTGCTTGCCGGCGGTGATGTCTATGAGCTTTGTTTTACCGCAGCGCCCGCTCAGCGCGCGCAGCTTGAAAAAATCGGCCAAACGCTTGGTGTTGCCCTGACTTGTATCGGTACGATTCGCAAGGAGTCAGGGTTAGTCGTTTATGATCAGAGCGGAATAGCGATTCCTGAGTTGCCGAGTGGCTTCGACCACTTTAGGCCTTGACTGTTGATGACTCCTTGTTTTGATTGAATCTGACTTTGCACCTTGATTGCCTGTCGTTTCGACTGCCTTAGGATTTAACCCACAATGACTGACGTTTCAAAAAGACACCGTACAAGCTGGCCCAAGGCGGCGTGGGTGTTTTCTGATCCGGGCCGCATGTTGATGTTTGGCATGGGCTCTGGGTTGTTGCGTCCGGGCTCTGGCACTTGGGCGACGTTGTTGGCTTGGTTGCTCTGGAGCGTCGCCTCGCCAGGTGTCAGCGATCTCTACATCGGTCTTTTCTTGCTGGTCTGTTTTTTTTACGGCTGCTGGGCTGCCGAGCGCGTAGCCAAGCAACTTGGCGTACCCGACCACGTCGGCCTTGTCTGGGATGAGTTTGTGGCGTTCTGGTTGGTGCTGTGGCTCGTGCCCCAAAGCCTGCCCGCTCAAGCACTCGCTTTCGTGTTGTTTAGATTTTTTGATGTCGTCAAGCCCCCACCGATTCGACAAGTCGATGCGCGTTTTAAAGGTGGCGTTGGTGTGATGCTCGATGATCTCTTGGCCGCGGGTTACACGCTTTTAGTGATGGCGCTTGTGGTTCGGTTTGGCGTTACTCTGTAAGAGGCTTCCATTTCTTTGCGTTTGTTGTTCACGCGTTCACGGGCAAAAATATGTCAACACAGATCGATCAGCTAGCCACCGAACTCGGTGAGCTTCTTTTAAAACATAAAGGTCTACTTGCCACGGCCGAGTCTTGCACGGGGGGCTTGCTGTCTGGCGCTGCCACGGCAATTGCAGGTTCAAGTGCCTGGTTTGACCAAGGTTGGGTGACCTACAGTAACGCGGCTAAGCAAGCGCAGCTAGGCGTCACGCCACAAGCGCTGTTGCAGTTTGGCGCAGTCAGCGAAGAAGTTGCGCGTCAGATGGCTGTGGGGGTGTTAAACATGGCGCCACGCGCCACGCTGGCCTTGACGACCACAGGCATTGCGGGCCCCGGTGGCGGTTCGCCTGGCAAGCCTGTTGGCCTAGTGTGGTTTGGTTTTGCACAGCGCCGCCCGTCAGGGGTGGTGGTGCATGCGATTTCTAAAATATTTGAGGGCGATCGCAAAGCCGTACGTGAAGCGTCGGTGGCTTTCTCGTTGGCGACTGGGCAGATGCTGCTGAAAGAAACGTAAGTTATCGAGCGCTAGCGATGCGCGTTGATGTCATCACGCGTTTGACGGGCTACCGCCGCTGCGGCTTCGGTCCAGTGACCTTCACCTTTTGCGTACAAAATCGCGCGTGACGAATTAATCATCATTCCGGTTTTTTGTGCGTTACAGCCAGCGGCACAGGTTGCCGCAACGTCACCACCTTGTGCGCCAATGCCAGGCACTAACAGGGGCACACCGTCGCCTACCGCCTTGCGCACTGCCGCCAATTCATTCGGAAACGTCGCCCCAACGACTAAGCCGCATTGCCCCGTTTTGTTCCATTTATTTGCGACCAAATCGGCAACGCGTAAATAAAGTGGCACGCCGTCAGTGACTAAAAACTGAAGGTCAGAACCGCCTGGGTTTGAGGTGCGGCACAGCACGATCACGCCGCGATCTTCCCACTCTAGGTAGGGCTCAACTGAGTCGCCGCCTAAGTAGGGGCTAACGGTGACAGCATCGGCCTGATAACGACCGAAGACTTCTTGAGCATACTGCGTGGCCGTGGCGCCAATATCGCCTCGTTTGGCGTCAAGTACCAACGGTAAATGAGGATATTTTTCGCGAATATAGGCACACAAGTCTTCAAGTTGCCCTTCGGCACGCGCGGCGGCGAAATACGCAATCTGCGGCTTGAAGCCACAGACAAAGGGTGCAGTCGCATCGACAATTTGTCGGCAAAACTCAAAAATTGCGGTCGGTTTGCCCTGCAATTCTGCCGGTAAACGCGGCAAGTCTGGGTCAAGCCCCACCATCAAAAGCGATTGCGACGAGGCCCAGGCGGCATTGAGTTTTTGAATAAAAGACATGTGGGTAAAGGCAAGTAGAAGGGTCGGATACCGCTATTGTGTCAGATAAAGGTTAGCCAACGATTGGCAAACAGTACCAACCAGACCGCTCCACAGAGCAAAAGGCTTAAAAACACCGCTGCACTACCCAAGTCTTTGGCGCGACCAAGCAGCTGATTGGTTTCAAGCGAGACGGCGTCAGCGACAGCCTCGATGGCCGAGTTTAAGAGCTCAACAATCAGCACTAAGACCAGCGAACCGATGAGTAGTAGGATTTGGCCCGCATTTTGTCCGACCCAAAACGCCGCTGGCGTTAACACTGCAGCAAGTAAAAGCTCTTGCCTGAAGGCAGACTCGTAGCGCAGTGCAGCAACCAACCCCTGCATCGAATAGCGCGCCGCGTTGGCGACCCGCTTGAAGCCGCCGATGCTTTTATAAGGCGAAGGATGTGGGGCCATGTGCTCAAACTTGGTTTATCGTATGGGTCAGAGGTTTCCCAAAACGCTAAAAGGAAGATAGCACACCATGCCAATGCTCAATGTACAAATTATGCAGGGTTACAACTCGGCACAAAAAACAGACTTATTAAAAAAGCTGACCCAGTCTGTGGTCGACAGCGTCAGTGCCCCCTTGTCGTCCGTACGTGTTGTGCTTCAAGAGATCCCGCCTGAGCATGTGATTGTGGCCGGCGAAATCGGTCATGAAATGGTCATGATCACAGTGGGCCTGATTCACGGGCGCACCGATGAACTGAAGTCGGCGCTGATTGCTGCCATGGCCAAAGCGGTTGAAGCGTCGATCGGTGTCACGAGCCAAAACGTGCGCTCGATTTTGTTTGATCTGCCGACAACAGACGTGGGTGTGGCTGGTGGCCGTACGGCAAAAGCGGCTGGGAGATAAGCGCGATGTCTTCAGTTTTATTGTACGAACAAGACGATTTGGGCGTGGTGACGCTGACGCTGAATCACCCTGAAACGCGCAACGCTTTAACTGGCACGGGTATCGTTGAGGCGATGCTTGAAGCCTGTCATCGTATTGAGTGCGACCCATCGGTGCGTGCGGTGGTAATCACTGCCACAGGCACGATTTTTTCGTCGGGTGGCAAAATCGACGAAATGCAACGTCAGATTGGCCCAGAGTTCGGCAGCGAGGTGTTGCGCCAAGAGTATCGGCATGGCATTCAGCGCTTGCCGTTGGCGATTCACCAGCTTGAAGTCCCAACGATCGCTGCGGTCAATGGCCCGGCCATTGGGGCGGGCTTTGACTTAACTTGCATGTGCGATCTGCGTATTGCTACGGATACTGCGACCTTTGCTGAAAGCTTTGTCAAAGTCGGCATCGTTGCCGGTGACGGTGGCGCGTGGTTTTTGCCGCGTGTGATCGGTATGGCACGGGCAGCTGAAATGTCGTTTACGGGCGAGCCCATTGACGCCCAAACGGCGTTGAGCTGGGGACTTGTGTCGCGCGTGGTGCCGGCAGCAGATTTGCTGAGCACGGCGCATACGCTTGCGCGCAAGATGGCGGTCAACTCACCGTCAGTGATGCGGATGACCAAGCGCCTGTTGCGCGAAGGTCAGACGTCTTCACTTTCAAACCTGCTTGAGCTCTCAGCCGCTTATCAGGCCATCGCGCATAAAACGCCTGAGCATGCGGTGATTATCAAAGACTTTATGGATAAAAAAGCTGCTCGTAAAGCGCAGAAGGGCTAAACGATTGAGCGCTGAAGTCTTCTGCGCTCAATTATCTGCGCTCAAATCTTAAGCGCTAGGCCTGTTAGCGTTTAACCCTTCTCGGTCTTGAGGCGCCCATCACGAGCTCTTCAAAACCGAGACGGTCAGTTCAAAGCGTAACGCCCTAAGTTCATGACTTTGGTCCACGCTGCGACAAAGTCACGTCCGAATCTAGAGTGTGCATCTGCGCTTGCGTAGACCTCAGCGATTGCCCTGAGTTCTGCATTTGAGCCAAACACCAAGTCAACGACGGTCGCAGTCCATTTGAGCTGATTGCTGGTTCTGTCACGCCCCTCTAAAACCGTGACATCGCTTGCCGACTTTTGCCAAACGGTGCGCATATCCAGAAGATTCACAAAGAAATCTGTGCTTAAGGTTTCAGATTTTGTAGTCAATACGCCTAAAATGGTCTGGCCAAAATTGGCGCCTAAGGTCCGCAAGCCGCCAATCAGCACCGTCATTTCGGGTGCGGTCAGCGTCAGCAGGTTTGCGCGATCAACCAACAATTCTGCGGCAAACTCGCCGTGTTCGGGGCGCAGATAATTTCGAAAACCGTCTGAAGTCGGCTCAAGCACCGCAAACGACTCGATGTCGGTTTGGTCTTGCGTGGCATCCATACGGCCCGGTGTAAACGGAACCTCAATCGAAAGCCCACCTTTGCCTGCAGCCTGTTCAATGGCTGCACAGCCACCTAGCACGATCAAGTCGGCAAGTGATACACGTTTGCCGTCGGTCTGCGAACCATTAAAGGCCGTTTGCACGGCCTTTAATGCTGCTAGCACTTTTGCCAGTTCGGCGGGTTGATTGACGTACCAATCTTTTTGTGGAGCTAGAGCAAGCCGTCCGCCATCTGTACCCCCGCGTTTGTCACTGCCGCGAAAGGTGGCGGCAGAGGCCCAAGCGGTGCTGACCAACTGGGATGTCGTCAAGCCAGAGGCCAGAATCCTGGCTTTTAATGAGGAGATCTCTGTAGCTTGAATCAGCGGGTGATTTACAGATGGAATCGGATCTTGCCAAATTAAAGGTTTGGCGGGTACAAGCGGGCCTAGATAGCGGACGAGCGGGCCCATGTCTCGGTGCGTGAGCTTGAACCACGCGTTGGCAAAGGCCTCAGCGAGCTCGTGAGGGTGTTCAAGAAAGCGCCGTGAAATCTTTTCATACGCCGGATCCATACGTAAAGACAGATCGGTGGTGAGCATCATGGGCGCGTGACGCTTTGAGGGGTCGTGCGCATCTGGTACGGTGTTGGCACCTGACGCGTCTTTGGGCGTCCATTGGTGGGCACCGGCTGGGCTTTTTGTGAGTACCCATTCATAGCCGAACAAATTCTCAAGATAATTGCTATCCCATTTGATTGGGTTGGTGGTCCACGCGCCTTCTAACCCGCTCGTGATGGTATCTGCGCCTTTTCCTGTACCAAAGCTGTTTTTCCAGCCTAAGCCCTGTTCTTCGATCGGAGCGGCTTCTGGCTCACGCCCTACATAGTTGGTTGGGTTGGCGGCACCGTGCGATTTACCGAAGGCGTGGCCACCTGCAATCAAGGCAACGGTTTCTTCGTCGTTCATCGCCATGCGAGCAAAGGTCTCACGAATGTCGCGCGCGGCAGCCAAGGGGTCTGGCTTGCCGTTCGGGCCTTCAGGGTTGACGTAGATCAGACCCATTTGCACGGCAGCCAAGGGGTTGGCAAGCGCGCGATCGCCGCTGTAACGTTCGTCGGCCAGCCATTTGCCTTCCGGGCCCCAATAAATTTCTTGATCGGCAGTCCAAGAGTCTGCGCGACCACCCCCAAAGCCCACCGTTTTTAAGCCCATCGACTCTATAGCGACGTTGCCCGTCAAGATGAATAAGTCTGCCCACGAAATTTTGTGACCATATTTTTGCTTGATGGGCCAAAGTAAACGTCGCGCTTTATCCAGGTTGTCATTGTCTGGCCAACTGTTCAGTGGTGCAAAGCGCTGCGCGCCCGCGCCCGCGCCGCCACGACCATCCGCCACCCTGTAGGTGCCAGCACTATGCCAGGCCATTCGTACAAAAAAGGGCCCATAGTGGCCATAGTCGGCGGGCCACCAGTCTTGCGAGTCAGTCATTAAGGCGTGCAGGTCCGCAACCACTTCTGCGAGGTTCAGACTTTTAAAGGCTTGCGCATAGTCAAAGTTTTCGCCCAGAGGGTTCGCGTCGGCAGAGAGCGGGCGCAAAGGCTTGAGGTTGAGTTGCTGTGGCCACCACTGAGCATTTGTTGGGCCACCTGAGACACGATTGGGCTGAGTATCGCCTGCGAAAGGGCATTTTGCGGCAGTTGACAAAGTGTTCTCCGGTGTAGGTGCAATGTTTGATCAAGTGGGGGACTTGAGCGTGATACTGCGGAATATTTTTTTACTCGACTGACTGCCAATATAGCTGAAATGATGGTTTAAGCGATAACCAAGCTGAGTTAACTCTTTAAGAGTGCCGCAGCTTATCCTGATAGATCTCTTCGCTAGGCTCTTCGAGGCTTGCGGGCGCTAATTCACCAGGGGTTATTCGCAGACGATCGATGTTGCCGGTGTACTCAAAGGCGCCTTTATGTTCGTAGCGCTCGCTAACGGCTGTGCGCCGTGAGATGCCGACACTCAGCCCGCAACTTGGGATGCGTAACAAGCTTGGCGACAAATCAACTTTGTTGAAACATTGCCTACCATTGAGCGTGATGTCGGCATTGCCTTTGCGGTCACCCGTTGCGTGATAGCTGAACTCGAAGACTTGCGCCCCACTGCTTAAGGTGATGGGTGTGACCGTTTTTGGGCTATGCCACCACTGGTACACAAAATGTAACGCGCTGTCTTCAACAAATAAGGTCATGCCGCAGAATCTATCGCCTAACGCAAAAATTACGCCTTCATTGCCTGCATGCCAGTCGAAAGTTGCACGCATGACGTAACTACGATCCCCCACCATGGGCGTCAAAAGCAGCCCAGGTATCGAATGTGCCGTTCGGAAAAAATCACGTTCGATGAACAGCCGACTTTGCTCGTACGGCGGAAACGTGGTGTTGCGACTTTCATTGCGCGTATCGATCGGGTAGACGTAGTTTGTGCCCGCATCTGCGTCAAACTCAGCAATCAGTTTGGCCACGATCTTAGGGTGAGTGCTTGCCAGATCAGTCAACTCAGCTGGATCCTGCTCTAAGTTGAACAACATCCAATTATCGAGGTCGATCGCCTTGTCTGGGGTTTGTAGCGAAACGATTTTCCATTGACCAGAGATGTAGGCACGATTGCCTTGTAGTTCGTAGTATTGACGCTCACGCCTGGCAGGGGCTGTTGAATCTTTCAAGGCGCTCGCAAAGCTGACCCCATCAAGCCCTCGAGTTTGATACCCCTTGAAGTGTTCGGGTCGAGCGGCGCCGGTGACATCCATTAAGGTTGGCAAGATATCTGTCACGTGGGTCCACTGGCGACGTAGGGCGCCCGGGTCAGAAATTCCGGCAGGCCAGTGCACGACAAGTGGTACACGGATACCGCCCGCCATTGGGGTGCGTTTGAAAAAGCGATAGGGCGTGTTGCTGACTTGTGTCCAACCGGTTGGGTAGCAAATGTAGGTGTGCTCTCCGCCGACCTCACCGTCTTTGAGTAGTTGCAGGTTTAACGCCATGTTATCGACTGCGCCCACTCGGCGACCAATTAGGTTCATGACACCTTTGGGGCCAGCGACAGAGTTCGCGCCGTTATCCGACGTGATCATGATGATTGTGTTGTCGAGTTGCCCAGTGTCTTTTAGGCATTGAACCAGGCGGCCAACGTTTTGATCGGCGTTATCGACTAGCGCTGCGTAGACCTCCATATAACGCGCAAATAACGCCTGCTCGTCTGGGTTCATGTCTGCCCATGCGGGCACCCCAGGGTTACGAGGAGCGAAGCCCGCGGTGGGTTCGATCAGGTCATTTGTGCGTTGGCGCTCAAAGCGTTGCTCGCGCATCGCGTCCCAACCCGAGTCGTAGCGCCCACGATAGCGTGCCAAGTCTTCGGGTTTTGCTTGTAAAGGACCATGGGGCGTTTGAAAAGCCAGGTAGAGAAAAAAAGGTGTTTCTGGGGCACAGCTTTTTTGTTGAGTAATCCAGTCGATTGCACGCCCAGTGTAGTCGTCAGGCGCGAAATATCCCTCTGGATAGCGCAGCGCGCTAGCTAACTGATTGCCCTCCATCATGTTGTCGGGCTGAAAGTAGCTGGTTTCAGGCGCCATGAAGCCATAAAACTGATCAAAGCCTCGTTGAACAGGCCAAGAACTATTGTCAGCGCCGGGAAAATTATTTCGGTCGTAGGTGTTATGCCATTTTCCGGCTGCCATCGTCGCATAGTGATGTTGGCGCATCACTTCAGCGATGGTTGGTGCGTCGGGGGCGATCTCGCCCTTGTAGCCCGGAAACCCAGGGTCATTGTGTGAGAGCCAACCGCAACCAACGCTGTGGGGGTTTTTACCGGTCAGTAAGGCGGCGCGGGCGGGCGTACACATCGGCACGGTTGTGTAGTTCGTAAAGCGAAGCCCATTTGCCGCTAAGGCATCGATGTTTCGGGTCTCAATTTCGCCACCAAAACAACCGAGATCTGAATACCCCATATCATCCATGAGGATCACAATCACGTTTGGTGCACCCGCCGGCGCCCGGCTTGGGGTGTTCCAGTGTGGGATCGACTCAGCAAGGGTTTTGCCAACACGGCCATTGAACGTTGGCCAAATGAGTGAGCTTGCTTGATCTTTGGGCATGGTGTGAGTTTTATTCTTTAGGGATATTAGCGGCACTGACAACACCAGCCCACTTCTCTTTATCTTGCAGCAAAAAGTTGTTGAAGTCGCTCCGGCTAGCCAAGACGGCGGTGGTCATGCCATTTTGTTCGAGCGTCGCGCGCACTTCGTCGTTCACCAGTGCCTTGCCAATGTCACGATGCAGCAGTGTCAAGATATTTTCTGGTGTGCCTGAGGGCGCGAAGATGCCTAACCATTGGTCGGCCTCAAATTGCAAAACACCTGCTTGCGCCATGGTCGGCAAGTCTGGCAAGCCCGCATAGGGCTTTGCGCTTGTGACCGCCAACGCACGAATTTTATTCGCTTTGATTTGCGGGATGGCGACGGTCGCATTGGCAAATAATAAATCTACTTCACCCGCAATCACATCAGTCATCGCCTGGGGTGCGCCTTTGTACGGGACATGTAATAAGTCAATTCCGGCCAACGTCTTAAATAGTTCTGCTGAAAGGTGGGCCGGCGAGCCAACTCCTGCCGACGCGTAGGTGAGCTTGCCGGGTTGAGTTTTTGCAAGCGCGATCAGTTCTTGTACGCTTGTCACCTTGAGTCGTGGGCTTGCCACGAGTACCGAAGGTGCCCAAGCGATCAGTGCGATGGGCGCCAAATCAGCAGACATGTCAAAAGGCATCTTCGTGCGCAGCACGGCATTGATGCTCAGGGCTGATGTTGTTAACAACAGTGTGTAGCCATCTGCGGGTGCTTTGGCAACCGAATCAGCACCCAGAATGCCACCGGCCCCGAGTTTGTTCTCGACGACGATTGTTTGTTTGAGCGAAGGCTGAAGCACCTTCGCGGCGGTGCGACCTGCAATATCCACCAGCCCGCCCGCTGGCCAAGGGATGACGAGTCGTATCGGTTTGTCAGGATAGTCTTGAGCGCTAGCGGGCAGGCTGAAGACTGCGCCTAATACTAGGGCGATACAAACGCTCAGCCAACGTGACGTGTTGACGAAATATCGCCCGTCTTTTAGCGCGTGACGTAAATTGGACTTGACCATATGAGATGCCCGTTTTCTTGAGTTAGACAAACATACAAAGCGTTATCAACATGATCGTTGAGTTTGATACGCCGCGAAATATCGACTGCATGATGGTGATTCTCGTCGGGCAATCTAAAGATACGAAGCTGACGCTTAATCCCGCCGGCTTCAAAGACCATGTCTTCGAGGCCAATGTCGGCGATAGCGATCTTGCATTTGACCAACGGAGTATCGATACTCAGTGTACCGGCTTGAGGGTCGTCTAGCCAGATATCAAAGCCGCCAAAGCCGCCCGTTGTTAAAGCGGACCATTCGAGGTGTTGCGGATCTTTAAGGACAACTTGTTTATCCAGGTTCCACATATTGAATTGAGACATACGTTCGACTCGATTGCCCTCGATCGCACAATGGCCATCCCAGACCGTCTGTCTTCCGCGTCCGCGGTATTCTGAGCCTTCCCAGATGACGCGGATACGCCGACCGAGCTCGTTGGGCTTGTAGGGACGATAGGTTTCTAGAACCTCAAGCCTGTTGCGAATTTCAACGCGTTCGATCGCTGCAGAACCGATTGCCTCTATCTTAAGTTCAACGTAGGCATCTTGAGCTTCGAGAATGTCCCCCATGAGGGCCGTTTTTACTAAAGAGCTCGTTGTTGCACCCATGTTGGGGTCATCTGCGAACAGTTTGGCCTCGTGATCGAAGTTTGCGCGAACATCAAGCAGGACTCTGCACCCAGTTGTGGCGTAGTGATGACGCTTGCGTAACGCTTCAAACAAGGCTTCGCGAGTGAGGTCACGGGCGAGCAAGCACGACAAGCCGCCATAGGCACCAAATAGGGAGGCACCAGGATGGCTGGCGCCATGACGTCCTTTGTGGCCGTCAGAGTTCGCGAGAATGCCGACTCTATACCCCTGCTCGAAGGCATCGTGAATCAACCATTCAAAGGTGCCCCAGTCTGAATGAACTTCGACTGATTTTTCGATACGTAAATCGTGCGCGATCGTGATGTCAGCATAGCGGCCACCGATATGGGCGAAGACAACGGCATCTTCGGTTTTTAAGGCATCGAATAAATCATTCGCACTATTCGCATCACTGGCAACGTCGGCCAGGTCGTCTACCAAGGCGTGCGAGGACCGATGAATTTGACGACCTTCATGCATGAACATGACGTTGCGATCACCGCCTAAGCCGGTGTTGCCTGACCACTCATAACCGGGGTAGATGATGAAGCGACCATTTTCGTTGAACTCAGACGTTAGTTCGTTCAGATGATTCCAAAAGGGCGTCGTAATCTGAAAGTCATTGCCTTGATGGCTCATCGCATCTAAAAACGCCCTGTCGCGAGCAAATTCAATCAGTTCGCGAGCTGAATTGGTGCCAATCGTTTCTTCGGATTGTCCGTGCAAATCAGCCCAGTAGTGCAAGAGTGGGGCGTTTGAAACGATACGCAAGGGATTGCTCGCGCACAGTAATTTTTCTGTTGCGTCATAGACCGCGATGGTGACATCACAAGGTGTGTGAATTGTTAGGTTATCGAGCCTGATCGCGTGTTGGCCGCGCTGCATGTCGATGCGTTCAGGTAGTCCTTCGATCGGTTGACTGGCACGCAGCGTGAAGACACCTTGTATCTGATCGCTCGGGTTACCCCATTTATCCTCACCTTTGAAGCCAAGACTGAATGTTTGTCCGCAGTTGCGTAGGGTGGGCAGAATGGCTTTCCACGTCACTGGCGGGCCCGCGACGACGGCGATACAGGGCTGTTCAGGCAGGCCTGAGTAACGATAGGTCGCAAATGGGTCGACTAAGACACGAAACTCAAAAGTGGGCTCTGCAAACGTTTGAATCCGCATGCCAGGTGAGCCCTTTGAGCGGTCGCCAAAGCACACAATGATTTGATCGCCTTCGCGAAGAAAACCGCGCACAACCCGAATGAACAAGGTCTTGTCCCAAGGTCTGACGTTACGCTTGCCGTCATACTGTACTTCAAGGATTGCACCGTTTGAGGCAACAACTGTGGTGTAGTTGGCTGCAGTCGGATCGCTCCATTGAGGCCGACCCATGTCACTTGCAAAACGGTGAACAATCTTGAGTGAACCCGTGTCATCCACGCCGAAGTAGCCTGCCGTGTATACCAGCGTGAAAGACTGAAAACTGCCCGCCTCGAAAGACCCCGAAGGTGAGACGGTCGCACTACCCATGCGCTCAGAAAGATAGTTAGGTTGTGACATGTTGGGCCTTTCGTTTGTTAGCTGGCTTACACATTTAATTAAACGAGTCGTTGAGTCGGGTAAAGATGAATGAGTCGTTGTGTTAGGCAAATAGTTCTGAGCGCTCAGTGGATCTTCGCGTTAAGGCACCTGCAGCGTTGATTTTGCTGTTGACCCGAAAAGCGTATTCATACGAATCTGCATGGGCACAATAAAGAGCGTATTCAATAGGGGTGTTGTCAGACAAATACGAAACTCTTTCGAGTGCGATCAACGGGGTGCCTGGCGGCATGCGCAACAGCTTACGTGTCTTGGCATCCGAAAGTTGTGCGCGAATTGAGATATCGGCGTGAGCGATTTTTAACCGACGAAGCGACTCGATGATGTGGTAAGACGTGCGCTTCTCGGCTAAGGCGCGCGTTACTCCGGTGACTTGTGGCGCCAGATAGACCCAAGCAACAGCAAACGGCTCGCCGTCGCGGCAATACAGCCTTTTCCAGTAGGTGACTTGTTTGTTGTCTGACTGTAGTTTTTCAGAAACGCGTGCCGGTGGTTCTAGTTTGCTGAACTCGATCAACTGCATCTCAGGATGAATCCCCCTGGCGACTAACGCATCAAAGAAACCGTGTAGTTCGATGAGATCATGCTTAACGGGACGTGCAGTGACGAAGGTTCCTTTTCCTTGGCGACGAACTAGAAGGTTTTCAGATACGAGTTGAATGACAGCTTGCCTGGCGGTGATGCGCGAGACACCATATTTCAGAGAAAGGTCTTGCTCGGTTGCGATGCGGTCGCCCTGCTTGTAAACGCCGTTGGTGATCGCGTCGCGCAAGAGTTGAGACAACTGACGGTGCATGGCAACAGGGCTGCTTCGATGTAAGCTCATGACAGCATCCGCAGCTGGGCTTGGCGGCTTGCGCTTTGCGGTCGAGCGCTTGCTGGCTGGCGCACCGCCTATCTTACTCACGCAAGAGCTCTGGGTTATTGACAAGTGCCAAGGCACCAAAATCGCGGGCACCGTGACCTGCCTGCGTCGCGAGAGCGTAGTACTCAAGTACGGTATTTGCAGTTCGACTCGGCGTTCCTAGCGCGTCGGCCATTGCGATCGCAAGCTTGTAGTCTTTGTGGGCAGCAGATAGTCGAAAGTACGGGGTAAAGTCGCCCTGAAACGCCTTGGCAATGAAGACGTTTTGCAGCGGCCAGCTGTTTGCTGCAGTTTGCGGTAGCGCATCGCAGAAAATATTCAGATCTGCGCCTGCCTCTTTAACCATGGCATAGGCTTCAGAAATCAAAGCGCCGTAGCCACACGACAACAAATTGTTGGCGAGCTTGATGGCTTGACCCGAGCCTACTGGGCCACAGTAATCGATCGTGCTGCCCATCATCGATAAAAGCCAATGCAGCGAAGCGCAAGTCGCCTGGTCGCCAGATGCAAACAGGCGTAGATCACCTGCCGCAGCGGCTGGCGGCCCCTTGCCAACAGGGCAATCGATAAAACTGATGCCACGTGCTTGAAAGGCGGCGTGTAACTGACGGACGGCGTCAATGCCATCGGTAGACATCCCGATAACGATTGATCCGGGTGCGAGATTCTCGGCTAGGCCATCGGGGCCTAAGGCAATTGCGAGAGAGATTGAAGGGTCAGGTAAAGACAACAACACGATATCGCACGCCGCCCCAAGCTCTTGAGCTGAGGGCATGCGTGTTGCGCCAAGTGCGACGAGGCGTGCGACTGCGGCCTCGTCGGGATCACAAACATTGAGCTGGCCATGTTTTTTTAGAATATTCATCGCCATGCCACCCCCCATCAGGCCAAGACCGATGAAACCAACTCGCTTGTCTGGATGGATTGCGCCATCAAATTTTTCTGAGTTCATAAAAATGCTAGAGAGGTTCTGTGTCGGGAGCTGATGCGGGCGCGGGTTAATCGCGCGAGGCATGACTGATTTACGTACTATATATCAATATATAACATTTTAAGCTTCAGTCAAGATAAAGCTCTAAGCGCTCAGTTCGTGGAGCAGGGCTTTGACGTAGCCCCGGTGTAACCTTCATCTGCCTGAGCCAAGCGCTCTGAAGATGACCTTACTCAGTGGTCAGCGATGATCAAGCATTCAAGTGAGAGTGTCGATTAAACTAAAGTGACCACTTTTTAAATGACGGAATGGCTTTGAAGAACGCTGATTTGCCGAGACTCACGTTGTTTTTTGATGGCAAGTGCCCCTTATGTCAGGCAGAGATTGTGTTCTTGTCGCGTCGAAATCAAGCTGGCTTACTTGCGTTTGTTGACATTAACTCTGATCTCTACGATGAACGCGCTGTGGGCGTCAGTTGTTCGCAAGCGCTGGCCGAGATGGTTGGGCAGTTTGATAACGGCCTCGTCATTAAAGGGCCTGCAGTATTTGGTGAGGCTTACCGGCGTGCGGGGTTGCCTCGGTTAGCTTGGTTGATGTCTCGCAAGGCCCTCGCCCCATTGCTTGCGTTAGGTTATCGTTTTTTTGCAAAACATCGCCATCGCATTTCTAAACTAATCGGTCCGACGGCGCTTTGGTTGGTGGGTGGCAGGGGTGCTAAATAGGCATCACGCTGCAAATTCACGAGCAGTAACGTTTGCAAAAAATGACTGAGACGCTCAGCCAGTTTGTAGTGGCTTGTCTGGTGTATTGGCCCATTCGTTCATTGAGTTGTCATACATCGACCAGTTGGTAAAGCCTAGCGTCTCTAGAACAAACGCGGTTGTTGTAGCGGCGATGCCACCTCCGCAGTAATTGATCACCTGCTGACTAGGCTGCACGTCAAGTTGCTTGAATAGTGCAGTCAATTCGTCTTGGCTTTTGAATTCGCCTGTCTGTGGGTCGTAAAGGTCGGTGGCGGGCCAACTGACGCTGTTTGGTATGCGTCCAGGCCGGCCATAGTGGGCGCCACCTGTTCCTAAAAACTGTTCTTTTTTCAGTGCGTTCAAGAGCACTTTTTGAGGATCAGTGATCGCCTCAGTGACTTCGGTTATGCCTGCTACACGCGCCACTTTTGGTTCGGCTTTGTATTCACTTGCCTTGACTGCGGGCAGTTCAGTGCTCAAGGCCATGCCAGACTTCACCCAGAGGGCCAGACCACCATTCAGAATCGAAATTTTTTGATGACCCATCGCGTGCAGAACAAACCAAATCCGCGTCACCACAGACAATTGTTGATGTCCGTATAGCACCACGTGATCATCACGATGGATACCAAGGCGTTGCATCAAGTGATTAAAGGTGTCGGGGCTGGGCACAGTAAAGGCAAAGCGTGCGCCAGGTTCAGAAAAATCTTGCTCCATACACACATGCTGTGCACCAGGAATATGCCCCTTCAGATACTGAGCACGACCACTCTCAATTTTTGAAGGCCCGACAGGTTGGGCAAGCATGTAGGTCGTGCAATCCAGAATTTTGATCGCAGGATCGCTGAGGTGCTCAGACAACCATTCTGGCGTGACAATGTTGGTGAATGACATGTTTAGCCCGCTTTTAAACCAGACTTCTGAATAATATTTTTATACATATCCACATCTTTAGTGATTTTCTTTCCAAACGCTACTGGTGATAATCCAACCTCTAGCATGCCTTGTTGTTTAAGCTTTTCCGCCATAGCGTCTGAGCGCATCAGCTTTTGGATATCGCCGTAGATCTTTTGAACTAAGGCAGGCGACATGTTTGCAGGCCCTAAAAAACCAAGCCAGGTAGAAATATCAAACCCTGCGTATCCCGACTCAATCATAGTGGGCGCCGCAATAAAGCCACGTTTACTTGTCGTCAATGCAAGCGCTCGAACTTTGTCGGAATTGATATACGCAATCACAGACGGCAAGGTCGCAAAAGTCATTTGGACATGACCCGCCAATAAGTCCGCTATGACAGCGCCACCCCCCTTGTAGGGAACATGGGTAATCTCAACACCAGCCGACTGCTTGAATAGCTCTGCCGCCAAGTGACCGCCAGTCCCGTTGCCTGGGGATGCATAGCTGATCTTTGTCGCATTGGCACGTATCAAGGCCTCGAGCTCTTTAACCGTATTGGCTTTAACGCTAGGGTGAACGACTAAAACGTTTGGCAGCTCTGCCGCCAGCGTGATGGGCGCAAAGTCCTTTTCAACATTAAAAGGAAGAGTACTTGACATACCCGGATTGATGACAAAGGCGCTGCTCGTTAACAGCAGGGTATAGCCGTCAGGTTCTGACCGGGCCACCGCCTCTGCACCAATGTTTCCACTTGCGCCCGCACGATTTTCTACAACGACCGGCTGTCCCCACGTTTCAGTCAGTCCAGAAGTCAACGTACGTGCCAGCATATCGGCGCCGCCGCCCGGCGCAAAGGGAACAATGATCTTAACGGGCTTCTCAGGGAATTTTTGTGCAAAGACTGTTCCACTCACTAAAGCGAGACTGAGTGAGACAAGTACGCTGCCTATTTGTTGAATGACTGTCATTGCGTACTCCGGGGAGGTGCGGCTAAAAACGAGGGCTGCTCGTCACTGACTTTTCTTAGATAATTTTCGTTCAATCGGCTTTCACGTCTGCACTCTTAATGAGCGCACCCATTTTTTTGTGTTCGTCAGCTAAGTATTGACCAAATTGTGCGGGTTGATCAGCAACGGCTACGCCTGCAACCTGAGCAAACTTCTCCTGAACATCCGAAAGTTTTAAGACTGCAGCGACATCATCACGCCACTTTTGAGTGACCGCAGGCGGCATTCCTGCAGGGCCGGATAGCCCATACCAAGTGCTCATGACGACCGAGGGAAAGCCTTGTTCTGCTGTGGTTGGAACATCGGGTAGAGCTGCGATTCTTGACGTTGCCGCCACCGCAATTGGCCGAAGTTTTTCAGCCTTAATGTGCGGTAGTGTGCCAGTCGTGGTGTCAAAACTGTACGCCACCGAGCCGCCAATCAGATCGAGCATGGCGCCAGCGCTGCCTTTGTAGGGCACATGGGTGACGCGTATTCCGGCTGCCAAGTTAAACATCTCGCCCGCAAGATGTTGCGTGGATCCGATTCCAGACGAGGCAAAATTCAGCGTACCGGGTTTGGCTTTTTCAAGTGCCACCAAATCGTTCATCGATTTCGCCTGGACCTTCGGACCAATCACCAGCACGTTTGGAAACGTAATGATCATTGTGATGGGGGTAAAGTCCTTTAGTGCATCATAGGGCGGCGTAATGAGGTGCGGCCCAATCGTAAACGTATTCGGGACACTGATCGTAACGTTGTAACCATCTGCGGGGGACGTTGCGACGAGATTTGTTCCGATGTAGCCACTAGCCCCGCTTTTATTCTCGACGAAGACGGGTTGCGCCCACTTTTCACTCAGTTTTGAGGCAAGCAACCGGGCAACCATATCAACGCCACCACCTGCCGGAAACGCGACAACAATGCGCACAGGCTTTGACGGAAAAGTTTGCGCTGCAGTGGGAACCGAAACGCTAATACACATCAAGGCGAGAGTGAGTCCTACCCATCTTTTTTGCAATTGAGCGGCAGTCATTATTTTTATTTGTTCCCGGCTTTAGCGATTGTGTCGGCTTCAAGAAGTTCACCAACAATACCGTCCTTTGTGCGAAACTTTACCGGTAACTTGGCTGCCGTGCCGCTGATAATTTCGATGCCCGGAAAGCTCTTGAGCATGGCTTCGTATTTGGCAGGATCTTCGACCTCTAAACCAAAGTGGTGAATGCAAGGACCTGCACCCGCAATGGTGGCTTCAGGTGACTCTTCGCTTTCGTATTTCAACAGCGTCAGATACATCACGCCGTCACTAAGATGGCGAGAGATGTGGCCAACCGACTGAACGGTAGAAACGTACTTTAAGCCAAAGACGTTTTCATAAAGATCCGTCGCCGCCTGTAGATCGTCGACTTTAATTGCAATGTGGTTGATGCGAGTCATGTCTGCGCTCCTGTTATGTTTGAAATGTTTATAACATGTTGGCGCCGATTTAAAACTGACCCTTGGGAGCTTCAGCGTCTACACACTTGGACGATAGAAAGGGCGATCGCCAGCCACCGTCACCCGGTGCCCACTTCGCGTGTGAGGCCAATAATCCCACATCGCCCTGTGTTGGACACAGCGGTTATCCCAAAAGGCAATCGAGTTTTTCTTCCATTGAAACCGACATTGAAACAGTGGGTTTTCAATATGCTCGTAAAGATAACGCAACACACCGGCACTTTCGTCTTTAGGGACCCCATTCAAGTGGATCGTAAAACCGCGATTCACGTAGAGTGCTTGACGGCCTGTTACTGGGTGTGTTCTGACAACGGGATGCTCGGCATAGGGGTAACTTGGTTTATCGACCACACCAAAATTTTTGTATGTGCCACGATAATTTGACTCACCATCATGCAGTGCGGTCATACCATTCAAGTAATGTTTCATCCGATCTGATAACGCATCATAGGCGGCGTACATACTCGCAAACAGAGTGTCACCACCATGAGGTGGGAGTGTGTGGATGTGCAAGATACTACCCATCGGAGGCGTTTGATCGCAACTGACGTCGGTGTGCCACCTTTCACCGTTGGCGCGAGGAGAACTTTCATCCGCGTGAATTTTCATCAACGCAGGTAGGCCCTCGACGTGCGGCGCTGCCGGATGCACATGCAAATCGCCAAATAAACGACCAAACGCAAGATGTTGTTCTTTGGTGAGGTCTTGATCTCTAAAGAAGATCACCTGATTTTCAGCCAAGGCGCGATGCACTTCATTTTGCTGCTCGGGCGCCAAAGGTTTAGACAAATCAATGCCAGAAATCTCTGCACCAATGATTGGGGTCAGCTTATCGACACCTATCGTCGTATATTCGCTGGTCTCTTGCACTTGATGCCGATAGCGTGGTCCGTTATTGCCTTTGGTTTGCATCCCTGTACCCCTTAGTCAAGTTTGATATTTGATCGGGCAATGATAGTGCCCCATTTTTTTATTTCTGACGCCGTGAAGTCTTTGAATTCTTGTGGTGTTGTCATTTGGCCATGGGTTGTATCCAAACGAGGCGACTGTTAGTTCGTTCTCGTCAGGTGAATTGTCAATTGGACTTCACCTGCGTTGCCCCTAGCGTGCGAATCAGGCGGCTGTAGCGATCGCTCTCAGCGTGCACGAAGGCGGCAAAATTAGCTGAGTCAAGGTAGCCCTGCGGCACCTTCAACGTCTGTAAAAGCGTCCTAAACTCTGGCGTCTGTGTGGCATGTGAGCAGGCATTGGACAGCCTAGCCAATACTGCCGGCGGTAGACCCTTAGGAGCCACCAGTCCGCCCCAGCCATTGGACACCAGCGGAAAGCCTTGCTCCTTAAATGTGGGTACGTCCGGCAGAGCTGGGTTGCGTTCAGTATCGAGAAGACCAAGCGCGCGCAACCGAGGAGTCAATGGTGCATAGGTTTGCACGCCAGCTACCCAGCCGGTGATCTCGCCACTCAATGCGAGTTGAGCCGCTTCGGAGTCACCCTTAGACGGCAAATGTAACCACTCAAAGCCAGCGAGCTGAGCGAACTCTACCGCGGCCAAGTGTGGCACCGAACCAACCCCCGTCGAAGACAGTACGACCTTGCCCGGATTCTTTTTTGCGAAATCCACGAGGTCTTTGACAGACTTGAAGGGAGAGTTATCAGCCACCGCCAGCACTTGTGGGGTTAAGTGCGTCCGACAAATATATTCAAAAGAGTCGACGCCGTAACTCTGCGTCGTTAAATGTGGTTGAGTGGTCAGTGGGCCCACAGTGGTGAGGCCCAGCAGAGCGCCGTCAGGGGTTGCTCGCGCCACCCGCGCAGTGCCAATCGTGCCGCCCGCGCCAGGCTGGTTGACCACCACAATTGTGGCGTCCAATTGGTCCTTCATTCCTAACTGCAGCAGCCGAGCCACCGGATTGACGCTGCCACCCGGCGGAAAGGGCACAACAATTTCGATCGCCTTGGTTTCGGCAGCAACGGCCAGCGTACTGACAGTCGCCGGGGCTAGGCAACCTAGGGTCAGCATGACCCTGAGCAGCCTCGCGCAGGTCGGACCTGCAATCGTTTTGCAGATCTCGACGACGCGCTGTCCCGAAAGTGGTCCGTGTGGGGCATCGTTTTCAAGGGATATGGCTGGCGAGTAAGCAGATATCAATGAAGGCATGAATAAGACCAATCATGGTGAAAATAATGAATGACTACTCTAGTCAAGCGAAATTAACCTGTCCAACTCATTATTTAGATAAACTAATCGAAAAATTAGCTGAATGCACAGATGGATACACAGTTGAATACACGTATCTTTAATTCACACAGCTCTTCTAGCCTGTCTGTGAGACACCTGCGAGCCTTCTTGGCGTTGGCACGGACGTGCCATTTCACCCAAGCCGCGCAATCGATAGCGCTGTCACAGTCGGCCTTTAGCGCCGTTATTCAGTCGCTGGAACAGGTGGTCGGCGCCAAATTATTCGTTCGTAACACGCGCAACGTCACCCTTACCGCAGCGGGTTCGGCCTTTGAAGGTCCTGCGCGTCGAATACTGCTCGAACTGCAGAGCGGACTCGAAAACGTGCGCAGTTTGGCAGACCACCGCTACGGGCGCGTGACCATCGCCCTGCTGCCATCATTAGCCGCTGGTTGGCTGCCGACGGTGCTTGCGGACTTCAGCAAACGTTTCCCGGGTATCGAGGTCACGGTGTGCGATGTGCTGTCTGAAAAAGGAATCGAACTGGTACGTAGCGGGCAGGCCGACTTTTGCATCACTACACAGGCGGCCGATGAGCAAGGGCTCGAGAGCCAGTGGTTCGCCTCCGACAGTTTCGAACTTGTCTGTCGAAAGGACCATCGCTTAGCGGATTTACCGCGGGTCTTGGTGAGGGACTTGGCTGGCGAACGGTTCATCACCCAGTCGCGACACAGCATTGTTGGCCAATACCTGCTGAGCGTGCTCAAGCCAGAGGACGCTCCAACTCTGATGGAAGTCGAACAGCTAGCCACGGTAATCGGTCTGGTGCGAGCCGGCGTTGGGCTGGCTGCCATTCCTCAATTCAATTTGTATCACTTCCATTACACGGATCTTGTCCGCCGCCACCTAGATTTTCGCGGTCTAGAGCGGCGCTTGTTTGTCGTGCAGCCAGAGGGGCGAACGCTTGATGCGGCCGCACGGGCTTGGCTAGATTGGATGATGGCGAACCGACCCGCTTTGCCTGTCACGAATAGCGAAGCCGCGGCACACATCACCGATTAGATATTCACCAGTCACTTGGTTTTTTATGTATCAGGCTTGAACATAAGGCTGTGAGACGTTTGTGATCCTTCAGGTGTAATACATTGTTGTACATTTGAAGTGTTGTGGTGGTGAAATTAGTCGATCAATAGCGAGTCGGAGTTTTCTGTGGAAATCGTATTAAAAAAGATGGGTAACAGCACGGCACTTGTTATGCCACCACCCGTACTTAAAGACCTAGGGATTGGTGTCGGCCATCACCTGACACTGAACACCACACCCGATGGCAAGATTGTTTTGACCCCAAAGCGCAACTATGTCTTGGCAGAAATGATTGCTCAGTGCGACTTGAAGGCGCCAATGCCTGCAGACCTTACGCTGTGGGATGTAGCTCAGCCTGTCGGACAAGAGGTGCAGTGGTGAAGATTTTTGAGCGAGGAGATATCGACAACGTTCCTCTGGATCCAACGGTTGGACATGTGCAGCGTGGCAATAGACCTGCCCTCGTGTTGACAACTAAAGAATTCAACAAGCTAGGTGATGTATTGCTAGCCCCAATTACTCAAGGCGGCGATCACGCGAGATACGCTGGGTTTGTCGTTACGTTAATGGGTACAGGGTGCAAGACTCAGGGCGTTGCGCTCTTGAACAAGATACGCATGCTTGATCTTGCTGCGCGTAAAGCACGCAAGATTGAAAGGGTGCCTCAAGTCGTGGTCGATGACGCTCTTGAGCGACTGCAAGCCATCGTCGAATAGTTCAGACGCTATCGTTAGCAATCAAAGTCTGGGTTCCATTGTTAATTGAAAACAGTGAGTGACTGAAACTCTCGCAAAGTCCCAGTTTTTTGAACTGGCACTCGTTCTCTGGAGTTTTAGAGAAGGTCAGAGAGTTGGAGTGCGTTCGCGGCGACTTCGCGCGAGTCTGACGTTTCGGCGCACCTCCGTTCTGCCTGGCCGGTGATACCTCACTGTTTGCTCAAAACGCCATCCGCAACCCCACGCTGCCACCGTAAAGCGTCTGCCCCGATCTGGCTTCACCCGACACGCCCGCATACGCATAAGCGTTGTCAGCTATTTTGACCGTGCCATACAACCCCACTTGTATAAAGGCAGAGCCTGCTGTGGCCGTCGTGACGCTGCTTGAGTAACCACCAAGCGTGGTGTTCAGCGTTGGGTTTAATAAGCCTGAGGTATCAGCACCCACTGCGATGTTGGCACGATAGGTATATTCGTCTTTGAGTGGGTCTTTGTTTAACGACCCAGCTGCCACACCAATCACGCCACGCACTGCACTGCCGCTAAAGCGAGCGATGTTCAGTGCTGCTGCGCCGTTGCCTTCATCGTACGAATTTTGACCAACGTACTGATAGGTTAAGCGTGCGTAGGGTGTCACGCGCAGGTCGCTGTACTCGAACCCACGGCTGATGCCAACGCTTACCAGCGCATCATTACCCAGTACGGCTTTGCTGCTAAAGCCGCCTGTGTAACCGGTTGGATCATTGCGCGATAGATTGGTTGAGCTCATGCCTACGCTTGCCATGCCATCGAGCACATAGTCTTGCAGCACAGACATTTTGCCGTAGACAAAGAGCGAGCCTTGTTGGATGGTGCTGTTGCCACCATTGGCTGTAACAGTCGTGTTGGATAACGAGATACCGCCACCAAGTTTTAAGCCCAACTCTGCGTTTGAATAGGCATCTACACCCGTGACGATTTGATACAGATTGCTGTTGAACCCGTTACCGGCGCTGTTGCTTGCGCGCTCAGCACGTTGATACGCGATCTCACCCCACGCTCTGCCGTCTGCTACCGCAGCACTTGTTCCGTTCACGGCATTTGGGTTGACCGCTGGGTTTGTGCTCATGCTTGCAGTCGGCAGGCCCGAAGTGTTGGTGGCGCTGATACCGCCCGTCAACAATGCGTTGTTCAGCGCAGGATTAAGCTGGCTAGGCGCCATCGGATAGTCACCCAAGCGAGCCAACACCGCTTGCTGCACGCGTTGCGTAGTTTGGGGCAGGGTAGCGACAGAGGCTGCGTGAATCTCGCCGGCTAACGCCTGTGCAAAGGTGGGCAAGCTTGCTGCTGTTTGACCTGCTAATGCGTAGAGTAACGAGTCTTGCGCTGACGACGCTGTGCCTGCTTTATTTACACCCAACAACTGATCTAAAACACCCGCCACAGACTTGGCGTTGGTTGTATTCGATGACAAGTTCGCGCTGTATGACGTTGGTACCGTAGCGAGATCAACGCTATTACTGCTGTTAACGTTAAAAAACGCGATGAATTGTGTGCCGCTGCTTAACTCTGCAGGTTGGGTGAGGGTGGTGAAGCGACCCGTGATACCACCTGCAGTGATGATACGAAACTTGTCGCCCAACACTGGTACGTAAATGTCACTGCCGTAACCTGCCTCACTTGCACTAAACAAATTTGATAAGCGTGGCGTGAGTGTCGCACCCGAAGTAATCGTCAATTGACTACCCACATTCACAAAGGAGTAATAGCCTGAAGCCCCCGAGGGCGAAGCATTGTTTGTTTGCACATTGCCAGCGATGTCTTGCCGGTAGGTCGACCCAGCGTTCAGTGTCAAGTTTTGAGTGAAAGACAAATAGCCCGGCGAGTTACCCGGCTTAAGCACACCACTCACAATACTATTGCCGGCAATCGTGCCCGTGCCCATCAACGTACCCGCAGAGGCCACGAATACATCACCCGTGCCGGTTGGCGAAGGGCCCGCTACCACCAAGGTGCCACCCGACACTGTCGTGCCGCCACTGTAGGTATTGGCGCCGCTCATGGTCGTGCTACCGGTGCCAATGAACGTTAAACCGCCCGCACCCGAGAACACGCCAGAAAGCGTGGCAGAACCTGAGGTTGGCTGTTGAATCGTGCCGCCTGCGCTGGTGATGGTGATGGATACGCTCGAGCTATCACCTTTGTTTAGTGCCAAGGTACCACCTGCAAGAACTGGCTTGGCTGTGAGGCCAATGCTACTTAAGCCAACGCTACTACCCGCCACAATGTCAGAGGGCGTCGGGGTGCCGTTACTACCACTACCGCCGCCGTTCGTATTATCGATTGCGTCCACCACAGCAAGAAAATAGGAATTAAGTAACCCACTCACAAGGTTTGCGTTCACTACCGTACCGCTTGTGGTGTACACGCCGATTGTTCCGCTACCTATATTCGTGACATAAATGTTTGAACCGTATATGGCGATACCAGATGGGCCATTTAATCCGCTCACAAGACTCGCGTTCACTACCGCACCGCTTGTGGCGTTGTACACGCCGATTGTTCCATCGTTGTACTTCGCAACATAAATGTTTGAACCGTAAACGGCGATACCAGTTGGGCCATTTAACCCACTCACAAGGCTCGCGTTCACTGCCGTACCGCTTGTGGCGTTATACACGCCGATTATTCCAGAGAGGGTGTTCACAACATAAATATTTGAACCGTAAACGGCGATACCCCATGGAGAAGCTAACCCACTCACAAGACTTGCGTTCACTGCTGTACCGCTTTGGGCGTTGTACACGCCGATTGTTCCGCCGTGGTAGTTCGTAATATAAATGTTTGAACCGGAAACGGCGATACCATTTGGGCGAGCTAACCCACTGACAAGGCTCGCGTTCACTGCCGCACCGCTTGTGGCGTTGTACACGCCGATTGTTCCACCGTTGTAGTTTGCAACATAAATGTTTGAACCGGAAACGGCGATACCATCTGGGCCAGCTAAACCACTCACAAGGCTCGTGTTCACTGCCGCACCGCTTGTAGCGCTGTACAAGCCGATTGTTCCGTTAAGCTCACTAGTAACAAATACTTGCTGCGCCTCGGCCCTGTGAATAAATCCTATCATCAGCAAAAACGTTAGTGCCAATAATCGCATTAGGATGGTTAACAGACTTACGCAACTGGGACTACATAAACATGTGTTTTTGATACATAGAGGTGCCTCTCTTTCCGCTAACGGTGGTTGAAGTTGAGTCGCGCGGTCGTTGCGAAAAGCTTGCAGCAATTGTTCACGCGTGTTCACGCGTGTAAACATTGAGGGCTCAGGCAAGCTACTTTTTGAGTGCGAGATGGATCTTGGCAATTCCGTCAAGCGCGGCTTGAGTTGTGTGAGGGTCGTAATAGGTAAAGAGACAATCATCTGAGGTCAAGCCTAAACATCGCGCTTGCTTACTAGCGGTCCCAGTTGGCCACGAAGCGCGCAAAGCATTGATTAAAATAAAGGCTCGAAACGCAAGGGTGAAGTTCGACGCGCGGGTAATTTGTAAAATAAACTTAGTTACAGTGATATTAATTCGCGCAAATGCACCCTATAATTAGCGTGCTAAAACACTTTACGCTTGATTCAATCAAAGGGAAAGCGCTAGATTTTGCATTGGCGAAGTGCAAAAATCTTGCGTGACAGGATTGAAGGCGACGCCTCCTCTGAAGGCTCCGTCAGCTATAGAGGTGTCGAATCTGAACGTAGTTTTCAAACATCTCAACTTGGATTGCCAACGACAGCTGATATCCGACAGCTCGCCCGAATGCTATAAATCTCTTAGCCTCTTGAAATCCACCAAACAACCCTTATAATTAGCACTCGACCCCAGTGAGTGCTAACAACTCACGAAGGCGTTTTCCAACAACCTTATTATTTGTAACAGGAGTTCTACATGGCCCTGCGTCCCCTGCACGATCGCGTGATCGTCAAACGCCTGGACAACGAGCGCACAACTGCCTCGGGCATCGTTATCCCTGAAAGCGCGGCTGAAAAGCCCGATCAAGGTGAAGTGCTAGCCGTTGGTCCCGGCAAACAAACTGAAGACGGCAAAGTCCTGAAAATGGACGTCAAAGTTGGCGATAAAGTTTTGTTCGGCAAATATGCTGGCCAAACCGTCAAAGTTGATGGCGAAGAAGTTCTGGTCATCCGCGAAGAAGAAATTCTCGCTGTTGTCCAGTAATCCACAGAATACGAAGGAAACCTAAATGGCTGCCAAGCAAGTTCTATTCGGTGATGACGCACGCGTGCGCATCGTCCGTGGCGTAAATATCCTCGCCAATGCTGTAAAAACCACCCTCGGTCCTAAGGGCCGTAACGTTGTGCTCGAGCGTTCGTTCGGCGCCCCAACCGTCACTAAAGACGGCGTGTCGGTTGCTAAAGAAATCGAACTCAAAGACAAATTTGAAAACATCGGCGCCCAGTTGGTGAAAGAAGTCGCATCAAAGACTTCTGACAACGCTGGCGACGGCACCACCACTGCAACAGTGTTGGCGCAGTCGATTGTTGTTGAAGGCCTCAAGTACGTGGCTGCCGGCATCAACCCAATGGATCTGAAGCGCGGTATCGACAAAGCTGTCGCCGTTGCTGTTGAAGAGCTCAAGAAGTTGTCAAAGCCTTGCACGACAACCAAAGAAATCGCTCAAGTTGGCTCAATTTCAGCTAACAGCGACTTCTCGATCGGCAAAATCATTGCAGACGCAATGGACAAAGTCGGTAAAGAAGGCGTGATCACTGTCGAAGACGGCAAGTCACTCGACAACGAGCTCGACGTCGTTGAAGGGATGCAGTTTGATCGCGGCTACTTGTCGCCTTACTTCATCAACAATCCTGACAAGCAAGTGTCAGCGTTGGATGACCCGTATGTTCTGATCTATGACAAAAAAGTCAGCAACATTCGTGATCTGCTGCCCGTGCTTGAGCAAGTTGCCAAGTCGAGCCGCCCACTGCTGATCGTGGCTGAAGACGTCGAAGGCGAGGCTTTGGCCACGCTGGTCGTCAACAACATTCGTGGCATCCTCAAAACTACCGCCGTTAAAGCGCCTGGTTTTGGTGATCGTCGTAAAGCCATGCTCGAAGACATCGCCATCCTCACCGGTGGTACCGTCATTTCTGAAGAAACCGGTATGTCGCTTGAAAAAGCCACACTGGCAGAACTCGGTCAGGCTAAGCGTATCGAAGTCGGTAAAGAAAACACCATCATCATCGACGGTCATGGCGATGCCAAGTCAATCGAAGCACGCGTCAAGCAGATTCGTGTCCAGATCGACGAAGCCACATCTGACTACGATCGTGAAAAACTGCAAGAGCGCGTGGCCAAGTTGGCCGGCGGTGTTGCTGTGATTCGCGTCGGTGCTGCTACCGAAGTCGAAATGAAAGAAAAGAAAGCACGCGTTGAAGATGCTCTGCATGCAACACGCGCTGCGGTCGAAGAAGGTATTGTTCCTGGCGGTGGCGTTGCGTTGATTCGTACTCGCGCTGTCGTGTCGAAGCTTAAGGGTGACAACGCTGACCAAGACGCAGGCATCAAGCTTGTGTTGCGCGCCATCGAAGAGCCATTGCGCATCATCGTTGCAAACGCTGGTCACGAGCCAAGCGTTGTGGTCAACGAAGTTGCAAACGGCAAGGGTAACTACGGCTTTAACGCCGCCACCGGTTTGTACGGTGACCTGGTCGAGCAAGGTGTGTTGGATCCAACTAAAGTCACACGTACTGCATTGCAAAATGCAGCGTCTGTTGCCAGCTTGTTGCTGACAACTGAAGCAGCTGTCTGCGAATTGGCTGAAGACAAGCCAGCTGGCGGCGGTGGTATGGGTGGTGGTGATATGGGCGGCATGGGTGGAATGGGCGGCATGGGCGGTTTCTAAGCTCAGTTGCACATGGCCTGAGCTTCGGCTCAGGTACCTATGTCAGGTAAAAAATCCAGGCTTCGGTCTGGATTTTTTTATGCGTGTTTTGTCCTCTTTATTCGCACGCGCTTGAACCGCCCCTGCGTGGGTATTTGTGCTGGGCAAAATACGCCACTCCGGGGCTGTTCAAGCGCTGGGGTGGGTTGATGCGGTGGGTCGCTTCTTTATTACTGGGTGTCGCGGGCTAGGATGGTGAGTGCTACGGCTTGTGCTCTGAGTACTAGGGTGTCGATGCGGCAGTATTCGTCGGCGGTATGCACTTGGCCGCCGACTGGGCCGGTTGCGCATAGGGTGGGGGCTCCGACTGAGGCTGTGAGGCCGCTGTCTGCTGAGCCGCCGGTGAACTCGCCTTTGACTTGCACGCCCAGTTCTTCGGCAGACATGCGGTAGTCGGCTAACAGGTCGCGACTGGCATTCGTCTCGAATAAGGGAAGAAAGGTCCCTTGATGTGTGATGCGCCCGCAGGTGCAGGGCAGGGCTTCCTCTTCGATGATGTCTTTGATGCGTTGCTGCAGTTCCTCATGATCCACGTCACCAGGAAACCGAACATCTAATTGGCCCGAGGCATGGGGGGCTACGGTATTGACTGACATGCCCCCTTTTATCGTTCCGACATTTGCGGTGATACCGGCGGCACGGTCAGTGAGTTGATGTAGTGCGGTGATCTTTCTGGCTAAGGCCTCGATTGCGCTGGCGCCCTTGTCGTGATTGACGCCTGAGTGCGCGGCCACGCCATCGACTTCGAAGTCGATAAAGAAGGCGCCTTTGCGAGACGTGACTACGTTGCCGCTTGGCCGACCAGGTTCGGCGTTCAATACGGTGGCGGCGCCTTTAGCCATTTTCAGGATCAGTTCTCGCGAAGCGGGCGAGGCGATTTCTTCGTCGCCGGTGTAGAGCACCTTTATGGGCGACTGATTACCACCGCAGGCATGAAACGCTCGTGCCACAAAGGTGTTCATGACCAGGCCTGCTTTCATATCCGCTACGCCTGCGCCATAGGCGATTCCGTTTTCAACGCGATACGGACGTTGCGCCGCCGTTCCATCGGGGAACACGGTATCCATATGCCCCATCAGCAGCACGTGCGCTGCCTCAGGCCCAGCACTGCCGGGTACTTCAGCCACGAGACAGTCTCCGTGCTTCGCATTGGGGTGCACCTTTGTGTCGACCCCAGCCGCTTCGAGATGTTTACGAAAAACTGCACCCACTTGATCAACGCCAGCTTTGTTGTAGCTGCCGCTATCAATGTTCACGACTTGTTCGAGCAGGGTGAACATCTCTTGCTCGTGGGCACGTAACCAGTCAAGAATGGCCTGTTTGACCTCAGCGTGTACCGCGACGGATTCAGTGTTTGGCATGACGGTTTCCTATTGGTTTTTCAACATATTAGCGTCAAAGCGCGTTGCAACCACACCTTTCTGTGTTGTCATCGTCGCGAGGGCGCTAGCGTCATTTTGCCGTTAGCCAGAGAACGTTTAGTATGTCAGCAGTTGGCCACGAGCCTATCGTAGCCCCGCTTGAGTGACGCGCCTCAGACGCGAGGGACGCTCGCCACTATTCTTATCTATCGATCAATAGGATTTTTCAGCACCATGAATCAAAAGCAGGCTTTTCAATCACATTGGTCTGAAGCAGAACTGACAGACTTAGCCACCCGTGCATTCCAGGGTCTGGGTCTGAGGCAAGCAGATGCTGCTGATGTGGTGAAAGTATTGGTGCTAGCTGACCTTTTTGGTTTAAGTACCCACGGGTTGTCGCGTATCGAGTCGTATGGTGAACGGTTGTTGGTGAAGGGCATCAGCGCTCAGCCCAACATCACCGTGCAAGCGCCTGCGCCTGCTTTGCGGTTGGTGGATGGTGACAATGGTGTGGGGCCGCTGGTGGGCATGCACGCCTTGCGTGCGGCGATGGAGGCTGCGCGACAGTGTGGCATTGGGATGGCGTTTGCGCGCGGCAGTAATCATTTTGGGCCGATCTCGCCCTATTCCCTGATCGCGGCAGAAGAGGGTTTTGCCAGTGTGATCGGTAGTAACGCCACGACGACGATTGCGCCTTGGGGGGGCAGTGATGCTCGGCTTGGCAATAGTCCGCTTGGTTTTGGTGTTCCTAATCCAGGTGGTTCGCCGTTTTTACTCGATATGGCTATGAGTGTGGTCGCTCGCGCCAAGATCCGTAATGCGTTCAAGCGTGGTGAGACGATTCCGGATACCTGGGCGACAGACGCTCAAGGGCGGGCCACAACTGATCCTAAGGCGGCGCTTGACGGCTTCTTGCAACCGGTCGGTGGGCATAAGGGTTATGGGCTTGCCTTGCTCGTAGATTTATTTGCTGGGCTGTTGTCTAACGCGGCATACCTCACTCATGTCAAGTCTTGGGTCGATGCGCCTGACGAGCCGCAAAACTTGGGGCACTTTTTTATTCTGATCGATACGCGTCTGTTGGGTTCGGCGCAGTGGTTGTCAGAACGGATGATGGATTTTGCTGCAATTCTGCATGATAGTCCTGCCGTGGATGCCGCTCGGCCAGTGATTGTGCCGGGTGAAATTGAATTGAAAAAAATGGCCCAACAACGTGCCAATGGCATCGTGCTTGATGAAGCAACAGTTTCGCTGTTGCTGCAGCACGCAAGCGCTTAACCGGAGAAGACCGTGCAAGATTGGACTTGGTTGTGGATCCCCGCCTCGATTTTTGCGGCTGCAGCGCAGGCTGGGCGTAATGCCATTCAGCGCAGTCTGACCGAAAAGCTTGGCACGCTTGGTGCCACGCAGGTCAGATTTCTATATGGCTTTCCGTTTGCCGCACTATTTGCGGCCATTGCTCTGTTTGCAACGGGGTCAACGTTTCCCTCCATGGATCTGAGCTTTGCTCTATTTGTCGCAGCGGGGGCGGTTTCGCAGATCGCAGCAACGGCCTTGATGCTTGCGGCAATGCGCCAGCGCGCGTTTGTGGTGGTGACTGCCTGGACTAAAACCGAGCCCGTTCAGGTAGCGGTGTTTGGTTTGGTCGTGTTGGGCGACACGATTTCATGGCTTGCAATGGCTGCGATTATTGTCGCCACAACAGGGGTCACTGTGATGGCGCGCAAGCCGGTCAGCGGCCCTCAAGAGGGCTCTGCATGGCAGCCTGCCGTGTTGGGCTTGTTAGCTGGTGCTTGCTTTGCGATTGCCGCGGTCACTTTCAGGGGGGGGATCTTAGCGTTGGGGGATGGCCATTTCTTGATGCGTGCGTCGCTAACACTGGCGTGCGGACTGGGTGTGCAAACACTGTTGCTGGCGGTGTGGATGATGATTTTTCATTACGAAGCGTGGGTGCGTTGCTTGCACGCCTGGCGAATTTCTATATGGGGCGGCTTGCTAGGTGCTTCAGCCTCATCGGGCTGGTTTCTGGGTTTTGCTTTGACTGCAGCCGCGAATGTGCGCACCCTGGGCTTAGTAGAAGTTTTGTTTGCGCAACTGCTTTCATGGCGTGTGTTTGCAAGTAAAAGCACGCGTCAAGAAGTTGTTGGGACCGTACTGATTGTGGTCGGAGTTGCCTGCCTGTTATTGACGTCGGCATAAAGCGCTCTTTGGCCGCCACCAAAAGGGGTTGGGCTCGAGGCTGAGCCGACTCAAGGCTACGATCTTGAGCTTGAACCGGCTAGCCTGTTGTGCGTCTTAAAGTAATGGGATCCGCTTGGCGGCCGTTTCAGCAGCGGGTGTACCTTTATATTCTTGAACGATACGCTGCAACGTGGCTTTGGCAGCGGGGCGATTGTTCAGTTCAACTTGGCATCCTGCAACCAATAGCAACGCATCAGGCGCGCGAGTTTCTCTTGGGTACCTTTTCACCATTGCATCAAGTGTAGCGATCGCACCCTTGAAGTCTTTTGAAGCGTAACGACTACTGCCCAAGTAAAACTGCGCGGTAGGCGTGAGCTTACTGTCGGGGTAGAGCGTCAAAAATGCATTCAGGTTCTCAATAGCCTCTTTGTATTGAGCTTTGCGAAAGCTCTCAATCGACTGATCAAAGGCAGATTGCTCGCGAGGATCGGCAGATTTGACATCGGGCACACGGGCACCTGAGGTGCCTCCGGATGAGCCTAGCCCAGAGCTTGGACGTCCGAGCTGTTCCATATCGCCGCGCAGACGCATCACTTCTTGCTCGAGCGCTTCGATTTGATCCGCGAGTTGCAGCCGAGCACGTTGGTTGGCATCGGTGAGATTTCTAATTTGTTGACGTAGCTCAACAATCGCCTTGCGAGCATCATCATCGGCAAAGGCAAATGCTGGGTGACTGATTGCAAGGCAGCCAATTAAAAGCAACCCAGTACTGAGTACTCGCTTAGAGGCGGTTGTCATAGACATAATATCCCTTTAAAACGACAAGGCGGCCAGTGAGCCGCCCTGTTTAGTTCAGATCACTGCATTTAAGCTTAACGCTTATAGTTGAAATCTGCACGACGATTTTCAGCGTAATCAGCGTCAGTGTTGCCCAAGGCTTTGGGCTTTTCTTTGCCCAAGCTGATGGTTTCAACTTGAGTGTCTGAAACGCCCAGCAAGGTCAGCATGCGGCGCACTGCCTCGGCACGACGTTGGCCGAGTGCCAGGTTGTATTCAGAACCGCCACGGGCATCGGTATTGCCCTCAATCACCACGCGCTGCTGAGGCGTACTCACCAAGTATTTGCCGTGAGTTTCAACCAGGCTGCGGTACTGCTCGCTAACCGTGTAGCTATTGAAATCAAAGTAAACCGAGCGCTGTTTTGCCAAAATGCTTTGTGGGTTAAATGGATCGAGAATGCCAGAGCCGTCTGCACCACCCGCCCCAGCTTTGTCGTCAAGAGAAACCGAGCTACAAGCGGCCAAACTAACAGCTAAGGCGGCGGTGGTTAGAGCTTTTGCGATGCGCGACATGATGTATCCTTTAAGAGGAAATTCAACGGTTATTGAGAAAAGGGGCCCCAGGTGGGTTCGCGTATTTCGCCGTTCAGGACAGACAGCGTTTGACGAACGCGACCATCACTAGATACCCCAGCTAACACGCTTCTACCACCCTGAACTGCGGCATATAGCACTTGCATTCCGTTAGGAGCGAAACTTGGAGACTGATCATCTCGCCCGTCGGTCAGAAGGGACTCTGCGCCAGTGGCCAAGTTAAGTGAGGCGATACGATACGCGCCGTCTCGACGAGTAACAGTCAGCAAGGTTTTGCCATCCGGAGAAATTCGAGGTGAGATATTGTAACCGCCGTTGAATGAGATGCGGCGCGGCTCACCGCCATCGAGGCCAGTTTGATAAATTTGTGGGCTACCGCTGCGATCGCTCGTGAAGAAAATTGACCGACCATCAGGTGAAAAGACCGGTTCAGTATCAATCAAGGGCGAGCGGGTGACGCGACGCAGATTAGAGCCGTCATTGGCACCAAGTGCGTAGATTTGCGATAAACCATCGCGGGTCAGCACCACAGCTAGCGTATTGCCGTCGGGTGACCAAGCTGGCGCTGAGTTGTTGCCCTTGTAATTGGCCACCGGCGCACGCTTGCTGGTGGTGAGATGATGGACGTACACCACCGGTTTGCCAGACTCAAAACTCACGTAGGCCAGTCGGGCGCCATCGGGTGACCAGGCTGGCGAAATAATCGGTTCGCGCGAGCGCAAGGCCACCTGAGGGTTTTGCCCGTCGGCATCTGCAATTTGCAACTCGTAGGTCTTACCCTGCTTTAAGACGTAGGCAATACGGGTCGCAAATACACCTTTAATACCAGTGATTTTTTCGTAAATACGATCGGCGATTTGATGGGACATACGCCGCAATTCTTTTTCGGTGCCTGACACCGTAAAGCCATCAAGTGGGCCGCGTTTCACTGTGTCGCCAAGACGGTATTTAACCTCAAAACGGCCATCAGGCAGGCGAAGGACTGAGCCGTAAGCAATAAAGTCAGCACCTCGAGTGCGCCACTCGTCGAACGCGATCGTTGAATCAACGTTAAGTGTTGACCCCGTTGTAGCGATGAGCCTGAACTGGCCCGAGCGAGTTAGGTCGGCGCGGATAATTTCGGCGATCTGGCTGCCTGCGGCATCGCCACTAAAGTCTGCGATCGCGACGGGGTACTGTTGCGCCCCAGTGCCCGAGATATCGACGCGTAACTGCGCCTGCGCCGCACCTGCAAAAAATAGGGCGAGCGTAGTGACTAGGCAAGCCAGTAGCCAGCCGGACAGGACCGTGCCTGACTTTTTGTAGGCAGTGAGTGCGGGGTAGAGTCGATTAAACGTCATATGGTTGCAGGCTCCTATCAATCATACATATTGTAATTGACGTCGATGTAACCGGGGTAGCTTCCCGAAGACGGTCGTGGGAAAGGGGTGCAGCGTCGGATCCCTGTCTCAACGGCGCGGTCAAAGTTGACGTTGCCGGACGATTTCGTCAATCTGACATCTGCAATTTGCCCGTCGGGCCGTAAGCTCACCCTGTATTGCGCAGCTGGATTCCCGCCAGCGCCACGAGGCGGCGGCGGAAAGGACACGCCTGGCTGCACGCAAGCCCGTACCTTCGCGCCGTAGCCGTCATCTCGACCGCCACCGGCCTGATTACGGTCAGCGGTCCCGCCCGGCAGACCCGCTGCGCTCAAGGCGTCGCCGCGCATCATATCCTTCAAAGCCTGATCTTTGGCTGCACGTTGAGCGGCTTCTTCTTTCGCTTTTTTCTCAGCAGCAGCAACTTTGGCAGCGTCTTCTTTTGCCTTTTTTGCAGCCTCTTCTTTTACTTTTTTCTCAGCCTCTTCTTTCTCTTTCTTCTCAGCAGCTAGTTTTTCTGCGACGAGCTTTTTTGCAGCCTCTTGTTTTGCCTTTTTGTCGGCCTCTGCGCGCTCGGCATCGCGACGGCGTTGCTCAAGCCGTTCTGCTTCTTTTATCTTGGCAATTTCAACTTCTTTTTTGATGCGCTCTTTTTCTTTGATGGCATCTTCGGCTGCGCGTTTGTCGGCCGCCTCTTTGGCAGCCATTTCGCGCTCAAGCCTCTCTTGTTCGCGCCGGCGCTTAGCCTCTTGTTCAAGTGCGATCTCTGGATCAACCGGAGGTGTTGGCGCAGCCGCTGGGGCAACTGGAGGCGGCGGCGGAGGCGGCGGTGGCGGAGAGGGTTCGGGCGTGGGCTCAGGCTTTGGCGCAGGGGCAGGCTCAGGCTTTGGCGTGGGTTCTGGGGGCTTGACTTGGGGCGGTGGACTGACAGGGCTGTTGCCGTCGGCCACAAGCATAATTTCCAGTGGCCCGTTCGCTTCGGTTTTCCAGTCAAGTCCGAGCACAAGCATTAACACTAAGATCAAATGGGAGAGCAGCGCCAAGCCGAGCGCACGCAGATTCATCGCCTGCCGTGGAGGCAGGATCGGACCGCGTACCATTTTGGGGTGGCGAGGCGGCATCAAGGCGAGAGGCGTTTAGGCGAGTTCGACATAACGTAAGTTAACGCTTTACTGGCTTGGCATTATTCGACGCAGGTGCTGTATTGCCTTTTTGATCGACTAACAAACCAAGTTTTGTCACTCCGTTTTTGCGCAGATCTTCCATGACTTTCATGACAACGTCGTAAGGGACTTTGCCATCAGCGCCGATGACGACCGGCTGATCGGGTTTGAGTTCAGACAGGATGGTTTGGGCTAACGCGTTGCGCTCGACCGGTTTGAAGGTTTGACCGGATTCGCGTTTGCGCCAAGATACCTTGCTGTCTTCTGTAATTTGAATCTCAATCGGTGTCATGGGGACATTGGCCGCTTGTCCGACAGAGGGTAGTTCGATCACGCCGGGTGTGATTAGAGGTGCCGTGACCATAAAAATCACCAACAATACGAGCATCACGTCGATATACGGCACAACGTTAATCTCGTTTTTTAGGCGACGACCTGGGCGCCCAGAACTAGAGCGTACCGATGACATTAGCGCACCTGCCGCTGCAGAATGTTCAAGAACTCATCGACGAAGGTTTCAAAACGAATCGATAGGCGATCGATGTCGTGGGTGTAGCGGTTGTAGGCCACCACGGCGGGGATTGCAGCAAACAGACCGATTGCTGTGGCAATCAGCGCCTCGGCGATACCGGGCGCGACCGAGGCAAGCGTGGCCTGCTGGACGTTCGCCAGACCAACGAAGGCGTGCATGATGCCCCAAACGGTACCTAGCAGGCCAACATATGGGCTGACTGAGCCTGTAGAGGCTAAGAAGTTCAGATGCGATTCGAGCTCATCCATCTCGCGCTGAAAGGCGGCACGCATCGCGCGACGCGCGCCATCAAGCGTTGGTGCTGCGGCGGGAGTAGCACCGGCGCGGCGCGCCTTGGTGAATTCTTCCATGCCGGCATGAAAGATGCGGGCTAACGCGCCACTCTCGTTTAAACGCCCGGCAACCGACTGGTCAAGGCCGTTTAAGTCACCGCCTGACCAAAAGTCATCTTCAAACCGTCTCGTTTGAGCCAACGATTTTTTAATCGTGGCGCGTTTCGAAAAAATGAAAGTCCAGGAAACCACCGAGACCACAATTAAGAGCAGCATGATCAGTTGCACGGGGATGCTGGCGTTTAAGACCAGCGTGAGCATCGACATCTCAGAGGTAGTTGGCATCACTTATTCCTGAATAGTTACTGCAAATTTGGTACGCACCGATTGCGGGATTGCTGCGATCCGCATGTTAACTGTTTCTACACAACATACTTGGATATTGCTTTGGGTCAGAAGTTCACCATTCCGGTAAATCGTCTGGTGGAAGTGTAACGAAGCTCGGCCCATTCGTGTGACTTCGCTCTCAATTTGTAACAAGTCATCAAGGTGCGCGGGTTTGAGGTAGCGAATATCAAGCTTGGTCACCATAAACCCTCGCTGCTCTTGCGCCGCGAGCTCTGATTGGTGAACACCTGCAGCGCGCAGCCACTCGGTGCGACCACGTTCCATGAACTTGAGGTAATTTGCGTAAAAGACAACACCGCCCATATCGGTGTCTTCGTAGTACACGCGCACCGCAAAGCGATGTTTAAACGCGGGCGGCTGGGGTTGCATCTTTAAGCCCCTTTGTGATGGCGTGTCAGCGTTTGGCGCCCTGTTGCCATGCTGTTAAACCTGCGACAAACGAGCGATCGTTTGCGCGACGCAGTCAGCCAAATCCACGCGAGCCGCGTCGGTTTCGGTGCGGCATAACAGTTCTACGACACCGTCTTTCAAGCCGCGATCGCCCACGGTGATTCTGATGGGCGGGCCAATGAGCTCCCACTCGGCAAACATGATGCCGGGGCGCAGGTCGCGATCATCCAAAATGACGTCAACCCCTTGGGCTTTGAGCGAGGCGTAAATCGACTCGCACGCGTTGCGCACCTCTTCGCTCTTGCCCCAACCGACCCCGCAAATGACCACTTCAAAGGGTGCTAGGGCGCGAGGCCAGATAATGCCTTTGGCATCGTGATTTTGTTCGATCGCTGCACCGACCAAGCGGGTGACCCCAATCCCGTAGCAGCCCATCTCCATGAGCGCTGGTTTGCCAGTTTCGTCAAGAAAGGTCGCCTTCATTGCCTCAGAGTATTTTGTACCGAGGTAAAAGACGTGTCCGACTTCAATGCCTCGTTGGATTGCCAGTTGGCCGTTGCCTGAGGGCGCGCGGTCGCCCGCGACGACGTTACGTAAGTCGGTCACCAAGTCTGGTTCGGGCAGGTCACGTACCCAGTTCACTCCGCTCAGGTGGGCGTCTTCTTGGTTGGCGCCACAGATAAAGTCATGCATCTTGGCGACGGTGTGGTCGGCAATGACTTTGACAGGCAGTTTTGTCTTGACTGGGCCTAGGTAGCCCGGTTTGCAGCCAAAGTGCTCAACGATCTCAGTTTCAGTGGCAAATCTGAAGCCATGATTCAGACCTGGGATCTTGCCAGTCTTAATTTCATTGAGTTCATGATCGCCACGCAATAACAGAAGCCAAACTTGGCTGGGTTGATCTTTGCGGTCGGTGGCCAGCACGATCGATTTAATGGTTTGTGTCAGTGACACGCCCAGTAATTGAGCAACGGCCTCGCATTTGGCTGCGCCCGGCGTGGATTCGAGTTTCATGGCCGCGGTTGGGGCGCTGCGCTGTTCGATTAGGCAAGGCGCAACGGCAAGCTCAATATTGGCAGCGTAGTCTGACGCAGGGTCATAAACGATCAAGTCTTCGCCGATGTCGGCGATCACCTGAAACTCGTGACTTTGCGAACCGCCGATCGACCCAGTGTCGGCAGAAACCGCCCTGAAGGTCAGACCCATGCGCTGAAAAATCTTCATGTAGGCGTCAAACATGATTTGATAGCTTTTTTGAGCACCGGCCACATCGCGATCAAACGAGTAGGCGTCTTTCATGGTGAATTCGCGTCCACGCATGACACCAAAGCGCGGGCGGCGCTCATCGCGAAACTTCGTTTGAATGTGATAAAAATTTACCGGCAACTGTCGCCAGCTTTGAATTTCGTTACGCGCGATGTCAGTGATGACCTCTTCAGAGGTGGGTTGCAACACAAAATCACGGCCATGGCGGTCTTTCATGCGCAAAAGCTCTGGGCCGTATTGCTCCCAGCGCCCCGACTCTACCCACAGTTCGGCGGGTTGCACCACCGGCATCAAGAGCTCGAGCGCCCCTGCTGCGTTCATTTCTTCGCGGATAATGTTTTCGATCTTACGTATGACACGCAAGCCTAACGGCATGTAGTTGTAAATGCCGCCGGCTAGTTTGCGGATCAATCCTGCGCGCATCATCAGTTGATGGCTCGTGATCTCGGCGTCGTTAGGGGCTTCTTTTAGGGTGCTGATATGAAAGGCGGATGCGCGCATGGGATAGGAGCTAAATTTTATTAGGGCAGATTGCCCAACAGGTACGTATAATCACTCGCATTGTATTGAATTCGCAGGGAGTGGCCATGCTTGATCGCGAAGGCTACCGTCCAAATGTTGGGATTATCCTCGTTAATCAAAAAAACGAGGTCTTTTGGGGCAAGCGCATACGGGAACACGCTTGGCAGTTTCCGCAAGGCGGCATCAATCAGGGCGAAAGCCCATCGCAGGCGATGCTGCGCGAGCTTCACGAAGAGGTCGGTCTGTTGCCCGACCATGTCCGTATTTTGGGACGTACGCGCGAGTGGTTGCGTTACGATGTGCCGGATACCTTTATTCGGCGTGAGTCACGCGGGCACTACAAGGGACAAAAGCAGATTTGGTTTCTGCTGCGTATGCTTGGGCGCGACACAGACGTGTGCTTGCGAGCCACCCCACACCCCGAGTTTGATGCTTGGCGCTGGAGCCCTTATTGGGTCTCACTTGATGATGTCATCGAGTTTAAGCGCGAGGTGTACACCCAGGCGCTCAATGAGTTGTCGCCCTTGATTTTTAAGCGTGGACACGATCTCGCAGAGCAAGCGGCGGCGCAAGTGTTGCCTGAGCAAAGCCCGTAGCGAACCTGGCAGAAAGGCTCCTAGCAAAGTCAGTCGCTAGATCCATAGTTAGATCTGTGGCTAAGTCCGTAGCAAAGCCTGAACAAGCCTGGCAAGAAAAAAAGCCGCGCCTAACCTCTTCACCAGAGTGTTAGGCAAAAAAAAGCAGTGCATCGCTGCACTGCTCACTCTAGCTGATGACCGCAGCCTTTTTTAACGCAAGCGCTTAATCAAGCTAGAAGTATCCCAACGGCCGCCGCCCATTTTCTGAACGTCGGCATAAAACTGATCAATCAAGGCAATGCTCGGAACGCGCGCTCCGTTTCGGTTGCACTCGTCCATCACTAAGCCCAAATCTTTACGCATCCAATCGACCGCAAAGCCAAATTCAAACTTATCGTCAACCATGGTGGCGCCGCGATTATCCATTTGCCAGCTTTGGGCCGCACCTTTGCCGATGACCTCGATGACTTGCTTCATGTCTAAGCCCGCAGCTTGCCCAAAGGCAATACCCTCAGACAGACCTTGCACTAAACCAGCGATACAAATCTGGTTCACCATCTTGGCCAACTGACCAGCACCAGCGGGGCCAACGAGTGTGACCGCGCGTGCCATGACGGCAATCACGTTTTTGACCGCATCAAACTCTGCAGCATCGCCGCCGCACATCACTGTCAACATACCATTGACTGCGCCAGCTTGGCCGCCCGAGACTGGAGCATCAATAAAGCGCAACGACTTTTGCTTAGCGAGCGCGCTGAGTTCGCGCGCCACTAACGCTGACGCGGTGGTGTGATCAACAAAGGTTGCACCCGCAGACATCCCCGCAAAGGCACCGTCAGCGCCCAGCACGATGCTACGCAGGTCATCATCATTGCCGACGCACGCAAACACGATCTGAGCGCCCTGAGCGGCCTCGCGAGGGGTCGTGCAGGCGCGCCCCCCGAACTCTTTGACCCAAGCTTGCGCTTTTTGAGCGTTGCGGTTGTACACCGTCACATCATGCCCAGCGGTTGCTAAGTGCCCTGCCATGGGCAGCCCCATCACCCCCAGTCCGATAAAAGCGACTTTGGTGGGGGTAGAGGGTTCGTACGTTTTGCTATTGATGCTAGACATCTATTTACTCTTCGACAAAGGCTTCTTCACGCTTCTTCTTGATGGAAGGCAGCGCAACGATAATCACCAGAATTGCAGCCAAGCCAAGCAGCGAAGCCGAGAGCGGACGCTCAAGGAACGTGCCGTAATTACCACGTGACAACAGCAAGGCACGACGGAAGTTTTCTTCCATCAGTGGGCCGAGCACCAAGCCCAACAGCAATGGAGCGCCTTCGCACTTCAGCTTGGCCCACACATAACCGATGATGCCAAAGCATGAGGTCGTCATGATGTCAAAGGTGTTGTAGTTCAGTGAGTAGACACCGATGGTACAAAACACCAAGATCGCAGGGAACAAGATTTTGTAAGGCACTTTGAGAAGTTTTACCCAAATACCAACAAGCGGCAGGTTCAAGACGATCAACATCAAATTACCAATCCACATCGAGGCAATCAAACCCCAAAACAGCTGAGGATGGCTTGACATCACCTGTGGGCCAGGCTGGATGTTGTGAATCGTCATTGCACCGACCATCAGTGCCATCACTGCGTTACTTGGAATACCAAGTGTCAGCAAAGGAATAAACGACGTTTGAGCACCCGCGTTGTTGGCGGCCTCAGGGCCAGCAACACCGGCTGGGTGACCTTTACCAAAACGTTCTGGATTACGTGAAATTTTCTTTTCAAGGGTGTAAGAGGCAAACGATGACAACACCGCACCGCCACCGGGCAGAATCCCGAGCATGGAACCCAAGGCCGTGCCACGGACGACTGCGGGCCAAGCCTCTTTAAACTCTTGCTTATTGGGATATAGCGAGCCGATTTTGGACGCAATCTCGACGCGATTTTCTCTAAGTTCGAGATTGCTCATGATCTCAGCAAAGCCGAACACGCCCATCGCCACAATTGCAAAATCTAGTCCGTCTTGCAACTCAGGCACGCCAAAGTCAAAGCGGGCGACACCTGAGTTCACGTCGGTGCCAACCATGCCGAGCAACAGGCCCAACAAGATCATGCAAATGGCTTTAATCAGCGAGCCAGAGGCCAACACGACTGCGCCAACTAAACCAAGCACCATCAGTGAGAAGTACTCGGCAGGTCCGAACTTAAAGGCAACCTCAGCCAAAGGTGGGGCAAACGCCGCCAGCAAGAGTGTTGCGATACTACCGGCAAAAAACGAAGCCAGACCTGCAATCGACAGCGCAGCGCCTGCGCGGCCATTTTTGGCCATCGCGTGCCCGTCGAGTGTCGTCACCACCGACGAGGTCTCGCCAGGTAAGTTCACCAAAATAGCGGTTGTTGAACCGCCATATTGCGCACCGTAATAGATACCGGCCAACATAATCAGACCAGCAATCGGAGGCAACACATAGGTAATGGGCAGCAGCATGGCAATCGTTGGCACAGGACCTAAGCCAGGCAATACGCCCACCAAGGTACCCAGCAAACAGCCTAGCAGCGCGTAAGTCAGGTTTTCAGGCGTGAAAGCCACGCCAAAACCCATCATCAAATTATTAAATAAGTCCATGAACAGGTGCTCCTTAGTTCAGACCGAGAAAGGCTGGCCAAATTGGAAACACCAATTTGAGGCCTTTCACAAACGATAGCCAGCAGAGCAACGTCAAGAATGCGGCGTTGGCGGTAGTGACTTTCCATGAGTGCTCGTGGCTAGCAAAGCTGCTGACCGAGACTAACAAGAACAGAGAGAAAATCAAGCCCATTGGGCGCAGCAGCAATCCAAACAGAACAATCGCTGAAATGATGATGGCCAGAATCTTGAAGTCGAAATAGGCCACTTCTGTTTTCTGTGCTTTAGGGCGCAACGAGATCAGCAGCACTACGGCGCCCAAGACTGCCATAATGATCCCAAGCCAGTGAGGGAAATATCCAGGACCCATGCGGGCGGCAGTGCCCATCGAGTAACTGGTGGCTTTCCAGGCGAATCCAAGGCCAAGCAGGATGAACATCACCCCTGACCAGAAATCCTGTTTATTTCTAAGCTGCATGATGGGTAGCTCCTTAGCTGCGCTGCTGAAAATTTGTTGAAACAATATGTGCGTTGAGCGCACCGTGGTTCTGCTGGCTCTTAGCCTCTGAATAGGTTTTTGTCCGAGAGCTAGCAAGGCTTGCATGGTAATGGAGAGCAGCCTCAATGCAAACCCTGAACTTACCCCTAGACGATGGGGTTTTCCCTAGAGATGTGTTAATTTGCCCACAAAACGTGCCGAATTGTGCAAAGCATTAACATTTTGTAACCTTGGAACGCGCACGGGGGACGGCCTAACATAGTTTTCTGAACGTTAACTGACAAAACGAAGGGTGTTTTTGCACTTTAACTTTAATTTGAGAGATGTTTCTACGCCAAGCTCCTCCAAGACAATTGCACACGGAGCATTTCTCCTGAATGCTCAATTTTGCTTTACGATACCGCCATGCTTGAAGATCTCGATCAACTCTCAATTCGCTTAGCAGCGCTGATTGCCTATACGCAAGAGCTTGCCTCTGAGGCAGAGACTTTGCGTGCCAGTTTGTCTCAAGTGCAGTCAGAGCGTGACGCCTTGCAGGCCAAGCTCGCACAAGAAGGGACTCAGGCTAAAGCGTTGACCCGTAAGGTTGATGCCTATGCTTCAGCACAGGCGGCCCTGCAAGGCTCGCTTGATCTGTTTAAGCAAGAGCAGTCAACGCTGCAGGCGCAACTTCAGTCGCGCGAACACGAGGTTTCGACCCTGCGCGCCGCCACAGCGCAGGCGCGTGAACGTATCGAAGCCGTTCTTGAACGGTTGCCCGGCGCAGCCGCCGCCCCTGAGCAAGAGGCTCAATAGATGGAACGCGTTGATATCTCTATTTTGGGTCGTGATTATTCATTGGCGTGCCCGCCTGAAGAAAAGCAGGCTTTGACCGCTGCGGCCCAGCACATTAGCCAGCTAGCGGGTCGTATTCAAGGTAGTGGCAAGGTATCAGGCAACGAACGTATTGCGGTGATGGCTGCGATTCAGGTCGCGATCGAATTGTTATCTGTCAAAGCGCCTGATGGCCCCTTAGGTGGTTTGGCCGTTGGTGACTTCAAGCGTAGAATTGATGACATGAACGCGATGCTTGATGCGGCGCTACCTAAGCCCTCATCTAAAGCACGCTGATCAAGCTAATTGCAAAGCGCGCGAATCAAGCTAGCTCTAGGGTATGCAAATCGAGCTAACTTAAAAGTTAAAAGGCACGCCAACCAAGCTAACTTCAGCAACTTTGCTTGGTCTACACGTAATTAATGTAATTCATACGCCTGCTAAGGTATGTACAGTTTGTCCCTGCTGTGTTCGTGACTAGGTCATATATTCTCAGAACCAATGCTTATGGCATACATAGGTTGCGGGATAGTTCGACGGGAATGCGGGTCTCTAGCAGACGCGCTCAAAGTCAGCAGATCGCGGCCAACTTGAACTTACGGTTCGAGATGCCGGCCTAAACGGCACGAGCGGGGCATCTATATCAACGAGTCTGTGCGTGTCACAGACTCGTTGTTTGATGACAGGTCTGACAAAGGCTGGCGTGTTGTTTGCGATCAGCCCTTGCAGCGCGCGCTCAGCGTTGTTCTCTTGCTCTGAAAAATAGCCATATTCCCGCAAATACCATTGGTACCGATAGCCACTGTCCCATCGACATTCCCGCGGCGAGCAAGCCTAAAAAATCATCAGGCTCGCGGGCAAATTCAGCGATAAATCTAAAAACACCATAGCCTATCAAAAATACGGCGCTGATTTGGCCGGTTGGTCGAGGTTTATTGGCAAACCACCAAAGCAGTACAAATAGGGCTAAGCCTTCAAGGCCAAGTTGGTACAACTGAGACGGATGGCGTGCGATACCGTCGCCGCTTTGTCTGAAAACCATCGCCCAAGGCAATGTGCTCGGCCGGCCCCAAAGCTCTCCGTTGATAAAGTTACCCAGTCTGCCTGCAGCAAGGGCAAGCGGTATGAGTGGCGCGACAAAATCGGCAACTTCAAAAAACTTGTAGCCGCGACTGCGCGCAAGCCAAAACATCATCACCAGTACACCCAACAAGCCACCATGAAAAGACATGCCACCTTCCCACAGGTAGGTGATTTCGAGCGGATGGGCGAAATAGTAAGCAGGCTTATAGAAAAAGACGTAACCGAGACGACCGCCAGCCACGACTCCTAAGACCCCATAAAAAATGATGTCTTCGAGGTCGCGCACGGTAAGCCGCGACTTGTTGTGAGCGATGCGCCAACGACCAAGCAGCCAAGCCGAGCCAAATCCGACCAAATACATGAGGCCGTACCAATGAATGGCGAGCGGGCCTAAGCGCAGAGCAACAGGGTCAAAGTCGGGAAATTGCAGCATCGTGAGCTACCGGTCAAAAGATGTTCGATAATAACCCTTCAACTTTACCGGAGATCTGCTTTGACAGATCGACCGAAGAAGGGTTAGCTTTAAAGGCTATTCAGATATTTTTCGTCATTCATCCTTAGGTGTTCATTCATGGCAAATAACGAGCGTTCTAAACACATTACCGAAGGCGTGACGCGCGCGCCCAACCGTTCGATGTATTACGGCATGGGCTACAAAGAGTCCGACTTCGCGAATCCCATGATTGGCGTGGCTAACGGGCATTCGACCATTACGCCTTGCAATAGTGGCTTGCAGCCTCTCGTTGATGCTGCGATTGCGGCGATCCGCGAGGCTAAAGGCAACCCGCAGGTCTTTGGTACCCCTACGATCTCAGACGGGATGTCGATGGGTACCGAGGGGATGAAATATTCACTCGTCTCACGCGAAGTGATCGCCGACTGTATTGAAACCGCCGTCCAAGGTCAATGGATGGATGGCGTAGTGGTTGTGGGTGGGTGCGATAAAAATATGCCAGGCGGGATGATTGGTATTGCCCGGATGAACGTCCCCGGCATCTACGTGTACGGTGGCACGATCAAGCCAGGCTCACACAAAGGGCGCGACTTGAATATCGTTTCGGTTTTCGAAGCGGTTGGTGAGTTCACCATGGGCCGCATGAGCCAAGAAGATTTCAAAGCGATCGAGCAAAAGGCGATCCCGGGCTCGGGTTCGTGTGGCGGGATGTACACAGCCAACACGATGAGCTCGTCTTTTGAGGCGATGGGTATGGCGCTGCCGTATTCAAGCACGCTGGCCAACGAAGATCAGGTGGCGATCGATAACGCGGCTGAGGCTGCGCGTGTATTGGTTGACGCCGTGCGAAACAATCGCCGTCCGCGTGACATCATCACACGCAAGTCTCTTGAAAATGCTGTTTCAGTGATTATGGCGATTGGTGGTTCAACCAACGCTGTGCTGCACTTTCTTGCCATTGCCCATGCGGCAGAAGTGCCTTGGACGATCGACGATTTCGAAAAAGTACGTCAGCGCGTGCCAGTGCTGTGTGATTTAAAGCCATCAGGTCAATTTTTGACAGTCGATCTGCATCGTGCCGGCGGCGTGCCGCAGGTGATGAAGATTTTGCTCAATGCGGGCTTGCTGCACGGCGACTGCATGACGATTTCAGGTAAGACCATTGCCGAAGTTTTAAAAGATGTGCCTGACCAACCGCCCGCAGGGCAGCAGGTGATTCGACCCATCGCCAACGCCATGTACAAACAAGGTCATTTGGCCATTTTGAAAGGAAACCTTTCACCCGAAGGTTCGGTGGCCAAAATTACTGGCCTTAAAAATCCTGTCATCACGGGGCCTGCGCGTGTGTTTGATTCAGAAGATGACGCTATGGCGGCCATCATGGCCCAAAAAATTACGCATGGCGACATCGTAATCATCCGCTATGAGGGTCCTAAAGGTGGGCCAGGGATGCGTGAAATGCTGGCGCCAACCTCGGCGTTAGTGGGTCAAGGCTTGGGTGAAAGTGTTGGCTTAATTACCGATGGACGTTTTTCTGGCGGTACGTGGGGAATGGTGGTTGGGCACGTTGCACCCGAGGCTTATGTGGGCGGCTTGATCGGCCTGATTAAAGAGGGCGACTCCGTCACTATCGACGCGCACAAACTGCTGCTGCAGTTGAATGTGCCCGAGGCTGAAATTGCGACGCGCCGTCAAGCATGGGTGCAGCCCAAGCCGCGTTACACCCGTGGCGTATTGGCTAAGTTTGGTCGTCTGGCCAGCACAGCGAGTCGCGGAGCTGTGACGGATGCGTTTGACGAGTAAGTCTATAAGTGCTAAAGCTCCAGGGCTGGTCGCGGCCTTGGTGTGTTGCTTTTGTATGATTGCGCCCCAAACTGTTGGGGCGCAATCGGCTTCACCTTCGTCCGTGGCTCCGCCAGCTCTGTCATTTGACGCAGGACTGGAGTTGGCGCGTAAAAAAAACTGCTTGGGTTGTCATCAACTCGATTCCAAGCGTGTTGGGCCTAGTTTTCAAGCGGTCGCACAGCGACACAATGCTCAGCCCGGCTCGCTCGACTATTTAGCAGGCGCCATCCGCCAAGGTGGAAGAGGGCGCTGGGGGGCGGTGCCTATGCCCGCTCAACCCCACGTTAATCAACAAGATGCGCTGCAACTCGCGCAGTGGATCATTACCTTAAGGTAGTTCTATGCAAAACCTAAATGATACGAATCACGCAGCCGCTGACCGCCAGACGGCTGTTTTTGGTGGTGGGTGCTTCTGGTGTACAGAGGCGGTCTTTACCGCGATGAAAGGGGTGCTCTCTGTGCAGTCAGGCTATTGTGGCGGTTCAGTGCAGAACCCTACCTACGAACAAGTCTGCGGTAAAGAGACCGGTCATATTGAGGTTGTCAAAATCGAGTTTGATGCCCAGCAGACCGACTTTAGTGCGTTGCTTGAGGTGTTCTTTGCGACGCACGACCCGACCACCCCAGGGCGGCAAGGTAATGACGTGGGGCCACAGTATCAGTCTGCCGTGTTTTACCAAGATGCGGCGCAACACGAGGCGGTTAAGCAGTGCATCAAGCATTTAGCAGCCTCTGGTGTGTACGATGCCCCAGTTTGCACCGAGCTGCACGCGGCGGCCAAGTTCTGGCCGGCAGAGCAATATCACGCCGATTACTTTGCGCTGCACCCTGAACAAGGCTATTGCCAGTTCGTGATTGCACCCAAGGTTCAAAAGTTTCGTAAGCAGTTTTCGGCCAAATTAAAGGGCTAAAGCCCGATTTTTTGCTCTGTTTGAAAATAAATCTAAAAAAAAGACGATATTTCAGATTTATTGCGGGTTTACGTTTGACAGGGCAAATTAATCCATGCATAATCTCGTTTCTCTGCTTCTACCAAAGCAGGGGTGCAACAAAAGCCAGTCGCAGCAAACCGGTAAGTTAACGGCAAATTGCTGAAAGATAGCTCCAAATTGTAAGAAATAAGCCGAAGTTAGAAGTTCAAAACTAGGTTATAATACGTTCTACCGAGTACAAGCAGTACCGAATACCTTGTTCTTTAAAAATTTGACAACCGATAAGTGTGGGCGCTTGGAATGAGTGTCGCAGGTTTGCTGGCTGTAACAGGTCAGTAGATTGCAAACGAAATCAAGTGCTCACAAAGAAGTTTGGAAATGATT
>JAURJT010000034.1 GCA_030832095.1 Gammaproteobacteria bacterium | reverse complement strand
TGCCAGGCATGGTCACAATCGAAGAGCCGTACGCACTCTCTGCCGCCATCGCACAGCACAGTGCACCAAATACACTCATCGTGGTTGATTGCCTCACGCTTTGGCTGACCGCTCAGCTGATGCCGCCGGTATCTGACGCGCCTAAAGTCTGCCTTGCCACCGACGCACCCGCGGCTCTTGTGGCTTGGCAAACTCTCGCCACTGAGCTTTGTACAGCAATCAAACACGCGCAAGGACCGATCATCTTGGTGGGTAACGAAATCGGCTTAGGTGTGATCCCATTAGGCAAAGACGTGCGCGCGTTTGTCGATGCGCTCGGCTTACTCAATCAAGGCGTTGCTGCCGTCTGCGAGCGGGTGACCTTAATGAGCGCTGGCTTACCGTTGGCACTCAAAGGAACACTTTAAAAGTGAAAGCCTTGACTCACGCCAACATTTGCTTGGGCCACCTCACCGCGCTGCTATTGCTGACCCTGCTGACCTTGGCCGCACACACCGCCCGAGCACAGTATTCTGTCGTCGATGATCGAGGTATCGCTAACCACTGGAGCACCCCCCCCGAGCGCGTGATTACCTTACTGCCCTCTTTAACCGAAACGGTTTGTGCGCTTGGTGAGTGCGCGCGCTTAGTCGGCGTCGATCGCTACTCAAATTGGCCCACGTCAGTCATGGCCCAGCCGGAGCTCGGCGGCGGCATGGATCCAAATATCGAGGCAATCGTTGCCTTGGCGCCAGACGTTATTTTTACCGCGCAATCTTCGCGCGGCGCTCAAAAGCTTGAAGATCTTGGCTTAAAAGTGGTGGCCCTCGAACCTAAAAGCCACGCGGATGCAAAACGAGTCTTAGAAAAAATTGCGCAAACGCTAGGCTTGAACCCAGAGCGCGCGCAACAACTTTGGCTAACGACCGAACAAGCTGTGGCTGCAACCGCACGAACCTTGCCTGCGAGTACTCACACCCTCCGGGTTTATATTGAGGTGAACCGCGCTCCCTTCGGTGCAGGCCCAACGTCTTTTATCGGTGAAACGTTGACACGCTTAGGCGCGCAAAATATTTTGCCCACAAGCTTGGGACCGTTTCCGCGCGTCAATCCCGAATTCGTCGTCCGCGCGCAACCCACCGTCATCATGATTAGCAAACGCGATCTGCCAGAGATGCTCTTGCGCCCAGGGTGGGCCGCGATGCAGGCAATCAAAGAGAATCGCGTTTGTGCGTTTGCATCCGCAGAGCAAGATGTCTTGGTGCGCCCAGGACCGCGGCTCGCCGAGGCGGCAACGCTGATGGCTACTTGCCTCAAGAGATTCGCGCCATGAACGCCTCGCTACCCGACACGCACTTTTCACAAAACTCTCGCGCGCTGTGCTCTGCCTGGCTGTTGGCGCTGCTGTGTGTCGTTGTCTTGATCGCCGGCTTGTGTGTTGGCAGCGCGGGCGTCGAGCCCCTGTGGCGCTTATTGGCCGACCCAATTGCCGCTCAAATTATTTGGGATATTCGCGCGCCACGCACCTTAGGTGCTCTGCTCGCCGGCGCCTTACTCGGCCTTGCCGGTGCCATCGCGCAAGGGCTCTTTCGCAACCCGCTGGCAGATCCCTTTTTACTTGGTAGCGCCTCGGGCGCCTCCGCTGCAGTCGCACTTGCTTTGGCCGGCTTTGGCATATCACCACTTGCCACACAATGGTTGCTCAGACTGGGCCTGACCGCCGCCGCCTTCATGGGCGCGGTGCTCGCCGTCTTTCTGACCCTGAGTCTGGCCCGCGGGGTGCAGCACACCTTACGTCTGTTGTTGGCCGGCGTTGTCGTGGGTGTGGTCTTAGGAGCCTTCACGTCTTTTCTGTCGTTAACGCACCCAGATATTTTGCAAGTAATGCAAGCGTTTATGCTGGGCTCGACAGGCTTTGTGGGGTGGTCCGCTTGCGGCATCATGGGCATAGTATGGCTGGCCTGTAGCGCGGCGGGACGCGGCCTTTCAAAAGCCTTAGATGGCCTGGCGTTAGGCGAGGCCACTGCCCAAAGCCTCGGGCTGCCCTTGAGATCGCTACGCGCAGCCTCAATTGCCACCCTTGCCCTGGCAACTGGCACGGCGGTTGCCCAAACTGGCTTGATTGCTTTTGTAGGGTTAGCCGCTCCGCATCTTGTGCGTGCACTTGTCAAAACAAGTCACGCTTGGCTATTGCCCCTGGCCAGCCTGATGGGTGCCGCGCTGCTGTCGCTTGCGGATCTGCTGGCGCGGGGCTTGCTTGCTCCGCAAGAATTACCCGTTGGCGTGCTGACCGCGCTCTTGGGAGGCGGCTATTTAATGTGGCTGATGCATCGCCGAGGGCCCACGCATGATTGACCCGCACCCGACACACCAAACAGGTGTTGCAGCCTTAGAAGTGAGAAACTTAGGCGTGACGCTCGGTCAGCATCCTGTGCTTCAGGGGCTAAATCTGAAGCTACCTCAAGGGCGCTGGAGCGCGATTGTCGGCCCCAATGGCGCAGGCAAATCAACACTGCTGCAGGCCTTGGCGGGTGTCTTGCCTTTCCAAGGTGACATATACCTGTTCGACCAAGCATTGAGCAGCTTTACCGCGCAGCACCGCGCACGCCAAGTCGCCTGGCTGGCGCAAGGCTCGGTGCCAAGCGCTGACGACCTGACGGTCTATGATGTTGCGATGCTTGGTCGACTGCCGCATCAATCATGGCTTGGCGGGCCCAGCCACGCCGATCATGCCGCCACCGAATGGGCGTTAAGGCTGACGCAAGCGTGGCCTTGGCGCCAACGCGCGCTTGGCACCCTCTCGGGCGGTGAAAAGCAACGCGTCTTGCTTGCCAGATTGCTAGCCGTCGATGCTGACATTCTATTAATGGACGAACCCTTAACCAACCTTGACCCACCCCATCAAGTCGACTGGCTGTTATTGGTTCGTCATTTAGTCGCCTGCGGAAAAACCGTCGTGAGCGTCTTGCATGAGGTTACGCTCGCACTGTATGCCGACGAATTAATTGTGATGGCTAGCGGCGCTATCCAACAGACGGGTACCCGCGACGATCCCGTCTTACACCGCACAATCGAAAGCGTTTTTGACTACCGCATCGCCATTGAGGCTCTCGGCACCGGCTGGGTGGCTTTACCCAAACTTCTTTAAGACAGGAAAACTGACTATGCAGATCGTGACCCCTCCAACCGAAAAGCCCTACGAAAAATCGACCGGTGAACGTCGAGGCTTATTAATTATCAACACCGGCGATGGTAAGGGCAAAAGCACCGCAGCCTTCGGCTTAGCAATGCGTGCGCACGGACGCGGCAAGGTGGTCAAGATTTTTCAATTTATGAAAGTGCCGAGCGCGCGCTTTGGTGAGCACCGCGTCTTTGAACAGCTCAACGTGCCGATCGAAGGCCTGGGCGATGGCTTTAGCTGGAAGAGCCAAGACCTTGAGCACTCTGCTCAGCTCGCGCGCGATGGCTGGGCTAAAGCTCGCGAAGCAATTTTAAGTGGCGAATACTTTATGGTGACGCTCGACGAGCTCACCTACCCGATTACTTTTGGCTGGATAGCACTCGAAGAGGTCTTGCAAACTTTGCGTTCGCGCCCTCCAGAGGTTCACGTCGTCATCACGGGGCGCCGCTGTCCGGCAGAGATCATTGAAATCGCCGATACCGTCACAGAGATGACAATGATCAAACACGCGTTCGATGCCGGCATCCCCGCCCAGCGCGGGATTGAAGATTGATTGCTGCGGCACTCATGCTAAGAATCCCTCTGAGGCTTGGTGCACGTGCCACCCCAATCATCTGCGGAGCAAGGCGCGACCTCGCCATGGGTGTGGCTGAATGACCGCACGCTGCCTCATGGTGTTAGGGACGACAAGCGGCGCGGGCAAGAGTTGGCTGACGACCGCGCTATGTCGCTGGTATGCCCGTCAAGGCTTGAAGGTCGCGCCCTTTAAGGCTCAGAACATGAGCAACAACGCCCGCGTGGTCAGCACCGCGCAAGGCGCCGGCGAAATTGGTTCGGCGCAATACTTTCAAGCTCTGGCCGCTGGTGTCCTACCCGATGTGCGCATGAATCCTGTGCTGTTAAAGCCAGAGGTGCAGTCCAAGAGTCAGGTGGTGTTGCTTGGCAAGGTCAGTAGCGCGCTCACACAGATGCCCTGGGGCGACCGAAGCGAAAAGCTGTGGCCCTTTATCACTGAAGCACTTGATGCCCTGCGCGCCGAAAACGATTTGGTGATCATCGAAGGAGCAGGCTCACCGGCCGAAATAAATTTAATGTCGCGCGACATCGTGAACTTACGCGTAGCACGCTACGCTCAAGCTCGTTGTTTATTAATTACCGATATTGATCGCGGTGGTGCCTTCGCACACCTTTATGGCACTTGGGCTTTATTGCCCAAAGCCGACCAGGCGCTTCTTTGTGGTTTTGTCTTGAATAAATTCCGCGGCGAGAAAAGCTTGTTAACCCCCGCACCCGAGCACCTGTTGGCGTTAACTGGTGTGCCTACCGTTGCGACTGTGCCTTACTGGCGCGAACACGGCTTGCCCGAAGAAGACGGTTTATTCGACGATCGTTTACAAACCGCGCGCCCCGCCACAGTCACCGTTGCAGTGATCGCCTATCCGAGCCTGAGTAATCTTGATGAATTTCAGGCTTTGAAAAATATCGCTGGTGTGCGTCTGGTTTGGGTGAGAGAACTCACCCAGCTCCCTACACTCAAACCAACTGACTGGCTGGTGCTGCCAGGCTCTAAACACACCAGCTCTGACTTAAGCTGGCTTCAGGCTCAAGGCTTTGCGCACGCGTTACACGCACACGCAAAGCAAGGCGGGCCAATACTCGGCATTTGCGGCGGCCTGCAAATGCTAGGAGAGCGCTTGCTTGATCCACATGGTGTTGATGGTAACGCTGAAGGCCTCGGACTCTTAGCTGTCGTGACAGAGTTTGCTGAAGCAAAAACAGTTCGGCGCTGTCAAGTGCAATTTGGTGCGGTGACTGGGGCTTGGTCTAAGCTGGCACGTTTGGGATTTCAAGGCTATGAGATTCATCAAGGACAGACACACTTAATAAACGCTAAACAGGCGGCGCACGAGAGCGTACAACGTGCTCCTGACACCCCAGACAATCGTGCGCATACTCGCGAAGTGATCAACGGCCTCGCGTGGCAAAACGGCTCAGGCAATGTTCTCGGGCTTTATGTGCATGGCCTCCTTGAGGCTCCCTCAGTACTTTGCGCATTATTTGGTTCGCAAGTTTGCACCCTAGACACCGTATTTGACGGCCTGGCCGACTGCCTCGAGCGCAACAGCACGCCCGGCTTTCTGCAAGCCCTAATCGCTGACTGACCGAAGGGCAAAAAAAATGACCTTTGCACTCCCAGTACTGACAGACCTCGCTGACGCTGCACGCGCCCGTCAGTTACAAAGCAAACTCGATCACAAAACTAAACCTCGCGGCTCTTTGGGTCAGCTAGAGACGCTTGCGCTGCAGCTTGGGCTGCTTTTACAAACCGACTCACCCACGCTGCAAGCGCCGCAGCTTGTGGTCTTTGCGGGTGATCATGGTTTAGCCAAGCACGGCGTGTCGGCTTATCCAAGCGAGGTGACTTGGCAGATGGTTGAAAACTTTTTGACGGGCGGTGCGGCGGTAAGCGTGCTGGCGCGCCAACATGGTTTAGCGCTTACCGTCGCCGATTGCGGTGTCACTCATGATTTTGCCCCTCAACCAGGCTTACACACTTGCAAAATCGCCTACGGCACTGCCGACTCCTTGGCGCAAGCAGCGATGTCTACAGATCAGTGTGGTCAAGCCCTTTCAAACGGACGCACGCTGATCAAAGCCTTGCCGGGTAATGTGTTGTTGCTGGGTGAAATGGGTATCGGTAATACCTCAGCAGCATCACTGCTGCTTGCGCGTTTAGCAAACTTACCGCTCGAGCAATGTACGGGGGCCGGCACCGGCCTAGACGCGCCAGCGCTAGAGCGTAAAAAACAAATTTTACAGAGCGTGCTGACCAAACACACTGACGCAAACGCACCGCTGCAGGCGCTTGCTGCGTTTGGTGGCTTTGAAATCGCCACCATGGTGGGCGCTATTTTCGAGGCGAGCGCTAGCAATCGGGTGATCGTCATCGACGGCTTCATTACAAGCGCCGCAGTATTAGTTGCGAGCCAACTCGACCCCTTAGTATTACAGCGCTGCGTATTTGCGCATCGGTCAGACGAACGCGGGCACGCGCTGCTGCTGACACACTTAAACGCCAGGCCCCTACTGGATTTGCAGCTACGCTTAGGCGAAGGCTCGGGCGCGGCGCTAGCCTGGCCCTTGCTGGTTTCAGCCTGCGACTTATTGAATCACATGGCTAGCTTCGCCTCAGCGGGGGTCGCTGAGGCACCTTGAGTATCCGTTATACGCAAAACGACAAGGAGTATCTATGAGACAACCTGTGCGTCACTATTTACTCGCTCTACAGTACTTCACCCGCATCCCGCTGCCTGAAGGTGTCGCGCGCTGGGTGGGCTTTAATGCAACGCTGCAACAAGCCAGCCTGGCGCATTTTCCGGGCGTCGGCTGCTTGGTGGGCGCGGCGAGCGGCGCCCTGTTTTATGCGGCCGCTCTCTGGCTGCCGCTCACCAGTGTTACGCCCTGGCTGGCGGCCTGCTTAAGCACGGTTTTGAGCGTGATGCTGACGGGCGCATTTCATGAAGATGGGCTAGCGGACACCTCGGATGGTTTAGGCGGCATGGTGGCGCGCGCTCGGGCACTCGAAATCATGAAAGACTCACGTATTGGTAGCTATGGCGCTGTCGCGCTTGTGTTAGCGATCACCACCAAACTTGCCCTCTTGACGATGCTCGGGCAAATTGATTTTACTCTGGCGGCCTGGAGCCTGTTTGCAGCGCACGTTTGCTCACGGGTGATGCCTTTACTGATTGCCGCACGGTTAAGCAACGTGGGCGATGACCTCACCACTAAAACCAAACCGCTAGCAAACAAGGTCTCTCGTCAGACCCTGTTTGTCGCGTTGGTGTGGTTGTTGCTCGCTTACCTACTGTTCAGCAGTCAGCATGCAACCATACTGTTGATATGGGCCACCGGCTGTAGCCTGTGCGCGTGGTGGCTGATGCTGCGCTTACTGACTAAACGCTTAAATGGCTTTACCGGTGACACGCTGGGTGCAACGCAACAAGTGTGCGAGTTGGCTTTTTATCTGGGTATTTTGCTGGGCTTACCAAGATGAAGCTTTGGCTCGTTCGTCACGCGCAACCTCTCATTCAAAAGGGCCTTTGCTACGGCCAGCTCGATGTCGCGGCAGATCACGAGGCTACGCAACGAGCCGCCAAGGCTCTCGCGCCGCTGCTGCCCGACAAACTTACACTTTCTAGTTCAGGCCTAAAAAGAACTCAACAACTTGCACGCGCCATACAAGAACAGTGCAGGGCGCGGTCCTTTGAGGTCGACACCCGTTTACAAGAGATGAATTTTGGGCTATGGGAGGGTGTCGCCTGGGACACGATTCCTAAAGCCGCCTTTGACGCGTGGACGCAAGAGTTTGACACCCACCGCTTTGGTGGCGCCGAAAGCGTGCGAGACTTGCTATTACGGGTCAATCAGTGTCTTCTAAACACCCCTCTTGATCGTGACGCACTTTGGGTCACGCACGCAGGAGTCATTCGGGCGGTGAATTACTTAAAACACCATGGGCTTGCTTCAAGTGCAACCACCCAGACATGGCCAGCAACAGCACCCGCCTTTGGCGAGTGGGAATGCTTGACGCTGCCGTTTTAACTTTCAGTCATTCGGTCTTTTAGGTGTACGCCTGTACAAAACAGCACGCCCCTCTAAACCTTCAAAGCAGCCACCACCGCGTCGCCCATTTCTGCAGTGCCCACTTGTCGCGAACCCGGTTCAAAAATATCAGCCGTCCGGTATCCGTCGGCCAACACCGTCGCGACCGCCCGCTTGATTCGAGCGCTTTGCTCGGGTTGTTTAAACGAATAATCCAACATCATTGCCGCCGATAAAATCGAGGCTAATGGGTTGGCAATGTTTTTACCTGCAATATCGGGAGCGGTGCCGTGTACCGGCTCATACAGCCCGCGTCCATCGGGGCTGAGCGATGCCGAGGGCAGCATCCCTATTGAACCTGTCAACATTGCTGCAGCATCTGAAACAATATCGCCGAACATGTTACCGGTCACAACGACATCAAACTGTTTAGGCTGACGCATCATCGTCATCACAAAAGCGTCGACCAGCGCGTTTGAGTACTCGACATCTGGGTATTGCTTACTGACACGTTCGGCAACCTCACGCCAGAGCTGCATCGTGTCAAGCACGTTCGCCTTATCCACCGAACACACTTTTCCCCTGCGTTGGCGGGCAGTCTTGAAGGCGACATGAATGATTCGCTCGATCTCGGGCTCGGTGTAATACATGGTGTTAATGCCAACGCGAATCCCTTGCGCGTTTGTGCTGACGCCACGCGGCTCGCCAAAATAAATATCGCTGCTAAGTTCACGAAGAATCAATAAATCCAGGCCTTCGACTAAGTGCGGCTTGAGCGACGAGGCACCAATTAATTCTGGAAACATAAATACTGGGCGGTAATTGGCAAACAAGTCGAGCTCTTTACGTAGACGCAATAAGCTCGCACCTGGGCGCTGCGCATAAGGCAACGCTTCGTCACCAGGCATACCGGCCGAGCCAAACAAAATAGCGTCAGCCGCTTTAGCGATCGCCATCGTAGCCACGGGCAGTGGATCGCCCGCCGCCGCGACGCCCGCGCCCCCCACTGGCGCTTCAGTCAGCTGCAAATTAGCGTCGCCCACCGTGGCACGCAACACCTTCACCGCCTGAGCCGTCACTTCTGGGCCCACACCATCACCCGCTAACACTGCAATCTTCATCGCTTAAATCCTGTCAAGTACAAACAAAAAAATCATCGGACAAAGCGGCCACCCACTTTGCGCAAATAATCTGGACTAAAACTCGTTTGCCTCATACTGACGGGCAAACGCGGCAATCTTATCGGCATGCGTGAGCGTGTAGTCAAGTTCGTCCATACCGGTTAAGAGACAGTGCTTTGAGAAAGGTGCGATCTCAAAGAGTTGGTCAGCTAGGCTTGGTGCGCGCACCACCTGACGTTCGAGATCAACGCTCACTTTTAGCCCGGGCTGTGCGCTTAACGTCGCAAGAATCTGCTCGACGACCTCGGGGGCGAGCACAATAGGTAACAAGCCGTTCTTGAGTGAATTTGAATAAAAAATATCGCCAAAGCTTGGGGCAATCACTGCGCGTATACCGTAGTCGTGCAAGGCCCATACGGCCTGCTCGCGCGACGAGCCACAGCCGAAATTACGCTGGGCCACTACCACTTCTGAGGCGCTGTAAACCGACTGATTCAACACAAACTCAGGGCGTTTTGTATCGTCTTTGTTAAAGCGCAAATCCCGAAAAAGATAAGCGCCAAAATCATTGGCGCGTGGCTTTTGTAAAAAGCGCGCCGGAATAATCTGATCGGTATCGATATTGGCCCGCGTGAGTGGCAAGGCGACGGCCTCGAGAGGTTTAAAGGGTTGCATATTGTGAATCCTGAAGGTGTTTAAGCCTAGACGTTATGCAGAGCACGCGCATCTGCAAGGTGGCCCATGATCGCGCTGGCCGCCGCAGTAGCGGGGCTCATTAGGTGGGTGCGCGAACCAGGCCCCTGTCGGCCAACAAAGTTACGATTTGACGTCGCGGCGCACCGTTTGCCCGAGGCTACCGAATCACCATTCACGCCGATACACATCGAACAACCGGCAAAGCGCCATTGAAATCCGGCTTGAATAAAAATTTTATCTAGCCCCTCGGCTTCTGCCTGCGCTTTAACTAAACCCGAGCCCGGCACAACCCATGCCTCAACGCTTGCGGCCACCTTGCGACCCTTGACAACTGCAGCAGCGCTGCGCAAGTCTTCGATTCGACTATTCGTGCACGACCCGATGAACACGCGGTCGATGCTGATCTCGTTTACAGCCATGCCTGGCGTCAAGCCCATATAGGTCAACATCCGCTCGACCACAGCGCGTCGCTGCGGATCCGCGATATCAGCAGGCGCTGGTATGCGAGCAGTCACTGAGATTGCATCTTCAGGGCTATTCCCCCAGGTCAGCATCGGCTCAATCTCTTGCGCGTTCAAGGTGACTTCGCGATCAAAGCTTACGCCGGGATCTGAGGGCAACGTACGCCAATAAGCCACGGCACGAGCCCATTTTTCTCCGGTCGGCGCGAACGGTCGGCCCGAGAGATACGCGTAAGTTTTTTCATCAGGCGCGATCATCCCCGCGCGTGCGCCCGCCTCAATCGACATATTACAAATCGTTAGGCGACCCTCAATCGAGAGATTGCGAATGGCCGAGCCCGCATACTCAATGACATGGCCAACGGCTCCCGCCGCTCCGATCTTGGCAATAATCGCCAAGATAATATCTTTGCCTGACACGCCTGGTGCGAGGATGCCGTCAACCGTAATGCGCATGGTTTTAGGTCGCCTTTGCCAAATTGACTGCGTCGCCACCACATGGGCGACTTCGCTAGTGCCGATTCCAAACGCGAGCGCACCCAGCGCGCCGTGGGTTGAGGTATGGCTATCGCCGCACACCATCAATAAGCCTGGACGCGTCCAACCTTGCTCGGGACCAATCACATGCACGATGCCTTGGCGCTGATCCTGTAAACCTAAAAATTGGATCCCGGCCGCGCGTGTATCGCGCTCAAGAGACTCGGCCATCGCACGACTTTCGGGGTCGGCTAAATCCAGCAAGTTACGGCTGTTGGTAGGAATGTAGTGATCGGGTGTTCCAAACGCACGCTCAGGCGAGCGTGCCGTCAACTTGCGCTGGCGCAACATCTCGAAGGCTGGCGCCGAACCGTCCTGAATCATATGCGTGTCGACAAACATTAACTCTTGTCCGTCTTCACGCTCAAGAATGCGATGTTTGATCCAGATTTTTTCAAAGAGTGTCTGGGGCGCTGAGGCTGCGGGCATGCGTGGCTTTCCTTTTAGTATTCAAACGTGCCAAGCGTCAAACCGCTAGTCGACCTTGGCGCCCGATAAACGAACAATTTTTTCGTAACGAACTGTCTCAGAGGCGATATAGGCACCAAACGCCTCGGGTGTGCCGCCACCGATTTCTGCGCCAAAATCAGCCATTCTTTTTTTAAGCTCGGGTGATTTCAGAATTTTATTAAGCTCGGTATTCAAGCGATCGATAATAGGCTTGGGCGTACCCGCGGGTACCATGACGCCATACCAAGAGGACACGTGCACGCCCGGGATCCCCAATTCGTCAAAGGTCGGCGTGTCGGGCAGGGCTGGGTTACGCTCTTTTGAGGCCACCGCTAACGCACGAAGCTTGCCGCCCGCAATCAACGCGAGGCAAGCCGTAGTGTCAAGCATAAAAGAGACGTGCCCAGCCATTAAGTCAGCCTCGGCAGGCGCCGTTCCTTTATAAGGCACATGCACAACCTCGACGCCCGTGGACTGAATAAATACGATTCCGGCCAAGTGTTGCGAAGAGCCCACGCCTGCCGAACCGTAATTTAGCTTGCCCGGATTCGCCTTAGCCAGCGCGATCAGTTCGGCGACGTTCTTGACTGGTGAGTTGGTTGGCACCACCAGAATATTTGGGACGGCCGACACGTAAATCACCGGTAAAAAATCTGCGACCGGATCAAAGCCAAGTTTTTTATACATGTGAATATTGACGGCGTTGGGACTTAACGAGCCCATCAAAATCGAATAGCCATCAGGCTTGGCGCGCGCGAATTGCTCGGTTCCAATATTGCCCCCTGCGCCGGGCTTGTTTTCGATCACAACCGCCTGCCCCAAGGCCGTTGCTAACGGTTGCGCAATCATGCGCGCAGTGGTGTCGACCCCACCACCCGGCGGCCAAGGAACCGTCAACTTTAACGCTTGAGAGGGGTAGGTCTGCGCTAAGCTCAATGCAGACCAACAAACAAGAACGACGCCTAGCCAAACGTTGCGCAACATGCTTTGTCTCCGATTCAGGATCTTTGCCTGATTTTTTTGGGGGGCGTCACGATTTTTTTATCGGGCCGCCGCAGTTTTTTAAACCACCGCGGTTAGCCTAACACCAAAAAGCTCTTACCGGTACCCCGGCCATAAATTGATGGCAACCTGGCGCGCCCTGCTTTATGATGAAAAAAAACACCAACGTGCCAATCATCGACCCAGGAGACAAATCATGACTACGATCATCGGGCAGGGCAATTTTAAATATCAAGTGGCCGAAGGCTGGGGCAAACTCCCTGCGGGCTGGAAATTTGGTGACGTCGCGGCCGTGGGGATTGACAGCAAGGATCGTGTCTATGCCTTTAACCGGGGCGAGCACCCGATGGTCGTGTTTGATCGTGACGGTAACTTTTTAAACTCTTGGGGCGAGGGGGTCTTCAAGCGCGCCCATGGGGTTCAGATGGGCCCAGATGACACCATTTATCTAACGGATGATGGCGACCATACCGTACGCAAATGCACGCTTGACGGAAAAATATTGTTAGAGATTGGCTTGCCCGGACAAGCCTCCCCTTACATGAGCGGCCAACCTTTTAACCGTTGTACCCATACCGCGCTTTCGCCCGAGGGTGATATCTACGTGTCGGACGGCTACGGCAACTCGCGCGTACACAAGTACAGTCCGGACGGAAAGTTATTATTTTCGTGGGGCTCGCCGGGCACCGATCCTGGCCAATTCAACATTGCCCACAATATTTTGTGCGACACCAACGGTTTGGTCTATGTGGCCGATCGCGAAAATCACCGTATCCAGATTTTCAATGGCAAAGGCAAATACGAAGGACAATGGGGCAATATGCATCGGCCGTGCGGGCTATTTCTAACCGCTGGCAAGTGCCCGCTTTGTTATGTAGGTGAGCTTGGCCCACATCTGCCGGTCAACAGAAACATGCCCAACACAGGACCGCGCGTCAGCATCTATGATCTGTCTGGCAATCTACAAGCGCGGGTCGCCGCCGAAGAACCGCACGGCACCGGCGTGGGCCAATTTATTGCGCCACACGGCATGGCCGTCGATAGCCATGGCGATATGTATGTCGGTGAAGTCGCCTACACCTCTTGGGCAGCCTCGTATCCCACCATCCCGAGACCTGATTACGTTCGATGTTTACAGAAATTTATTAAGATACCTTGACGTTCGATCGAGCGGCGATGGCACTACTTCAGATGGACGCGGTCGGTCACGATGACAAGCTCAAGCCGCTCAAGTTCTTTGAGCGTTGTTTTAGGCAAGATGAGCGGCACCTTGTTCCACGTGCCTGGCTTCAAAACCTCGGTCAGGCTGAACTCTTTTTTCACGTTCGCGCCCCACGTCGCATTTAATTTAAAACCATGAAATGCCATCGTCGAAGGGTTGCCGACATTCAACGTGATTTTTAGATCATTTTTGTCGGCGACAACACTTTCTATCGAGATTAAAAAGGTTCCTAAATTTGCGTCAAGGCGCTGATAAACCTTTAGAAGTTTTGGATCAAGCACCACAGATTGAAAGGGTGGCTTGGCTGGCTCTAGCGCGGCGATCTTAATTTGCAGATCAGCCAGTTTTTTATTTAAAGTCACGATCTCTTGACCAAATAAATCTTGCATAGCAACCAGAGATTTTTTGTATTCGGCGAGCTCGTTGGCGCTAGACTGTTGATACGCGGTAAGAGATTTTTTTAGGTCGGCTACCGTCTCAACATACTGTTGACAGCCAGACAAACTAATGAGCATCGCGCCAGCAAACACGAAGGCTATTAAAGATTTTGGATTCATGACAGTACTCCTTCAGGGAGAAAAGCAATGCGCTCGGCGCAAAGTTTAGAGTGAAGATGAACGACTCTGTTTTAGTGTACAAGCTATCCTTAACGCACGCCGTTCATTCGGCAAAAAAAGGGGTTTTGTTGTTCCTTCTTAAGCTCTGTGCACTAAGCCTCACGCACACGGCTCACCCAACTCGCAGCCCAAAACGCCAAGGCAAACAAGATCGCAGTGCCGCACACGGCGATTAACACCACGTGATACGACTCACCTAACATCCACAAACTCGCCGCGGCAACCGGGCCCACTGCTCGCGCCACCATCGTTGGTATCGTCAACAACCCGTTTAAAGCTCCATACGCATGACGGCTGAGCATTTCAGGTACCACCAAACTGCGCACGATGGTAAAAATGCCATTCGCCAAACCATAGCAACCAATCAATAGCGCAACAAGCCAAAACGCTGGCATTTCAATGCTCGCCAAAATCCCAAACACAAACGGAAATACGCAAGCCACGATCGAACCCAAGATTCGCATCGGTGCGCGTGGTGCGAAATAGGCAATCAAAATTCGCCCCAACACTTGGGTTGGGCCCAGCACAATTAATGCGTTCACCACATCAGCTGTGCTCAGCCCTTTCTCTTGCAAGATTGGATAAGCATGAAAAATAAATACCGTGAACATGATTGAGTACAGGGTCAGCGCCAATAACAACAACCAAAAGACTGAGGTTTTTAGCGCCGCTTTAACCACCGCGTGATCACGTGCTTTATTGTCTTCGCGCGTTTGCGCGACGTTCGTGTGCTCAAGATCATATTTGGGCTGGATACATAAAAAATAAATCACGGTCCAAACCAAATTAATCAACGCTAGCACTATCAATGATTGTCGCCAGCCAACAGTGTCAAGTAAAAACTGCTCGAGGGGGATAAAGGCGGTGCTGGCAAAGCCGCCCCATAAGGTGATGGTGGTGATGCGCGCACGCGCATTGGCAGCGCCAACCCGGCGGGCCATGACGGCAAAGGCGGGCTCGTACAAGCAGCCGGCCTGCAAGGCACCGATGACGGCACTCAGCAAATAAAAACTCAACAAGTTACTGACGCTTGACCACCACCACAACATCAAGGCCGCGATCAGGGAAGCGCCCGACATCATCCAACGACCATAGCCTCGATCGATCGCTAAGCCGACGGGATAGGTAAACACCGCCGTGACCAACATGCTGATCGTGGCGCCAAAAAATATTTCGGATTTAGACCAGAGAAGCTCGGCTCCCATTGCTTGTGCGAGCAACGGAAAGCTGTAATAGAGCGATCCCCAAGAGCAAACTTGTCCGGCACCAAGAATATTCGCCATCCACAGCGAGGACGGCACATTTGTCTTCATTTTTTGAACCAGTCAAGCAACTCTTGCGTCACGGCCTGTGGCTGTTCTCGATGCAAAAAGTGCCCCGCATTTGCAATCAGCTTAAAGTCGTATTCGTTGTCAAAATATTGCGCTTGCGCTTGCATCAACTCGGCGCGCAAGTCATCCCCGCCGCACAAAGCAAGCGTCGGCACTTTGATCTGACGCGCCATCAACGCACGCAAATCAGCCAACGCAGGATCGGCCTTGGCAGCATCAAACATCGCCCTGTAGTAACCCAAGGTCGCCGCCAAGACGCCTGGCTGCGTGAGAGTCTCTTTGACCGATCGCACATGCGCATCGTCTTGGTAACCTTCGGTTGTCCAGTAGTTCCAAAGATAGTCAATAAAGGCGAGATTGTTTGCAGCCAACGCTTTTTCTGGCAAATCTGGCATCTGAAAAAACCACCAGTGAAACGAACGCTGAATATGTTTGGCATCCACCAAACTTTGTGTCACTTGCCCTGGGTGAGGGACCGCCATGAGCACGGCGCGCGCGATTAATTCTGGATATGCGGCTAAGACTCCGTAACCAATGATCGCTCCCCAGTCTTGTCCAACCAAATGACAGGGTTTGCCCGCGCCAAAGGCTTGAATCAACGCTGCTACGTCTGCCACTAAAGTGGCTTTGTCATAAAACCCACCTTCGCCTAAGTCAGTTGGCGGGTAGCCGCGCAGGTAAGGGGCAATCACGCGATAGCCTTGCGCGGCTAGCGCTGGCATTTGATGACTCCAGGTCTGCGCATTATCAGGAAAACCATGCAGCAACATGATAAGCGGGCCCTCGCCCTGCTCGAGGTAGGCAAAGTTCAAGCCCCGCACTTGTATGTGTTGCATGTCAGCCTCTTTTCAAAAAGAAAGTCATCTACAGCCACAGTACCGGCAACATCGACGCCACCAGCAACAGTGCCATCCCCCAATTAAATATTTTTCGACGAACCTGGTCGCGCAGCACGAGCTCCAGTCTAGTGCCCATCCATAACCACACGCAAATGCTGGGAAGGTTGACGACGGCCACCAACAAACAACAAAAAAATACGAACAGCGGGCTGGCCTGCTGCGGCAGATAATTACTAGAGAAACTCACCGCAATCAGCCACGCCTTGGGGTTGACCCACTGAAACGCCACCGCGCCCCAAAAACTCAGCGGGCTTGAGTGCCCGCTTTGCTGCCCTGGTGCCGGCAAAGGCTTGCTGGTTGCAACACCCCAAGCCAAGTACAGCAAATAGGCAAAGCCAAGCACTTTCATCACTTGGTAGATGGACGGCAATGCTTGAAACAAGCTGTTTAAGCCAAAGCCGATTGCCACCAACATGACAAAAAATCCGAGCGAGACACCCATTACGTGGGGCATCGACCGCCGGAAGCCAAAGTTCACGCCAGAGGCTAACAGCATCAGATTGTTTGGCCCTGGCGTCAAAGAAGTCGCCAGGGAAAAGGTAGCGATCGAATAAATCAGGGCGTCCTGCTCAGACATCAAAGGCGCTTGGGTGTCTAGGGTTTACAGTACCTTGCGAATGCGCTCAATTGCCCGCTCGATGTTCTCGGCGCTGTTTGCATACGAAAACCGTACGTAGCCCTCGCCCCAGGCGCCAAAGCTGGTACCTGAGATTGTTGCCACGCCCGCTTCGTTCAAGAACAGATCTTGTGCTTGACGCGAGGTCAAACCGGTACCGCCAATATGCGGAAACGCATAAAACGCGCCGGCTGCATCAGAGCAACGCACGCCCGGCAGGCTGTTTAAGGCCTCAACAATCAAACTGCGCCGCTGGTTAAAGGCGACCATCATTTCAGCGACGGCGTCTTGCGGGCCAGTTAAGGCAGCTAGGCCGGCAAACTGCGCTGAGGCGTTCACACATGAGTGATCGTTAATACATAAGCGCGTGACATCGGCCACTAAACTTTCGGGCCATACCGCGTAACCTAAGCGCCAACCCGTCATGGCGTAGGTCTTGCTCCAGCCATCAAGCATGATCAGACGATCACGAATCTCGGGATAATTGAGCAACGACACGTGCTCGCGCCCGCCATACAACATCTGGCTATAAATTTCGTCAGAGAGGATTGCCACGTCAGGGTGTTTAGCCAAACCAGCCACTAGCTTGTCAATCTCAGCTTTGGGCGTCACGCCGCCGGTTGGGTTGGCAGGACTGTTGATGATGATCAAGCGCGTTGCGGGTGTGATTTGCGACAATACCGCGTCTGCATCAAACGCAAAATCTTTGTCTTCGCTTAACGCGATTGGTACAGGCGTGGCACCACTGTACTTAATCAGTGACTCGTAAATCGGAAAGCCTGGATTGGGGTACATAATTTCAGCACCCGGCTCGCCAAACATCAAAATCGCAAAAAACATCGTGGGCTTGCCGCCGGGCACAATCACCACACAGTCTGGGTCAACTTTGGCACCGTGGCGCCGCTCAAGATCAGCGGCGACGGCCTGGCGCACCTGAGGCAAACCGTTGGCCGGCGTGTAACCATGATGGCCGTCACGCAGCGCCTGAATGCCCGCTTCAACAATATGCTTAGGGGTCTTAAAATCTGGCTGACCGATACCCAGGTTAATAATGTCTTTACCCTGCGCAGCAAGCGCTTGCGCACGTGCCAAAATTTCAAAGGCGGATTCTGTACCCAGGCGCGATAACGAGGCGGCAAGTTTTAACATTTGGGGTTCCTATCATTCAGGCTGCAAAATTGAAAAATGCAGTGTACATCCCCACGTTGAAAATCAATTACCGGTCGCGCGCCACCGCGAAGGCACAGAAATTGAGCAAGGCCTCACGCGCCGCTGACGCCGGAAACGCGTCAAGCGCCTCACAGGCCATGTCAGCTTCAGCTACAGCACAGCGTTGAGCATGCCCAAGCGCCCCAGTATCGTGAATGGCTTGTGCGACCGCATCAAAATCGGCCTCGCCATGCTCAATCGCTTGCCGCACTAGCTGTTTCTGTAAGTCAGTGCCCACTTCTAAAACACGGATCAACGGTAGCGTTGGCTTACCTTCGCGCAAATCATCCCCAACGTTTTTACCCAAGGCATTCACATCACCGCTGTAATCTAGTACATCGTCAACCAGCTGGAATGCCGTGCCAATATGCCGCCCATAAGCCGCGGCAGCCTCACGCTGCGCCGCATTTGCTCCTGCCAGCACTGCCCCCGCCTCAGCGGCAGCCTCAAAAAGTTTGGCGGTTTTAAACCGAACCACCTGCAAATAGCGCGCTTCAGAAACATCGGGGTCATGCACATTGAGCAATTGCAGCACTTCGCCCTCGGCGATCACAGTGGTGGCGCCCGACATGATTTTCATGATTGCCATGCTGTCAACATCGACCATCATCTCAAAAGCCCGCGAATACAGGTAATCGCCGACCAGCACGCTTGCCGCGTTACCAAACACCGCGTTGGCGGTGCTTCGACCACGCCGTAGGTCGGATTCGTCGACGACATCGTCATGTAATAAGGTAGCCGTGTGGATAAATTCGACCACTGCCGCCATTAAATGGTGGTGGTCACCCTGATAACCAAGAGCCTGAGCCACCAACAGCAGCATGGCTGGGCGCATCCGTTTACCCCCCGCCCCAATGATGTAATCACCAATTGTTCGGATCAAAACTACGTCTGAGTCGAGCCGCGAGCGAATCACGGCATCCACGGCGTTCATATCCCCAGCGACAGGGGCAAGCAGATCAGATAGTTTTTGCACAGACTTTCTTTTGACTTTCAAGTGGTTACGCGCTATTATTTCGGGCTCGGCTACGTTAGCCGAGATTCCAATTGCACTAAAACACGAGGTTAACCCATGTACGCGGTCATAAAAACTGGAGGCAAGCAGTATCGCATTGCTTCTGGCGAAAAACTTAAAATAGAACAGATACCGGCAGACATTGGGCAAGAAATCACGCTGGATCAGGTGTTATCCGTAGGCGAAGGCGACCAACTTAAGGTTGGTACTCCGCTTGTGGCTGGCGCTCTGGTCAAGGCAACGGTTCTTGCGCAAGGACGCCATGATAAGGTCACGATCTTCAAGATGCGTCGTCGCAAGCATTACCAAAAGCATCAAGGCCACCGTCAAAACTACACTGAGATTTTAATCGGCGACATCACAGCTTAATCGCTGTTTTGTCCTCTTAAATCTCAGCTAAATCTAGGAACAAACATGGCACAGAAAAAAGGCGGCGGCTCTACGCGCAACGGTCGCGATTCAGAATCGAAACGTCTAGGCGTGAAAGCCTACGGCGGCGAACTGATTCCGGCCGGTTCAATTATCGTGCGTCAGCGCGGTACAACGTTTCATCCCGGCACAAACGTGGGTTTGGGTAAAGACCACACTCTGTATGCGCTGATTGACGGTCACGTCAAATTTTCGGTTCAAGGCAAGCTCAACAAGTCAACGGTTTCGATCGTTTCGGCCGCGTAAGCTGCTTTTTAGTTCTAAGAGCCCTGTCGCAAGCGGCAGGGCTTTTTCTTTTCACGGTACCATTCTCTTATGAAATTCGTCGACGAAGCCACCATTGAAGTGATTGCCGGTAAAGGCGGCAATGGCGCGCACAGTTTTCGCCGCGAAAAATTCATCCCAAAGGGTGGCCCCGACGGTGGTGATGGCGGTCGAGGCGGCTCTGTATTTGCCATTGCCGACCGCAACATCAACACTCTGATTGATTACCGTTATGCGCGCAAACACCTGGCTAAAGGTGGCGAACATGGCCGTGGTTCAGACCAATACGGCGCAGCAGCCGCCAACATTACGTTGCGCGTGCCAGTTGGCACAATTATTTACGACGCCGAAACCGGCGAAGAACTCTTTGACCTGAACCGTCACGGTCAGCAGGTCACCCTCGCCGCAGGAGGCGAAGGCGGTCTAGGCAACGTACATTTCAAATCAAGCGTAAATCGCGCGCCCAAACAATGGACGCCCGGCAAAGACGGCGAGCAACGGCGCTTGCGCCTCGAGCTTAAAGTATTAGCCGATGTCGGCCTGCTTGGTATGCCGAACGCCGGCAAATCAACACTGATCAGTCGTATCTCAAACGCACGCCCCAAAATTGCCGACTACCCCTTTACGACGTTGCATCCAAACTTAGGAGTCGTGCGCACCTCAGAATCTCGTAGCTTCGTTGTAGCGGATATTCCGGGTTTGATCGAAGGCGCCTCTGAAGGTGCGGGCTTAGGGCATTTGTTCTTGCGCCACCTCACACGCACGCGTATTTTGCTGCATCTGGTGGATGTGTCGTCCCACGATCCAGACGAAGATGCGGTTGCCCGCGCTGTGGGCGAAGCGCGCGCCATCGTTGAAGAGCTGCGGTTGTACGACGAAGCGCTGTACAACAAGCCGCGCTGGCTGGTGTTAAACAAGCTTGATGTTGTCACAGACCCCGAAGCCGTTAAAAAGCGTTTCTGTAAAGAATATAAATGGAAGGGTCCAGTGTTTGCAATCTCAGCTTTGTCAGGCGACGGTACGCAACAATTAATTTGGGATCTGCAAAACGCCATCGACGCGTACCGCCAAGAAGACAATATTGCTGAGGACTTAGCCGACGGCACGTTTGTGGCAGAAGACCCGCGATTTGATGACACCCGCAGCGCTGCCGACGCACGGCCGGCGGCGCCCGAAAAATAAGTCATCATCCGGCAACTGCGCATGTTTGCCGCCTAACGAACCGCCCTTATTGCTTGTGTTGCCTCGCAGGCGGGGGTTTAAGGGGCTTGCCACTGAGCAATGCCAACTGCCACAACCTTTATACTTTGCGACATGTTTAAGCATTTATTCAAATTGCGATGACGTTCAACTCTGCAGTTCGTTCTGATTCACCGTCTGTCATAGCCTCAGCGTCGCGGTTAGTGGCCAAGGTCGGCTCGTCGCTCGTCACGAACGACGGTCAGGGTATTGATCGCGAGGCTGTTGCGCACTGGGCCAGCCAAATCGCGGCCCTCAGGTCGCAGGGTAAGCAAATGGTCTTGGTATCGAGCGGCGCAATCGCAGAAGGCATGGCGCGTTTAGGTTGGGCTAAACGACCAACCCTGATGCACGAGCTTCAAGCCGCCGCCGCCGTGGGCCAAATGGGCTTAGCCCAAGCCTACGAAGTTGCCTTCGCTCAACACAATCTTCGCACTGCCCAGATTTTGCTCACACACGAAGATCTGGCCAACCGCCAGCGCTATCTCAACGCTCGTTCAACGCTGTTTGCGCTGCTGCGTTTAGGTGTCGTACCCATCGTGAATGAAAACGATACCGTTGCAACCGAAGAGATCGCTGTGGGGGATAACGACACGCTTGGCGCGCTTGTCACCAATCTGATTGAAGCCGACGCCTTAATCATCTTGACGGATCAGCGCGGCTTGTATGACTCAGACCCCCGTAAAAATCCTGACGCCTTGTTCGTGTCACACGGCCTCGCGGGCGACGCCTCACTTGAAACCATGGCGGGCAGCACCGGTGGTGGCCTAGGCAAGGGTGGCATGCTCACGAAAATTCTAGCCGCTAAACGGGCCGCCCGCAGTGGCGCCCATACCGTCATCGCCTCAGGGCGCGAGCCCGACGTGTTGGTGCGCCTGGCGCAAGGCGAGTGCATTGGCTCTGAACTTAGGGCCGAACTACCTGTGCTTTCAGCACGTAAACAATGGATGGCCGACCATTTACGGCTGCGAGGCAGACTTGTGCTTGACGCGGGTGCGATCAAGGCCCTCGTGCTTGAGGGAAAAAGCCTGCTGCCGATTGGTGTGCGCGCGGTTGAGGGTGAGTTTGAGCCAGGCGATGTCGTAGCGTGCGTGGATTCAGCAGGTAAAGAGTGCGCGCGCGGCTTGGTCAACTATTCGTCGGCAGACACGCGGCGGATTATGGGCCAGCCTTCGGCACAGATCGTGGATATTTTGGGCGTCATGCCTGAAAGTGAATTGATGCACCGCGACAATTTGATCATCCTCGGCTGACGTCTGCCGGCCAATCAGGTTCGCCTGTCTTCCAATCACTAGATCCCCCTGTCTGGCACAGGGTCAACGTGTCAAATCCTCAAAGACGTCCTATACTCTTAATCATTATGCGGGGGTACTTGGTCAGTGGCCAGGTTGAGAGAGTCCCTTCGTACCAGTACGGATAATGCCGAAGCTGGGAGCGCGTTCCGATCAAGTCGGAATCCATCCAGATTCGGCTCCAATTAAAAAAATCGGAGCCTTTCCATGAATGCCACCCCAAAGTTTTTAGCTGCCACCGCTGAAGTCGATGCGGCCGCGGTTGCGCCTCTGCCAAAATCGCGTAAGGTTTACGAGATCGGCTCACGTCCAGACATTCGCGTGCCGTTTCGCGAGATCGAACAAGAAGATACTTCGACCTCGTTTGGTGGTGAAAAAAATCCACCACTCACGGTCTATGACTGCAGCGGCCCCTACACTGACCCAGATATCAAGATCGATATTCGTCGCGGCTTGCCCGAAATGCGTCGGGCCTGGATTGAAGAGCGCGGCGACACAGAATTGCTTTCTGGCCCAAGCAGTGCTTATGGTCAAGAGCGTTTGGTCGATCCAAAACTCACCGCCATGCGTTTTAATTTGCAACGTCATCCACGCCGTGCCAAGGCAGGCGCCAACGTGTCGCAGATGCACTATGCGCGTCGCGGCATCATTACGCCTGAGATGGAGTACGTATCGATTCGCGAAAACCTGCGTCGCGAACAATACATTGAAAGCCTGCGTGCCACTGGCCCAGAAGGCGAAAAAATGGCACGCCGCATGTTGCGTCAACATGCTGGTGAATCCTTTGGTGCTTCGATCCCTACCACCATGACGCCTGAATTTGTGCGCTCTGAAATTGCACGTGGTCGCGCCATCATCCCGCTCAACATCAATCACCCTGAAGTTGAACCCATGGCGATTGGGCGCAACTTTTTAGTCAAGATTAATGCCAACATCGGCAATTCTGCGGTGAGCTCAAGCATTGCCGAAGAAGTTGAGAAAATGACCTGGTCCATTCGTTGGGGTGGCGACACCGTCATGGATTTATCAACAGGCAAAAATATTCACGAAACTCGCGAATGGATTTTGCGTAACTCACCTGTGCCGATTGGTACTGTGCCAATTTATCAGGCGCTTGAAAAGGTGAACGGCAAAGCCGAAGACTTAACCTGGGAAATCTTTCGCGATACGCTCATTGAGCAGGCCGAACAAGGCGTGGATTACTTCACAATCCACGCCGGCGTGCGCCTGCCCTTTATCCCAATGACTGCAGATCGCATGACAGGTATTGTGTCGCGCGGCGGCTCGATCATGGCAAAGTGGTGTCTGGCGCATCACAAAGAGAGCTTCTTGTACGAGCGCTTTGAAGACATCTGCGAAATCATGAAAGCCTACGACGTGAGCTTTTCACTCGGTGATGGCTTACGCCCAGGCTCTGGCTTTGATGCCAATGATGAAGCGCAATTCGCTGAATTGAAAACGCTGGGCGAACTCACCAAGGTGGCCTGGCAGCACGACGTGCAAGTCATGATCGAAGGCCCAGGCCATGTGCCGATGCAGTTGATCAAAGAAAATATGGACATGCAGCTCAAGCATTGCGACGAAGCGCCCTTCTATACCCTGGGCCCCTTGACCACTGATATCGCACCAGGCTACGACCACATTACATCTGGCATTGGCGCGGCCCTGATCGGTTGGTATGGCACTGCAATGCTTTGCTATGTCACACCCAAAGAGCATCTGGGCTTGCCAAACAAAAAGGACGTCAAAGACGGCATCATCACCTACAAGATCGCGGCCCACGCAGCGGATCTGGCCAAAGGACATCCTGGTGCTGCAATTCGTGACAATGCCTTATCCAAGGCGCGCTTCGAGTTTCGTTGGGATGATCAGTTCAATCTTGGACTGGATCCTGACACGGCTAAAGACTTTCATGACGAGACCTTGCCTAAAGATTCAATGAAAGTGGCGCACTTCTGTTCGATGTGCGGCCCACACTTTTGCAGTATGAAAATTACGCAAGACGTGCGCGATTACGCTAAAAAACTCGGCGTCGAAAACGACGCGGCGCTTAAAGCTGGCATGCAAGAAAAAGCCATTGAGTTCGTCAAAAAAGGGTCTGAGATTTATCACAAAACTTAATACCCTCGCGCTTTCAAGTGCAAATGCGAAAAAGCAAACGATCAAGCTCTGCGTCAAGCTGGGCTTGATCGTTTAAACCTGATGACACGATCTCGCCTGCCCCTGCTCGATGCCATGAAAGGCATCGGGTGCATCGCCATCGTGCTGCACCATCTTGCGGTGTACGGGCCGATGTCTGATGTGGTGCGAGGTGCTTTCCCTGCAGTCATCAATGGGCTTGAAATCTACGCCCGTCTAGCTGTGCAAATGTTTTTTGTGTTGGCTGGATTTTTAGTCGCGGCTCAACTTGCGCCTGAGGGACAACCTTCTACCTCGTCTACCGCTTCGCACTTGGGTCTCATCCTTAAACGATATCGTCGCTTAGCCACGCCTTTTGTCTTTGCGATCGCCTCTGCAATACTGATCACCGCGATCGTCAGGCCCTGGTTTGTCCATGATTCGCTTTCAGCACCTCCAAGCCTTGCGCAATTACTGGCGCACGCCCTGTTGTTACACGATCTCACCGGCGTTGAAGCCTTGTCGGCAGGTGTTTGGTATGTCGCGATTGATTTTCAACTTTTTATCTTGACGGTATTACTCACCGCGCTCAGTGCACGCGTGGCGCCAAACTGGCGCTGGATATTTCCGGCGCTGATCATCGGCTTGGCCGCAGGTTCGCTTTGGGTGATTAACCGACACGATCGCTACGAGGACTATGCGCCCTATTTCTTTGGCGCCTATGGAATGGGGATGCTGGCTTTTTGGTCAACGCGTCAGCCCTTAGGTGGCATTCTGTTATTCACCATCAGCCTGCTTGGTGCTGTGGCATTGTGGCTGCAGCATCGTAATCCGATTGTCGTCGCACTAGCCACTGCTATCATTGTCGCGATTGCGGGCCAACGTGGCTGGTTAGCCCAATGGCCGCGCCCAGGTCTGTTGACGTGGCTGGGTCAGCGCTCGTATTCAATTTTTTTAATTCACTACGGTTTTTGCATTGGGATGAACGCGCTGTGGGCGCGGTTGTTTCCGACGGGCGTCTTGATCAACACACTAGGCATGATGCTTGCCGTCTTGATCTCGGTTGGGGCCGGTGCGCTTCTATATCGTTACGTTGAAAGCCAACCCAACGCACTGGGCCGCAACTGGGTCACTACGGCTTTGGGTGTGGCAGTTGCGAGCGCGTTTTTGCTTGAAACGCTTGCTTGGTGAGAGCAAACCTCTCGTTGCACACCACCATCAACCTAGATTAGGAGCCAGCGTTCTTTTGACGTCTTTTTCTGTGCGACCCGAGCGCTTAACGTAATCCGCCACTTGATCATCGCCAATAATGCCAACGCTGAAGTACTGCGACTGTGGGTGGCTAAAATAAAATCCCGATACGCTGGCAGCCGGATGCATGGCATAACTTTCTGTCAACATCATGCCGATATCAGCACCGTCAAGCACCTCAAACATTTCACGTTTCACCACATGCTCTGGGCAGGCAGGGTAACCTGGGGCTGGGCGGATCCCTTGATATTCCTCTTTGATCATTTGGGTGTTGGTCAAGGATTCATCAGGTACATAGCCCCAAATATCTTTGCGAGCACGCGCGTGAAGCGCCTCAGCAAACGCCTCGGCCAACCGATCCGCCAGCGACTTAAACATGATGGCTGAATAGTCGTCGTTTGCGCGCTCAAATTCTTGTTCTTTTTTCTCGACGCCTAAGCCTGCTGTGACTGCAAACAAACCAATGTAATCCATCACACCAGAGGCTTTAGGAGCGATAAAGTCAGCTAAACATTTGTTATCGACGCCCTCGCGCTTCATGCCCTGTTGGCGCAACCCACGCCAAGTGAACAAGACTTTTTCACGGGTTTCGTCGGTATAGATTTCGATATCGTCGTCATTGATCGTATTGGCTGGGTAAAACGCAACGACACCATTCGCAGTGAGCCAGCGGCCATCAATCATGCGCTTGAGCATCGCCTGAGCATCAGCGTGGACTGAGCGCGCCTGCTCGCCCACCACCTTGTCGTCCAAGATCGCTGGAAACTGACCAAACAAACTCCAGGTTTGAAAAAATGGGGTCCAATCGATAAAGTTTGCTAGCTCGGCCAAATCGAAATTTTTAAAGGTGCGACGACCGATAAATTTAGGACGCGGCGGTACATAACCCGCCCAATCGATCGCAGTTTTTGCGGCACGCGCGTCAAGCAAAGACATCAACGGCGTCGCTTTGCGGGCAGCATGGCGACGGCGCACGTCTTCGTACTCAACGGCAAGCTCTTGTAGGTAGGTATTGGCAGTTTCTGAAACAAGATTTTGCGCGACACCGACTGACCGACTCGCGTCGGGTACGTAAATCACGGGGCCCTCATAATGCGGAGCAATTTTGACGGCCGTATGCACCCGACTGGTTGTGGCGCCACCAATCATCAACGGGATTTTGCGGCTACGAAAATACTCGTCGCGCTGCATCTCGCTGGCGACGTAGGCCATCTCTTCAAGGCTTGGCGTAATCAAACCCGATAGGCCAACAATGTCAGCTTTTTCTGCTTTGGCGCGCGCCAAGATCTCGGCAGCCGGCACCATGACACCCATGTTCACCACTTCAAAGTTATTGCACTGAAGCACCACTGTGACGATGTTTTTACCGATGTCGTGCACATCGCCCTTAACGGTCGCGATGACGATCTTGCCTTTTGCACGTACGTCACCACCTGCCGCCTCGATCAGTTTTTTTTCAGCTTCAATAAACGGTACCAAGTGACCGACGGCTTGCTTCATCACGCGGGCAGATTTCACCACCTGCGGCAAAAACATTTTTCCTTCACCAAACAAATCGCCCACGATGTTCATGCCATCCATGAGCGGGCCCTCGATCACCTCGATGGGGCGCCCACTGCGATCGGCAATCTGCTGACGAATTTCTTCAGTGTCTTCAATAATAAATTGCGTCATACCATGCACCATGGCATGGGCTAGTCGCTTTTCAACCGGCTGCTGGCGCCACGCAAGATCTTCTTCGCGTTTGATGCCGTTACCTTTAAAGTTTTCGGCAAACTCAACCAAACGCTCGGTTGGGGTGCGTGTATCGTTCGGGTCTTTTTTGCCCAGCGCTTTAGCTTTATTCACGATCAAGCACCACGTCTTCAACCAATTCGCGCAAAGCTGGATCAATATTGGCGTATACGCCCAATTGCCCCGCGTTCACAATGCCCATCGTCATCCCTTCACGGATGGCATGATACAAAAACACCGTGTGGATCGCCTCACGGATGGGCTCGTTTCCCCTGAACGAGAAACTGACGTTCGAGACCCCGCCAGAGATACGCGCGTGAGGAAGGTTCTCACGAATCCATTTGGTGGATTCAATAAAATCTACCGCGTAATGGTTGTGATCGTCAATGCCGGTGGCGATGGCAAACACGTTTGGATCAAAAATAATATCTTCGGGCGGAAAACCAACTTTTTCGATCAACAGGTTATAAGCGCGCGTACAAATTATTTTGCGACGCTCAAGCGTGTCGGCCTGGCCTTGTTCGTCAAACGCCATCACGACCGCAGCCGCACCGTACAAGCGACATAACCGTGCCTGTTTTAAGAACGGCTCTTCGCCCTCTTTTAACGAGATCGAATTCACAATCGATTTGCCTTGCACGCACTTTAGGCCAGTTTCAATGACAGACCATTTTGAACTATCGATCATCACCGGTACGCGTGCGATGTCGGGCTCGGAGGCGATCATATTTAAAAAGCGATGCATACAGGCAACCGAATCCAGCATGGCTTCGTCCATGTTGATATCGATAATTTGCGCACCGTTTTCAACTTGCTGACGGGCCACTGCAACGGCCTCGTCGTACTTTTCTTCGCGGATCAGACGGGCAAACGCCTTGCTGCCAGTTACGTTTGCACGCTCGCCGACGTTGACGAACAAAGATTCGTCATCGATGTTCAACGCCTCAAGGCCCGACAGACGCGTTTTGACCGAAATCTCGGGCACCACACGAATTGGCAAGGCTTGAACTTTTTCAGCAATCGCTTGAATGTGTTCGGGTGTGGTGCCACAACAACCACCGGCCATATTGACCAAGCCTGCCCGAGCGAACTCTTCGAGTAACGCTGAAGTGTCAGCCGGCGTCTCGTCAAAGCCAGTATCACTCATGGGATTTGGCAGACCCGCGTTGGGATACACGCAAACGTAGGTATCACAAATTTTTGCAAGCTCGGCGATATAGGGCCGCATCAGCGCCGCACCGAGTGCGCAATTCAAACCAATGGTAATCGGGCGGGCATGGCGAACAGAGTTCCAGAACGCCTCGACGGTTTGACCCGACAAAATCCGCCCTGAAGCGTCAGTGACGGTACCCGAAATCATCACAGGCAGGCGTTCGCCGCGCGCTTCAAAAACTTCTTCGACAGCAAAGATAGCGGCCTTAGCGTTCAGCGTGTCGAAAATAGTTTCAATCAAAATGAGATCGACCCCGCCATCCAGCAAGCCGTTCAGTTGCTCGGTGTAAGCCACTCGCAATTCATCAAAGGTGACATTGCGCGCACCCGGGTCATTCACATCGGGCGAGATTGAGGCGGTTTTGGGCTGAGGACCCAGCGCGCCCGCCACAAAGCGTGGGCGCTCGGGCGTGCTGTAGGCATCGCAGGCGGCTCGAGCAAGGCGGGCCGACTCTACATTTTGCTCGTAGGCGAGTTCTGACAATTCATAATCACCTTGCGCAATCGTTGTCGCGCCAAAGGTGTTGGTTTCGATCACGTCGCAACCGGCGGCAAGGTACTGCTTATGAATCTCAAGGATGATGTCGGGGCGGGTCAACGACAGCAATTCGTTGTTACCTTTTACGTCTTTACCATGAGCAGCAAACCGCTCTGCACGAAAATCAGCCTCAGAGAGTTTGTATTGCTGAATCATGGTGCCCATTGCACCATCAAGAATCATGATGCGCGAACCTAGCGCACGCGCAAACTCAGCGCCACGGGTATAGCTTGCAAGAGGAAAAGGCAGTTTTGGGTGAGGCATCACGACGCTAAAAATCTGAGTAACGACGCAAAGAAAGTCTGCATCGGGTTTAAAGCGCCATAAAACTAAAAGCACTAAAAACTAGAATAAAAGCACTGAAAATTAGAACAACCATCGGGAGGCAGGTTATGGGTCAAACAACGCACAAACTGCAGCTTCAAACAAACCAATGGCTGGCCGTACAGTTTACCAAAAACACCGTGGTGTAACATTCGCGACAGAACTGGTGCTTTCGATGCATACAGGTACGCGCCCTTAGGGATTGCGCACCGCATTGGGAAAGTTAAACGGGAAACAGGGAAACACGTCGTCAGACGGTTGTGCCTGTGCTGCCCCCGCAACGGTCAACATCAAGGGTTTAGTCATAAAACCTTGATGCCAGCCCGATACCGGCCAGTTTAAGCAAAGATGACAATCCGTAAGGGTATTCAATCTTTTTGAACGTTCAAGGCCTGCGGGGACGCAGACCACTACGAGGCTGTACTGATGCAACTCTTAACTTATCGGCTCAGCGCCGCCGCTGCGGCCGTGGTCGTTTCTTTTAGTGTGTTTGGGCAAAGCCAGACCTCAACACCAACCTCAACACCCACCTCGACAAGCACCGGCAAGGCTGGCGCGCAAGAGTCCAACGTAATGCCCCCGGGCGAGCTGAAGCTTGGGCCCACCCCACAATTGGCCACTATCGTGGTGACGCCTGGGCGTACCGCCGAGCCCCTGTCAGACACGCTAGGCGACAACAGTGTGATCGGTCGCGATGAATTAGAGACTTTGCCCAACGGCACGCTGGCTAATGCACTGGTTCGCGAACACGGTATCGAAGCGCTCGATTATGGTGGCCCACAGTCACAAAGCAGCGTCAATATTCGCGGCACGAATAGCAATCAATCGCTGATTCTGATCGATGGCCTGCGCGTCAACAGCGCCACTTCGGGCAACGCACCGCTAAGCGCAATCCCACTCAACAGCATCGAACGTGTTGAGATCGTGCGTGGCACCGCAAGCAGCCTGTACGGCGCCGATGCCATCGGTGGCGTGATCAACGTGATCACGCGGGGCGACCAAGACCGGCCGTTTTCAGCCTACGCCAACGCTGGGGTCGGCAGTTACGCCACCACCCAATATGACGCAGGTTTTTCAGGGGCCAAAGATGGCTGGGTGTACAGCTTGTTTGGTGGCTATGGGCAAAGCGGGGGCACCAACGCTACGAAGGCCGGCAATTATTCTTACAACCCCGACAAAGACTCTTACTACCGCAGTAACGTTGGGGGCACCTTAGGCTATACCTGGCGGGCGGGCCAAACAGTCACCTTTCAAAGTTATCAATCCAGCGTCAATGGCGGCTACGATGCCGGCAAGCCTGACTTCAACGATCGTGGTATTCAAACGGTCAACACCAATATGCTGACCAGCAAAAACCGGGTATCTGACTTTTGGACTAGCACACTGCGTGCTGGCTTCACGAACGAGCGGTATCAGACGGTGAACGCGGCGGCTGACCTCGTACCTACGAACCCGCTTAATGGCAAGCAACACTTTGCAACACAGCAAGGGCAATACTTGTGGCAAAACGACCTGAAGTTTTCATCGACTCAAATCGTATCGCTTGGCTATGAAAGGCTTGAGCAAAATGTCGATGGAACGCTATCAAATGGCGGCTACCCACAAGCCTCCTATGTGAACTATCAACAAACCTCAAGGTATACCAACTCGCTTTTCGGTATTTATCGGGGCGCCTGGGGCCCACAGTCGGTGCAGGCGAGCGTGCGCAATGACAACAATTCGCAGTACGGTAACTTTGTGACAGGCAGTCTGGTGTACGGGCTGTCGCTGACACCGCAGTGGCGAGCCACAGTGGGTGCCAACACGGGCTTTCGTGCACCGAATTTCAATGAGCTCTACTGGCCCGTCACGCCTTTCTATGCAGGTAATCCGTTATTGCAACCCGAGAAATCACGCAATATCGAGATGGGGTTGAAATACTCAACTGAAAAAACTCAATTAAGTTTGGTCGCCTATCGCAACGAAATCACGAACTTGATCTTGACTCAGCCGGTGGTACCTGGTGATATTTACTCACCCTACGCGCCAATCAATGTCGGACAGGCGCTGATTCAAGGCGTCAGTCTGTTTGGTTCGCATCGCTTCAATAGCGACACGCAAGTGCGGGGTAGCCTGAACTGGCTTGACCCGCGTAACGCCGAGACCGGCGCCTTATTGCCGCAGCGTGCACAACGAGTTGCCAAGCTCGCATTAGATCAAGCCGTCTGGCGCGCACGCTTGACGGCCGAATGGTATGTCAGCAGCGAACGCAAGGACACAATGTCGGGCGGCAGTCTGGGTGGCTATAGTTTGCTTAACCTGCAGGGTAGCTACCCACTACCCTCAGGCGCTGAAGTGCAAGTGCGCTGGAACAACGTCTTTGGCAAACAGTACACACTCATACAGGGCTACAGCACCTTGGGCTCGAATGTATTTGTCAACTTAGCGTGGCGGATGTAGCATCAGTCATCGAGTTATTGTTGAGCAAACTGTGTGATGCGCGCTTTTTTTTGTCGGGCTAGTTTTCTAGCGTGCTGTGTCTTGGCGTTCGCAGCGAGTGCGACTGAAATCGAGGTCATCGATGACAGTGGTCGAGCGGTGCTCCTCAAAGGGCCAGCCCGTCGAGTCATCTCGCTGTCGCCTCACACCACTGAGTTGATTTTTGCCGCAGGTGGCGGCGACAAACTGGTTGCGACAACTGAAGGTAGTAATTTTCCGGCGCAGGCCTTGAGCTTGCCAAAGCTTGGTGACCAACGTGCGCCAGATCCAGCTCGTGTGGCAGCGTACAAGCCAGATTTAATGTTTGGCTGGCTAACCAGTGAACTTGATTCGCTCAAAGCACTGAACATCCCCATATTTATCAGCACGCCTACCTCGCTCATTGAAATCGCAGACAGCATCGAAACCTTTGGTGTACTGCTAGGTACCGCCCCGGTCGCGCGAGCGCGCGCTCAGGCCCTACGCCAGAAGTTAGACGCCTTGGCTCAAGCGGCTGCCGGCAAGCGCGTCGTGAGGGTGTTGCTGCAGGCTGGCACCGAGCCTGAGGGCGCCTTGACCCGCGAGCATCTCCTATCGGACGTCATCACTCTGTGTGGCGGCAGCAACATCATCAGCGAAGACGGCGTGGGGGCGCCAAAGCTCAGTCTTGCGCAGCTAGCCGCTCGAGCGCCTGAGTTAGTGCTGATCGCGCGCACGGGCGCAGGGACCGCGCCGGTCGTAGATAGCGCTGGTGTGAATCACTGGCAGACCGCAGGCCTGCCAGCGGCGCGGCTAGGTCGCGTATTTATGGTTGACGCGGATGCCGTGTTTCGGTCTGGCCCACGCTTAATCGAAGCGGCTGAGCCCATTTGTGAACTAATCGAGCAAAGTCGAAAATAGCGCCGCGCCCTTACGGCTGCACCCTCTTGCCGAGGCACGTTAAACTGTACCGATTGCGACCGGTTTGCCACCAGTCACCACGTTTTGACTTACTGAAAAAATATGAAAACAGACTCGTCTGATCCCTTGGTGATTGCCGGTAAGGCCTACCGTTCGCGCTTACTTGTGGGCACCGGAAAATACAAAGACTTTGCGCAAACACGCGAAGCAATTGATGCCAGCGGTGCACAAATTATTACCGTCGCCATTCGTCGGACCAACATCGGTCAAACGGCTGGCGAGCCTAGCTTGCTTGAGTACCTGCCTCCAAGCCAATTCACCCTGCTGCCGAACACGGCCGGCTGCTATTCGGCCGACGAGGCCGTACGCACTCTCAGGTTGGCCCGTGAACTTTTGGATGGGCACACCTTAGTCAAACTAGAGGTACTCGGCGATCCACACACCTTGTTTCCGAATATGCCCGAAACACTCGCTGCGGCTAAAACCTTGGTGGCTGACGGGTTTCACGTGATGGTCTATTGCACCGACGACCCGATCCAATGCCGCATGCTTGAAGACATCGGTTGCGTCGCAGTCATGCCATTAGCCTCATTAATTGGTTCGGGCATGGGGATCCTAAACCCCTGGAACCTACGCTTGATTATTGATCAGGCAAAAGTCCCTGTTTTGGTCGATGCCGGTGTCGGCACGGCCTCAGACGCCGCCATTGCCATGGAGCTTGGTTGCGATGGCGTGCTGATGAACACGGCAATTGCTGGTGCGCAACACCCAGTGCTGATGGCGAGCGCCATGAAAAAAGCCGTTGAGGCGGGTCGTGAGGCATTTCTGGCCGGACGCGTTCCACGCAAGACCTACCAGGCGGCACCAAGCTCACCCACCACAGGTCTCATCGCGCCCCTTGCCTCGAACACCAAGACATGAGCGACGAAACTGCCGCACGCGTCATACCCAATACCTTGACCATCGCAGGCATGGATCCCTCGGGGGGCGCTGGTATTTTGGCCGACATCAAGGCGATGAGCGCCTTGGGTGCCTATGGCTGCGCTGTGGTAGCGGCTCTGACCGCACAAAATACTCAGGCAGTCACTGAGATCTCGCCCGTCAACCCGCAGTTTGTGCGAGCGCAAATTGACACTCTGTTTGCCGATGTTGAGATCCATGCTGTCAAGCTCGGGATGCTGGGGCAAACTGGCATCATTGAAGTCGTTGCAGACCGCCTCGGACACTTCTTGCCAGCCCATCTCGTTCTGGATCCCGTCATGGTCTCAAAGAGTGGCGATTTACTGCTCGAGCAGAAGGCCATCGGCGCCCTACGTGAGCAATTACTACCGTTAGCCACCTTGATTACCCCAAATCTGCCCGAAGCTGGGGTCTTGCTTGAGATGCGTTCAGTCGAGACCGTCCGCGAGATGCGGCGGGTAGCCGAACGCTTGCGCAACCTGATGACCTACGGCGGGCATCGCTGGGTGCTGGTGAAAGGCGGGCACCTGCCCGGCAACGACACGATTGACGTGCTACACGATGGCGACAAAATGATCGAGTTGCCGGGGCACCGGATCCCCACGCGCAACACGCATGGGACTGGTTGTACGCTATCGGCCGCCATTACGGCACTGTTGCCACAACTTCAAGACGTACCCGAGGTTACCAAGCGCGCTAAACACTACCTCGTCCAGGCCATTGCTCAGGCAGACTCGCTCAGGGTTGGTCATGGGCACGGCCCCGTGCACCACTTTCATGCGCTGTGGTCAGGAAAACCCTTACAATAAGGGTTTTCCGCAATAAGTGCTTTCGCACACTAAATTATGAATGCAATGACTTTGCCTGAGTTTGAGCGTGCCCGTTTCAATATGGTTGAACAACAAATTCGGCCAGTCGGCGTGTTTGACGCCAATGTTGTCGACGCCCTGTTCAAGGTGCAACGCGAGCTGTTTGTGCCGACCAACTTTCGCAGCCTGGCGTTTGCAGACATTGAGATCCCGTTGCAACTCGGCACAGTCGACACGCGTCAGTCAATGCTCAGCCCCAAACTTGAGGCTCGCCTCACCCAACTCTTGCAACTCAAACACGACGACTGCGTACTCGAGATCGGTACCGGCTCGGGTCATCAGGCTGCCTTGCTGGCGCAGTTGGCTCGCACCGTCACATCAATTGAAATCGATCCACGCTTAGCAAGCTTTGCCCAACAAAATTTGCAAAAAGCACACTGCAAAAATGTCACAGTTGAAGTGGGTGACGGCAATAACGGCTGGGGAACCGCCGAATACGATGCAATTTTGGTAAGCGGCGGAGTCGACAAAGTGTCAAATGCGCTCAAGTATCAATTGAAACTTGGTGGCCGCATGGTCGTGATCGTCGGTCAGTCACCGTCAATGACCGCCTTTCGCATCACACGTACGACTGCAGCAAGCTTTGAAACCACATCGCTGTTCGAGACCGTGATTAAGCCGCTCACCGGAGCCTGTGGTTCACGCTTCAAATTTTGAAGAATTTAACCCGTGCAAACCACGGGTTAAAACTGGCTGTGAAAGCACAACATCGGATGCCAGTTCAAAAAATCTAGCAGTATCGGCTTTTAGCGTTGTCGAATTTTTTCGACTAGGTTGGTCGTTGAGCGCGCGAACTCAAACGGTATTGCGACAGCTTTGCCGCCCCACGACTCGACGAGCTTGCTTTCAGGCAGCACTTGCATGTTGTAATCCCCACCCTTAACGATGAAATCGGGCCGAAGCTGCCCGATAATTTCAAGAGGTGTGTCTTCGTCGAAGACAACGACGGCTGTGACACATTCGAGCGCTGCCAACAACGCAGCGCGATCGGCCGCCGTATTCAACGGACGATCTGGTCCTTTGCCCAACCGCTTTGCAGAGGCGTCTGAGTTCACGCCCACGACCAGCGTTGCGCCTAGTTGTGCAGCCTCATCAAGATAAGTGACGTGGCCCCGGTGCAGAATATCAAACACACCATTGGTAAACACCAAAGGCTTGGGCCACTGGCCGCCTGCGATCCTTTCAACAGCCTGCTGTGCTGAAAGGAGCTTGGCTTCGAACCGCGCACTCAAGCGACTGAGCCTACAGCCCCCGTGGCTGATCGAATCAATTCTTTGCGATAGCGGTTCAGGTCTTGCACGGTCTTAAACGAGCTATCCATTAAGAGCGACATGTTATGCAAAATACGAGTGCTAACTTTGTGTTCCCAGTCTTTATCAAAGACAATTTGATTGTCTAGCCAACGCTCAAGCCAGCCTGGCTCAGGCAGTTTTGACTGCACGGTATCATTGGGAAACATGTCTTTATTGACATGAAGATTAGTGGGATGCAGCGCCTGAGGCGTGCGGTGCGCCGACGCCATCAAGACGCCGATTTTGGCAAATGCCATACGCGCCTGCGCGCCGATTTCTTGTCCGCGTTGAGTCAGCGCGCGCTTCATGTAACGTAAATAAGCCCCTGCATGACGAGCTTCGTCTTGTGCGATGACTTTATAAATTTCTTTGATCACAGGCTCAGTGTGCCAATCAGAGGCACGACGATACCAGTGATTGAGACGCACCTCGCCACAGAAATGCAGCATGAGTGTTTCGAGCGGAGGGGCAGGATCAAACTCAAAGCGCACACGGTGCAGTTCGTCTTCAGTGGGGACTAAGTCTGGGGCAAAGCGCCGCAAATACTCAATTAACACCAGCGAATGCTTTTGCTCTTCAAAAAACCAAACCGACATAAAGGCCGAAAAATCGCTGTCGTCGCGGTTATCACGCAAAAACATTTCAGTCGCTGGCAGCGCAGCCCATTCGGTGATGGCGTTCATTTTGATCGTCTGCGCCTGCTCGTCAGTGAGCTTGCTGCGATCAAAGTCTTGCCACGGAATATCGGTGGCCATGTTCCAGCGCACGGATTCCATTGACTTAAAAAGTTCTGTGTAGAGCATGTTCACTGCCTTTAATGTTTAAATTTCAATCAACGCATCAGCGTCCAGAGTGCCACTGCCAAACTCAGGGCAGCCACGCCCGTTAATGCCACCAATACACGATTGCTTTGCTCGCGCGAGCGCCGCATTTGTTGCAGCTCGTGCAAGACCTGACTCGATATATCTGCGCGACTGAGTTGGGCGTGCACCAATCGCGGTAATTCAGGTAACCACTGCGCCCACTGACCCGCCTCTTGCATCAGTTTCTTACGAGTTCCCTTTAAACCAACCCGCTCAAGCATCCAACGCTCAAGATAAGGTTTGGCCGTTTTCCATAAGTCTAACTGCGGATCGAGCTGGCGACCTAATCCTTCGACATTTAGAAGGGTCTTTTGTAACAGTACCAGCTGCGGCTGTATTTCGACATTAAACCTCCTGGAGGTCTGAAACAGGCGCAATAACACTTGTCCCAGAGAGATTTCGGCCAAAGGCCGATCAAAATAGGGCTCGCAGACCGCACGAACCGCCCCCTCGAGCTCTTCTTCGCGGGTGGCTGCGGGTACCCAGCCTGATTCAATATGCAAACGAGCTACGCGGCGGTAATCGCGCTGAAAAAATGCCAAAAAATTTTGTGCCAGATAGTTTTTATCGAACTCAGAGAGCGACCCCACAATGCCAAAATCGAGCGCGATATACCGACCAAGCGTCGCGGGCTGATCTGAGACATAAATATTGCCTGGGTGCATGTCAGCGTGAAAAAAACCATCATCAAAGACTTGTGTAAAAAATATTTCGACGCCAGTACGCGCCAGCGTAGGAATATCAACGCCTGCTTGCTTCAAGCGTTCAATTTGACTGACTGGTATGCCGTACATCCGCTCCATGGTAAAGACGGTCGAGGCGCAATAATCCCACATGACCTCGGGTACCCATAACAGCTCACCGCGCTTGCTCTCAGGGCCAAAATTACGGCGTAGCTGACTGCAATTAGCCGCCTCACGTAATAGATCGAGTTCGTCATGCAGGTGCTTATCAAATTCGGCAACGACCTCGCGAGGCTTTAAGCGCCTCCCGTCGGGCACCAGGCGCTGTATCAGGCTGGCCAGCACGCGCATCAGCGAGAGGTCTTTGTCAATCACTTCTAGCATGCCCGGGCGCAATACCTTGACTGCAACATGACGCCCATCATGAAGCACCGCGAAGTGCACCTGCGCAATGGATGCAGAGGCAACTGGATCGGTTTCAAACTGCGCAAAAAGTGTCGAGGTGGGCGCCCCAAGTGCCGCTTCAATCATGGCAGCGGCTTTATCTGAGGCAAACGGTGCGACACGATCTTGCAGCAAGGCCAGTTCATCCGCAATATCCATCGGGATTAAATCACGGCGAGTCGACAACACTTGCCCAAATTTCACGAAGATGGGACCGAGCGCCTCGAGGGCAAGGCGCAGACGCAAACCACGCGGCATGGTCGGGCGCGAACCTAAGCGCACCAACCACAGCAAGCGATAGGCCACAGGGTGTTCGATGCCCGACAGCACGAGTTCATCGAGCCGATAGCGCAGCGCAACGACGATGATGCGCAACAGGCGGGGCAAAGACATCATACTGAGGGGCCGAGGCGCGAGGTGAGGCGCGAAAGCCGCGCTTGCAGCGCGGCGTGTCGCCGATCGATTTGCTCTAGGTGAGCCAAGGTGAGCGCACGCTCTTGGGACAGAGACGCGAGGGCAGGCGCAGCTGCCAAGATATTGGTTTCTTCAGAAAAATACTCGGCAAGATTTTCGACCACGCCGCGCGCGAAAGACTGCGCGCCAGCGAACACACCTTGTGCGCCTTTAGTCAGGCGGCGCGCGGGGACATCCCCCAGCCATTGGGCCAAGGCATCTTCGGGATCTGGGCGCAAATCACGCGCTAGATCAGACACAACTTGCACTAACGCAGCCTGCCCAGTGACATGTACCAATTGGGCAATATCGGTGCGTGCCTCGGGTGAAAGTAGTGCCGTCAACGATAGTTTTTCGGCAATCAACTCAAGCACGACATCAGGCACCACTGCCGAGTCTGCGGCCTCGAGAGTGCCATCGTGCCCAATGGTGAACGTCACCTGAAAACCGCCAAGACAGATCCGCAGCGTTTGCCCGGCATGGGCCGCCAAACGTTGCGCTGCCCAAGGTTGCTGCTGAGTCAATAGATTGAAGGCGTGCGCCCATAACCTGACGGGGTGTAGGGCGAACCGCGTCGGCAGAGAAGGTAGGGCAATGGTCACGTAGGCGCAGGCACTAAAAGTCGATTTAAGGGCGTAGTTTAACGGGTGAACTGACCATCAGTTGAAATGGGCATAAAAACGCCCGCTAGGCGGGCGTTTTTAGATGCAACATTGAAGCAATGAGTTAGCTGGCGTGAGTCACTGGAATTTGTTGAATACCTGCCAACAACCAGCCGCCTTGCTCAGGTTTAAAGAGGTTCCAAACTTCTTCGAAGCGGAACGCTTCTGCGCCGGCTTGCTCACGCAGCATGCCCGAAAAGCGCACGCTCGCCAAATGACCGTCAGTGACCTTTTCGATACCTAGCATTTCAGCGTTGAGCAGCACCACTTCAGTATGGTTTTCACCAACACGACCTGACAACTGGGCCTGCAACTCTTTCAGCAGATCATCGGTCAAGAAGTTACGCATTTGCGTCAGGTCGCCGCTATCCCAAACTTTTTGAATCGAGACGAACTGCGCTTTTGCTTCTTGCAAGAAGCGATTGGTATCAAAATCAACTGGGATAAACCAATTTTGATCGGGTGCTGGTGCGTCTGAACCAAACCCTGCTGCCGACATTGAGCCCGTGGCTGAAGCGGGCATCGCAACCGGCGCGGCGCTAGGCGCAGCGCTTTCGCGGTACATCTCGTTGGCAGGTGGCTGCCCTACGGACGAGTTGCCTGCACCTTGTGCTGCGGGTTGTGCAGCTGAACCGCCACGCATTCTACGCAATACGAACATCACGCCAAAGATCACCACGGCGGCCAACAACGCCACCATTAAGAAGTCGGCCATCGCGCCGCCAAGACCAAAGTGCGACAACAGGGCTGCGATACCTAAGCCAGCAGCGATGCCAGCCAAGGGGCCGAGCCAACGCGAAGCGCCACTAGGTTTAGCCGCTGCAGCAGCAGGCGCAGCTGCAGGCGTGGCGCTCTTTTGTGCTGTTGAGCCAGTTGCCGCAGCAGGGGCTGCAGGCTTTTGACTGCTAACGTTGCTGGATTGCTTGCCAGAGCTGGTGCCGCTACCGGCGCGCGCCGCCTGGGCGTCGAAAGTCACCGCAGACAACGATACGCCGCCTAAGGTAATGAGTGCTGCCGCAAACAGACGAGTAACAAATCGGGACATCTTGAGCTCCTCGGCGCCTGAGCGCCAAAACATTCAAATAGTGTTTAAAAGTCGAAGACCTTCAAATCTTACTAGAACCTGAATCTTACTTAAACCTGAACAGGTTGTAAAGCATGGACGATAAAAATGTGTTGAAGTTCCGTCGCGGGTCACATTTCAGCGCTTCATCGTGGCTAATGATTGCTTAACTAACGACCAGAAAGATCGCACGCTAGCCCAACTTAACGCCCTCATGCAAGGCCGTTAAGCCCGCCGACAAGTTGAAAAACTGCACACGCGACAAACCTGCCTCGCTCAGCATTCCTTTGAGCGTCTCTTGATCAGGATGCATACGAATCGATTCGGCCAAATAACGGTAGCTATCAGCATCACCTGCCACTTTTTGACCGAGCCAAGGCAATACCTTGAACGAATACCAGTCGTACGCCGGAGCCAGAGGCGCTGCAATCTTTGAAAATTCGAGTACCAACAGTTTGCCCCCCGGTTTAAGCACTCGCGTCATCTCAGCTAAGGCGCGGTCTTTGTGGGTCATGTTACGTAATCCAAAAGCTACCGTCACGCGGTCAAAATAATTTGACGCGAAAGGCAAGTGCTCACCATCGCAGACCGCGCAAGGCAACACCACGCCATCGTCGAGCAACCGATCACGCCCGACGCGCAGCATCGAGTCGTTGATATCTGTCAGCCAGACTTCACCGGTCGGGCCCGCCTGCTTTGCAAAGGTCCGGGCCAGGTCGCCAGTCCCGCCTGCGATATCCAATACCTTCATGCCTGGACGCACAGCGGCACGCCCAATCGTAAAGGCCTTCCAGACGCGGTGTAGTCCGGCAGACATCAGGTCGTTCATCACATCGTAGCGCGAGGCCACAGAATGAAACACCTGTGCAACCTTGGCTGCCTTCTCTGATTCAGCGACTGTCTGATAACCAAAATGTGTGTGCTCTTCAGCCATCCCTCTTACCCCACTTGTTGCGT
>JAURJT010000033.1 GCA_030832095.1 Gammaproteobacteria bacterium | reverse complement strand
GCGTCTGTTCGCCAAGCTAATCACCGAGGGGCATAGCCCCAGTGAAAGCTACCGCCGTGCCTATGATTGCAGTAACAGCACATCTGTCACCGTGTCTGCGAACGCCTGTAAGCTGTTAAAAGACCCTCGGGTGAGCGAAGTGGTGAAGCAAGCCGAGCAGGCTGAAAGCATCATTTCAGACCCGCCAGCGCTTCGTGCGTACATCCTGCGCCAGTTGTTAAACCATTCCAACACCATGAAGACCGAAAGCAATCAGATTCGTGCGTTGGAGTTATTGGGTAAAACCATCGGCATGTTCACGGACAAAGTCGAGACTAAGGTGGAACGTATTGACTCCGAGCAGATTAAAGCCGAGCTTGAAAAGCGCTTGCTGGAACTCACGCATTAAAAGCAATTTCAATGGATGAAAAGCAGTCCGTTTTCGCAAAGGAAAACTGCCATGACCACACTAGTTCAGGAAATTAAACAGGCAATAGCAGAACTAGAAAAAACATCTGGTCCGGACGGTATAGTTGTCAAGATGCTCAGAAAACAACTCGCCGACATTGAGAGGCAAAGAGAACCGACCGAAGAAAAATGGTCAGTGCAGGCAATAAAGAAGAAAGACTGACAGTCGTACAAACAGCCCGTTTAAACGAGCAAAGGTATGAAGATGAATAGCCTTAAGCTTTTATTTGCTGCGGTCGCTCTTTGTTTGTCGGGCGCTGCCACAGCCCAGTATGGCTGCGAGTCCGGTCATTGGATTGAGGCTGTGTTTGGTAATGGAGAATTCATCAAGCTCGAAGATGGCAGCGTATGGCGGGTCAGCATAATTGATCGCATCGACTCAATGCTTTGGCTGCCCACCAGCGATATTGTCGTTTGCCCCGGTAAGCTCATTAACGTTGACGACAACGAATCCGTTGATGCTGTGCGTATTCGTTGAGTCTTTTCGATTTTGAGCTTCGGCGTAGTGTCAAATCAGCCGACTTCTTGTTAACCCATACCTACCCATAGGGTGGGAGTGAAAACTCCGTCAAAGCGCGTGGTGTAGGCTATAAAGGCATCAGTGCCATTGATAGTACATACGCACAAATCTTTAAAGTGATGGGAATGCTAGTGCCTTATAAGCACAGTATTAACAGGCAGTGCGTAGAAGCAGTGTTGGTGCGGGTTTGACGCGGTTTAGAGATGCGAACGCCGTGTTGAAAATACCTGAAATGTATTTGTGAAGGCTTGGTTGGGACATTAAAAGGTGTGATTACACCGTGTTGAAAGGTCGTGTCATATATAAACATTGCCACGCAGACCTTCGAGACCCGCTCAGGGAGCGGGTTTCAGACAGTCAGGGTAGGTGTAGGTACAGGTATAAGTAAAGGTAGAAGTAACGGTATAAGTTACGGTATCGGTAAAGGTCTAAGTACCGCTTCGAGTAAAGGTGACGGTATTAGTACTGGTCAAAGTAATGCTTCAAGTAAAGGGCTTGGTAACGGTATTAGAAAAGGTGACGGTGTAAGTAAAAGAACCGGTACAAGTACCGGTTCAAGTAACGCTACTAGTAAAAGATTAAGGCTTAGTTAAGGTTGAAGTGCCGTAATCAGTTTCGGGTGCGGTCTGAGCATCGGTCAAGGTCAGAGGTGAGGTATCACGTGAAGGAACTGGCTCGACGTAGCTGGCGTCCGGACCGATGGTTTCTCGGCTGATCATGCGCTCAACCTTCGAGTACCAAAGTGGTTCGGCAATCTGTTCTTTGTGTCCGTTCGTTTTAACAGTGCCGACCTTTACTAAGATGACAGAGCCTTTCAACATGGACGGACAAAGGTTGGCTACCCGGACTTTGAGTTCCAAGACCGTGTACAACTCATTTGTCAGTTTGTGGTGCAGGGAAAGTCTGATCCAGCCTCCAAGCCCGTCGCCGCCATCTGCGATGTTGTACCAAGCACAAATCTCCGTTTCGAAATGCTCGCCGGGTGTGACAAGCCGAAAATCTATTCGCACCTTTTTACCCCACGTGCCTTTAGTTACTTCATGGGTAAGATAGACCGCTTGATATTTGCCATCTGGAATGCGAACAGTCTTCCCGTAATCAACATTATGTTTTACACTCACGGTGTTACCTCTTTAATTAGATGTTTTGGGTACGTCGTTATCGCCTCGGTTGCAGCCGGGGCGTTTTATTTTGTAAACGACTATCACTGTTCAAGCGCTAAAGCGATGTTCTCGCAGCCAATGTGAACAGGCTTAGATTGACGTTCAATCTCAGGCGAATCTCGCCTTTTGACGGTTGCGTCGATGACCGTAAGCACGTGGGCTTGGCTAGCTTCAGCCCAACCAGTTATTACATAGCCCATCTTTGTAATCACCTCTACGCGCTTGCCAATAAGCTGATCCCATTGCTTCTTTGGCGCTGACTCTGGTTTTTTCTTTAGATGCAACGTATTCATGATTGAACTCCGGCGTGAGCATTGGACGATGGCACTTCGTTTAGACGAGTCCGTTCTCGTAACCAATCAATCAAATTGGATTGCACATATCGAACATTGCGTCCGACTTTGACGAAAGGAAGCTTATAGCGCCCTGTGCTACGCCAAACTTGCAGTGTTCCCGGCGTGACATCAAGAATCTTTGCCGCTTCGTCTCCCGTAAGGAGCTGTTCAAACTGCGACAGGTTAACTAGTGAATTTTCTTCATGGCGACTTGATGCTTCAGTGGAGGGTGCTGGTTTCATTTTGAACTCCATAAGTGATGCTGCGAAACGCAGCGTGTGCATTGATTATGGAGGGAATGTTTCGTTTTTGTTATAGAGTTTTTTTAAAAAAATGGTGTTATTTTTTCTGTTCACTCAAGATAAAAAAATGCAAAGCCGCGCAGTTATTGATTGTTAGATGTGAGTAAAAGCATTAAAAAAAAATCACCCTTTTGCGGAGTGATTTTTTCATCGTGTTGCGTGGTCACAACGATTTTGCGTAGGTCGTTGTTTAAACGCTGATCAAAATTGAAATTAGCGTTTTAAATTTATTCTTATCCAAGCTTCTGCGCTAACTGTTCAACGTTCGGATGGTAATAACGTTTCAACATAACCAAACTTTTATGCCCCGACACAGCAGATAATTCAATCAAGTTCGGTAGCTTCTCAGCAAGTCGTGTGATTGCCATGTGACGTAGGTCATGAAAGTGAAAGTCATCGAGTTTTGCTAGCTTTCTTGCGCGGTCAAAGCTTGCGGATAATGCTGGTCCGTTTATCGGGAAAATCGTACCTTCGATATTGCGTGGTAGGTGGGTAAGAATCTCGACAGCCTTACTTGAGAGAGGGACAGTCCGAGCCGTACCGTTCTTTGTCAGTGCAATAAATGCAGTGCGTTTAGCGAAATCAATATCATCCCAGCGCAGCCCAAGTATCTCACCGCGGCGCATTGCTGACTCTAGAGCAAACTGGGTGAGTGGCAACACCCAAATATTGCCGTTCTTGACTCTTGGTTTTAACGCGGTAAAGAGACTTTCTAGTTCAGTGTCAGATAGGCACTTATTTCTACCTGAGGGTGTTGGCGGTTTGCGAACAAGAGGCACAGGGTTTGTAATATTGATTCCCCATTCTCGTCGAGCGTGATTAATGATTGACGAAAAGTACGACAGTTCACGAATCACAGCGCCAGCGGAAACCTGCTTCAGACGTTCGTCACGATATGCAGCGAGCTTAGTTGGGGTGAGGGCGACCATGTTGAGCGTGCCAATCCAATGGCGGGCAAGCGCTTTAAGTCGATAGCTATCTTCTCGGCAGCTTCTGGTGGTGGGGGTGACTTCTGCAATGTAGCGCTCAACCACTTCGGTGAACGTGGTGTTTTCGGCTAAGGCAACACTGGTATATGAACCCTTGTCGATTTGGGTTTCGATGTGCCTTGCCCAGCGCTCGGCGTCTTGGCGGGTTTGAAAAGACTTACTGACCGCCGGTTGCCCTTTGCGTAATATTCTTGCCTGCCAGACGCCATTGCGATTGCGTACTGATGCCATTTTCCTGCTCCGTTTGGACAGGAATTGGACACAACCAAGCTAAACAAGCCTAACGCTTTGAAATCAAAGTAGTTCTACGAGTTCTCAACCGCCTTGACCATATCCTCAATCACCTTCTTCGCATCACCGAACACCATCATGGTTTTGTCCATGTAGAAGAGTTCGTTGTCCAGGCCCGCATAGCCAGAAGCCATTGAGCGCTTATTGACGATGATGGTTTTCGCTTTGTAGGCTTCTAAGATTGGCATGCCAGCGATGGGCGACTTGGGGTCAGTTTTTGCAGCAGGGTTCACCACATCATTCGCACCAAGTACCAGCACTACGTCGGTCTGTGCAAATTCACTGTTGATGTCTTCCATCTCAAACACTTGATCGTAAGGGACTTCAGCCTCGGCGAGCAAAACGTTCATGTGACCAGGCATACGACCGGCAACAGGATGAATCGCGTACTTCACGATCACGCCGTGTTCAGTCAATTTTTCAGCCAACTCTTTCAAGGCATGCTGAGCGCGTGCAACCGCCAAGCCGTAACCAGGGACAATCGTAACGGTTTCTGCGTTGGTCAGCAAAAAGGCCGCATCGTCTGAGCTACCCGAGCGTACGTTGCGCTGCTCTTGGCTCCCCGCCGCTGCACCACCGTCGCTCGTGCCACCAAAACCACCCAAGATCACGTTAAAGAACGAACGGTTCATGGCTTTACACATGATGTAAGACAAGATCGCACCCGAAGAACCCACCAGCGAGCCAGCAATAATCAACATTGGGTTGTTCAGTGAAAAACCAATCCCTGCCGCAGCCCAACCTGAATAGCTATTGAGCATCGACACCACTACCGGCATATCAGCACCCCCAATCGGGATGATGATCAGCACGCCCAAGGCAAAGGCGATCATGGTCATGATGATGAAGGGCGTCCAGCTTTGGGTTGCCATAAACCAGGCACCGCAGCCCAGCATGACAAGCGCTAACGCCAAGTTAATCATGTGTTGCCCCGGAAACGACACCGGCGCACCTTGAAACAACCTGAACTTATATTTGCCTGACAACTTTCCAAACGCAATCACTGAACCTGAAAAGGTAATCGCGCCCACAAACGTACCAATAAACAATTCAAGGCGATTGCCCACAGGGATCGGTTCGCCCGCTGCAGCGACTACGTTAAAAGCCTGCGGCTCGGCAACAATGGCGACCGCAATCGCGACTGCCGCTAAACCAATCATGCTGTGCATGAAGGCAACCAATTCGGGCATCTTGGTCATCTCAACACGCTTGGCCATGACAGTGCCAATGGTGCCGCCGATCAGCAAGCCTAGTAAGACCCAGCCCAAGCCGCTCACAGCATGCGTTTCGCGCGCCAAGCCCACGATCAAGGCTGCCGTCGTCAACACAGCAATCACCATACCAATCATGCCAAAGGCATTGCCTAAGCGCGAGGTTGTGGGATGAGACAGGCCCTTAAGTGCTTGAATAAAACAGACCGAGGCAACCAAATACAAGAGCGTGACAACATTGATAGAGATCATGCTTTGCCCCCAGTTGTGTGGGCATCATCGGCTTTTGCCTTAGGCGCCTTTTTCTTGAACATTTCAAGCATTCGGCGTGTGACTAAGAAACCACCAAACACGTTGACGGCGGCAAGAGCGACTGCAAACACACCCATACCGCGCGCTAGGCTCCCTTCGGTCAAGGCGGCCGCGAGCATGGCGCCCACGATCACAATTGCCGAGATGGCGTTGGTCACGGCCATCAAAGGCGTGTGCAACGCAGGGGTGACGTTCCAGACCACGTGGTAGCCCACGTAAATGGCCAGAACAAAAATAATTAGATTGATAAGGGTTGGGCTGATCGCATCCATTATTTTTTCCGTAAGTTTTGGCCGCCTTCGCAGACCAGACAGGCTTGAACAATATCGTCATCACGTGCGATGGCGAGCTTGCCTTCTTTATCGATAATGAGCTTTAAGAAATCAAGCAGATTGCGCGCGTACAAGGCTGAGGCATCTGTGGCAACCATGCCTGGCAGATTGGTCAGGCCGACTAGCGTGACGCCATTTTCTTGCACGACCAGGCCTTTTTGTGACAAGGGGCAGTTGCCGCCTCGCTCAACGGCTAAGTCAATGATGACCGAACCTGGTTTCATCGCGCGCACGGTGTCGGCCGAGATAAGCGTTGGGGCAGGGCGGCCGGGGATTAGCGCGGTGGCAATCACCAGATCGGCTTGTTTGCAACGCTCTGACACCAACACCGCTTGACGCGCCATCCAGCTGGCAGGCATGGGTCGGGCATAGCCGCCAACGCCTTTGGCAATTTCGCGCTCTTCGTCGGTTTCAAACGGTACGTCAATAAACTTTGCACCCAGCGATTCAACTTGTTCTTTTGCTGCGGGGCGTACATCAGAGGCTTCAACCACGGCACCCAGACGCTTGGCAGTAGCAATCGCTTGCAGGCCGGCAACACCTGTGCCAAGGATGACAACGCGAGCCGCTTTGATGGTGCCAGCCGCCGTCATCATCATCGGAAACATTCGGCCGTAGTAGTGTGCGCCGAGTAGCACGGCTTTGTATCCTGCGAGGTTGGCTTGTGAGGACAACACATCTAAGCTTTGCGCGCGCGTGGTGCGTGGTGCCGCTTCAAGAGCAAAGGCGGTCAGCCCTGCCTGCGCCATGGGATCAAGGCCTTCGGCGTCAAAGGGGTCAAGCATGCCAGCTAGTGCCGTGCCGGCCTTGATCTGTGTGAGTTCAGTAGTGCTTGGCGCACGCACTTTCAGGATCAGTTCGGCGGCAAAGGCCTGTGCAGCATCGGTAATCGTGGCGCCAGCCTGTTCGTAGGCGTCGTTGCCAAAGTGTGCGGCTAAGCCGGCATCGCGTTCAACGAGTACCTGGTGGCCGGCAGAAACGTACTTTTTGACGGTTTCTGGTGTGGCCGAAACTCGAGTCTCGCTGTCGCGGGTCTCGCGCGGGATTCCAATGCGCATCGACTTCTCCGAAGATAATCTCTATTAGAGCGGGAGTTTACCTGTTTTGACCCCTAGGCTTAATGTTTCCCTACTGAGAAATTACTTTGTCGTGTGAGATGGCTCAACTTCTATATCTGCAGGATGAGATGTCAGCCTGTTGTCAGGTTGTCAGGCTTGACGTCAGGCTTGACTTAGGGTGATTCAGTTTGGGTGTGCCAGATGACCAAAGGGCTCAAAGATAAGCTCCAGCGAAGCGACTACAATTTGCATATGGATTCTTTAGCGTCTTCGCGCCCCGTTGGGGGCAAAAAACGAGTCGTGGTCGGCATGTCTGGTGGCGTTGACTCGTCTGTGACCGCCTGGTTGCTAAAAGAGCAGGGCTACGAGGTCATCGGCCTGTTCATGAAAAACTGGGAAGACGATGACGACTCAGAGTACTGTTCGACTCGGCAAGACTGGCTTGACGCCGCAAGCGTAGCCGACGTTGTGGGTGTTGATATCGAGGCGGTGAATTTTGCAGCCGAATACAAAGATCGAGTGTTTGCCGATTTTTTGCGCGAGTACTCTGCGGGGCGTACCCCTAACCCTGACGTCTTGTGCAACGCCGAGATCAAATTCAAAGCGTTTTTAGATCATGCAATGAGCTTAGGCGCAGATCAGATCGCGACCGGTCACTACGCTCGGGTGCGCGCGGTGCAAACGCAACGGGGTACGCGTTACCAACTGTTGAAGGCGCTTGATCATACGAAGGATCAAAGTTATTTTTTGCACAGATTAAATCAGGCCCAGTTGTCGCAAACGTTGTTTCCGCTCGGCGAGATCACCAAGGATGAGGTTCGCCGTATTGCCCATAACATTGGTTTGCCGAACGCCGCAAAAAAAGACTCAACCGGCATCTGTTTTATCGGCGAACGCCCCTTTCGTGAGTTTTTAAATCGCTATCTGCCCACAGACCCCGGGCCGATTGTCACGCAATCAGGCGAGCGGGTTGGCACGCATCACGGCCTGTCGTTTTATACGCTTGGTCAGCGCAAGGGCTTAGGGATCGGGGGTGTCAAGGGACACCAACAGGCCGATGGTACGGGGCCAGTTTGGTACGTGGCGCGCAAAGAGATGGCAAGCAATACATTGCATGTCGTAGAGGGCCATGACCACCCGTGGTTGTTGTCGCCCACACTGCAGGCAGGACAGGTGAGTTGGGTCGATGAACAGCCCCCGGCACCTGGGGTGTATGCCGCAAAAACACGGTACCGGCAGGCTGATGCCGATTGCGTGCTCAGTGCGGCGGGCGGGCAAGGGGTAGCTTCTCGCGGTGTGCCTGACGCGCAGTCTGCTTCAGCAGATCAAGGTGGGTCTTACCCCGCCTTTGCACTCAGTTTTACCGAGCCGCAGTGGGCCGTGACGCCAGGGCAGTCAGCGGTGTTATACGACGGTGATATTTGCCTCGGGGGTGGCATTATTATCTGACGGTGGCATAGCCTCGCTGCGCCGTCACCGTCACATAGCGGTTTCAATCTGCCGTTGGGGCGGTATTGTTTTTAAGCCGCAGGGGGTGCAGTATCGATAAAACTTTGGCGCACCACCAGTTTTTTGTCTATACGCGCCAAATTGGGATGAGTACTGCGCCAGTCGATGTGCGCAAAGCGTAAATCCATATAGCCCAACACGCACCCGACCGAGATATCGGCGAGCGTGTAGCTAATACCCATGCAAAAATTCTGATCACCTAACCCAGTTTCCATGGCGCTTAGCGCGACATCAATTTTGCCGTACTGGCGTTCAATCCATTCAGGACTTTGTTGCCCGTCAGGGCGCTGCAATTCTTTGACAATCGTCACGCAGGCGTCAAGCGTGCCGTCAGCTAAGGCTTCCCAGCATTTGACAGCCGCGCGTTCGCGACCGCCTTTGGGGATCAGGCTGCCAACGGGCGAGAGCGTATCGAGATACTCAACAATGACCCGCGAATCAAACAGTGCGCTGCCATCGTCGGTGACTAGGCAGGGCACCTTGCCCAGTGGATTGTGTTCTTGAATGCGGGTGTCTGCATCCCACACATTTGCGTTTTCTGATTGATAGTCGAGCTTTTTTTCAATCATGACAATACGCACTTTGCGTACGTATGGGCTGGTGGGCGAAGAAAGCAATTTCATCATGTGAGGCTTGCCGCAAATATTGAGTCTAAGGTAATACGGCCAGTTCAAGCCCGTATAGATGCATCTGGAGCCAAACTGCAAAATCCGGCCAAAACTGCAACTCCCGAAGTGTAAAGCCTGCAAGGCTAATTGGCGTATAAACCGGGGTGATAAACTTATCTTTAACTATTTTGTCGTTTTTTTGAGCAACACCCAATATGAAAACTAACCCAGCGCTCAGCGCTTTGAATGCTCTTTCGCCACTTGACGGTCGTTACGCTTCGCGGTGCGAGTCGTTGCGACCCTTATTGTCAGAGGCGGGCTTTATGGCCCATCGGGTTGAGGTCGAGTTGGCTTGGCTGGTTGGTTTATCTGAGGTGGGGCTAGCAGAGTTAAAGCCGTTTTCGGCTAAAGCCCGAGCGCGCTTACAGGCAATTGTGACTAACTTTTCAGAAGCTGACGCAGATCGTATTAAACAGATCGAGCGCGTCACAAATCACGATGTTAAAGCGGTTGAGTACTGGCTGAAAGAGCAGGTGGCAGGCGATGTAGAGCTTGAGGCGGCGGGCGAATTTATCCATTTTGCTTGTACCTCTGAAGACATCAACAATACCTCGCACGCCTTGATGTTAGGTCGGGCGCGCGACCAGGTTATTGTGCCTCAGTTGCAAAAGCTGCTTGCTGCCGTGCAGCACATTGCACACACCGAAGCGGCACAGCCCATGCTTGCGCGTACGCACGGCCAGCCGGCTACACCTACCACCTTGGGTAAAGAGTTTGCCAATGTGGCCGCGCGGCTGCGTGATGCGCTAGGTAATATTGAGGCCGTTGTGCCTTTGGCCAAGATGAATGGCGCCACCGGTAACTACAACGCCCATATGTCAGCGTACCCAGAGATCGACTGGCAAGGTTTTAGTGGCAAGGTGTTGGCCGAGTTAGGCCTGAAGCAAAATCAGCACACCATTCAGATTGAACCGCATGACTGGATGGCGGCGCTGTTTGATGCCATCGCTCGCACCAACACAATTTTGATCGACTTAAATCGTGATATCTGGGGGTACATTGCCCTTGGTTTTTTCAAGCAGCGTCTTAAAGAGGGCGAGGTTGGCTCTTCGACCATGCCACACAAAGTGAACCCAATTGACTTTGAAAATGCAGAGGGTAATTTAGGCTTGGCGAATGCCTTGTTGCGCCACCTCTCTGAAAAACTGCCGATTTCGCGCTGGCAGCGTGATCTGACCGACTCGACCGTGTTGCGTAATTTAGGCGTGGCGCTAGGCTATTGCCTCGTGGCGTATGACTCGTGTTTGCGTGGCTTAGGGAAACTCGAGGTCAATGCCGCAGCCATTGATGCTGACTTAGATCGTTGCTGGGAGGTCTTAGCCGAGCCCATCCAAACGGTGATGCGTCGCTATGGTTTGCCGCAGCCCTACGAGCAACTCAAAGCACTCACGCGTGGCAAAGGGATTACTCAAGAAGCCTTGCATGAGTTTATTTCTGGCTTAGCGTTACCCGCTGACGTCAAAGCTCGGATGCTAGCCCTGACGCCACGTAACTATATCGGGATGGCACAGACGCTTGCTAAAACTGTTGGGTGACTGTAAAAATACCGTTGCAGTCTGACGGATCGAGTCTTACGTTTAAGAGTCTTGTCTTTTATTTACCGAAAAATCACTTTCTTTGAGGGATTCATGAAAAAAATTAAGTTGCTGTTGTTGGCCCTGACCATTGCAGCCCCTCTGTTCGCACAGACGGCGCAAGCGCAGTTTGCTAAGCCTGAAGATGCGATTAAATATCGTAAGGCCTCTTTGACACTAATCAGTTCGCACTTTGGTCGTATGCAGCCCACGGTTAAAGGCGCGATACCGTACGATGCTGCGGCCATTAAAGCCAACGTTGATGTTTTGAAAACCTTGTCGGTGTTGCCTTGGGCTGCTTTCACGACTGGCAGTCAAGCAGGTACGGATGCTAAGCCCGAAATCTGGTCAGACGCTGCCGGCTTTAAACAAGCGCAGCAAAAGTTTGAGGCGGCTGTGGTGAAGTTGTCGGATGTGTCAGGCAGTGGTGATCTTGAAAAACTGCGTTCAGCCGTCGGCGACGTGGGTGCAAGTTGCAAAGCCTGTCACGACTCGTATCGCGCTAAAAAGTAAAGTCTATTCTTTGAACTTGACGTCAAACGAGGCCTGTTAGGCCTCGTTTTCATTTAAGGTATCAAGAACGACACGCCCACTTAAGGCTTCAAGAACGGCAGTACAGTTTTCAGGTACTGCTCTGGGATCTCGGTGGGCGGTATATGCGCTGAAGGCACCGTCACAAGTTTGGCGCCCTTAATACGATCCACCAGGGCCTGGCCACGTGCCAGGGGTGTTGATAAGTCAGAGTCGCCTACAACGACTAAGGCTGGAACCTGAATGTTGGCCAGCCGCGGGTACAAATCCATGTCGCGAATCGCAGCACAGCAACCCGCATACCCATGGGCTGCAAGAGACAGAGAGGTATTGCGAACACGCTTAAGTTCAATATTATTTTTTGCCACAAAATCTGGGGTGAAAAAGCGCCCTATCACACCATCGATAATTGCCGGCATGCCGCCTTGTTTGAGCGCGGCCATACGGGTATCCCAGATCCCAGCATCAAACTCTGCCGCGGTATTGCTGAGCACCACGCGACGCAGGCCCGTGGGTTTGCGCGCAGCAAGCTCCATCCCAACCATGCCGCCCAGTGAAATCCCCCAATAGTCGTACGAACTCAAGCGAGCCGCCGCAATCACCGCTTGAACATCATCGGTCAGTTGAGCGAGCGAGTAATCGCCCTGTGGTGCCTCAGAGCCACCGTGGCCGCGCATGTCGTAGCGCACCACATAAAAACTTTGCATCAACGCATGGAGCATCGGATCCCATAGCGAATGGTCGGTACCTAAAGAGTTGCCTAGGACTAGCGCCGGTAGCGTTGCGTCGCCATCCCCGCGCCAATAAATACGACAGGATCCGTTGGTAACGATTGGCATGAGACTTTCCTTAAAAATGAGTCATTGAAAAAGATATTAACTCGCGCTGAACGCGAGACGAATCAGCCACCAGGCAAGTGTGCCTAAGGTGAGGGCGAGTAATGCGGCGCTGGTGCGCACGCGCCAGTCATCATGAGCGGGGGCGGTGTGATGCGGTAGGGCATCGGCTCGTACATCGCCGTGCACCATGGGCATGATCAGGCGTTGACCTTTGTAGGTGTAAAAGGCAATTGCAGCTAAATGCAAACCAATCGCGGCGTATAGAAAGATTTCGTTGAATTGGTGCAGGCTGGTCAGGCGGTTTGACCAGGCACTACTGACCATGTTGGCGAGCGGCCCTTGGGTCAGAATATCGTCGTTAGCAAACAGGCCGCTCGTGCCTTGCCAGCCAATAATTGCCAACATTCCAAAGACTGACCAGGCACCCAAGGGGTTATGGCCGGCAAGTTTCGTTGGTGCTTTGAAGTACGCCCACACCTGCCTGGGCGAGGCATAGAACTGAGTAAAACGGGCATAGCGCGGGCCGATGAAGCCCCAAATCACCCTGAAGGTAATGAGTGCAAGTGAAATGATGCCCAAGCGCACATGCCAATCCATCCAAAGCCCCCCCAGTTTGACCGTGACGATCGCGCCCGTGACGCATAGCGCCAAGGCAAGATGGAACAAGCGCGTGGGTAAATCCCAAATACGGAGTGTGTTGTTTGTCTGTGGCATTAACGGGGCGGATTCAATTCGGGCGCAGAAGCGCTTGAGTGCCTCGATGATAACCCCTGCGGGTTGGCCTGAATAGCCTCTCTATTTTGCGCTGCAGCATGTAAAGATAGGCTGTCACAAACCTGTCATTTGAATTACGCTAAGATTGCTAAGTGGCTAGCAGGGGGGTACGTGAGCCATACGGTTGGCCGAGCACTGCGATCGAATAATCATTACAAATTGAGACGAGTTTTGCCAATGACCGCTGTTTGTTTTTCTAGCGTCAGCAAAAGTTGGGATGCCGCCACAGCGCTGCATCCAACAGACTTGACGCTCGCGACTGGTGAGTTTTCAGTCTTGCTTGGCCCTTCGGGCTGCGGCAAGACCACGACTTTGCGGTTAATCGCCGGTCTTGAAAGCCCTACAACCGGGAAGATCAAGATTTTTGATCACGATGTGACACAGGTCCCGTCCTCGCAACGCGGCGTGTCGATGGTATTTCAAAACTACGCTTTGTTTCCGCATTTGTCTGTCGCTGAGAATATCGTGTTTGGCTTACGCGTGCGGCGGGTGCCTTCTACTGAGTTGCAGTCGCGCTTAAAAAAGGTGCTTGATCTGTTGAGTCTGACGGCTTATCAAGAGCGCAAGCCCGGTCAGTTATCAGGTGGTCAGCAGCAACGCGTGGCCCTCGCGCGTGCCTTGGTGGCCGACAGCCGTTTGTGTTTGATGGACGAGCCTCTTTCAAACCTTGATGCACAACTTCGTCAAGAGATGCGTCACGAGCTGCGCGCCCTGCAACTCAAGCTAGGTTTGTCAGTCGTGTATGTGACGCACGATCAAACTGAGGCCATGAGCATGGCGGATCGAGTGGTGCTGTTAAACGGTGGACGTGTCGAACAAATTGCTACCCCGTTTGAGATCTACCAACGGCCCGGCACGTTGTTCGCGGCGCAGTTTATTGGTAGTGCACGTATGAATATTCTCGCGCTCGAGCAAGGGCGAATCGCCGGCAGCAGCGTTGCGGTCACACCACCTGCAGGTGCGGTTCGCCTGGGGCTGCGCCCTGAAGACATTGTGCTTGGCAGTGGCCCAAGTTTTGTCGTTGAAAAAACAGAATTTACGGGGGCCGACTTGTTGCTGCATGCACGCGTCGGCTCGCAAATGTTGGCTGTGCGTGCTCAGGGTAAGCATGCTCTGGCCGTGCAAGGTGAAGTGCAACTGAGTTGGAACCCATTGAACCTGCACTGGTTCGATGAACATGGACGACGTATTTAAACTAAAAAGGACTAAAGATGAAACATATGCTCAGTCGTATTGCGTTACTGACTGCGGGGCTTTGTACCAGCGCGGCTGTTTTGGCTAAAACGGATATTTCTTTTTATTTTCCGGTTGCAGTGGGTGGGCCCATTACAAAAACCATCGACCAGTATGCAGCTGACTTTAACAAAGAGAACCCCGAGTACAACGTCGTGCCTGTTTACTCTGGTACCTATCAAGAAACCATTGTTAAAGTGTTAACTGCACACAAGTCAGGCAAACCGCCCACGGCCGCCATTTTGTTGTCAACCGATACGTTTACGCTGGCTGATGAAGATGCGATTTCGCCGATTGATAACTTTGTGAAAACCGACGCTGACCGCGACTGGTTGAAAAGTTTTTTCCCAGCCTTCATGTTGAATGGCCAGTTTGGTAACAAAACCTGGGGTGTGCCGTTTCAACGCTCTACCGTGGTGCTGTACTGGAACAAAGAGGCTTTTAAAGCAGCCGGACTTGATCCAAATACACCGCCCAAGACCTGGGCTGAGACCATCAGCATGGGTCAAAAGCTGACCAAAAAAGATGCAAGCGGCAACGTCACGCAGTGGGGTATTCAAGTGCCTTCTAGTGGGTTTCCATATTGGTTGTTTCAAGGCTTCAGCACCCAAAACGGCGCCATCTTAGCCAATGCCGAGGGCAATAAGGTTCAGTACGATGACCCCAAAGTCGTTCAGGCGCTCAGCTACTGGGTCGATCTGTCTAAAAAGCATGGCATTCACCCGCCAGGCGTAGTCGAGTGGGGTACAACACCGCGCGATTTCATGGAGAAAAAAGCCGCCATGATCTGGACCACCACGGGTAACTTGACCAACATTCGTGCCAACGCCAAGTTTGACTTCGGTGTCGCGATGTTGCCAGCGGGTGCACGTGCAGGGTCGCCTACCGGCGGCGGCAATTTCTTTATCTTCAAAAAAGCTGCGGCAGCCGAGCAAGAGGGCGCCTATAAATTTGCCAAGTGGCTCACGCAGCCTGCACGTGCAGCGCAATGGAGTATTGACACAGGCTATGTGGCTGTTTCGCCCGCGGCCTATGAAACGCCTGCTTTGAAAAAATACGCGTCTGAGTTTCCACCCGCGTTGGTGGCACGCGATCAACTGCCGTTTGCCGTGGCTGAACTTTCAACCCATGACAACCAGCGCGTGACCAAGGCCTTGAACGACGGGTTGCAAGCGGCGTTAACAGGTACTAAAACGCCCGAGCAAGCCATGAAAGATGCGCAAGCAGAAGCCACTCGCTTACTGCGTCCGTATCAAAAGTAAAGAGCAGGAGTCTGGCGAACAAGGGTGAGTATCAAAATGCCTCACCCTTGTTTCTTTTGCAAAAATTCTTCTACCGAGTGATTGGCTTACGAGCTTAGTGCGTTGAGTTCAATATAAAAACATGCACACGTTGCGCCACCAGATTTACGCGTATTTGCTGCTCTTGCCCGCCTTTGTTTTTTTGGTGGGCTTTACGCATTACCCTGCCGTGGCCACGCTGATCGATAGTTTAATGTCGACCCCGCGTGGTGGGCGTGCGAGCGTATTTGTTGGGTTAGATAATTATCAGGGCATGATCGAAGATCCGATCTTTTGGAAATCGTTGATCAATAACCTGTGGTTTGCGCTGGCGACAATTCCGATTTCAATCGCACTCTCGGTCAGCATGGCGCTCTGGGTCAATGACAAAATTCCGGGGCGCCAGTTTTTACGCCTATCTTATTTTTTGCCAACCGTGTTGCCGATGATTGCGGTAGCCAATATTTGGATTTTCTTTTACACACCAGGCTATGGCTTGATTAATCAAGTATTGCAAGCGTTTGGTTTTGCGAGCCAGAACTGGCTAGGCGATCCAAACTTGGTCTTGGGTTCGGTGATTGTTGTGGCGATCTGGAAAGAAGCTGGGTTCTTTATGATTTTTTATCTGGCGGCGTTGCAAACGCTCAGCCCTAGTTACAAAGAAGCGGCACAGATCGAAGGTGCGAGCAGTTGGTATTTCTTCAGGCGCATCCAATGGCCACTATTGATGCCTACCACCATTTTTGTGTTGGTTAATGCCTTAATCAATGCCTTCAGAATGGTCGACCATATTATCGTGATGACCAAAGGTGGGCCTAATAACGCCTCATCGTTACTGCTGTTTCATCTGTATGAGGTGGGCTTTAAATTTTGGGATCAAGGTTATGCGTCTGCGCTGACGGCCGTGCTGCTTGCGCTGTTGGCGTTGGTGGGCTTGCTGCAATTTTTTGTGCTTGATCGTAGAGCGCACTACCGATGAGAGCGCAGGGTGCACACGCTGGATGGTTATCAACACTGGGGGCGTGGGTGTTGGCTCTGTTGTGGATTTCGCCCTTGCTGTACGCCGGTTGGGCTGCCTTTCATCCGTCGGAGTTTGCCACCAAACTTGTGTTGACGGCTCCTTTAACGTTCGATAACTTTTTGATCGCTTGGGATGCAGCACCGTTTGCCCGCTATTTTTTAAACACCACATTGTTGGTGACCACCATTTTGGCGCTGCAGTTAGTGCTGTGTACCTTGGCAGCCTACGCCTTTGCACGCTACGAGTTTTGCGGCAAAAACCTGATGTTTTCATTGGTGCTGATTCAACTGATGATCATGCCCGAAATTCTGATTGTTAGAAACTATCAAACCTTAACCAAGCTTGGTTTGGTAGACACATTATTTGGTATTGGCTTGCCTTACTTTGCCTCTGCCTTTGCGATATTTTTGTTGAGACAAACCTTCAGAACAATACCTAAAGAGCTTGTCGAGGCCGCTGAAATGGAAGGCGCTACCGCTTTGCGGGTATTGCGCCATGTGTATATCCCTTTAGCCAAGCCCACATATCTCGCCTTTGCGCTTGTCTCAGTTAGTTATCACTGGAACAATTTCTTATGGCCTCTAGTGGTGAGCAACTCTGTCGGCTCTAGGCCGTTGACGGTCGGTCTGCAAGTTTTCTCATCAACCGATCAGGGCATTGACTGGTCGGTCATCACTGCGGCAACCTTGTTGACTTCGGGGCCATTACTGATTGGATTTTTAATTTTTCAACGACAATTTGTGCAATCGTTTATGCGGGCGGGTATTAAATAATAGCGGTGGCGTGCGAGTTACGTCTCTGATATCTATCTTGGAAGGCCGGTGAGCATCATTGATTTGTAACGTGTCGTTGCATGAACAGGCGGATATTCAATGAAAGTCGTGACGTACAACGTGCAGTGGTTTAAAGGCTTGGACAACGTCGTCGATATTGCACGAGTGATTAACGTTGCCCGTGAGATGGCAGATTTTGATGCGCTTTGCCTGCAAGAGGTTGCGGTCAATTACACAGCCTTGACTGGTACGTTGCAACCTGATCAACCGGCGATTGTTAAACAGTTGCTGCCTGGGTTTGAGGTTTTTTTTAGCCCTGCGATTGACGAGCTATCGCCTTGCGGAACGATGCGCCAGCAGTTTGGAAATTTGATTGCTACTCGTCTGCCGGTGAGGCAAGTGCAACACACGCCCCTGCCGTATCCTAATCCACCCATGGCTCAACCTACCCCGAGTATGCAGCGCATTGCACTGACCTGCACCTTGCAAGCCCCCTGGGGGCCAGTGCGGTTAGTCACCAGCCACCTTGAGTATTACAATCAGGTCATGCGTCATGCACAAACCTGTGCACTGCGGGATTTACATTTGCAGGGCTGCGCACTCGCGGCGCAACCTTCGAAAACAGAGCAGGGCACACCTTATCAGCCCAAGCCACTTACTACCGACACTATTATTTGCGGTGACTTTAACTTTGAGCCAGACAGCGAAGAGTACGCCAGCATGCTTCAAATAGGCGACGGTCAAACTGGCGCCAAGCAAACGGGTGGCGCTCAAACAAGCGCTGCCTGCAATCTTGTGAATAGCTTTGATGTTTTACACCCTGGCAAAGCATACCCCTCAACCTTTAGATTATTTGACCGAACCTACGGCCCGGAACCCGTTGGGTGCGATTTCTTTTTTGTCAGCGACTCGCTCGCCCACCGCGTCAAAGGTTTTGCGGTGAACCAAGTGACCCAAGCGTCTGATCACCAACCGGTGTTGCTTGAACTAGGTGCATAAACTCACCATTTCGGTGCATTTGTATCGTGTCATATGCCTGCGCACTAAGTTAACGCCAAAAAATCTGTAGTTGCGCCATTAAATCAGGCAACGCTAGGGGGCTAGCAGTGCAGCTTTGCCCCATCCTGAGCCCATCTCGTAAGTTGGCACGCTATTTGCTGTTGACCCTTTGTTAAGTCTCAACGCAAAGGGTGCCCACGATGTCATTATTCTCAAATCCATTTGATTCGAATGTTCGTTTGCGCTGCGCCTGTGGCCAGCATCAGTCAGAAGCTGAGCATCAAGCTAGCCTGACTTTGGTTGAACAGAGATCCTCAGACGCCTTGACCTCGCGGGTAGTTGAGCAAGCTGTCATGCGTGCGGTGTTTCCTGAAGATGGCATGCGTCGGCGCTTTTTGCAGGCCGTGGGTGCACCGACTGCTTTGGCTGCCTTATCTGCCCTGTTTCCGTTGGCAGCTGCCAAAGAAGCCTTCGCTCAAGGTGGCAAACTAGAGAAAGCAGATTTAAAAATCGGTTTTATCCCGATTACCTGCGCAACGCCAATCATTATGGCTGACCCGATGGGCTTTTATAAGCGGCAAGGCTTAAACGTTGAAGTGATCAAGACCGCAGGTTGGGCCGTGATTCGCGATAAGACCATGAATAAAGAATACGATGCCGCCCACATGTTGTCGCCAATGCCAATCGCGATTTCAATCGGTGCGGGCGCGACCCCAACCCCATACACAGTACCGGCGATTGAAAACATTAATGGGCAGGCGATCACGCTTGCGATGAAGCATAAAGACAAGCGTAATCCAAAGGATTGGAAAGGCTTTAAGTTCGCGATTCCGTTTGACTATTCGATGCATAACTATTTGTTGCGCTACTACCTTGCTGAACACGGCCTTGATCCCGATCGCGACGTGCAAATCCGTGTGGTGCCGCCACCAGAGATGGTCGCAAACTTACGCGCCGACAACATCGATGGTTTTTTAGGACCAGATCCTGTTAATCAACGCGCTGTATTTGATGGTGTCGGGTTTATTCATATCCTGTCAAAAGAGCTGTGGGACGGTCATCCCTGTTGTGCATTCGCAGCTAGCAAAGAGTTTATGACTAGCAACCCCAATACCTATGCGGCGTTGCTACGTGCAATCGTTCAAGCGACTGCCTACGCGCAGAAAGCTGAAAACCGTAAAGAAATTGCTGCAGCGATTTCAACCCCCAACTATTTGAATCAACCCTTGACGGTCGTTGAGCAAGTGTTGACAGGCACTTTTGCCGATGGCTTAGGTGGAGTGAAAAAAGTACCAGATCGTGCAGGTTTTGATCCGTTTCCGTGGGAGTCATTTGCGATCTGGATCTTGACTCAGATGCAGCGCTGGGGCCAGATCAAGGGTGAAGTGGACTATCAAAAAATTGCGCGCGACGTGTTCTTGGCGACCGATGCTCGACGTGCGATGGAGCAAGCTGGCTTGGTCCCACCTTCGGCCAACACCAAATCCATCACAGTGATGGGCAAAGTGTTTGACTCAAGTAAGCCTAAAGAGTATCTCGACAGCTTTGCGATCAAGAAGGTTTAAGAACAATGCTCAAGAGCGAAAAACTGCGGGCATTGATCCTATCGCTGCTGCTTTTTGGGGTGTTTTTGGCGGCTTGGCAGATCGGTACGATGCCGGCCACCGGCACTCAGACCGTCGATGATGAGTACGCTAAGTTGGTAGGGGCGGCGGCTTCCTCGGGACAGAAGTCGGCATTTCCGACACCGACGGATGTTGGGCGCAAATTGGTCGAGCAGCTTTCTGATCCTTTCTATGACAAGGGCCCTAACGACAAAGGTATTGGGATTCAATTGGCGTGGTCGGTTGGGCGGGTTGGGCTTGGCTTTGGGTTGGCGGCGTTGGTGGCGGTGCCGTTAGGCTTTTTAATCGGTATGTCACGTTTGGTGTTTCAAGCGCTTGATCCCTTTATTCAGGTGCTCAAGCCAATCTCGCCGCTGGCCTGGATGCCGTTGGCTCTTTTTACCCTAAAAGACTCGGGGGTCTCTGCCATCTTTGTGATTTTCATCTGTTCGATTTGGCCAATGCTGATTAATACAGCGTTTGGCGTGGCCTCAGTACGCAAAGAATGGATTGATGTGTCGCGCACCCTAGAAGTTAATCCTTTACGCAAGGCCTTGCTGGTGATCTTGCCTGCTGCAGCACCGACGATTATGACGGGGATGAGAATTTCGATCGGGATTGCATGGCTGGTGATCGTGGCTGCCGAGATGTTGGTGGGCGGGACTGGCATTGGGTATTTTGTTTGGAACGAATGGAACAACCTATCAATCGCCAATATTTTGGTTGCGGTATTTTTGATTGGTGTAATTGGGATGCTGCTTGATATGTGCTTTGCCCGTCTTCAAAAAGCGGTGACTTATCGTGATTGATTATCTTGCCTTTCAACCGAGTGAGCGTATCTAGTATGCAAAGTTTCGTGCAAGTTCAAGCGTTGAAGCAGTCGTTTCCAAGCCCCTCGGGCGAGGGCGATTTAGTTGTGTTTGACGATATCAATTTCGAAATCGCAAAAGGTGATTTTGTGTGCATCATCGGCCATTCGGGTTGTGGTAAGACCACGATCTTAAATGTGCTTGCAGGCCTCGAAGCCGCCACGGGTGGTAACGCGTTTATTGACGGCCGTGAAATTTCGGGCCCCAGTCTGGATCGTGGTGTGGTGTTTCAAGCTCATGCGCTGATGCCGTGGATGACTGTGCACGCCAATATCGCCTTTGCGGTTCGCTCAAAGTGGCCAGATTGGTCGCGCGCGCAGGTTGATCAGCACGTGCAGCAGTTTATTGACATGGTGCACCTGCAAGGCTCAGAAAATAAAAAGCCCTCGCAGCTGTCGGGTGGTATGAAACAACGCGTGGGTATTGCCCGAGCCTTCGCGATTCAGCCAAAGATGTTGTTACTTGATGAGCCGTTTGGTGCTTTAGATGCCTTAACGCGCGGCAATATTCAAGACGAGTTAGTGACGATTGTTCGCCAGACCAAACAAACGGTTTTCATGATTACGCACGATGTGGATGAGGCGATTTTATTGTCAGACAAAATATTTTTGATGAGTAACGGCCCGCGCGCCAAGCTCGCAGAAATCGTCACCAACCCTCTGCCACGCGATCGCACACGCGCCACGATGCATCATGATCCAAAGTTCTACGAAGTGCGTAATGATTTGATTGATTTCTTAGTGCATCGGTCTAAGACCTTTGCAGCGGCTTAATTTTTTACTTTTTAAATTCAGGAGATCGATATGGCAGTCGCCAAAGCAGTTGCTAAACCAATGACACGCGAAGACGTAACAGATTTGATTTATTCGGCCAAGGTGCAGAAAGGCATCAAGTGGACCGACGTGTCAAAAAAGCTCAAGCTCTCTAAAGAGTGGACAACGGCGGCCTGTCTAGGCCAGATGACACTCACTAAAGAGCAAGCCACGATTATCGGTAAAACCTTTGGTCTGTCCGCTGAAGCCGTTGCCTTACTGCAAGTCGTGCCTTACAAAGGTTCGTTGCGCAGTTCGGTTCCAACCGATCCGTTGATTTATCGCTGGTACGAAATCGTCAACGTCTATGGCACCACAATTAAAGAACTGATTCACGAAGAGTTCGGCGACGGCATCATGAGCGCGATTGACTTCTCGATGGATATCAAGCGTGAACCAGACCCAAAAGGTGATCGCGTCAATGTGGTTCTGTCGGGTAAGTTTTTGCCTTATAAGACGTATTGAACAATAGATTGCCCCAAAGCCCTGGATGGCTTAGCGATCTAATGCGGTCAAGTCAGGGTGCCCCTCAGTGCTCGCGTTTATTTGAGTGACGAGGGCATAGCTCGTGTTTTGATGTTTTTTTGAGGGCGACTGGGGTTTTTGTCGCTCTTTTTTTATTTTTAGTTATAGTTGGCTTCTGAGATCTTATGTGCCCCGCGGGTAGGCTTTTGTTTGAGCACTGGCATGGCTTTTGCCTTCTCTGGCAGACTTGTCTAAGGACTAAGTTTTTTTTCTGAGGCGATCAGTATAAATATGCACTTTGGCGACATCATCATGCAGTGGTCTGAGCAACTCGCTCAGTTTAGCGAGCCGCTCTGGGCCGAGAAGGGCCAGTTGACCGTCACCTATTTGACCGAAGCGCATTTGGCAACCGGGCGCAGCTTAAGTGCACTGATGCTTGAGTCAGGGTTTGATGAGGTATCAACCGACGCGGTGGGCAACATTGTGGGGGTCTATCACGGGCAATCCCAGACGGCGCCTCGTTTACTGACGGGCTCGCATTACGACACCGTACGTAATGGTGGTAAATATGATGGTCGCTTAGGGATCTTGGTGCCGATTGCGGCCGTTCGTGATTTAGCCCAAACCAAACAGCGCTTGCCCTTCGGTATCGAAGTAGTGGGTTTTTCTGAAGAAGAAGGGCAGCGCTATCGCGCCACGTTTTTGGCGGCGAGTGCTCTGACGGGTACTTTTGACCCAGAGTGGCTCAAACAAGTCGATGCAGACGGCATTACCCTTCAACAGGCCATGCAAAAAGCGGGCTTGCCGGGCACGCTCGAGGCCATTACTGCACTTAAGCGTGATCCAGCTAAATATCTGGGCTTTGTTGAGGTACACATCGAGCAAGGCCCGGTGTTGTGTGAAGGGGCCTTGCCACTCGGTGTGGTCACCTCAATTAATGCGGGTATCCGAGCGACTTGTAAAACCATTGGTATGGCAGCCCACGCGGGTACAACGCCGATGCTGATGCGACAAGATGCCATGCTAGCTGCAGCTGAAATCAGTTTGATGGCCGAGCAGCGCGCCCTTGCCGACGCCGATTCGGTCGCGACGGTGGGTCAGTTTCAAGTGCCGGGTGGGTCGATTAATGTTATCCCTGGTGAGTGCGCGTTTACCCTAGACATGCGGGCGCCTACCGACGCGCAACGCGATGCTCTGGTCAGCGACATTCTCAAACAAGCTCGGGCGATTGCCGAGCGCCGTCAAGTTAAGTTTGAATACACCGAAGTCATGCGTGCGGCCGCTGCCCCCTCGGCCCTTGCCTGGCAGCAACGCTGGGAGCGCGCCGTGGCCGCCGTGGGTCAGCCAGTATTTAAGCTCAATAGTGGGGCGGGGCACGATGCCATGAAGTTACACACCATCATGCCGCAAGCGATGTTGTTTGTGCGGGGCGGCAATCGTGGCATTAGCCATAATCCACTTGAAATCATTACTGCTGAAGACGCCGATTTGACTGTGCAAGCGTTCATTGCCTTGCTCGATGACCTGGTCGCGCGGCCCTGATTTAGTCTGTCTGTGCCTTGGGCAAGGTTACGTTTTTCATCACCCTGAGCGAATTGGGTCAGGGTGCCTAGGGGCTCCTTGGAGGCTGGGCCCTAACCAGCTAAGTTTGTGTCGTTAGGGCGCTTTGAAAGTATGATTGAGCTTCATTTGAACCCTAAACCTTGAATCGCTATGACTACCGCTGACTACAACCGCCTTGATCAATGGATCGACGCCCACTTTGATGAACAGGTTGCCTTTTTACAGTCAGTGCTGTCAGTACCCACTGATACGCCGCCTGGCAACAACACCCCGCACGCTTTGCATACGGCAGAGCTACTAAAAAAATATGACATGCAAGCGCAGGCGCACGCTGTACCTGCCGAGGTTGTACACGCAGCAGGGCTTGAATCGATCACTAACTTAATCGTTAAGCGGCAATACGGGCAGGGCGGTCGCGTACTTGCACTCAACGCGCATGGCGACGTTGTGCCCCCTGGCGACGGCTGGACATACCCACCTTACGCAGGTGAAATACACGACGGCAAAATCTACGGTCGCGCAGCGGCCGTGAGTAAGTGCGATTTTTCAACCTATGTGTTTGCGGTGCGAGCGCTTGAGTCGCTAGGTGTACCGCTCAAGGGCAGTATCGAGGTTCAGTTTACCTACGACGAAGAGTTTGGCGGTGAACTCGGCCCCGGTTGGTTGCTGAACAATCAACTCACTAAGCCCGATCTTGCCATTGCGGCGGGCTTTAGTTATCAGATCATTACGGCTCACAATGGTTGCCTACAACTTGAAGTGACCGTGAACGGCAAGATGGGCCATGCAGCGGTACCCACCTCTGGGGTCGATGCGTTGCAAGCCGCAGTCAAAATCATGAATGCTTTGTACGCGCTAAACGACACCTATAAGTCGATCACCAGCAAAGTGCCAGGCATCAATCACCCGTACTTAAATATCGGGTTAATTAACGGTGGCACCAACACCAACGTCATCCCCGGCAAAGTGGTGCTCAAACTTGATCGCCGCATGATCCCCGAAGAAGACCCAACCCAAGTTGAACAGAGCTTGCGCGACACCATTGAAAAAACGTGGCAAGCCTTGCCTGGCATTACCGTGCAGACGCGCAGAATTTTGTTAGCACGTGCACTCAAACCCTTAGCCGGTAGCGATGCTTTGGTGGGCGCTTTACAGCAACACGCAAAAACCATTTTTAACGAAGACGTGCCGGCTTGCGGCACGCCCTTGTATGCAGATGCGCGCTTGTACTGCGAAGCCGGTGTGCCAGTGGTGTTGTATGGCGCAGGGCCACGAACAGTTGAAGAGAGTCGCGCTAAACAACCTGATGAGCGCCTAGACCTTGAAGATCTTAGACGCGCAACCAAAGTGATTGCGCGTACCTGCTTAGATTTGATGAGCTAGCTTTTAGATCTGAGCATGTAGCGGTTCAGATCAAAGGTCTTAGATCTAAGATATCTAGGTGTGGCGACTTAGATATCTAGATCGAGTGAGTTAGATATCTAGATCTGATGATTTAACGATTCAGGTCTGATGACTTAGTCAGCTGTGATATTTTTTTCACGAATTAAGCGAGCCCACTTTTCTGAATCCTTTTTAAGCAGCGCGCCAAGCTCTTGGGGCGTAGAACTTGCAGGTAAGGTGCCTGAGTTTAAAAGGCGTTGTTTGACTGACTCGGTTTCAAGCGTACGTTTGATTGCGGCGCTGAGCAGTGCGATGGTTGCTGGTGGCGTGTTTTTATTGGTAAAGATTGCGTACCAGTTGTCTGAATCCACCCCTTCAATACCGATTTCTTTAAATGTTTTGATATCGGGTAACAAAGGGTGGCGGTTTTCGGCGGCCATCGCGATCGGTTTGAGCTTGCCGGCACGAATGTGGTTAATCAAACCAGGTACGTCTCCAAAAAACGCGTCGACGTGGCCGGCCATCACATCCGTAATCGCTGGTGCTGCTCCTTTGTACGGAACATCCGCCAGGTTTGCTTTGGTAGCTGCTGCTAACAACGCCGCGGCAAGGTGAGGCACACTACCCATACCCGAGTTGGCCATTGTGGTGCGAGTATTCATCGCATTTTCAATGAAGTCTTTTGGACCCGTCGCAGGATTTTTTGGGTTGACCACTAACAGTTCATCGTTACGCGCGACTAATGATACGGGTGCCAGGTCACGCTCGGTGTTGTAAGGCAGTTTTGGATACAGACCGGGATTGATAGCCACCGCACCAGTGCTGCTAAACCAAATGACCGAACCATCTGGCGGCGACTTAATCACGTACTCGGCGGCGATGATGCCGTTTGCGCCAGGCTTGTTTTCAACGATGACGGTTTGGTTAAGCTCTTTGCCTAATTGTTCGCTAATGCTACGCGCAACAAAATCGACCGGCCCCCCTGGCGGAAACGCCACGATCATCCGAAGTGATTGAGTTTGAGCGACACTGCTGGTTGCAGTCAAGGCAATTGCCAAGGTACCAAGAAGGCCACAGATTTTTTTTGAGATAACAGACGCAGCGCGTTGTTGTTTGTATGTTTGATAAGTCATGAAGATCCTTTTCTGATTGACTGCGACCTTAATTGCAACGTTACGCGCTCGGTTTAGTGTACGGCTGACTGCGCAGCTTACTGCTTCGCTAACTGTTCGGTTTAGCGTGCGGCTGAATGCTTCGCTAATTGCTCAGCTAGCTGCAGCGCGCCGACATGCCGCCATCCACCAAAATCTCAGTGCCAGTCACAAACCTAGATTCGTCTGAGGCGAGATACACCGCCGCGTTGGCAGTATCGCGCCCATCACCCATAAAAGGCAAGGGAATACGCGACTGACGCTGTTCAAGCAACTGGTTCACATCGCCACCCGCGCGCTGCCCCGCAAGGCGAAACTCAACCATCGGCGTGTGTAATTGGCCCGGGATAATGGTGTTGACTCGAATGCCTTTTTTGGCATACTGCATCGCGACTACGCGTGATAGCTGAATCACACCAGCTTTGGTCGCTGCGTACGCAACTTGGGCCGAGCCAGTCCACCGAATCCCTGAAGTTGAAGCGATATTGATAATGCCGCCCGAGCCTTGTGCTTCCATGATGGGTAGTACGTGTTTACAGGTTAGAAACACACTTTTTAAGTTGCTATCCACCTGCGAATCCCAAACCTCTTCAGACATTTCAACCGGGCCACCCGCGGCCGAACCGCCCACGTTGTTGACCAAGATGTCGATGCGTCCAAAGCGCTTAAGACAAGCGTTGACTGCTTCAAGGATGCTGTCGGTTTTGGTCACATCGCAAAAGCTAGTTTCAATTTCACTATGCGCGGCTTTGACGTTAGCGATGGTCTCGGTCATACGCTCAAGCTCACGGTCGACGCCATAAATCTTGGCGCCTTCTTCGGCAAAGCGCGTGGCGATCGCTCGTCCATTGCCCCAGCCAGGGCCCACAGAGCCCGCGCCCATGATCAAGGCGATTTTTCCTTCAAGACGGTTAGACATGTTCTGATCCTTAAGCTGAAAAGCGATATAAACGCTGTGGGTTATCGACCATCAACTGATGCAACACATCAGGCTTGGGTGCAATCGCCGCAAGCGAGCTCACCAGTTCGCCATCATCAGGCACGTGTGTGTGATTAGGATGTGGCCAGTCGCTGCCCCATACACAACGGTCGGTATAGTTGCGCACTAAATAGTTGGCAAAGGGGATGCCTTGTTGATAAGGCGGCTTTGAGTCAATACGATCAATGCCGCTCACCTTCACCATAAAGCCTGGCAGCTCTAACAACCGGCAAAAATCTTGAAAATGCGGGTGGTCGATCCCTAGATTGGCATCCACCCGACCCATGTGATCCATCACCACAGGTACGGCTGATTGCTTGAGCAAAGGCATTAAGTCTTTGGCATATTGCGCATGCAATTGAAGCTGCAGGTGCATCCCTAAGGGCTCAAGGCGTTTGGTTAGCGCAATGATTTGCTCAGGGGTTTCATGCACCTTGTAGCCGGGCATAAAATGAAACCGTACGCCTCTAAAACCCACGCTCGCCAAGCGTTTCAGCTCTGTGTCGGCGACATCGACCTTGACTAGCGCAACGCCGAGGTACCGCCCTTTGGCGGCTTGCATCGCGTCTTCAACTACGCTGTTACCGTAGCCATGTAAAAGTGTGTTCACAATGACGCAGCGATCAATGCCTAGCTTTTTGTGCAAAGCAAAAAGCGTTTCTTTGGGCGCGTCAACCGGCGTAAAGCTGCGCGATTCGGCATACGGAAACTTGTCTGCCGGGCCAAAAATATGCACATGCGAGTCAGTCGCACCCGCAGGGAGCTTGATTTTTGCGTCAGACGGGGTGCGAGAAAAGGTCAAAATCGGTTCAGTCATGGAGCGTCTCGATTGTTGTAATGGGCGTTAGCTTGTTTGTGGCTATTTTGACATAGGGCAGGGCCCAGGTTACACAAACAGGGCAGGGCTCACGTTGCACCAACAAGCGAGGTTCATTAAGCTGCGAAGTTAGGCAAAAAATGTTAGAATCTTGGTCTTTGGCGAATTTGCCCAAAAATGGCGCATTAGCTCAGCCGGTTAGAGCGACGGAATCATAATCCGCAGGTCCCCTGTTCGAATCAGGGATGCGCCACCAGTAAAACCAACGACTCAGCCTAACTCAGGCTCTACCCCATGCTCCGAGGCCTTTTTTGTTTGCGGGTCTTGATATTGACATCCTCCCCGCCCTGAACGGCGAGGTTTTACGCGCAAATCCAATAAAAGTAAAAAATAAGTTATTGAACAGGGCTGATATTTTTGGCTGGAATAGACCACTTATTTTGTAATTCAATCAAGGGCACATTGGCGTAATTAAAAAAATCAATCCCCATCACTAAATCTATTGCACATCCCTTGCCTCGACGAAGAGCATCCGCAATGCGCTCTGGCCCATCTTGCGTTTCCAGTTCATGACCCAGATGCGGCGCGCTACCGACAACGGTCTTGAGAAGACCCCCTTGAAAAATACTAAGGACACCTAAAAAAGCCATTACTGCACCAGGTGAGTCTGTCGTCATGGCGCTAAAGGCTGCAACCTCCATCTCGCCAATACCATCAGAATCATAATCAGCGAGCACATGAATCCAATCATGGTGAGCAACCGCGTGATTCACGCTGCCTACTACGCCTGGAAATGTAAATCCTTTTCTTTTATAGAAATCCCAAAAGCCGCGCCCTAAGCTTTTATCAGGGCAATGCTGAAGAGCCTCATAGCGTGCTTCAAGCTCTGGGGACGCCTCGATCGTGAGCATGATAGCCCTTAAGCCGTAATTATTTTCCAACTCTGGGAATGTTGAATCTTCTAGATCTTTGTCGTGATAGTAATTGGTTCGATAAAAATCCTGTTGTGCCAGTGCAATGGATTTGTTTGCAAGGTCTCGCAACAAAGCGATGCCATCATTATGTATCCCTAATTTACTGGCCCACAAAGTGACTGCGTCCGATGTCTCTTTGGGGATTTCAGCGCAAAGCATTTCCACAGCTAGCATAAGATCAATCACTTCATTGCGTTTTTCTTGCTCTGGCATGCGTCGAGCAAACTCATCAATACTGATTGCGGGGAGAGCATGAAAGTCACAGTCATATTGCATTAATTGTTTCAAAATAATGCTCAGAAATTGCGGCTGCAATTCATTGACCCATCCATTTACTCGACATGCGGCGACGACTGCTGCAGCCATTAAGGGCGCGTCTGCAATATGAGTGTGCTTAAAAAACATATCAATAGCTCCTAAACTTTACTCAAATCGGCTGAACCAAATGTAGTACCCGGCTCATAGTTTACGTTTTATCGGATTTGCGAGAAGGCTACGCCGCTCTAGAATTCACGATTGGTACAGTACAAAATCCCTGTGTCGATCAAAAAAGACGATGACGATGCACATCACCAGAGCCAGAATCACGACATCGACTCATACCCAGCACGGCGCTTGCTGAGTCTTTCGATCAGCATATCCGTATCTGTCATCATAGGCATCAACCGAATAAGACTGGGCTGTTTTGTTTGAATTTTTATTGCTTCGAACCCTCTGTCATCCGGCGCCCGAGCGAAATGGCGTAAGGGACTGTTCTTGCCCGCAACATCGGATCTGGCGCCCCTTCAACCCCTTTAGGCATGATATTTGGATCAAATGTTATGTTCAAACAGGGGCCCGTGCTGTCTGGTGAGACTGAGACAACTTTCAATACCCCTAAAGTGATTTTCTTTCTTCCGTCTGGAAGTGGGATTGTGGCATTGTCAAGCACATCGCCTGCTTGGGCAATTTCAATATTGAAATTAAATGACGCTTTGCCCGAAGCGACACGTTGACGTAAATCATCAAACAAAAAGTTTGGACCTTTCGACTTCGCTTCTTCATCGGATAGTGTTTGCACTCCATCGACTGGTTCAAAAATCCATTTACCCCAAACTTTTTCGTTGCGGGCATTGGTAAAACCGAAACCGTGGACTCCCCAATAATTCGTTAAAGCATAACTGGCGGGAACAGCCTTTGAGGCAAAGTATTGCCCTTGACGCAGTACTGCTGGATTGGCATCTGCAAAAGCTTTAACTTTGGCGGGATCTGCCGTCTTGGTGGTTGGGTCAGGCTGTAAAGATTGCAAACGCCCGAATAACTGCTCAGGCGTCGCAGCGCCGAATACGGGTGCTGATATATTTCCCATTTGCCAGACTTCATTGTTAGGCAGATTAAACTGCAACGCTAAGTTACGTTGCGATTTGGTATTGTCAGCGGCTTTTGGATTTGCGCCACCCACTGAAAAGCGCACAATCACTGGGATGGCGTTGCCGCTGAAAGCAGACGAGCTAGAAATATTTCTGCCTTCTGGGCTGCCTACAAACTCACCGCTTGCGCAAACACCTTTTGCACCAGACCGCCTAAAGCCTTCAAACTTTCCCGCAGTCAGTTCAAATTGATTGACCATCGAGTTAGGGTCTGGATCGGCAAACGCGACATTACTGCCGAACCCAGAAACACCTATTGAAAGAATGGTGGTAGCCAAATAAGTCAGTGTCTTTGCTTGCATAGGGCCTCTTTGAGCAATTGAATGATAGGCATTGAAGTTTCCATAAAACTAACATAAACCATAGCGTTCGAGCAATGGTCGCGTTGGGCTGGGTTGTGCAAACCTTGTTGCTTCAGACAGGGCGAAGGTTTGCCAACCTCCGAAACTCAGATAGACTCAGTACTATTTCTGATTTTTATCCGAGGTCATCATGTGTAGATGGGTTGCTTATGCGGGTCCAGAGATTTACCTTGAAGACTTGATTTTTCACCAAGAGCATTCCATTGTGAGTCAAAGCCTGGCTGCGACTCACTCAGCGTGGACGACCAACGGTGATGGGTTTGGTGTGGCTTGGTACTCCAAGCGTACTGCGCCTGGTCTGTTCAAAGATATTCTGCCGGCTTGGAATGATAGCAATCTACGCTCACTTGCCGCGAGCATTCAGACACGCCTGTTTTTTGCGCACGTACGTGCGACAACGGGTACTGCGGTGAACAGAAGTAATTGCCATCCGTTTATTTTCAAAAACTGGACATTCATGCACAACGGCAAAATCGGTAATTGGCATGATTGTCGAAAAGACGTAGAAGACCTCATTGATCATGAGCATTATCGACACCGAGAAGGCACCACAGACAGTGAGGCACTCTTTCTTTTGGCGCTTAGCAACGGCTTAACAGACAATCCTATCGCCGCCATACAAGCAACCTTGAAGGATGTCACCCAGATAATGGAACGACATCAGGCGCAGGAGCCGTTGCGAATTTCTTGCGCGGTGACCAACGGCAAAGAGATTTGGGCTTTCAGGTATTCAAGCGACGACCAGTCGCCAAGCATGTACATTGGCTCACCCCATACACGTGCTGACGACCAGAACCTGCACGCAATCACCACGATTGCTTCCGAGCCGTCCGACTCAGATGCTGCGCATTGGGCTAAGGTAGAAGAGCGTCACGGCGTTCATTGGACTGAGCAGGGAGTAGAGCACTTCGCAATGATGATCTAGCCCGAGTGCTGCGACGACAGAGCAAGTTTGGGGCTCAACAACTTTGGATTTTAATAGTTTGCAGCATGATTGGCTTGACTAAGATCTGATAGCTGTCTCGATCAAAGTCTTGTGGGTTAAAGGCGCTGACCTGACTCGCTTGGCCTGTCTTTGAACACCAAGTTTCTAGATGGCACCAGTTCTTGACGCGGTGTCTTTGCACCCAGCCGTTACATTCTTCAATCAGTTCAACGGCGCCACTGAATGGCCAAACCTCTACTTGTAAATCTTTTAGCGCTGATAAAAGCCTTTCGTCATGTTGTGCCCGGTCTTCTTTGCCCACGCAAGCACCCAGACAGGTTTTAATTTGTAAGCCAAAGCATCCGCGCGTCGAGGTCTGCTCGAGTCCTAAAACAACTTTACATAGACCATGCTGTTGAGCGAGCTCGTTGAGTTTACTTTTGGCAGAATGCCTAGATGAAAACAGGCCAAATAATTTAGGGGTTGTTCCAAGGTTGACAGCTTTGCTGTCAACAATTTCGAGTGCCAATCCTGCGTTCTTGTCAGATAACTGAATAGAACACAGTCTTCGCGTGCGCCGCAGGCGTTGATTAAACAAGGGGCTTTGCTCTTTAATCATGCGCGCTTCAAGCAACAATGCGCCAAGCTCACCCGCAGTTTCAATAAAATCGATGCTACGTGTTTGAGCAATCATCTTGGCCTCGTCGGGTGTCCGTAAATGACTCAGCACACGGCTGCGAATATTCACACTTTTGCCAATGTACAGAGGCAGTGTGCCTTGGCCCTTAAAGATATAAACGCCCGACCCCGTCGGCAAAGCGTTTAGGCTATCTGGATCAATGTTGTGCTGGCGCTGCTGACTCAGGATCATTCCTCTTGATTGGGTTTCGCAGATCTTTTGGCATTAAATTAAAGTTAGCCTAGAATAATGCCAGCAAACAACACTAAGTGCGTAGATTTGCCTTCGGCTAGCGTTCAATTTGACATCCTCCCCGCCCTGAACGGAAAGATTCTACGCGCAAATCCGATAAATCAGTTTCTAACCAGAGGTCACTGAACAAAAATGAAAACGATAATGACAAAGACCATGACAAAGGCCACGACAAAGACAATGATCGGCTTACTACTGGTGATGTTTTCTTCTTACGCAGCGTCGATGGAGATCTCGGTGACTGGCACAACGGTTCATATGTCAGGGCCAGTTGTGGGGGGTGAGTGCGACAAGCTCAAGCAAATTATCAGTACGAGCCAGATTCATCACGTTGTACTGAGCAACTCGAATGGCGGTAACGCAAACACCGGTTACTGCATTGGCGAGAAGATTCGTAAACACAAAATTTCAACAAGCATCGAAGGGTTTTGCTTGTCGTCATGTTCACGGATGTGGCTCGGCGGCGTCACGCGAAAACTCGAGGGTGACGAGTCGACCGTGGGCTTACATGGCAATTATAAGAATAGTGGGCATCTGATTGACGAGAGTACGACCCGCTTGCGCGCATGGATCCCACGCTTTGCGCCCGATGTTGATGTCGCATTAATGAACCAATGGACTGAGCTGTTTTATAGCAAGCAGATGATGTACTTTTATAACAAACGCGCCGCGTTGTGTCTGAATGGTAGAAACGACTGCTCAAATATTCGCGGCAAAAATGTGTTTAATGCTGGGTTAGCGACTCAGTAGGCGCGTCTGTATGACTGGCTTGCGTGTGCGTCTAGCTATGAAACTTAGACAGCCGCCCTCGCGCAGGTGACCGCACAGGGCTGCCACAGCGCCTCAGATTAGTCTTATTCGTCGACCTTAATTTGAGTCAGGGCTAAGACTTCAGCCGTAAACTTTTTTTCCTTTTCTATCAAGACGCCCATTTGCTCAGGCGTACTGATTAACGGGATCGCTCCTCGTTCGATGAGTTTGTCGACAAAGGTTTTGTCTTTAAGCACAGTGGCTAAGGCCGAATTGAATTTCATGATGACTGCATTAGGGGTGTCTTTTGGCGCAAAGTATCCGTACCAGGCACCCACTGACATCTTTTCGTAGCCCAATTCTTTAAAGGTTGGCACGTCAGGCAAACTGGGTAACCGAGCGCTACTCGTGACGGCAAGCATGCGTAGTTTTTGAGCTTGGATATTGCCACGCACGGTGATCAACGCCGGAAACGTAAACAAGACTTGTCCAGCCATGACGTCGGTCACCGCGGGGGCTGCACCCTTGTAAGGTACGTGCACCAGCTTAGAGTCTGTCAGTTTGTTGTAGGCCTCGCCCATCATGTGAGCTTGGCTGCCTAGTCCGTAAGACCCATAGGCAAGGTTGCCCTTGTGGGTCTTGGTGTACTCGACGAGTTCTTTGAAGGTTTTGATCGGCAGACTATCGGCGACAACGATGCCAAGCGCGACTTCATTTAGAGTGCCGACTGAGACAAGCTCTTCAGCCTTATATGACAGGTTTTTGTAGAGCAGGGGGTTCGCGACCGCCGTAGAGTCTGTTGTGAATAGCAGGGTGTATCCATCAGGCTTGGCTCTGGCCATCGCCTGCGCGCCAATCGCTGAGTTTGCGCCTGCCATGTTTTCAATAATCAACTGCGCGCCCAACACTTTTTCAAGCTCTGGAGCCGAAAGTCGTGCAAACGAATCAGCTCCGCCTCCTGGGGCATAGGGCACAATCACTTTAATCGCCCGCGAGGGGTAGGTGTCGGCGAAGACACTATTGTTCATTGCAAACGAGCTAGCGATTGCAGCGAGTGAGATAGAGATTCGGCGTAAATGCTTCATATTGTTTGTCTCTTTGAGCGCTATTATTGCTAGAGTTTAAAGCTTTTATCAAGAGGCTTTCAAAATCACGATTAATACGCTGCAGTGGGCGATTTCGATCAAGGCTTTAGATTTAAAACTACCCCACCAGCGGGCAGCCCAATTCGCGTTGTGCTGATGAGCAACAATGATCAGGTCGCAATTGTTTTGTTTAGCGTAGTTTGCGATCTCTATCGCGGGGTCGCCAGTCAGAGCAATGCCTTGTGCATCATACCCAGCAGCCTTAAGCGCACGCACACCACGATTCAAAATCTCAGTTTGCAATTGGTGATCATGCGCGTTGTCCGTGCCAACAAAGACACCTTCCATTCCAATTGACGTATAGAAATTTGGAACAACTGTCAGTAAGGTGACTTGTGCGGATGGCCAATTTGTTAAGTCTTGACATCCTACTAGCGCCTGTTGATCAAGGTCAGAACCGTCATAGGCAAGCAAAATATTTTTATACATATCAGCCTCCGAAGATTTCGCTAAAGGGGTGTTTCAGCAAATGCAGCTTGTAGCGTCGCAAGATTAGTCGGTTCAAACGTAATCTGTTAGCGGGATAAACCCTAGGAATGTGTCTCTTTTTTTGAAGGCGATCACGGATTGCATTCAAAAAAATGCGGAAAGTGTGCGCAAAGTGCAAATCTTGGCGGAATTTTGCACAGAGTTAAGTGAGCGATACAAAATACTGCGATCTGTTAAATCAATACAGTACTCTCAACGCTAGCTTCAGTGCATTGCCATTGGTTTGCACCGAGTTGTCGAACATTTATAGGGCTCTTTATCGATGCAAACTACAATTTATGCTGACGGCATCTCTAACCTCACAATGCTAGAGGGTATTGTGCGGTTTGACCTGATCAATATCACCCAAACCACTGAAAACGCTCGTACAGCAAAAACTGTTGGTTCGGTGGCGATGTCTGTGTCAGCTTTGTTGCGTACCTATACAGAGTTGTCTGGTGTGTTGAATAAATTGATTGAGCAAGGCGTTGTGAAAAAAACTGAAACACAGCAGCCTGCAGCGGCGGCTGCGGCTCAGCCAACAGCCCAAGCGCCGCTTTCGACCACGACTAGTGCAGACGCTGCAGTCATTGAGCCTTTGCGGCTGAGTTAATACACTGGGGTACCACGCGTTTACTGTTCGAGCGACTGAAAAAACGTCTTGATCCGTTCATTTGCAGCACCCGCTTGTTCAAAATGAACAAAATGTCCGGCATCTTCAGCGATCTCAATGATTGGATTTTCAAAGTAATCGGGCAGCCGATCTACCCAGTCGCACAATATCACTGGGTCATGGCGTCCCCAAAAAAACTGACTCGGTACCGGTATTTTTGGTAAGACGGGTGCACCGTTTTCAATCAGAGCAATGCGTGAAGCATGGTTCGCTGCGTACCAGGCGAAGCCACCTTCTAAGTTCCCAGGTCGCATGAAATTATCAATCCAATGTTCAAGTTGCTCGGTAAAGGTATCTGGGTCGTAGGCCCAATGACTCAGCATATTTTTAAAGTAAAGACGGCAGGTGTTGCGGTCGTAGCCGACTAATTCGGCAGCCCATGGTTGTTGATTAAACGTTTGATACCAGATTTCTTGAATGTGACGCGCCTGCACCCAGCGTCGTCCAATACCGGGGTAGGGGGCATTAAAGAAAAATAAGCCGCTCACCCGTTCGGGCCATTTTCTGGTCAGTTGTTGTGACACATAGGCGCCAACATCATGTGAGACGATACCGAAGCACTTAATCCCTAATGAGTCAGCAAGGGCAATGATGTCCACCAAAACTCAGGCCAACCATGCAGCAAAAAGATTGGCATCCCTTTGCCCTCATCGACATAATGCAGCCGTGCACCAGCGACCTCAAGATAGTGTCGATTCCAGTCGCCATCGGGATGAGCGAGGTTTCGGTCGGTTCCCCGCGCTTCGTGATTTTTCATATGATTGTGTTTCCCATCAAATATATAATTTATCTGTTCAATCTAAAAATTTAGCCGCTCGGTTGGTATCGCAAAGGTCGACAGAGAATTATAAAACCTCCTTTTCCCGCATAATGCCTTCGTTTTCAGTAAACGCCATACCGCTTAGTTCGTGATTAAGTTTCAAGTGCTACGCTAAGAGCCAAGCCTAAGATTATTAAAAAATAAACTGGACTCATCCCTATGATCGCGCGTCTTATTCAATCACTCTTTATGCGCGGGGCTTCGTTGTGCCTTGTGACGCTATTATTAGCGTCATGCACTACGGCACCGCTTGCGCCGCGTGAAAAATCTGGTGCCGCGCTTGTACCCCAACGTGTTGACACCTTTGTGGGTAATCCTTCGGCTAAACCTTACTTGCGACGTACGATTGAAGATATTTTAGGTGAACCGGCAAAATCCCTAAACCGTTACGTGACGGCTCAAACGAATGTTCTTGAGTTTAAAGATGCACGATTGGTACGGCAGTTGCAGCAGAAGTGGGCTGCAGCTAGCAAAGACGGCTTTACGGTCGCACATTTTGGTGACTCGTTGGTGCAGGGTGGTTATGCTGCCGAGATCGCACGCAGTCGCTTGCAAGGCCTCGGTGGTAGTGCAGGCAGAGGGATGGTGTTTCCTTACTCGATTGCTAAAACCTATTCGCAAAATGATTTTAGATCGACCTTTACAGGTGATTGGTTGACCGCTAACAGCCTTCATCAGCCACCACGCTTGCCTGTTGGCGTTTCGGGCTTTGTCGCCCGAACGTCTGCGGTAGACGCTTCCTTTACTTTGAATTTTTTTACGACTCCTGAGTCTGGCAAAAAACTAATCAAGTTTTTTTACTCTACAAGCTCAACCACTTACACACTGCGAGTTCAGTCAGGAAACTTTTTACATGATGTCGTTGTGCCGGGTGGCGAGGCACAGGCAAAGTCACAAATGCTTGAACTGAGTTTTCCTGAAATGTCTGATACTTTGCGCTTTGAAATACGCAACACGAGTCCCAAGGCGGGTCAGTTTTTTGAAGTGCATGGAGTGAGTATTGAAAATGCGGCGATTGGCGTGATGTATCACAACTTAGGTGTCGGAGGAGCTAACTATGGCGCACTGCTCTCCCAAACATATTTCGAAGAACAGTCGGGCCAACTCGCCCCTGATTTGATCGTACTAGATTGGGGGACGAATGATCTCGTCAATAAAAACAGCCTCCCGCCAGAACTCGAAAAAAATATGGTGCAGACCATACAGCGCGTGAAGGCTAAGCACCCTAAAGCAATCATTGTTGTGACGTCTGCACAAGACTTCAATGTTAGAAGAAGAAACGTGACCTTGACTTGGGATTTTGCAAGCCTAGCTCGGCGAGTCGCTTTTGAAAATGATTGTTTGTTCTATGACTGGTATCGCATTGCTGGCGCAAGAGGGGCGATGACGACATGGACGGTTTATGGGCTTGCAAGCTCTGACAACATTCACTTGACCGGACTTGGTTATGCGGTCAAAGGTGAATTGTTTGCTCAAGCTCTTTTAAATTCACTGGGGCGTTTGAAAAGCGATCCCTCAATTAAAGCGCTTGAGATAACAACCACCGCGACGATTCAACCGCATTCAGTAGTGGGTTGGTTAAAAGAGGTGTCACCGGTGCCGCGCAAGGGATTATTCACTGTACGGCGTTGACCTTAGATCTGCTCAATTGCACGTACCTAACAATTCAAAGAATTCTGTAACAAGCAAATTATGACCGTCGAGGTCGTGGGGCACAAAGAGTTGTTGCCTGAGATGGTACGTGAGAACGTACGCTGGAAGCGAATCGTTGAGCTCTCACGCGGTGTGTAAGCACTGAGAAAGGGTGTGCGGCGGCTCTGTTGGTGCCGCCGTTCTTTAGTCAGCCTTAACGCCAGCCTCTTTTGCGACTTTCCCAAAACGTAGCGCCTCAGCTTGAATGAAGGTCGCAAATTGTTGTGGAGTGCCGGGTAACGGAAACATATCGTTGGCTTTGAATTTCTCTTGTACGTCTTTATTATTCAGTGCGCGCACCAACTCTGCATTCAAGCGAGCGATCACAGCGGGTGGTGTACCTTTTGGTACAACCAGTCCGCTCCAGTTAGTCGCTTCGAGTTCGGGGTAGCCCAGCTCTCGTAAGGTGGGAACCTCGGGTAAGGCAGCTGCGCGTTCTGCAGACGTTACCGCCAGCACGCGAACTCTACCGCTTTTTGCAAAAGGTGCAGCCTCAGTGACGTTGGTGACTGCCATCGGAAGGTGTCCGCCAGTGACCGCTGTCAAGGCAGGAACACCGCCAGCATAGGGGGCATGAAAAATATTGATACCGACAGCGAGTCTTAACATTTCGGTCGCAACATGATGCGTCGTGCCCACTCCGGGCGTGCCGTATGCAATTTCGCCCGGCTTGGCACGTGCCAACGCGATCAGTTCTTTGAGTGAAGTCGCAGGCAAGTTTAGGCCAACGGTAATTGCCATGGGTAACCACATTGCCTGACCAATCGCTTCAAAGTCTTTGATGGGGTCGTAAGACAAACCTTTTCGTATCGCAGGATTGATGACAAAGCTTGGAAAGACAACCAATATGGTGTAGCCATCGCCCGGTGAACGTGCAGCAAACTCGTAACCTGTCACTGCACCGGCACCGGGACGGTTGTCAACGATCACGGGCTGGCCCAAGCCTTTTGACATCGTGTCGGCCAGAATGCGCGTTGTGATGTCACCAGCGCCCCCGGGTGGAAACGGAATCACCATTTTTAAGGGTTTGGTTGGAAACTCTTGGGCCTGGGCGGTGTAAATCAGCCCTGACATGACGGTAGCAACTAGCGCTGCGAAAATGCGTGCATACATGGTGTTGTCTCCATTTTTATTAATTGACTTTGATTTTATGCGTCATTATAGTGCGTCAACCCTTATTAACACTCATCAACACTTAGACTCGGAGTCAACCATGATCATTGGCATGTTAATTTTTGACGACATGACGCAACTAGACTTTACGGGCCCCTATGAAGTGTTTTCAAAAATGCCGGGGTGTGAGGTCAAGATTATTGCGAAGACCTTGCAACCAGTCGTGGCAAAAGGTGGCTTGAAATTTCTTCCAGATTTCACGATCGACGACGTACCGGCACTTGATTTGATCTTTATACCCGGTGGACACGGGGTAAGTGCTTTGATGAAAGATCGCTCGGTGCTCGAGTTTATTCGTACGCAAGCCCAACAGGCAAAGTACGTAACCTCAGTCTGTACTGGTTCTCTAGTGCTCGGCGCGGCTGGTTTGTTAAAAGGGTATCGTGCCACCACGCACTGGACCTCGATAGACCTGTTGCCACACTTTGGAGCGATTGCCGCGCGTGACCGCGTGGTGGTTGATCGAAATCGTATTACGGGTGGCGGTGTGACAGCGGGTATTGATTTTGCCTTGGCAATTGCCGCCCAGGTTGTGGGCGAAGACGCGGCAAAAACCATTCAATTAGTGATCGAATACAACCCCGCACCGCCTTTTAATTGTGGTCATCCCGATACGGCCGATGTAAAAATTCTTGAAGCTCTGACACAGAAACTTGTACCACTGCAGGCCACTAGGCTCGTCGAGGCAAAAGAAGCGGCGAAACTTTATTGCTAACCTGTCAGGCTAGCCGCAACATCCAGTTGCGTGTATCTGCCGTTCTTCCATATTGGATATCAAGCAGTTGCTGACGTAAGGCTAAGGTCACGGGCCCTGCGACAGCACTGTCATTGCCATACGAAAACTCTTCGCTTTTTAAAGCGCTGATCGGAAAAATCAGCGCCGCAGTACCACAGGCAAATAGTTCAGTGATTTGTTTAGAGGCGAGGCCATCACGAACTTCGGTGAGGCTGATCGGGCGCTCGTGAACTGTACGGCCCTCTGAGCGCGCAAGCTCAATGACACTGGCGCGTGTCACCCCGGGCAAGATACTGTCTGAAAGCGCTGGGGTGATTAAACTACCGTCTTTTTGAACGACGAAAATATTCATACCACCTAGTTCTTCAAGGTATTGACCGTGCTCAGAATCTAGAAACAGCACTTGCGGGCAGCCATTTTTACGTGCTTCTTTTAGCGGAGCCAGCGAACCAGCATAATTACCCGCACATTTTGCATAGCCCGTACCGCCGCGCGCCGCCCGTGTGCGTTGGGTAGACACCCAAATCGGTACAGGTGTAACGCCGCTTGAGAAGTAGGGCCCGGCAGGGCTGCCAATCACGTAATAAGCGACCTGATCTGCACCGCGCACGCTCAACGAGTTTTCATTGGCAATCATGAAAGGGCGCAGGTAGAGGCTACTTTCTACTGCGCTAGGTACCCAGTCGCAGTCAAGCTGTACAAGCTCTTTAAGCGACTGAATGAATAAATCATGCGGCAGTTCAGGCAATCCCAGACGTTCAGCAGAATGACTAAACCGCTGAGCATTGACCTTGGGGCGGAAGGTCCAGATTGAGCCATCTGCATGCCGATAGGCTTTGAGACCCTCAAACACTGCCTGAGCGTAGTGCAAGACCAACGAGGCAGGGTCGAGCGTTAAAGGTGCGTAAGGCGTGACGCGTGCCCCATGCCAGTCATGTTCGGCATCCCAGTCAATCGCTACCATGTGATCAGAGTAGTACTTACCAAAACCAGGATTCGCGAAGACCGCCTCGCGCGCGGCTTTTGCAGTGGGGTGCGTGGTTCGAGTATGAACAAACGCGGCAGGCGTGTTGGGTTGCATAAAAGTCAGAACTTTTCTTGAGATGAGGTAAACAGGGCTCGTTCGCCCTTTGAGACCGTTTATACAATGCTTTCAGAGGTTTTGCATTTGCCAAGTCACCTAGAAACCTAATACAAAGGGGGCTCGCGCTTGTTTATTTGAATAACTAGAGACAATCATGACAAAGCCAAGCAGTCGCATCAGTTCTGAAATCCCCTTTGATCAAGAGGGTAAGCATCTAGGTTTTTTGCGCCTGCCGCACTCGATTCATCGCTCTGCCTATGGCTGGATTCCAATCCCAGTCGCCAGCATTAAGAACGGTAAAGGGCCGACTGTGCTATTAATGGCCGGCAACCACGGCGATGAGTATGAAGGTCAGATCGGCTTAAGTACTTTGCTGCGAATGATTGAGGTGCAAGACGTGCAAGGGCAGATCATTTTTTTGCCCTCGGCAAATTTTCCAGCTGCTGCCGCTGGCATGCGCACGTCTCCCATTGATGAGGGTAATTTAAATCGGCTGTTTCCTGGGGATCCTAACGGAACAGTGACGCAGCAAATGGCTTGGTACATCGAAAATGTGTTGCTGGCACAGGTCGATTATGTCTTTGATTTACATTCAGGTGGCAGTTCGTTGATGTATATCCCGAGCGCGGGTTGTCGACGCAGTGATGATCCAAACCGCATGGATCAGGCGCTAGAGATTGTGCGG
>JAURJT010000032.1 GCA_030832095.1 Gammaproteobacteria bacterium | reverse complement strand
CGAGAGCCCTTGGCGAGTTTGATTGATGCCGCTGTCTAACAGCGCAAAGGGCATCAGCAACCCGATGGCGAGCACCGTACCGGGCAGGGCATAGCCAATGGTGGCTGTGCGTGCCAGACGCTGGCCAAGTGTGGCGCCGCGTCGCGACCCCCAACTGCGTGCCGCCCAAGCTAGTATCAGCCCACTTAAGACGGTACAGGTTGTCACCGCTAGCGAGATAAGCACGGTGTTCAGCGCTGCCTGTTGAAGAATCGAGGATATCGCGCCGGTTTGACTCAAGCGCAAAAAAGCCTGCCAGCTTAAATGCGCGACAGGAATCACAAAGCCTGCCAAGACCGGAAGCAAACAGAACAAACAGGCTGCGAGGCCCGGCCAACGGCGCAGCGGCCTGGGTTGCATCGGGCGCGACTGATCGGTGTTGATGAAGCGCTGTCGTCGACGTGCGTAGCGTTCAATGGCGATCAAGCCCAGCACTAAAAGCAGCATGGTTAAGGCAATATGGGCAGCGCCCGCTAAATCCGAACGTGTGAGCCACGTGGTGTAGATCGTAACGGTGAGTGTTTGCAGGCCCAAAAACTCTGAGGCACCGACATCGTTGAGCGTTTCGAGTAGGGCCAGAGTCGTGCCGATAACAATGGCCGGTCGCGCCATCGGTAAGGCCACGCGAAAAAAAAGACTGAAGGGGCCGTGTCCTAACCCGCGCGCCGCTTCGATCAGGTTGGCAGGCTGAGTCAAAAACATATGGCGCGCGCTGAGGTAAACGTAGGGGTACAACACACTGCCTAGAATGAGAATCGCCCCAAGCATTGTGCGCGTATCTGGCAGCCGAAACTCACGCGGCGAGCTATAGCCGAGCACTGTGCGGATGAAGCTTTGGAGTGCGCCGATTGGGTGTAGTAGGTCAAGATAAGAGTAGGCCACGACGTAGGTGGGGACAGCGAGCGGTAACAATAGCGCCCAGACCATGATTTTGCGACCAGGAAACTGGAAGGCGGTGACAAGCCAGGCCGCGCCTGTTCCGAGCATCACCACAACAACGCCCACGCCTAGCAGCAACACTAGCGTTGTGAGCGCTGCGTCGGGGATGACGTAGCGTGATAGGTGTGCCCATTGAGTATTGTTTGCATTCAGTGCAGAGATTAGTAAGGACGCGATGGGAGCGAGTACACAGATTGCAATCAAACAGGCGAGTGCGGTGGGCCAAAAGCCGGTCGCGAGCCAACGGTTGCGAGAGAGTCTCAGTGTCATCGCAGCGTCTAGTTACCGGTCAAAGCCAAGGCGATCGACGAGCAAGCTTGCTTCTTTTCGATGCTTCGCAATGTCACTGAGTGGGGTGAGGTCGGCCGTGAGCAAACCGAAGCTTTCGACGATGGGGTCAAGCGCCACACCTTGGCGCACTGGGTATTCAAAATTGACACGCGCGTAGAGGTTTTGCGCAGGCGGTGAGATTAAGTATTCAAGAAAGGCGATGGCGCCTGCTTTGTTGGGTGCATGGGCGGCCACCCCAGCGCCTGAAATGTTGACAAAGGTGCCTCCGGTTTGCGCGAAGGTTGGACGAATCACTTGTATAGCGTCGCCCCATTTGCGGGCGTCAGTACCTATTGCGGCAGTCTTCATTTGACCTGCGTAATAGGCGTTTGCTAAGCCGAGATCGCAAATGCCACCTAAGATATCTCGCGCAACGTCGCGGTCGCCTCCGGCGGCTTTGCGGGCGAGATTCGCTTTGATCCCGCGTAACCATTGCTCAGTTTGCGCGACGCCTCGGTGTGCAATCATGGAGGCAATCAGGGCATTGTTGTAGGGGTGTTGCCCAGAACGAATGCAGACTTTTCCTTTGTAGGCGGGGCTTGCTAAATCTTCGTAACGAAACGACTCAAGCTTTAGGCTTTTGTCGGCATACAGCACACGATCGCGTAACGAGAAGGCAAACCAGGTGCTGTCGCTGCTTCGAAGCGGGGCAGGGATCGCTGTGTTTAATACTTCAGAGTTAATCGTTTGAAATAGTTTTGACTCATACAAATCCAGAAGATTACCGATGTCAACAGCCATTAAGACGTCAGCGGGCGAACTCACACCTTCGGCTTTGACGCGTTCAAGGAGCCCGTCTTTTAAAAAAACTGTTGCGACTTTAATCCCAGTTTGGGTCGTGAAGGCCTCAAGTAAAGGTTTCATGAGCCCAGGTTCGCGCGTGGTGTACAAGTTAATGGTTTGTGTTTGCGCTTGGACGCCTGAGCCTAGGGTAAGCGCGAGTACGCTCAACCCAACTGTGGTCACTGCGGTGACTTTAGAAAACCAACGTGCTGCGGTGGCTGCGATATTGTTGAGTTGCGCAGACTGAGTGGTGAGGCGATTAAAACCTAGATAAAAACGATGCAACACGGTAAACCTTTAACTTAGAGTAATAGAGTACTGCGGTTTTAGTTTTAAAAAGCGAGTTGAGATTCTAAATGCAAATGCGAATGATTCGCAACAAGATTAAATCGTAACACTTTTTTCTTTTTGTTGCTTTTGAGTGGTCGTCTGGCCGAGCTCCGACGACTAGCTGTTTAGATGGTGCCTCGGCCTGCCGAACTGCGACGACCAGCTGTTTAAACGAGCTTTGGCCTGTCGAGCCCCAACAGCCACTTGGCTAAAAATCCCTTTTATGAGCGATTTCGGGTAACGTTGTGGCTTCGCAGGATAGCGATTAAGGCGGCGGATATCCGCCTGATCTTCAGAACAATGCACCCGGAGGCTTTTATGTTGTTTCCCACCACAATCGTTGGTAGTTATCCACAGCCCGACTGGCTGATCGATCGCGAAAAGCTGGCGGGGCGGTTTCCGCCGCGTGTGCGTGCAAAAGAGCTCTGGCGTGTGTCTGAGCCGTACTTGCAACAGGCCATGGAAGACGCCACCTTGATTGCGATCAGGGGCCAAGAGCAGGCTGGTCTAGACATCATTACTGACGGTGAGATCCGTCGCGAAAGCTATTCCAATCGTATCGCCACAGCACTTGAGGGCATCGATATCGACAACCCGGGGACAGCACTCGATCGTTCAGGACACCCAAATCCCGTGCCCAGAATTGTTGGCAAAATCAAACGTGCTCGTGCCATCGAAGTTGAAGACTTACTGTTTTTAAAGGCGCACACCACGCGTAAGGTCAAAATTACAGTCCCCGGCGCTTTTACGATGTTGCAGCAGGCGCAAAATGATTTCTATGCCTCGGAAGAAGAAGCCGCCATGGACTACGCAGCGGCGTTGAATGAAGAGATTAAAGATTTGTTTGCTCACGGTGCAGATATCGTACAGATTGATGAGCCTTACATGCAGGCGCGCCCTGAAAAAGCCCGCCAATACGGCATCAAAGCCTTGAACCGCGCCTTAGAGGGTGTCACAGGTCAAACTGCCGTGCATATCTGCTTTGGTTACGCTGCGGTAATTCACGCGCGCCCCTCTGGTTATGATTTTTTACCTGAGCTGGCACAATGCTCTTGCCACCAGATTTCAATCGAAACCGCGCAATCGAATCTGGATTGTCGAGTCCTTGAGTCTTTAGGCAATAAGCAGATCATGGTGGGCTGTTTAGACCTGAGCGACATGGCGATTGAAACGCCTGAGGTGGTAGCGGCTCGTATTCGCAAAGCCTTGAAACACATCAAGCCAGAGCAAGTCATCTTGGCACCCGATTGCGGCATGAAATATTTGCCTCGCGCTGTGGCCGATGGCAAGTTAAAAGCGATGGTCGAGGCAGCTCAGTTGTTGCGTGACGAATATGCCAGCCATTGATTACGGCGAACGCTTGCGTCTAGGCGTCATGGTGCCTTCGGGCAACGTGATTGCCGAGCCGCAGATTCATGCGATGCTGCCGGCAGGCGTTGTGGCTTACATCACCAGGCTTGAGTTACGGGGGAGCTCAGAGGCTGAACTCATTAAGATGAGCCGTCAAGTTGAATCCGGCGCCAAACTTTTGGCCGATGCCCAGGTGGGTGCGGTGGTGTTTCACTGCACTGCAGTCAGTACCTTCAGCGCGCAGATGGGGCAAGAGATTCAACAGCGCATTGAACAAGTCAGTGGTTTGCCTGCGTTTTCAACCTCTGAAGCAATTGTTGCAGCTCTGAGAGGCTTGCGAGCAAAAAAAATTATCTTACTGACCCCTTACCTTGAAGAGGTCAATGTGCGTGAGTGTGCTTTCTTGGCGCATCACGGCTTTGAAGTTATCGCGCAAATGGGCTTAGGAATCGATACTAATGCCGAGATGGGAAAACTGTCCGAGCAGGTGTGGGTCGACCAAGCGCTGAAGCTTCAAGATCCGCAGGCCGATGCGTATTTCATCAGTTGTACCGCAGTACGTTCGGCTGAGGCAATCGAACGGATCGAAGCGCTACTCGATCGGCCTGTGATTACAAGCAATCAAGCGATGGTGTGGTTTGGCCTGCGTAAATATGGAATAAGCGATCACGCACCGGGCTATGGTCGCTTGTTTGATTTGCAGTCTGTGTGATTGAAGGCCAATCGTGTGTGTGGTCGTTAACGTGTGTGATTGAACGCAGGCAGCTGTGGAAGCCTGCCGGTCGCCTTACTGGTTTTTAATCCCGGCTGCCCGAATCACGACACCCCATTTTTCAAGCTCGGCAGCGAGGTGGCTGGCAAGTTCAACAGGCGCACCGCCCATAGGGGTTGCGCCAATATCTGCAAGTTTCTTTTTAAAGACTGAGTCGCTCAAAATTTGATTGACCTCAGCATTCATTTTGTCAATGATGGGTTTTGGGGTGCCTGCAGGCGCTAACAATGCAAACCACGTTGACGACATCAACTTCGGAAACCCTAGCTCAGCGGTTGTGGG
>JAURJT010000031.1 GCA_030832095.1 Gammaproteobacteria bacterium | reverse complement strand
TGTTAAAACGAACGGACACAAAGAACAGATTGCCGAACCACTTTGGTACTCGAAGGTTGAGCGCATGATCAGCCGAGAAACCATCGGTCCGGACGCCAGAGGCTGTAAATTAATTTGTGTAAGTTCTGGCGGCCTATTAACCTCTTATTTGAGGAACCGTCATGTTAGGCACACAAATGGATCGTACCAAACTTCAAGCATTGGCCAACGAACTGGCTAAAGATATTAAGACTGAGGCTGACCTGAACGCCTTGTCCCGAGAGCTGCTCAAACTCACCGTCGAGACGGCGCTGAGCGCAGAGCTGACCGAACATCTCGGTTATGAGAAACACGGCGATAGTAGGCCGGCCAGAGGTAATGCCCGCAACGGCACGACGCCTAAACGTTTAAAAAGCCAGCATGGTGACGTTGAGATCGAAACGCCTCGTGATCGCGAGGGCTCGTTTGAACCCCAGTTGTTACGCAAGAATCAAACTCGGCTCACCCGTATGGATGATCAGATTCTGACGCTTTACGCCAAGGGCTTAAGCACTCGCGAGATCGTAGAGACCTTTAAAGAGATGTATGACGCTGACGTGTCGGCCACTTTGATCTCAAAGGTCACTGACCGAGTGATTGAGCAAGTGACGGCCTGGCAAAGCCGCCCACTGGATACGGTCTATCCGATCGTATATCTCGACTGCATCGTGCTAAAAATCCGCGAAGGCATGCGAGTGATCAATAAAGCTGTTTATCTGGCTTTGGGCGTCAATATGGAAGGGCATAAGGAGCTGCTGGGGCTCTGGCTGTCAGAAAATGAAGGTGCAAAGTTTTGGCTCTCAGTGCTGACAGAGCTCAAGAATCGTGGCGTTAAAGATATTTTGATTGCCTGCGTTGATGGGCTTAAAGGCTTCCCTGACGCGATTGCGGTCGAGTACCCCCAAACACGTATTCAGCTTTGCATTGTTCACATGGTTCGCAACAGCCTCAAATATGTCTCGTGGAAAGACTACAAAGCGGTCACCAGAGACCTGAAGCAAATCTATCAGGCAACAACTGAAGACCAGGCGCTTGCCGAGCTTGATCGGTTTGGCAAGACGTGGGATGCACAGTATCCACAAATTACAAAGTCATGGACCACCCACTGGGTCAACCTGCGAACGCTCTTTGAGTTTCCTTCAGAGATACGAAAAGCGATTTACACTACCAACGCGGTAGAGTCTTTGAACAGCGTCATTCGGGCAGCGACCAAACGTCGTAAGGTATTCCCAACCGATGAGTCTGCAAAGAAGGTCATCTACCTGGCTATCGAGCAAGCATCAAAGAAATGGACAATGCCGATCAGAAATTGGAGAATGGCGTTGAGCAGGTTTGAGATTGAATTTGGTGATCGGCTTGCTGGCCACCAATGATTAACCCGCCAGCATTTACACAGAATTATTTACAGGCTCAACCTGTGATTTTTCACCAACCTATGCGGTTTGCTTGCGATCTTCAGGTGAGCAGTTCGTCGCCAATAGACCCGCCCTTACTGGCCCCCTAAGTGTGAATATCAGAAAAATTCGCCTCGATAACGTAGACATCGCGATTCCACCCCGATAAGCCGCTGATGCACAAACGGCATCACTGCCGAACAATCGGTGAGTGTCAATTCAGCTCTAACTTGAGCGACTTGGCTACATCCCACCGGCTTGTGAATAAAATGCTGAGCTTGACCATCTGAAAGGTTTTGCCACGTTGGCACACTCAATCCAGACCTGAGTTGGGGCTTGACTAACCGGACTAACCTAACCGAGCGAGGCCAACACCGTATTAAGATCTGGGCCTGAAAAATTCGGGTGCGGAGGCAGCGCTTCAAACGGCAAGCCTTGGCGATTGACCCAATGCGTGGTGAAGCCAAACCAAGTGGCCCCTAACGCATCCCACGCATTACTCGATACAAACAACACCTCATCTTTGTTGACTGCAATCGTCTGTTGCACCAAGCCGTAACTTTCAGGAGACGTCTTGAACTGGCGAATAGGATCGACGGAGATGATGTGGTCAAACACGTCTTCCATCCCTGCACTCTTGACCGCTGAAGTCAGCATATCCATACTGCCATTTGAGAGGATGGCGGTCATGAGGCCCATGCCTTTAATCTTTTTAAGCACGGCCAAATTTTCTTTAAAGGGAGTGAGGTGGGCATATTGCTGGAGTAGTTTTTCAACTTGCCCAGATGCGCGGTCTAGTTTGAGACGGTCTAACGTGTACTCTAAAGATAAACGCGTTAACTCCCAAAACGGCCGATAGTGTTGGCTACCCGAGACACTGTGCGGATCTGATTGTGTAATTAAACGCGTGTATTCAATTTGCTTGTCGCGCCACTTCACTGCGATATCCGCCCCTTGACCTGGGTAGAGCGTGTCAGCCAACACTTGAATTGAATACACGTCGAATAGTGTTCCGTAGGCATCAAAAACGACAGCTTTTATTTTCATGAATTTTTCTTGATTGTGTGCTCGCAACAGATGACGCTATAGTTGCTGACATAATCCTCAATAACGATTGAGACCTGTCCAGAGACCTGTAGTCTTCATCAGATATATTTTTGGTATACCAAAGCGCTGCCATTTTTTTTGATAAGCAGCACGTTGTACGGTTGGGTGCGATTTTGGTAGGCTTCACCATCCATTCCCGGGGAGCCTAGCGGCATACCCGGTACAGCAAGGCCGATGGCATCGGGTTTCTCAGAAAGCAATCTCTGAATTTCACGCACTGGTACATGTCCTTCAATTGTGTAGCCACCAATCCGTGCTGTGTGACAAGAGCCCAATTCAACAGGAATCCCATTCTTTAGGCGCACAGCGGTATTTCCAGTATCGTGCACAACCACTTTGAATCCTGCTTTTTGGATGATGTCGACCCAATCCTGACAGCATCCACAGTTTGGATCTTTCCAAACCTCCATTGTTAAAACCGATGCCGCCCAAGCTTGAGGCAATAGAGCGGCAAGCGCTGAAAGTAGAAGCCCGCGACGAATAGCATTGACATTGTTTTGCATCTTGATTTCTCTGTTAACGATGATTCATATCAGTGGTCCATCGCGACATGTGGCCGTATGGCAGAAAATTCAGTCAATACGTGACCAGGAGGTGTAACCGTCGTGTAGTCACCATCATGGTACACACTCACGCCATTGACCCAAACTGTGCGTAGCCCTGGCGCTGATCTCACCAGACGAGTCGCGCCGCTGGGCAAATCGTTCAGACGCTGTGTGTTGGATATCCCAATCTGCTCGGGATCAAATAAAATCATGTCAGCGTAAGCACCTTCGACGAGACGACCGCGATCAATCAAGCCGTAGATGTCTGCGGCGTCACTGGTAAGTTTCTTGATTGCAGCTGCAAGGTCTAGCTTACCAAGATCACGTACCCAGTGACCCAAGAAATACATTCCAAAACCGGCGTCGCAGAAAAAAGTCAGGTGCGCGCCTCCATCCGAAAGGCTAACCATATTGCCCGGGTCTTGCAGTAATTCCCAGACCCTTTCTTCTTCAACATTAAGCAGCTTGGCGGTGAAAGTGGTTTGCAAATCCTCCTCAACGCCTAATCCCAAGAAGACCTCTACAGGATCGGCATGACGCTCTTTAGCGATGGCCGCTATATTTTTTCCGATAAGGCTCTGATTTTTATCTAGGGTGGTCATTGTGACTTCGACGCGTTCCCAATTACCGTTAAAGATACGTCCACCATCCGGCTTCGAGAGCGCATCGCGCATGCGTTGGGCAAATTCAGGATCAGAAAACGATGCCATCATGGCCTCGTGATCACCGTGTTTGAGTTCTGACCAAGGCTGTACCGTCATTAAAGGGTAAGCTTTTTCTAGCGTGAAATCCATGCTGAGTGGTTGGCATGATGCTTGGGCATAGACTAGCGCGCCGCGGCTTCGGGCCGCTTGGCAACGATGCATTAGTTTTTTTGCTCGGTCTGGCTGATTGCTGTAATGAAGCAAGGGCGCAAAGACTGCCGGACGATGACTGATGTTTGAAAGCTCTTCTAGAAATTCAATCGTCGTTCGATCGCCACAGGTAATCACGGTGAGGCCATGATTAAACTCGCTCATGACCTTTGCATAGGCACGAAACTCATCATCATCGGCAAGCCGTGACGGCACTGGAATGCCACCATGGCCGTTGTGATTTTCAAAGGTCGACGAGCCAAGACCTATCGCACCGGCCTGCAGGGCTTCTCTAAACATAGTGGTCATTGTTTCTAGCTCTTCTGGCGTGGCTGCTCGCTGCGATCCTGCCTCTTTCATCACAACTGTTCGCATCGCCGAATGCGAGGCGAAAGACGCTACATTCGGGTATACGCCCTTGCGGCGCAGCATCGCAAGAAACTCTGGAAAACTTTCGAAATCCCAATCGACGCCGGCTTTGAGCGAATCGAGTGACATGGCCTCGACCTCTGACAGATTTGCAAGGATGAGGTCTCGAGTGTCTGGTGTTGCCGGTGCAATGCCAAAGCCACAGTTGCCAATAATGACGGTGGTCACGCCGAGCGCCGGTGAAGGAGATGCAGTTGAGTCCCAGGTGAGTTGCGCATCATAATGAGTATGCACATCGATGATTCCGGGTGCAAGAACTAGCCCCAATGCATCGACTTCGTTTTCGGATGCTCCAGTGACAATGCCAATTTTTGCGATACGCCCATCTTTGATGGCAACATCTGCTTGAACCAGTGGGTTTCCCATGCCATCGGCTAGTGTTGCGTTTCTGATGATCAGTTCGTACATTATTCGTGTGCTCCGTCAGTAAGACCTAGTGTTGTCTGTAGCTTGAGTCAGCCTTTTTGTCAGATACCGTTCGGCGCCAGAAAGCTTACCCAATTTACTGAGCAATCAGTAAGTATCAATTCAGCTCTAATTTGAGCGACTTGGCGACATCTCCCCACTTTGCCGATTCTACCTCTAAGAATTTCGCGAACGCAGCGGGAGCCTGAGGATCTGGTTGAACACCCAACTTCTCAAACCGCGTAATGACCTCTGGCTCGCGTAAGGCGTCCGTGACGGCCTTGTTTAAGGTCTCTAAAATTTTTGGAGGAAGATTTGCCGGCCCAAATAACCCAAACCAACCTTGCGCACTAAAGCCTGGAAATCCAGACTCGGCAACTGTTGGGACATCGGGCAAGACCGCTGAGCGCTTAGCTCCCGTAATTGCCAAGACTTTTAAGCGTCCGGCTGTGACGTTATTGAATGAGGTCCCGACCGAGCTCTCGAAGGATAAATTAATTTGATTGGCGAGCAGGTCTTGCAGCGCTGGGCCAGTGCCTTTGTAAGGTACGTGCAGCAAACTTACACCTGCGCGCTGCGCAAACATTTCAGCAGTCAAATGCGGGATTGAGCCGTTTCCTACACTCGCGTAACTCACTTTGCCGGGGTTCGCTTTTGCATAGGCCACGAACTCTTTGACCGAACTGAACGGTGTCGCGGCATTGGCCACGATTGCGCCCTCTGTGATGATGACATTCGTAATTGGGGTGAAGTCTTTACTGGGATTGAAGCCTAGGTTTTTAATGACATGCGGCGCAATGGACATGGCGCTGACCGTCAACAATCCGAGGGTGTAGCCGTCAGGTTTACTAACTGAAAGATATTGCGTGCCGATGTTACCGCCGGCGCCGGCTTTGTTTTCTACGACCACGGCCTGATTCAAATGTTTCGTTAGATTTCTAGCGACCTCTCTTCCCGCAATATCTGTGACCCCACCCGGTGGAAACGGCACAATGAGCGTGATGGGTTTATTGGGATAGTCAGCCTGCGCCAAGGCAGGCAAGGGCGCACAGCAAAGCGCAGTGATTGCCAAAATCGATTGGTAGTTGAATCTCATTTTGTCTCCAGATTGTTTTATCAGGTTTTTACTCGCGGCTCGCTTTCGCGACGTATTCGGATAATATTTTCATCTGTTCGGGCGTCAAGCTTGTGTAAGCAGGCATTTGACCAATGCCGTTTTTAAGAGCATTTAAAACACGCGCAGCGTCGGGTTGAAGCTCGTTCATAGACGGCCCCACGGCACCCGCGGCCCCGGCTGCCTCAAGGGTATGACAGATGGCACAGGCTGGGGCAGCACCTTTTAAAAATAAAAGCTTACCGGCTTCATCATTTGCCCAGGTAACAGGGGTGAAGGCTGTCGCACACATCAGTACAACTGCAGCGATGACTCCAGCAAAAGGAGTAGGAATTATTGTTTGCATTGAATTGACAAGGCTCTGTTGAAGGTACTGCCGGTGTGTGGCTGAACTTGGTTGAATCGAAGGCGTACAAAGCCTCCCCGTACTCGGGGGGAGGCGTGAGTACAGCGCTTAAGCCACGGTAATTTTTACCGTGTGTGACATCCAACCACTATTCAAGTAGCCCGCCGCATTTTCAGTCGACTGCGCCACTTGCTCAACGCCTGATTTTGTTGTGACGCGGGTTGAGACATCGTACTGGCCGGCTTTCAAGGTTGTGGCCAAGACAAACTGACGCCAAGCGTATTTGCCCAAATCTGGGCCCACCAAGCGCGCGACTTGCCATGTTTTACCGCCATCAAGCGATACATCGACCTTGGCGATGTCTTCTAGGGCACCCATGGCCACGCCAGTGATTTGTACGGCACCCGCTTTGATCGGGCCGTTATCAGGCGAGGGTGACGTCACCCAAGATTTAGCATCCATGGTCCAAACTGCGGGCTGACTAGGATCGCCTTTTTGACCGACCGGTGACATGCGGTAGCCGGTTTTTTGAATGGCGGCTTGCGTCTGCTCTTTGGTGAATGCCAAACGTTTGATGTACTTAATATTGTTCACACCGCTGTAGCCCGGAACAATCAAGCGCAGCGGGCCACCGTGCGCTAAAGGCATCGGTTCGCCGTTCATTTCCCAGGCCAGCATGGCATCTTGCATTGCAGCAACAGGGACAGAGCGCTCGACAACCACGGCATTTGGATCAATGCCCTCAGGAAGCTTTTCGCCGCCTGTGCCTGTCATGTAGACCATTCCGGTAGAAACGCCTCCGAGTGCTTGAATCACTTCGCGCACAGGTATGCCCGCCCACATGACACAGCCCGCTGCACCCGTCTGCCATCTTGTGCCACTGGGTTTGCCTGGAAACAAGCCGCGACCATTGCCTGAACATTGCAACACCGTCGCCATCGTTTCGAACCCCATTTGCTGGAGATCAGCGATTGAAAGGGCCTGTGGTTTTCCAACGCCTTCGACAGTGACTTTCCAAGCGTTGACATCGCCAATGTCTGCCGCTGAGGGTGCAGGCAGATTGTTACGGATGAACAGGCGATCGCTCGGCGTGATGATGCTTGAGCCGATTGCTGAACGTTTGGTTTCAATCGTTGTCGGGGTATGGATGATCATGCTGTCAGCATGTTTCCAGCTGACATAGTTTGGTAACGGCTTTGCTGCGGATGCCGCAGGGACAGCGACGGCAGGGCTGGCAGCAGGTGTAGCGGCTTGTGCAGTGGCAGACCTTAAATTGAGCCCGGCGGCGGCCACTAAACCAACGGAAGCACCTAGCAGATTTCGGCGTGTGATTTTGATCGAATTTGTCATGATGACCTCTTAGCATTTGAGTGCGGTAGTCGTTATCGGTAATGAGGTAAAACTTGAAGGGCTTGGCGTCGGCAGCCGAGCTTATTTATTCGCTGTGGCACTACCTCTAATTTTAGCGGACTTGATGCTGAATGAAGCAAAAAGTGCTTTTTACACAGGCTCAGTGCTCCCCGCCCATTTTTTTGTGCTCGAAGCGGCTTAATAGGCGAACGAGTGGCCAAAGCAGGACGAGGTAGAAGATCGCTGCCAGCACGATGGGCGATGGGTTATAGACGAGCGACTGAGCATCCCGAGCCACGCGCAAGAGTTCGGGCATGGCCACAGCGCTTGCCAGCGTTGTAAGTTTAATGACTTCAATCGTGTTGCTGATCAAGTCGGGCATAACGTTTCGCGTAGCCTGTGGAATCTGAATGTAGAGCAATGTCTGCGTCGCAGAGAGCCCAGTGGAACGCGCCGCTTGAATCTGACCGCTTGGTACGCTTTCAAGACCAGCGCGAAAGATTTCTCCGTAGTACGAGGAGTTGTTCAACATGAAGCCGATCACAATAGCCAAAAGCTTTGGAAGTTCCCAGCCTAAAAATGGCGTACCGTAGTAAATAAATATCAGCAAGACGAGTGGCGGAAGGGCGCGAAAGACATCGATATAAACAGCAAGAATGCCACGCGCCCAGCGGTTTTTGAGCGTGATAGAAAGCACACCAACGAGTAGGCCTGCGATCAGCCCAAAGGGAATGACAAGCGCCGATAGAAGGAGGGTATTGAGTAGCCCTTGCAGCAGAAATGGAGCAACTTGAATGAAGATCGGAATATTAAAAAAATTATTCAGTAGTTCGTCCATGGCGCGCTCTATTGTTTCCAGCGAAAACGCGTTTCAGTCCAGCGACCTAGCAATACGACAGGAATAAAAATAAGTAGGCAACCGATCGCACCAAGAATAAGTGGCGTGGCATTGCCGGAGTTGCTCATGGCGGATTGAGAGTTATTAAGCACTTCGCTCAGCCCCACGACAGAGCCGAGAGCCGTACTTTTTGTGATCGCAATCACTCGGTTGGTCAGAGGTGCGACGGTTAGGCGCACGGCTTGGGGAAGCACTACGTGCAACATGCTTTGAAGCCAGTTTAGGCCTGTTGAACGAGCAGCCTCAGACTGACCTTTGGGCACGGATACGATCCCTGCCCAGCAGATTTCCTCTACGAACGCCGCCAAGACAAGCGAAAGCGCCAGCCATGTCGCGGTGAATGCGGACATAGAAATCTGGATGTATGGGAAGGCAAAGAACAACATCATGATGACAACAAGCGGTGGTAACGCACGCATGATGTCGGCAAAACAGATAATGAAAAAATTAATCAGCTTGACTTGCAACGCCCGCAGCACTGAAAGCCACATCCCAATCAATAAGCCCGTGAGTGCAACCAAAAAGCCGAGTTCGATCGTGACGAGCATACCGGTCAAAATATTAGGCAGGTATTCTCTGGCAATTTCCAGATTAAAAAAAGAGAAGACGAGAGCTTTTAGATCCATGGACTTGCGCCACCTACCCTCACGCGGAGTGATCGTTTAGGCGGGCGAGAAACGCCTGGGTTCGGGAATGTTGTGGGGCACCAAAAATTTGCTGAGGAGTACCTTGTTCTACGATCGCGCCCGCATCCATAAAGACGACATGATCAGCGGCAGCACGGGCAAAGCCCATTTCATGACTCACCACAACCATGGTCATGCCATCATCTTTTAGTTCGCGCATGACCTTGAGCACATCCCCGACTAATTCTGGATCTAAGGCGCTGGTCGGTTCGTCGAATAAAACAAGCTTGGGGCGCAATGCTAAAGAGCGCGCGATACCGACGCGTTGCTGTTGACCACCAGAGAGTTGGTCAGGAAAAGAGGCTGCTTTGTCGAAGAGGCCCACACGCTTTAAAGCTGCAAGGCCACGATCATTTGCTTCGGTCTTCGAAAGCTTTTGTACTTTACGCAAAGCTAGCGTGACGTTATCGAGCGTCGACATGTGCCGATATAAATTAAAGTGCTGAAAGACCATACCAATATTTTGGCGGATATGGTTGAGGTCCGCTTTAGCTGCAGCGATGTCTTCACCATCGACCAGTATTGTGCCGGCGGTTGGTTCTTCGAGACGGTTACAACAGCGCAACAAGGTGCTTTTTCCAGAGCCGGATGGCCCGATCATGAAAACCAGCTGTCCTTTGTTGACGCTCAAGTCGATGCCCTTGAGCACCTCGTTGTCACCGAAGGATTTGTATAGGCCGGTAATTTTCAGAATCGGGCTTTGCATCATGTCTTCTAGAGCAGTCTTAGCACTTGAGGTTGACAGGTGTTGGATCGTAGCCAGGCATGTTTGGTACGCCTTGTCCAGGTGTCACAGTCACCGCTGCTGAGCCTGGCGCTGGTGTAAAGTTAAACCACTTCTGAGCAAGCTTGCTTACGGTGCCGTCTTGTTTCAGACACTTCAGCGCGTTCGAAATGCGGTCTCGGCCTTCTTTGTCGTCGAGGCGAAACGCGAGTGACCAAACTAAGCCTGTGGGCAGTACATAGGTCATTTTCACCGCGGGGTTTTGCTTGGTGGCCCAGGCCGCGACGGTGTTACCTGCCATGTTTGCATAGGCGCGGCCGGACTGCACGGCTTGAATAGCATCAGCATTCGTAGCATATACATCAAACTTGAAGCCATACTTGACCGCGTTATCACGCGCCCAAGCCTCGTAGGCAGAACCTTTATTGACAGAAATTGTCTTGTCCTTGAGATCGTCAAGCGACTTCATATCGGGTGTCTTTTTATCTTGTACAAAAGCAAAGTCGGTATTGAGATAACCTTCAGAAAAAAGAAGCACTTTGGCACGTGCTTCGGTGACGGTTGTAGGTGCTAAAACAAAGTCATATTTTTTTGCGTTCAGTCCGGGGATCAGGGCAGAAAACTCGGTGCCGTCGATCGTAATCGTCGTGCCGAGCTGTTTCGCTAACGCGTGGCCCAACTCAACGTTAAAACCATCGATTCCGCCGCCAAGTTTGGGCATGGCATGTGGCGCGAAGGTTGCATCAACGCCGGTGGCGAGCGGTTTATTTGCCCATACAGCCGAGGCACACGCAGCGCTTAGCACCAATACCAGACCAAAACGTCCGGCACGCTTCGAGAAAAAATTTAAGCTAGTCATTGTCAGTCCTTTTCATAACAGAGGAGGTTTACCCAAGGCGGCACCTGCTCCTACACGCTCGGTGATGAGCGTGTAGTGTTCGGGCCGCCGATGGGCGGCGAAATTAAAAATATGTTGCTTAAACGTATCGCCGAGCCCGAGATCCGCTTGGCAGAAAATGACCTCATCCTCTTCGCTTTGGGCTTGCGCGACGATCTCGCCGGTCGGCGCCACGATCGCGGAGCCTGCGAATAAGTGAAAGCCATCTTCTTTTCCAGCCTTACCGGCTGCCGCGACCCAAACGCAATTTTGATACGCGGCTGCTTGTAGCGATAAAAGGTGATGAAACATCCTGAGGTGAGGGGGTTCATTCCAATGAATGTTTTCGGATGGTGTGTTGTAGCCGACGGCAACAATCTCAGCGTTTTGTAGGGCGAGGACGCGCCAGGCTTCTCCCCAGCGCCGATCGTTACACAACAACATTCCGATTCGGGAGTCCATGGTCTCCCAGACGTTAAAGCCTTCGTTACCCACTTCAAAATATTTCTTCTCTAGGTGCTGAAAGGGTGCCTGAGCCTTGTGGTCGCTGTGTCCCGGCAGGTGAATTTTTCGGTATCGTCCGACGATCTGCGCCTGCTGATTCACCAGAATAGACGTATTGAAACACTTACCCTCGCTTGAGATTTCAGCATAGCCAAGATAAAAACCAATATTGAATTTTTTTGCGGTATCGAACAGAATTTGTGTTTCGAGACCCGGCATGGTTGGTTCAAAGTAGCGCTCAATCGCTTCTTGTTCTGTCATCCAATAACGCGGAAAAAATGTCGTCAGTGCGAGCTCAGGAAACACCACCATCTTTGCGCCACGGCCGGCAGCCTCTTTCATCATTTCCAACAAGCGAGCGACCGCCTGTTTGCGGGTATCGCTGGGCTGTATCGGGCCGAGTTGGGCGACTGCTAGACCAAAGGTGCGCTTGCTCATGACTTAGGTTGCTCCTGTGGACCGACAGAAAAATACTTGCGCGTTAAAGCGTTAGGATTACCGGTCAGGCGTTGACGCAGAACAGGCTCGGGTGTTGATCGTTTAATGAATTTGCCCGACCCGCGCTCTACTTGTAAGGTGCCATGGTTCACAACTAAACGTCCACGGCTAAACACCTGTTCAGGCCAGCCGGTGATTTGTTTACCCTCGTAGGGCGTGTAACCGACATTGTCATGCAGCATCTTGGTCGAGATTGTGACGGCTTTCTCTGGATTCCAAATGGCGAGGTCCGCGTCGCTACCGACGGCGATTGTGCCTTTTTGTGGATACATCCCGTAGGTGCGTGCATGATTGGTCGCTGTCACTGCGACGAAGCGTTCGATTGTCATACGGCCTTTTAGAACGCCCTCAGAAAATAGCAAAGGCATACGCACTTCTAGCCCAGGTACGCCATTGGCCATGTCTTTGAACGTTGTCGCCTCTCCTTTAGGTAACTTGCCTGATTCGTCAAAGCGGTAGGGTGCGTGATCGGATGAGAACATCTGAAGGGTGCCGTTAATGAGCCCCTGCCAGATTGCCTCTTGTGAAGCCTCGTCGCCAGGCGGTGGGCTACAGCAAAATTTTGCGCCTTCCAGACCCGGAAGATCAATGTCTTTCGCCGTTAGAAACAGGTACTGTGGGCAGCTTTCTGCGTGGATGGGGAGACCTAGTGCTTGCGAGGAGTGAATGACGCGCACGGCCTCTTGTCCTGCGACGTGAACGATCAATAAGGGCACATCCACCAGGCGCGCGAGCGCGACTGCGCGATGGGTCGCCTCGCTCTCGGCGATGCTTGTGTGCGCAACAGCATGATACTTTGGTGCTGTCAGCCCGCGTTCGACCAATCGACGCGCGATCCAACGGATCATATCGTTATTTTCTGCATGGACCATGACGAGTGCACCTTCTTTGCTTGCGCACTCTAAGACATCTAGTATCTGATAGTCATCGAGCTTCATGCGGTCATACGTCATATATATTTTGAATGACGTAATCCCCTCCTTGATGACGGCGGGCAGATGTTTTTCTAAGGCTTCGGCCGTAGGGTCTGCCAAGATGAGATGGAACCCGTAATCAATCACTGCTTTTTCAGCCGCGCGCTTCGCGTAGTCGGCGACGACGTCTGGAATGTGGTTGCCGCGATGTTGTGCTGCGAACGGCACAATCGTTGTCGTGCCGCCAAAGGCGGCCGAAACGGTTGCGCTGTAAAAATCGTCGGCACACATCATACCCATGCCTGATAACTGCTCAACGTGACAGTGGCTATCAATACCGCCGGGTAACACCCAGCGTCCAGCAGCGTCGATATCTTTTTTTCCAGCCGGTAGATTGTGCGCGATTGCCGCAATCACGCCGTCTTTGATGCCGATGTCAGCGTAGTAGGTCTCGTTGGCCGTGCAAATGCGACCATTACGAATCGTGATGTCGAAATTGCTCATGGCGCTCATCGTTGTTCCTCTTAAGCCTTGACGACTTGTCTGCCGCGCGCGGTGGTCGATAAACCCACGCGCGCGACAGTGGCCTCAAGCTCTTTGATTGTGAGCGCGTCGATACGCATTCCGGGTGAGCGAATCGCATTGCAGCGAATTGCGCCGCGTTGTTGGTAAATATATTTGCGCAGCGCCAGGCCAATTTTTGGTTGAAACTCGTAGCGGATAAGCGGGCAGTAGCGGTCAAAGACGGCTGAGGCACCAGCGTGATCGCCTGAGGCGTAGCGGTTATAGATTTCGATTAATACTTCGGGATAAGCGAAGCCGGTCATCGTGCCGACAGCGCCACGCTGAAGTTCCTCCAAGAAAAACATACCGCCCAGCCCTCCAAAAATCTTCATCGCGTCATCACCGGCAAGTTCGCGAATCCGACTGATTTTTTGGCCAACCGGAGGCTCCTCCATTTTGATCATATTGACGCCGCCCTCCTTGCCAAGACGAGCGACAACTTCGGGTCGAATTTCTGTACCGAAAGAGTCTGGAAAGTCATGAATGACAACCGGGATACTGACGGACTCTGCGACGGTTTTGTAATAGTCGAACAGCAGCGCATCACTTGCGTTATCCAAAGGGGCCGCAAAAACTGCCGCAGCGCCTGCGTCTTGGGCTTCTTGCGCCTGCTCGATTGCACCGGTGATGCCATGGGCGCGAACGCCCACCCAAACCGGGACACGCCCTTTCGTGTGCCGAATAAAGGTGTCTGTCACTACGCGTCGTTCAGTATTGTTGAGTTTGTGTAATTCGCCCAAGAAACCAAGAATGGCTAAGCCGGTGACACCCGTATCGACCAGAAAGTCCACCAAGCTTTTGATACTTTCGGTATCAACCTTGAGTGCATCGTCAAAAGGTGTGGGGCAGATCGTAAAAACGCCTTTGGCGTTGGTTGGGACAGGCATAACGTCTCCGGCTTTGGAACTGTGTTGCCTAATCCTAAAGCTCTTGAGCTAGAACATCACTTATTTTTTTATTGTCCAGCTATAACTTTATGTTAAGGGTCTGTGCGACGCGACTAGGCGCTATTTTTCGGCATCGCGAAGCCTTGCTTCTTGACGGTATCGCGCAAGACCACGGCGAAGTCTTGCGCAAGCTGCGAAAGCGGCTCAAAGCGTGATTGGACAAGATTGATAGTTAAGGTTTTGCTGTGGATGATCGGACGCACCACGAAATCACCCTGGGCGCTGTGCGCTGAAAACTCATCAACGATGGCTATGCCCGCGCCGGCTTTCACCAACGAACAGGCATTGTGAGGAGAGCTCACCTCAATAGCGACTCGCCGCACCTGCCCAGCCTCTTGGTACATCTGCTCGACTAGCGTTCCAAAAGGTGTTTCGCTGCGATAGGACACCAGAGGATAGGGCAGAAGATCTTCGATTGTCAGCATTGATCCGCTCGCGAGCGGATGGTTATACGGAAAGATACAGACGAGGTTACCCTGACCGATTGGTTCGGACAGTAAATTTGGATGTTGGGACGGCAGGATGACCGCCCCAAGATCGGCTCGATGATCTAGCAGCATTTGTGTGAGCGGTACGACTGTCAGTGGCTGAAACGTCACCTTCACCTCAGGGTGCGTCTGGTGATACTGCGCAATGGCTAGCGGGATGAGCATGTGTCCGATGCTGGGGCTCGAGACTAGATGCAGGATACCGCTACGTTTTTCAGAGAGTTCGCTGGCTAATTCTTCAACGCGGCGCACGCCGTCGTAGACGGTCGCCACCACTTTAAAAAGTTGGCGGGCCTCTGGGGTTGGATAGAGGCGCCCCTTAATACGTTCGAATAAGGCGAAGCCGAGCCTTTGCTCGGTGTGCGATAACAAGCGACTGATGGCGGGTTGCGAAACGAACAGTAGTTTGGCAGCGCCGCTGATCGACCCCGAGGTCATGACCGCGCGAAAGACTTCAATTTGTCGCAGGTTCAATTGCATCGTTCTGAGCCCCTTTAACAGGCATCATGCATAGGCGCGGGATGAATCCAGATCTTGGCTGTAACCATAACATCATGTTAAGGCTCATGCATAAATTGACAATACAAACATGTTTAGTCACTGCTAGACTTGAATAAAAGAGGATTTAGCCATGGTCAAAACCATATTTGTCATTAACCCAAACTCAACCCAAGCCGTTACAGATGCTTTTGATGAAGCATTGAATCCGTTGCGTTTGCCTGGCGGACCCAAAATTGAATGTTTGACCCTCGCTGAGGGCCCGCCCGGTATCCAGTCGCAAATGGACGTTGAGCAGGTAACCCTGCCGCTCGTGAACTTGGTGAGAGGTCTCGATACGAAAAACGGTGCAAGTGCCGGCGCCTATGTGTTAGCGTGTTTTAGTGATCCTGGGTTGCATGCCGTGCGCGAGGCAACGACCAAACCTGTATTGGGAATCAGTGAATGCGGTGTGTTGACTGCGCTGACCAGAGGCCATCGTGTGGGCGTGATTGCGATCTTGCGCCAGTCGATTCCTAGACACGGACGAATGTTTGGTGCGATGGGCTTAACCGAACGCGTTGTGGCAGAGGTTCCTCTTGGGATAAACGTGGTGGACTTAGTGGATGTAGATCGCACGCGCGCGGGGTTGCTGAGAGCCGGAAAAGCCTTGCGTGACGTGCACCAGATTGATGTGGTTGTGTTGGGTTGCGCTGGGATGGCAGCGCACCGGGCGTGGTTAGAAGAGGAGCTGGGTATCTCGGTTGTCGAGCCGACGCAGGCAGCGACAGCCATGGCGATCGGTCGAACATTGTTGGGTTGGTAGGGCAACGCACTGTGCAAGATCCACTGAAACAAAAAGATTTAACGCTGCGGCTCATGCATATTGTCGGCGAGGAAGGGATGCTCTTGAATCCCGCAGATCAAGAGATCTATGTCAATGATTGGTTAGGTAAAGCGCACGGTCGCACGGTTGCGGTGGTACGGCCAAGTAATACAACAGAGGTTTCGGCTGTCATGCGCTTGTGCCACCAATCGCATACACCTGTCGTACCGCAGGGTGGCAATACAGGTATGAGCGGTGGCGCAACCCCTGACATGAGTGGAGCCCAAGTCGTTTTGTCGTTGAACCGTATGAAGCGTATTCACGATGTAGATCCGATCAACAATACCCTGACTGCCGAGGCGGGGGTGATCTTGGCTGACATCCAGCAGGCTGCGCGTAAAGTTGGACGTTACTTTCCGTTGAGCCTTGGGGCAGAGGGCAGCTGCACGATTGGCGGAAACCTTGCAACGAATGCTGGCGGTACTGGCGTCTTGCGCTACGGTAATACACGCGATTTAACACTTGGTCTTGAAGTGGTATTGCCCGATGGCAGGGTCTGGAATGGTTTGCGTGCCTTGCGTAAAGACAACACTGGCTACGATCTTAAGGATTTGTTTATTGGATCCGAAGGTTCTCTCGGTATCATTACAGGCGTGGTATTAAAGTTGTTTGCTGCACCAGCGGGGAGAGTGACGGCGTGGGTGGGCGCAAAAACTTTAACGAACGTTGTCAATTTGCTCGGTCGTGTGCAAGCGCACTGTGGCGCGCGACTGAGTGCCTTTGAAATGATGTCAGCACCAAGCTTAGCGCTTGTGACGCAGCACTTGCCGGGCTATGTTTCGCCACTCGATCAAACCTTTCCGTACTATGCGCTGATCGAATTGGCGGATACTAATTCGTTGGGATTACAAGATATGTTGCAGGCGGTATTGTTTGCTGCAATCGAAGATGCGTTGATTGATGACTGCGTTGTTGCGATGAGTGAGGCGCAAAGTATTTCTATGTGGAAGCTGCGCGAAGGGATTTCGCTGGCGCAGGTCAAAGCGGGTAAGGCCGTTAAGCACGACATCGCACTTCCGATTTCAAGTCTTGCTCGTTTTGCGACAGAAGCGGATCAGTCTGTGCATGAGAATTTTCCTGGTTTACCGATTATCAACTTTGGTCATATCGGTGATGGCAATCTTCACTACAACGTTTTGTTGCCTTTGGATGTCGAGTACGAAGAGTATGCGCAGAAGACGGACGTTTTGAATAAAAGTATCCATGATTTGGTCACGCAATACAACGGTAGCATCAGCGCTGAGCATGGCGTGGGCACGTTGCGGCGCGATGAGTTGCGGCGCTATAAGTCAACCGTTGAAATGGACCTGATGATTGCGATCAAACGTGCACTTGATCCGAACCAATTGATGAATCCGGGAAAGTTGCTTTAGCCACAAAAGAGCTAATGCTTGGGCAACCTCAAAGTAAATTCACAACCCTTTTCCGGTAAGTTTTCAACACTTAAACTACCGTGAAGAACCTCGGTCGCAATCTGCCTGCTGATATAAAGACCCAAACCCGTCCCTCCTTTACGGCGACTAGTTGTATAAAACGGAGTAAACAGATTAGGCAATACAGTCTCGGCAATACCATTACCGTTGTCACTCACTTTTAAATAAATATGCTCAGGGGTTTGGCCACCAGAAATTTTAAGTTGGCGATCCTTTAGCCCGTCAAACGCATGAATGGTTGAATTCAGTACAAGGTTAGTCAGAAGCTGCCCAAGTGAGCCAGAATTGACGTGTAACGAAATGCTTGGATCAACCTCTAAGCTTAAGGTGCATTTTGCTTTTTTCAATACCGGTGTGAGAGATTGCTCAATGGACTGAAGATAGACTTTAAGATTGATTTCCTTTTTTTCATCCAAGGATCGATCTCGAGCAACATCCTTAAAGCCTCGAATCAGATCACTTGCACGCTTCAGGTTATCAAAAATAAGTTGGAAGGCAATTTCTTCATCCTCAAGAAAGTCTGTCAGCGCCGAGCCTGTTAGATTAGAGGCATTTTTTCTGACCGTCGCCGCGCTTTGACTCACGTGCGTGGTGGCTGTGATTGCAATGCCAATGGGATTGTTAATTTCATGGGCAAGTCCTGCAACCAGTACCCCCAAAGACTGTAGGCGCTGATTCTCTTGAGCCTCTTGTAGAAGGGTCTCGCGCTCGGCACTCACTTTCTTTAAGGCGCTAATGTCCTCTTCAAAAATGACATAGTATCTAGGTTCATTTTCTTCGATGATCACGGGAAAGATGCTAAGGCGGTTCCAAAAATCCTCCCCAGTCCGGCGCCGATCTAAGAACTCAACGGTACACGCCAATTTATTCTCTAACGTGAAGTGAATTTGCGTCATCGCCTCAGCGTCAGTGATCCCCTCCTGAAAAACGCGAGCTGTTGTGCCAAGCACTTCCCCTGCGCTGAAGCCAGTTATTTTTGTAAAAGCTGGATTCACATAAATGAGTGGTGTGCCAGGGAGTCTTAGATCCGCAATTGAGATGCTGAAGTATGAATTGTCTACAACAGCACCAACAAGCATCAGTTGTTCAACCTTTTGTACTAATTCATCCCTGGCAAATTGCAGAGACTTCGTTCGCTCGCTAACTCTAGTTTCTAATTCTGCATTTAGCAGAGATAAGCCATTAATTTGTTTGGCAATTTCGTTGGACATTGATTTAAAGGCATGTTGCAGTAAACCAATTTCATCTTTCCGCTTGGCAAGTTCTGGAAATGCAAAATTACCTTTAGAAATATTCTCTGCAATCGCTGCAAGCTCTGATATTGGCCGAGTCACATAACGGCTAAGCACTAGCGCTAATAGATAAAAAATTAATAAAGTGACGATGACGATAAGTGCCGAATACAACAAAAAGTTGAATCGAGTTTCAACTAACCTATCCCTAGAAATAGTGATCGTTGCGTTGCCAAGCTTGACGCCCTCAGCCTGAATAGAAAAAT
>JAURJT010000030.1 GCA_030832095.1 Gammaproteobacteria bacterium | reverse complement strand
TAACAGACGGCGCAGGCCGATGGGCTCGCCAGTTTCGTCGCACCAGCCGTACTCGCCGCTGTCGATACGTACGATGGATTGTTGTACTTTTTTCAGTAGTTTGCGTTCGCGATCACGGGTGCGTAATTCAAGTGCATGCTCCTCTTCGATCGTGGCACGGTCAGCTGGGTCAGGCACAAATTGTGTTTCGCGCAAGTGCTCTGTGGTGGCACCGGCATTGTTGAGAATATCTTGTTCAAGTTGACGCAAACGATCGCGAAAAAATCCTAACTGACGATCATTCATATATTCGTCTTCGGGCATGCGCAATAACTCAGCCTCAGAAGGCAAATTATTTTCAGATAAATCGCCGTTTGATTTAGGGCTTTTTTTGGCCGCCTTAGGTGCGGCTGCGGGTGCAGCAGGTTCAACTTTTGCGGCAGTCTTTGCGGGTACTGATTTGACAGGCGCCGCAGTTTTTATGTCGGCGGCTTTCGCTTTAGGTAGGGTCACAGCTGTTGAGGCCTTTGTTGCAGGGGTGGTCTTTGAGGGCATGGAGGCCTTAGTGGGTGTTGAAGTCTTGGCGATTGCAGAGGCCTTAGAGGGCGCTGCAGTGTTGGCCGGTGTTTTGGCCTTGGCTGACGGCACCGTTTTGGATGACGCCGTGGTTTTGGCAGAGACTAATGTTTTGGCGGTGGCAACAGGCTTGGACTTAACCGGTGCAGGCTTTTTAACTGCAGCGGCTTGCGTTGTCACGGATTTTGCTACCTTGGTTGCCTTTGTTGCCATGAGGTCACTCCATTAGATTATTCTCTGCCAAAGTTACGCAGAGTTACGACTTTGCAAGACATTGCTCAAGACCTTTGGTGAAGATGTCTTGTGGCAGCTTGCGACCGATAAAAACCATCTTTGTGTTTTTCTTTTCACTGGCTAACCAGGGTTTGCCAGGCTCTGCACCCATCATCATGTGCACGCCTTGAAATAGCATGCGGCGATTGATGCCTTTCATGTACAAAATACCTTTGTAGCGCAGCAGATCTGGCCCGTATACCTGCACGACACCACCTAAAAACTCTTCAAGACGCTCTGGGTCAAACGGCTTGTTCGACTTAAAGACGAAGGCGCCGATGTCATCGTTGTGCGCTGGCTTGTGGTTGTGCGTGGGGTCGGTGCAGGTAGCCGGATCGTGAGCGTGACCGTGCGCGTGCTCATGATCGTGGCTATGGTCGTGGCCGCAGGTGCTGTGATCATGGTCGTGATCATGGCCATGCGCGTGATCGTGTCCATGATCGTGATCGTGTGCGGCATCGGGGTGATCATCGGCTAAAAATTGCGGGTCGATATCTAGAATAGTGTTCAGGTTAAAGCCGCTGATATCGATCAGTTGCTTTAAATCGGTTTCACCAAAATGCACGGCTTCAATTGAGGCGCGTGGATTCATGTGAACGATGCGGCGACGCAAGGCGGCATACTCAGCCTCGGTAACCAGATCTTTTTTCGACACCAAGATTCGATCGGCAAAGCCCACTTGTTTTTGGGCTTCTTCTTGAGTATCGAGGGTTTCCATACCGTGTTTGGCATCCACCACGGTCACAACAGCATCTAGGCGGTAGTAATCTGCGATGTCATCGTCCATGAAAAACGTCTGGCAGACTGGGCCTGGGTTGGCCATGCCGGTCGTTTCAATAATGACGCGTTCAAACTTCAGCTCGCCTGCCTGACGGCGTGTACGCAAGTCGTTGAGTGTGCGCATCAGGTCGCCACGCACTGTGCAGCACACGCAGCCATTCGAGAGCTCGATGATTTCTTCATCTTGCTCTTGCACTAGCAGTTCGTTATCGATGCTTTCGGGCCCAAACTCATTCTCGATGACCGCGATGCGTTTACCGTGGTATTCGGTCAGAATGCGTTTAAGCAAGGTCGTTTTACCCGCGCCGAGAAAGCCGGTGAGGATTGTGACGGGGACCATTTCGTCCGGATTTCGGGGGGAATTCATGAGCCAATCAACTTCAAAAAACGGGTGAGGGTGCGGGGCACCGAGCCAAGCCTGCGCCCGAAGGCGAACGCCGGATTACAGCACAGCACACGATTTGCGGCAAACATTTTCATTCGCAGCTCATGGCTATGGCGAAGTGAGTGTAGACCTCAAAATCATGACATCGACACTATATTGGGGGTAAATCGTAAATTTCAAGGGTTCAAAACCCTTGATTTAAGGAAATTCTTAGCTTTTTCGGCCGGCACGGGGGTGAGCTGAGTCGTACGCTTTCGCCAGATGCTGAAAGTCTAGCTTAGTATAAAGCTGTGTCGTTGAAATATTTGCATGACCCAGCATCTCTTGAACAGCCCGTAAATCTTGGGCGGATTGCAACACATGGCTGGCAAAGCTATGGCGCAAGACGTGCGGATGCACATGGGTAGGGAGACCCGCTTGTAACGCAAGCTTGGTCAATTGGCCTTGAATGACACGTGGGCTGATGCGTCGGCCGCGCGCCCCAATAAACAGGGCAACCTGATCAGCCATCGCGACGTTAGAGGGGGCGAGCTGGGGTCGAATCGCGAGCCAGTTGGCAAGAGCCTGCAGCGCTTGAGCACCGATCGGTACGGTGCGACGCTTGCCACCTTTGCCCAACACGTGTACCTCGTGATCGGCCAGATTAATCCAGCCGCTTGAGGTGTGCTCTTTGGTTTGCGTGTACTTCACATCCAAGCCGACGAGTTCACTCAACCGCAGTCCGCTTGAGTAGAACAGCTCAAAAATCGCCCGGTCTCGCAACGAGATTGGGTCAGTCTGTGCCAGCAGCACGGGCGCTTCAAGAAGCGCCTGAGTTTGATCGACCGATAAGGCTTTGGGCAGACCCCGTGCTGCCTTGGGGGCGCGAACGTCGGCGGCGGGGTTGAGCGCCATGCCACTTTGGGGTGCCCACCACTTGTAAAAGCCGCGCCAAGACGCAAGCATTCGGGCCAGACTACGAGGGCCCAGTCCCTGGCCGTGTAGTCGAGCTAAAAATTGTCGAATGTTGCCGTTCACCAAAGACTGCAGCGGTTTGTCTTGGGCCAGTTGCACTAACTGTTGCAGATCGCGCTGATAGGCAGAAAGGGTGTGCGGCGAATAGCGCCGGTTTTGCTCAAGATGTCTGAGCCACTGCCCTGCCGCTTCTGGCAACTCAGGGGCAGGCGGCACACCAGTTGTCGTTTGACCTGTCTCGGCATTCTTTGAGCCTGTTGTGCTGGCAGGTTTGGGAGGCGACATCAGCTGTTCGCTCAGTCAATGGTGAACGACACGTCATTCGCCCTGAGGGACGCCAGCGGGCTTGAGCCGCGACAGTGCGGCACTCGCAAGATTGCTGACGGTTTGTAAAAAGGTCGTGCCCATGTCGGGGGCAAAGCGGTCTGGGTCATCTGAGCCTAACACCATTAGACCAAAGGCGGGCTCTAAGGGCTTGGCGCGTAACGATAGGATTGCGAGCGAGGCCGGTTTTTTGTGTAACCAACTGACGGCAGTGAAATCAGTGTTTGAGCCGCAATAGGGTGCTGCCAACGTATTGGCAAAGTCATGCACTGAGGCATCGACTGGGGCGCCAACCCCTTCAGCAGGTACGTCTAACCCCCAGACGCGCAGCGCGACCTCTTGCAGATTAAATTGCTCAGCTAAGCCAAGGGCGACTTCACCGGGCAGGCGCAGTGGCGACTGCTCAGCGAGCATGCGTGCACACCAAAGATTTAACTTGGTGGTGGTGGCCTCGTTTAAAGCGCCGTTTCGTACAAGCTCAGCTAGGCGAAATTCAAAGTCGCGCAAGCGCTCGCGCAGCGTCAAAATCTGCCGCTCGCCTAATGAAATCGTGCGCGACTGATGCGGGTGAGGAACTTCGATTGTTGAAAAAATATCCGAGTATTCAACAAAAAAATCAGGATGTTCTTGTAAGAATTTTGCGATGGTGTGTGCGGTATTAATCATGTCGTAGAGCTCGTGAATGATGGAATCGAGGCGACCAATTGATCGATATCAATACTGCCAGAAAAAACCGTCGTGGCCGGGCCTGTCATGCGTAACTGGGTACCGTCGAAAGCCACGGTAAGCCAGCCGCCGTGCGTGCGCACGCGCACTGGTGATTCAAGTAGCCCTCGTCGAACACCTGCGGCCACAGCGGCACAGGCACCCGTGCCGCAAGCGAGTGTTTCGCCTGCGCCGCGTTCGTAGACACGTAAATAAATCGTGTGCGGATCAACGATTTGCATAAAGCCTGCATTGACGCGGCGCGCGAACCGGGGGTGCGCTTCGATCAGTGGGCCCAGCAAGGCCACGGGGGCCGCCTCGACATCGCTGACAACCTGCACAGCATGCGGATTGGAAATGGCTAGGGCAGACAGCCAAACGGTTTGCAGCGGGGTTGTGGCAAGTTCAAGCCCATAGAGGGTGTCTTGACCCTGTTGCTTTGTGGGCAGACCTTCGATGTCAAACGGCAGATCAGTTGCAGAAAAACGCGTCTGCCCCATTTCAACGGTGACGTTGCCATCGGGTAGTTCTTCAAGCGTGATGAGCCCTGTGGCGATCTCGGCCCGCAGGGGGTTGCGAGAAGAAAGCTTTTGCTCGTGCACGAAACGTACAAAACAGCGCGCCCCGTTACCGCAATGTTCGACCTCACTGCCATCGGCATTGAAGATGCGATAGCGAAAGTCGGCCTCGGGGTGTAGGGGCGTGTCGACCAGCAAAATCTGGTCACAGCCAACGCCAAACTGCCGGTGCGCAAGCGCACGGGCCCGCTCTGGTGTCATGTCAAGGCTTTGCCTGACGCCGTCGAGCATGACAAAGTCGTTGCCCGCTCCGTGCATTTTGGTGAAATTCCATATCATTTTGCAATTATCCCTTATTCATCCCGCCAGAGCGTAGGGGATTCGCCATAATTCACTAAATTGGCATAAAATTGCAACAGTCGCTGAGTTAACCGACAACTTGCGGAGCGACTGAGTTGGGTCAAGACTGAAATGTCTGGCCGACAAAAAAATAATTCTGCTAAAGCGTCGCGCCCAGTCCAACGTCTTAACAGGTGAAGGTTCAGGGGTGCAACGCACCTCCTTAACCCACTTCTGGCTTTGCCAGTATAGGACGTGAGCATGTCTACTAAATCAAACGATTTTCTCTTTACCTCTGAGTCCGTGTCTGAAGGTCACCCTGATAAGGTTGCCGATCAGGTGTCTGATTCGATTCTTGATGCAATTTTTACCCAAGATCCCCATGCACGTGTCGCGGCCGAAACGCTGTGTAACACCGGCTTGGTGGTGTTGGCCGGTGAAATCACTACCACTGCCAACGTCGATTACATCCAGGTCGCACGCGACACCATTAAACGCATCGGCTACGACAACACCGATTACGGTATCGATTACAAAGGTTGCGCGGTTTTGGTGGCCTACGACAAGCAATCCCCTGATATCGCCCAAGGCGTTGACCGTGCCTCTGACGATTATTTGAATCAAGGCGCCGGCGACCAAGGCCTGATGTTTGGTTATGCCTGCTCTGAGACCCCTGACCTGATGCCCGCGCCGATTTGGTACGCGCACCGCTTAGTGCAGCGTCAAAGCGAATTGCGTAAAGACGGTCGCTTGCCTTGGCTGCGCCCTGATGCAAAATCACAAGTGACCTTTCGGTATGTCAATGGCAAACCCGTTGAAGTCGATACCGTGGTGTTGTCAACACAGCATGCTCCTGAAATCACTCTCGACGAAATCAAAGCGTCAGTGATCGAACACATTATTCGCCCAAGCTTTCCGGCAGAGTTGTTGACGCCAAAGACCAAATTCTTGGTGAACCCAACCGGTCGTTTCGTGATCGGCGGCCCCCAGGGCGATTGCGGCTTAACAGGTCGCAAAATTATCGTTGACACCTACGGTGGTGCCTGCCCCCACGGTGGTGGCGCGTTCTCGGGCAAAGACCCCTCAAAGGTTGACCGCTCGGCTGCCTATGCCGCCCGCTATGTTGCCAAAAACATTGTGGCCGCTGGTTTGGCAACACAGTGTCAAGTGCAAGTCAGCTACGCAATTGGCGTAGCTGAGCCGATCAACATCACCGTTTACACCGAAGGCACAGGCGTGATTTCGGATGACGCCCTTGCCTTATTGGTGCGCGAGCACTTTGATCTGCGTCCAAAAGGCATCGTCAATATGCTCGACTTATTGCGTCCGATCTACACCAAGACAGCAGCCTACGGTCACTTTGGTCGTAACGAGCCCGAGTTCACATGGGAAGCGACCGACAAAGCCGCTGCACTGAAAAAGGCAGCCGGTAAGTGATGTTGGTGTTGGTCTAGCGGCCACGATTGCTTCAGTGATGTAACTGGATAAACGCAGTAAAAAATGCCCCTACACAGAGAGATTTGTGTAGGGGCATTTTTACGCGAGTGGGATCGCGATGCTATGCTGCGCTGATGACTTCATCGACTCAACACACCAACCACCTCTCAAGCGCCGAAACAGCCCCCGAAGTGGGCCAACCCGGCGCAGCAGACTCGCCTTGCGTAGCCGTCTGCTCAACCCTCTTTGACGATATCTGCCGCGGCTGCGGGCGCACCGTCATGGAAGTGTCAAACTGGGTCTTTATGGACGACGCCGAAAAACAAGCCGTGTGGGTCAGAATTCGTGCCGAAGGCTACCCAAGGCGCCCCGGCACGACGTAAAACTTTTAGGCTAACGCAAACCCCAAGGTCAGACCGGAGGCACCTAAATTTGCTCAGCACAATTTAGGTGCGCAGAGTCTGACCGTGCGCAGGCAAAGAACAAAACCCCTACTCCCCGCGAGCAACCTACTTATCAGACAACACAGTCCCAGCCAGCTTCTCAGACATCTTAGCCACAGCCGTATGATCCTGACCAGGCCCGAGCATCGCAGCCGAGGCTGCCCACATCTCACGGCACAGCGCGGCAAACGGCGTTGGCGTGTTGGTATCTTTGCCAATCCCCAACGCAATGCTTAAGTCTTTGACCATCAAATCCAGACCAAAACCCGCGTTGTACTGACCTGACAACACAAACTGTTTGAATTTTTTCTGCGTTGAGTTGTTCATGCCGGTTGAAGAGTTCAACACGTCGACCATCGCAGCAGGATCCAGACCAAAACGCTTACCGATCAGCAAAGCCTCAACCCCGATCAAAAAGCCACCCGCAGAGACTAGATTGTTAAGCGCTTTCATGGCGTGAGCCGAGCCGACATCACCGGTTGGGGTAATCGAAGTGCCCATACAGGACAAGACCGGGCGCACACGCTCGAGTAAAGCTGCGCTACCACCAAACATAATGGCCAGTTCGCCCGTTTTGGCGCGCGGTACGCCGCCCGATACTGGGGCATCAACCAAATGACCCTTGGCGGCCGCGACCTGCTCAGCCAGCGTGCGGGTGATAGTGGGCACGCCAGAGCTCATTTCGACGATCACGGCGTCAGGGCGCAGGCCTGCCAACACGCCGTCTGGGCCATTGAGCACGGCCTCAACGATCGCGCTGGTGGGCAAGATGGTGATGATGATGTCGGACGCCGCAGCCAGCGCACGATTGGAAGTAGCAACCGTGCCACCGATCTCTTTGCAAAAGGCCTGGGCGCGTTCGGCCGAAGCGTCAACAATTTGAAGGGGGTAGCCGGCTTTGTGCAATAAAGCGGCCATGGGCCATCCCATGCTACCTACACCGACAAAACCAATGGTTGGCTGAGCGCTCATGTTTGACGTGCCTTTTTTAAAAAGTGGATTCAATTGAGCCTGATTGTCTGTGTTTGGCTTTACTCGTGTCAAGTGAGGAGTCGATCAGCGGGCTTGACAAGCACCGCGGGCAGCTCTCAGAATGACCCACGAGTTAGCATAACGGTAAGCTCTCAACACGAATGAGTCGCAAGTCGAGTACAGCGATCAACTCTCAGAACGACTAACAAGCCGAGCAAAACGGTATCCGGAGACAACATGACATTGCCTAATTACGAAATTTTTGCGCTGCGTTACGCCACCATGCCTATGCGCACGCGTCGCGAAAACTTCATCACCCACGACCCACACGATGAGCCCATGCCCATGGATTATTTTGTGTGGCTAATCCGTGGTGAGGGCAGAACCATCATGGTGGACACTGGCTTTAACGCCGAGCAGGCTAAACAACGAGGCCGCACCCTGACGCGCTGCCCCGTGGGTTCGCTGGCATTGTTAGGCATTGCCCCAGAAGATGTCCAAGACGTCGTGATCACACACCTGCATTACGACCACGCAGGCAATATCGACTTGCTACCCAATGCCAAGTTTCATATTCAAGATGGCGAAATGGATTACGCCTGTGGGCGACACATGTGTCAGGGCCTGTTTAGGCACGCTTATAACGTCGAGGATGTTGTCGCGCTGGTGCGCCGCGTGTACGCAGACCGAGTCGTGTTTCACGATGGTCGCGAAACGCTTTGCCCCGGGATTGAGTTGATGAAGATTGGTGGCCATACAAAGGGCCTGCAATCGTTACGTGTGCACACCGCGCGCGGTTGGGTGGTACTGGCTTCAGACGCCAGCCATTACTACGAAAACATGGAAAAACCCTCGCCGTTTCCGATTGTGTTTCATCTAGGCGAAATGCTAGACGGCTACGGTATTTTGCGTGACGCAGCGGATTCGCCTCAGCATATCGTGCCCGGGCATGATCCACTGGTGCGGGCGCGTTACCCGTTTCATGGCGATCCAGCCAACGATATTGTCGCGTTGCATTTGCCGCCCAAGGGCTAACATTTCGTTACACAATAAATAAGAAACACGTATTGCAAACGAGCCCGTAGATCCCTTAAAATTTAGCCATGGAAACACGACTCACTCGCTTAGAAGCCCTCATCCCAACCCTCGCCACGCGCGAGGATTTGGCCTGCCTCGAAACTCGCATGTCGGCCTCGATAAGCAGGGTCGAAACTCACATGTCTGCCTCGATTAACAGGGTCGAAACAACGTTACACAGCGAAATGAGCAAGCTGACGTGGCGCATCATGGCGCTTCTGGCAGGATTGTTACCCAGCCTGTTTGCAGCGGCTGTGTACGTGACCAAATTCGCCAATTGAGTTAAACCAATCAGCGCAACAGCTCTAGTCAAGCAGGTAGGCTAACAGCTAAATCTGGGGTCAGTGTCTCTGCGTATGCCGTGCGTGCCAGAGCAGCCGCACAACAAGTATGTCTGAATAAGCGGGCTTGCCGAGGTAAAAAATCCTTTGGGAGCAAGAGGTTGTAGGCTTATTCTCGGCAAAAACCCTAAGCGTTTAAGCTGTTGTGCCTCAATATTTTGCTGCAAGTGCAAAATAAACACGTTACAATTCGTTCGCTTTTGAGGAGCGTTGCGACGGATCCACTGCATTTTGCCGATCCGCCAGGCTCATAAGCTTCTACGTTACCGTTGGTGCTTTTGCCAACCTTAACGGCGCTCACCCAATCCTGCCAGACAGCGATTGCGGTGGTGCTCAAGTTCACCCCAACATCGCATTGCTGAGCAGGCTCACCGGAGCCTTCTTGCCATGACTGTTGCTACACAAAAATTTACTGACTTCTACGTTGCTGACCTCTCTCTTGCAGAGTGGGGCCGTCGCGAAATCCAGATCGCTGAAACTGAAATGCCAGGCCTGATGGCCACACGTGCTGAGTTCAGCAAAACGAAGCCATTGAAGGGCGCCCGTATTACAGGCAGCCTGCACATGACGATTCAAACGGCTGTGCTCATCGAAACACTGCAAGCGCTAGGTGCTGAAGTGCGTTGGGCATCGTGCAATATTTATTCAACCCAAGACCACGCTGCAGCCGCAATTGCCGCGGTTGGTACGCCAGTGTTCGCCAAAAAAGGCGAAACCTTGGTTGAGTACTGGGATTATACCCATAAGATTTTTGAATGGCCAGGCGAGCATCAAGCCAATATGATTTTGGATGATGGTGGCGATGCCACACTGTTGTTGCATCTGGGCACCAAGGCCGAGTCAGATTTGTCGGTATTAAACAGCCCAAGCTCTGAAGAAGAAGTGGTGTTGTTTGCTGCGATCAAAGCCACGATCAAGCGCGATCCAAAGTGGTACTCCTCGCGTTTAGCCCAGATCAAGGGCGTGACCGAAGAAACCACCACAGGCGTCTTGCGCTTGTACAACATGTCAAAGAAAGGCGAACTCGCCTTTGCGGCGATTAACGTCAATGATTCAGTGACCAAGTCAAAGTTTGACAACCTCTACGGTTGCCGTGAGTCGTTGGTTGACGCGATTAAGCGTGCGACCGATGTCATGATCGCCGGTAAAGTTGCAGTGGTGGCAGGTTACGGCGATGTGGGTAAAGGTTCGGCTCAAGCCTTGGCAGCTTTGCGCGCTCAAGTTTGGGTCACTGAAATCGACCCGATCTGCGCACTGCAAGCGGCGATGGAAGGCTTCAAAGTGGTCACTATGGAAGAGGCCGCCGATAAGGCTGACATCTTCGTGACTGCCACGGGTAACTACAACGTCATCACGCGTGCCCACATGGACCGCATGAAAGACCAGGCAATCGTTTGCAACATCGGTCACTTCGATAACGAAATCGATGTCGTCGGTATCGAAAATCTGGTGTGGGAAGAAATTAAGCCACAGGTTGACCACGTGATTTTCCCTGACGGCAAGCGCATTATCTTGTTGGCAAAGGGCCGCTTGGTGAACTTGGGTTGCGGTACTGGCCACCCCTCGTTTGTGATGTCATCATCCTTTACCAATCAAACGATGGCACAGATCGAACTGTTTAGCCGTAACGAACAGTACACCTCGGGTCAGGTCTATGTGTTGCCTAAGCACCTTGATGAAAAAGTCGCTCGTTTGCATCTCGACAAAATTGGCGCACACTTGACAAAACTGACGCCACAACAAGCTGCCTATATCAGCGTCAAGCAAGATGGCCCCTTCAAGGGCGAACAGTACCGTTACTAAGCCACTAGCCGTGCGGCCTCGTCTGCAGTTTTAGGCAAGGTCGCATGGTCAGGCCGGTTGTCCGCTACGTTTCACTCACCTGGGGTTCGCCATGACTTTGTTACTTGTCTGGATACTAAATGCAGTTGCCTTATTGGTCGTTGCATATATTTTGCCCGGCATTGCTGTAGCGAGCTTTTGGTCTGCGATGTGGGCAGCGTTGGTGCTGGGTTTGATCAACATGTTGGTGAAACCTTTGTTTGTGCTGTTGACCTTGCCGATCACGATCGTGACCGTTGGCTTGTTTTTGTTTGTGATCAACGCGCTGATGTTTTGGCTGGCGGGTTCACTCTTCAAAGGCTTCCGGGTCGATGGCTTTTGGTGGGCAGTTGGGGGCGCGTTGTTATACAGCTTGATTTCCAGTTTCTTGACGAACTTAATCAATAAATAATCAATGACGATGCAAGCAAGCACGGCGTTTAGCCTAGAGTTTTTTCCGCCTCGCGATGACGCTGCGAAGCAGCGGTTGGTTGCGGGCGCCCAACAGATGTTGGTGATCGATCCGGTTTACTGCAGTGTCACATTTGGCGCAGGTGGTTCGACCCGTGATGGCACGTTTGATACGGTGCGTGTGTTGCGTGAGTTGGGCCGCGATGCGGCGCCTCACTTGTCTTGTATCGGGTCAAGTCGAGACGAGCTCAAGTCGTTGTTACAGTTATATCGTAAAGAGGGTGTGCGCCGTATTGTGGCCTTGCGTGGTGATATGCCTTCGGGCATGGGCGCCGATGCTGCCGGTGCGTTGCGGCACGCCAGTGATTTGGTTGACTTGATTCGCCACGAAACCGGTGATTGGTTTCATATTGAAGTGGCGGCTTACCCTGAGATGCATCCTCAGGCGGCAGGGCCTGAACATGACTTGACGCACTTTGTGAATAAGGTGCGGGCCGGTGCAGACAGTGCGATTACGCAGTATTTCTTTAATGCAGATGCATACTTTGATTTTGTCGATCGCGCGCAGGCTAAGGGCGTGAATATCCCGATTGTGCCGGGTATCATGCCTATCACTAACTATACGCAGCTCATGCGGTTTTCAGAAATGTGTGGGGCTGAAGTGCCGCGCTGGATCCGCTTGCGGCTGGCAGAATTGGGCGACGACAAAGAGTCGATTCGCGCCTTTGGTACCGAGGTAGTCACAGATTTGTGCCAAACTTTGTTGGATAACGATGTGCCAGGCCTACACTTTTATACCTTGAACAACGCCGAGGCCACACTGGCAATTTGGCGAGGGTTGACTGTTTAGCGTCAGAAACTCTGCGCTGCGAAAACTGTCCAACTTAGGCCCGTTAGCTTGGTCTTCAACCCCAGGTCTATTGATTTCAAATTAAAAAAAGCCTTCTTTGCAGAAGGCCTTTTTGCCACAGTACCTAAACAATCATCTTAGTCGGCGTATTGATTCGCCGCCTTCAGTAAAGGCGCCCACTTATCGATTTCTAACTTTAGCCATGCTTGTAGTGCGGCTGGAGTCTGTTTGTCGACAGGAACAATTACCGCACCTAAGTCACCTGCTTTTTGAATCACATCGGGGTCTTTGAGTGCGTCTTGCACAGCTTTATTGACCCTGGTCACGACCTCAGGCGCCATGCCCTTAGGGCCATAAATGCCGTGCCACACCACGATCTCAAAATCTTTCAGACCACTTTCACGCAGGGTCGGTGTATCAGGCAAATACGATAAGCGCTCGGCTGAGGTCACGCCATAAAGTTTGACTGTATTGCCTTTGATTTGTGGCAAAGTCTGGGTGGTTTGATCGCACAGCACATCAAGCTGGCCGCCCAGCAGGGCCACCATGGCTGGAGCCGTACCCGAGTACGGAATTGCAGTAAAGCCTACGCCCAATGCTTGTTGCAACAAGGTGCCGCACAGTTGCGAGACTGCACCTAACCCAGCATTGGCCAGATTGATTTTGTCGCCCTGTTCTTTTGCATACTTGATGAATTCAGGCATGGTGTTAGGTGGAAACTTTTTGCTGCCTAACAGCGTCATCGGTACATCGGCAACCAGGCTGATATAGGTAAAGTCTGTGAGCGCGTTGAAAGGTAGTTTGCGATAAAGCGTTGGCGCAGTGGCCATGCCATTATGGTGAATGAACAAGGTGTAGCCATCAGGCGCAGCCTTCGCCACGGCGGTTGAGGCAACAGTGCCCCCCGCACCCAAGCGATTTTCTACAACGACAGTTTGGCCAAGGCTTTTAGACATGGACACGGCTAATGTGCGTGCCAAAACATCTGTCGGGCCGCCCGCAGCAAAGGGCACGATGAGTGATACTGGTTTAGTTGGGTAGGTTTGCGCATGGGCGATACCGGCAACAACAGAGGATACGAATCCCGTTGCTAGCAAGGCTCCACGAATGGTTTTTGAGAAAGTCATCGAAATCTTCCTGTATGTGTAACAACAAGTTGCAAGTGTAGACGATGCAAGCCGGCTTGAATCGTTTCTTGAGTCAGGCCTAGAGGAGGCTACCCACCGGGGCGTGCAGGCAGCCACGCTTGCGGCGTTGCAATCGCATCTAGCAGCACGTCATGAGGCTGGGGGGAGAACGCGTCAGCGTCTGTCAAGAGCCCTTGCTGCCAAGCGATACCGATCTTAAGAGGCTTGGCACCCGCGCGCTGCAAGGCCCCTAGGCTGCGGTCGTAATAACCACCACCGTAGCCTAGCCTCGCTGCTTGCGTCGTAAACCCGAGTGTGGGCACCAAAACAATCTCGGGCACTAGCGCTTGTTGACGCGGGGGTTCCATCACCCCAAAGCTTTGCGCAGAGAGTGGTGTGTCGGGTGTCCACCGATGAAATTCGAGTGGGGCATAGCGTTCAACGATCACCGGTAAGCAGATGGTCACTTGATGCAGGTCAAGCTGTGTTAACAGCGGTCGCAGATCGGGCTCGAAGTCAAGCGGCCAAAAGCCTGCCACGATGAGGGGGCTTGAACGTTGCGCAACAGCCAAATCCGCGAGGTACCGATCGAACCAATGCTGCAGCCGAGCGCACAGAGCAGCACTGGCGTGTTGGCGTTCAGCCACAGACAGGCTCTGGCGAAGGCTGCGCAGGCGCGCGCGCAGCTGGTCTGCGTTATTCTTTGACATGTGTCGCAAGGGTGCTGACAATTAAGCGTTGATGGGGCGGTTTATGCTCGTGCAAACAAAGTATCAGAATTGTGGGTTGAGTGGTAGCCGCAACTGGCTCGCTAGCTTCTGTGCGCTTTTTGTGTTGCTGCATTCGCCGGGCTGGGCCCAGCCCGCAGCCTCTCCGTCTTCGCCATCCACAGAGGCAACCGGCCCCGCTAGATTTATTTTGCAGGCCGACGGCACCTTGGTGCCAGCGCCTGGCACGCCAGTTGCCCCCTCAACTTCTTCGAACAACGCAGGTTCGAGCACTTCCCCCGTGACCGGCGCAACAGGAGGAGTCAAGCGCCTGCCCGACGCGGCGCCTGAGATTGTGACGCCCGTCGCGCCTGCGCGCGCCGGCAACGCACCTTCAACGGCACCAAACACGGCGGTGCAAGCCGGCGCCACGATTGCTGATCCAGACTCGACGCCTGCCGCGCGTGCGGTAGCTGCGGCACGCAACGCCATGAATGCTAAGCAATGGGGGCAGTTGGCAAGCTTTGTTCCCCAGGCGCGCGCGGATGTGTTGGGCATGTATCCAGAATACTGGTCGCTACGCACACAATTAGGCTCGACCCATATGCCGGGTGTTCAACAAACGCTGACGGATTTCATTACTAAAAATAAAACCGCCTATCTGGGAGATCGGCTCAAGGGTGAATGGATTTTGGCCGCAGCGCGCTCTGGGGATTTTGTGACGGTACGCGAGCTTGGTGACGTGCTGAACCCGAATCCGCAAATCTTGTGCTCACAACTTGAGGCGCGGCACATGGGAGGTCGGCGTGCCAGTGCGGCCGAGGCGACTAAAGTCTTTGCTCCCTTCGGCACCTGTTTAAAGTTATTTGATCAACTGGTGGCCGATCGCGTTTTGGGCTCGGCTGAACTGATGCCCTATTTGTATGAGGCAATCGAAAACAATAAGCTACCCGACGCGCGGCGTTATGCCGCCTGGGTCTTCGAGTCGACTGACTTGGCGGCTTATGACGCAATGATTCGTGAACCCGTGTCGTGGCTGAGTGCCCAAACAGGGCCGCGCTCAAGCGGGCGCAACGATATCGTCGCGATTGGCTTGGCGCGTGCGGCGCGCACCGATCTGAGTGCCACCGCGACCAAAGTGCGTGACACCTGGGCCGGGCAATTGCCCAAGCAAAATTTGCAATGGGTGTACGGTCAAATGGCGTTGTTGGCAATCATGAACCTAGATAGTCGCGCCTATGGGTGGTATCGCGAAACTGGTTCGCTGGGCTTATCTGACACAAACAATGCGTGGCGCGTACGCGCGTCGTTGCGTCAGGCCAATATTGACTGGGCCTGGGTGTTGCAATCGATTGACGCGATGCGATCCACGCAAAAAGCTGACGCGTCTTGGGTGTATTGGCGCGCACGCGGTTTAGCTGCGACAGGTAAGAAACAAGAGGCTGAAAAGGCCTATACCTCGATCGCGGCACAATTTAATTTTTATGGTCAATTGGCGCTTGAAGAATTAGGTCGCCCGATTGTCGCGCCGGACCGGCCCGCACCGGTCACAGCCCAAGAGATCGCGCAGGCGCGCGCAAACCCGGGCCTGCAACGAGCTGTGACGCTGTTTAAACGAGGCTGGCGTGGCGATGCTGTGCCTGAATGGAACTTCACGCTGCGCGGCATGAGTGATCGCCAATTGATGGCTGCTGCTGAGGTCGCACGACACGAGAATATCTTGGATCGCGTGGTCAATACTTCAGAACGCACTGTCAAAGAAGTCGATTTTTCGCAGCGTTACATTGCGCCGTTTGAGGGGCGTGTGTCTGCGCAGGCTCGGCAAATTGATGTTGACCCCGCGTGGGTCTACGGGTTGATCCGGCAAGAGTCTCGCTTCATCATGGATGCTCGCTCGGTCGCGGGCGCCTCGGGCTTGATGCAATTGATGCCGGCCACGGCGCGTTGGGTGGCTGGCAAAATTGGGATGACAGATTTCACCCCCGCGAAAGTCAATGATTTTGATACGAACACCAAACTGGGTACAACGTACTTGAGCATGGTGTTGTCTGACTTGGGGGGCTCGCAGGTGCTGGCCAGTGCGGGCTATAACGCTGGGCCTGGTCGCCCAATGTTGTGGCGCTCTAAGCTTGACAGTAAAGTTGAGGGCGCGATTTTTGCTGAAACCATCCCTTTCAACGAAACACGTGACTATGTTAAAGCCGTGATGTCCAACGCGGTCTACTACGCAGCGTTGTTTAGCGGTCAACCCCAGTCGCTCAAACAACGGTTGGGTGAAATTGTGCCCCAGCCGTATGGCCGCACACCGCTGCCGTGAGCACCGATCGCACCACTGAAGGTTTGCAGATTTATATCGTTGGTGGTGCGGTACGCGATGCCTTGCTTAGCCTGCCAGCGGGAGATCGCGATTGGGTCGTTGTGGGGGCAACCCCTGAACTCATGGTGGCTCGCGGGTTTATCCCCGTAGGGGGGGATTTTCCGGTATTTTTGCACCCGATTAGCAAAGAAGAATATGCCTTGGCCCGCACCGAACGTAAGTCGGGGCGAGGCTATAAAGGCTTTACGTTTTACACCGGCGCTGAGGTGTCGTTAGAAGAAGACCTCAAGCGTCGTGACTTAACAGTCAATGCGATTGCGCAATCTTTGGCTGGCGAGTTGTTTGATCCGCTTGAGGGTGTAAAAGACCTACAAGAAAAAATCTTGCGACACGTTGGCCCCGCGTTTGAAGAGGATCCAGTACGGATCCTTCGACTTGCGCGGTTTATGGCACGCTTCACTGAGTTTGTTGTAGCCCCCGAGACACTTTCACTATGCCGCAAGATGGTTGCCTCAGGCGAGGTCGATGCGTTGGTGCCAGAGCGCGTCTGGCAAGAGTTAGCGCGAGGCTTGTTATCTGCCCAACCATCGCGCATGCTAGCGTTGTTGGCCGAAGTTGGTGCAGCAACTCGAATCATGCCAGAGCTCGTGCTTAGCCCGCGCGTGCAAAGTTTAGTGGACCGAGTTGCACAACAAGGCTTGCCCCTAGCGTCGCGCTACGCGGTGTTATGCCTTGAGAGCAGTGAGGTCAAGGCGCTTGCAACACGGCTGCGTGTCCCGTCAGAGTGCGCTGATATGGCGCGTTTGTTGCCGCTCGTGTTGGGTGCGATATTACCGCTGAGCGCTACCCTGTCTCAGGTTGAAGGTGCTGCACGCGGCGTGGCAACAGCGATTGGCAGTCTGCGTGAAGTGTCAAAGCGGGCAGAGTGTGCAGACACTATTTTGTCGCTCTTTGAAACGTGCGACGCATTGCGTAAGCCCGAGCGGTTTGAAACACTGTTGCAAACCGCTGGCGCGGTTGATTCGACGATACACGCGACGCAACAGGCTTGGCGGTCGTGGTTGCATGTGGTGTTAGCGGTCGATGCCGGTGCGGTCGCACGCTTGGCAAGTGAGCCAGCGCAGATTAAACAAAGGGTACGTGCCGCGCGCTTAGAGGCGTTGCAACGGTAGCCAAGTCACGAATGCGGTAGATCAACAAACGATGCGACTTATCGTCGCTCACTGTACTGAGAGACTTTTAAAAGGTAGCGCCCAAATGTTTCAAGAAGCCGAAGCAGATCCGCAGCTGTCGCAAGACGAGTTTAAGAAAATTGAACAACACTTGCGTATTCAGTTGGTTAACGAGCAGTATCGTCACATCGCGCTTAAAGATCGAGCCCTGCTTATTTTGGTTGCAGGGATTGACGGGGCCGGCAAAGGCGAGACGATCAATTTGCTGAATGAGTGGATGGACCCGCGCCATATTCACACGATCGCTTTTCCAGAGGCGAGCCGTGAAGATCGGGCGTATCCCGACGCGCGTAGGTTTTGGATGAAACTACCCGCTAAGGGTGAGATTGGGATCGTGTTTGGTTCGCGGTATAACTCCTTATTTAAAGAGGCGGCTCGCAAGCATCCAAACTTAGAGGCGCTTGAACAAGATATCCTGTTTGTCAAACGGTTTGAGTCAACCTTGGCGGCCAATGGGGTCCAGATCCTTAAGCTTTGGTTTCACCTGTCGCGTGACGCGCAGCAAGCGCGAATTGACGACTTGTTGGCGAATCCTTCGACAGCATGGCAGGTTGATAAACTCGACCTAACCGCACACAAGAAATTTAATTCGATCCGGCGCGCCAGCCAGTTGATTTTGGCTGGCACCGATGCGCCTCATACCCCTTGGGTTGTGATTCCGAGTGCCGATCCAAAGCTCAGAATGGTACGAACTGCTCAAGCAGTATTAGCGTCGCTAAAAGTCGGTGCGATTAAAGTGCCGGTGTTTCACGAGCCTGATAGCGTGCCGGCCACTCCGCCGCAAGTGAATTGGCTTGAGCAGCTTGATCACAACGCCACGTTAAGTAAAAGCGACTACGAAACGCAGATTTTGCTGTTGCAGAATCGCTTGGCACAGCTTGTTCGCCACAAAGGGTTTAAAAAGCGCGCGCTGGCGCTTGTGTTTGAAGGGGCAGATGCTGCCGGTAAGGGTGGCGCCATTCGACGTGTGACGCGTGCGATTGATGCGCGCGACTTTGATGTGATGGCCGTAGCGGCTCCAACTCCCTCTGAAATGTCTCGACCATATTTATGGCGCTTTTGGTGCAATTTGCCGAGGCGAGGTCGCATCGCAATTTTTGATCGCTCTTGGTACGGTCGTGTGCTTGTTGAGCGCGTCGAAAAACTGATCAAGCGGGCTGCTTGGACGCGTGCGTATGATGAGATCAATGATTTTGAACGGCAGATGGTCGAGAAGGGTACGATTGTGCTCAAATTTTGGCTGGCTGTAACGCCCGAAGAGCAACTCAAGCGCTTCAAAGAGCGCACACACTCGCCCTTTAAGCAATTTAAAATCACCGAAGAAGACTGGCGCAATCGGCGCAAAGCTAAGGCTTACACGGTTGCCGCAAACGAGATGTTTACCCACACCAATACCTCGCGGGTGCCCTGGCATGTTTTGCCCGCCAATGATAAACGCTATGCGCGTGTCGAGGTTTTAAAGTTAATTGTGAAGGCGCTTGAAGATGCTCAGCGCTAAATGCCCGCTTTGCCAAGCACCAGGTGGCACGATCTTGTGGCAAAACGAACACCTGCGCGTGATTGATGCGAACGATGCGTTATACCCGGGCTTCACGCGTGTGATCTGGACGGCGCACGTGGTTGAGATGACTGACCTGAGCGCAGCAGAGCAAACCGAGTTGTTGCGGATCGTGCTGCTGGTTGAACAAGTGCAGCGTATTGTGCTCAAACCTGACAAGGTCAATCTAGCCGCGTTTGGCAACGTGGTGCCTCACCTGCATTGGCACGTGATTCCGCGCTGGCAAGATGATCCGCATTTTCCGCAAGCGGTGTGGGCAGCATTGCCGCAGGCCGATATGAAAGCGCAGGCGGCGCAAGAGGCGCGCCGTGCGCGTGTGCAACAGCAACTGAACGCTTATCACCAAGCTTTAGCGGACCAGCTGGATAGCAGATGACGTCTCAGTTGCGCTTAAGTTCTAATCGTTTGCTGCAAGCTGAGCTATCCGCGCATCTCACCAAGCTGGCGCCGGCCTGGCAGGCTGTGTTGGGCGCCGATCAGGTGAAGTGTGCGCTTGATAGCTTGTCTGCAATGCTAGCGCAGCGGTTGCGCAGCGCAGCGGTCATTTATCCTACACAACCTTTTCGAGCGCTTGAGTCGTTAACGCCTCAGGCTGTTCGTGTGGTGATCCTGGGCCAGGATCCCTATCATGGCGCAGGGCAAGCACAGGGGCTGGCGTTTTCTGTTCCCGATGGCCTGGCGCGGCCACCCAGTCTGCGCAATATACTCACTGAGATCGAGCTTGAATACCCCGACGACCCGTCGCAATTAGTGTTGAAACCTAATGCTGACCACAATGATTTATCGCGCTGGGTGAGGCAAGGCGTCTTACTGTTAAACACGGCTCTCACCGTCGAGGACGGGCTGCCGGCTTCTCATGCGGGCAAAGGGTGGGAGACGGTGACCGACGCGTTGATTCAGGCGGTCGCACAAGACTCAAGTCCTAAGGTATTCATGCTGTGGGGCGCGCATGCGCAAACCAAGCAAGACTTGATTGCTAGCCAGCCCCAACATCTGATTTTGATGTGCAATCACCCCTCGCCGCTCTCGGCGCGCCGAGGGGCCCATCCTTTTATCGGCTGCGGGCACTTCAAGGCGGCCAATGCGTGGTTATTACAACGAAACTTGCAAGTAATTGACTGGAAAGCATAATTATCTGCCCTAAAGGGTTTACCCCGATCCAAAAGTAGGGTAGTATTCGCACACTGCAAAAAAGATGTCGCAGGACGCTAGCGGGCAATGCCTAGCTAAGCACACACATCATCGATTTCTGACCTCCTTTCCTTTCGTGGGCAGCAAGTGTGATCCAGATAGATGGATCTCCAGCCCAGACGTTCGGTTGATTCGGTCGGCACGATGCTCGATTCAACCGACTACCGCCGGTCTACCAACTCTCCGGGCTGCGTCATATGGCCACTATCTGGCCTCTAGGAAAGTCATGTCCTTCGATTCGTTAGGGCTCGCGCCCGCTTTACTCTCTTCAATTGAACGTACCGGTTTTACAACACCCACGCCCGTGCAAATGGCAGCGATTCCGCCTGCAATGGCTGGTTCTGACTTAATGGTGTCGTCACAAACCGGTAGCGGCAAAACAGCTGCCTTTATGTTGCCTGCACTGAACCGCATCGCACAAAAACCCGCCAATAAAGGCCGTGGCGTGCAGGTGTTGGTGTTGACCCCGACTCGCGAACTCGCTTTGCAAGTCAGCGAAGCCACCGCAACGTACGGCAGTAACCTTGACGATTTGCGTATCGCAACTGTCGTGGGCGGCATGCCTTATGGTGCACAGCTCAAGGCCTTGTCGCGTCGTGTTGACGTACTGGTGGCGACTCCTGGTCGTTTACTGGACCACTTGCAAGCGCGCCGGGTTGATTTGTCAACCGTGCACACTCTCGTGCTTGACGAAGCCGATCGCATGTTGGATATGGGCTTTATTGACGACATCAACACCATCGTGGATCGCACTCCACAAGATCGTCAAACTTTGTTGTTTTCAGCAACGCTGGATGGCACGGTGGCAAAGTTAGCCGCACGCATGATGCGCGATCCACAGCGCATTGAAATGGCTTCGCCCTCAGATCGGCACGCCAACATCACACAAACACTGTTGTACGCAGATGATGCCGGCCATAAGCTACGCCTGCTTGATCACATCTTGCGCGATGCTGAGATGGGTCAAGCAATTGTTTTTACTGCCACGAAACGCGGTGCAGATGATCTGGCTGAGCATTTGGCTGACACGGGTTTTTCAGTGATGGCGTTGCATGGTGACATGAATCAACGTCAGCGTTCACGTACCCTGACTGAAGTACAAGACGGTCGCGTACGTGTGTTGGTTGCTACCGATGTCGCCGCGCGCGGCATCGACGTGCAAGCCATCAGTCACGCCATTAATTATGATCTGCCAATGCAGCCTGAAGATTACGTGCACCGCATCGGCCGTACTGGCCGCGCTGGGCGCGATGGTTTGGCTTACACCCTGGCCGTTCACGGCGAGCGTCATAAAGTGCGCCGCATCGAGCACTTCATTGGCCATCAAATCCCTTCAGAGGTGATTGCAGGCCTTGAGCCACAACGTACACCAAGCGCGCGCCCTGAAGGTGCTGGCCGTGGTGCAGGTGGTAAAAAGGGCGGGCGTTTCAGTAACGATCGCAGCTCGGCCCCGAGCGGTGGTGGTTATGCCGGTCGCGAGTCGCGCCCCTACGCCCCGCGCGGCGACAAGCCGTTTGCCGATCGCGGTGAGCGCAGTTTCGCCCCACGTGGTGATAAGCCCTTCGCACCTCGCGGTGACAAGCCTTTTGCGCCGCGTGGCGATAAACCGTTTGCAGATCGTGGCGAAAAATCCTTCGCCCCGCGTGGCGATCGGCCTTTTGCCCCACGTGGTGAAAAATCATATGCACCCCGTGGTGAAAAATCGTTTGGCGATCGTAGCTACGCACCCCGTGGCGATCAACCTCATGCTGCACGCAGCGACAATCCTTACGCGAATGCGCGCACAGAGCCACGTTCGTTTGAGCCCCGCACTGATCGTGGTGCTTCAGATCGCCCAGCGTATGCTGGCAAGCCTGCTCGCCCCGCACGTGACTTTGCGCCTCGTGCTGCCGCACCAAGTGGTAAAACCTTTGCACCACGCGGTGACGGCCCAGCACGCTCGGGCGCACCTCGCCCCGGTGCACCACGTGCCGCAACGGGTGCACGTCGTGGCTTTACCTTTGACGGCGGTCGCCGTTAAGTTGTAGGCACGCAGTGCCTGCCGAGACCTCAATCCCGGTAAGCGCTGACGCGCTGGCGCATAGCCAACGTGTCAGCGCTTTTTTACGTGCACAGATCCAGCAGCAGGGGGGCTGGCTGCCGTTCAGTCAATGGATGCATCACGTGCTTTACGCGCCTGGCCTTGGCTACTACGCAGCGGGCAGTGTGAAGCTTGCCGAAGCGACTATGGCTTGGCAACCGGGCGAAAGTCAAAGCGACGCTCATGGCAGCAGCAACAGCAACAACAGCAACAGCAACAGCAGTCATCGCGGCGCGCTCAGCGGCGATTTCGTAACGGCGCCACAATTGACACCGCTGTTTGGCCACACGCTAGCGCGCCAAGCCCTTGAAGTCTTGCAACAAGCCGATTCAACCAACATCCTTGAATTTGGTGCTGGTAGTGGCGCGTTGGCGCATAGCGTGTTAAGTGCCTTAGATTCGCTAGGCTTCACCGCCACCTATTTCATACTCGAAGTGTCTGCCGACTTAAAACTCAGGCAGCAGCAGTTGCTTGCCCCCTGGGGCAGCCGAGTCGTCTGGCTTGACCGAACCCCTTCGCAGTTCAGCGGTTGTATCTTGGCCAATGAAGTGCTTGATGCAATGCCTGTTGAACTCTTTGCCTGGTCAGAGCACAGCGATCACGTCTTGCAACGCGGTGTGGTATCAGAAGGCGAGGGCTTTCAATATCAAGATCGCACAGCGCCCAAAGCGCTTGAGCAAGCGGTGCGCGCACGCATGCCCTACTTGCCAGGTTATCGCTCAGAAATCAATCTACCGGCCGAAGCGTGGGTCCGCGATCTAAGCGCTTGGCTGACTAAAGGTGCAGCCATTCTCATTGATTATGGCTTTCCGCGTCATGAGTTTTTTCATCCTCAGCGTCAACGTGGCACGTTGATGTGTCATATTCAGCATCGCGCGCACGATGACGTTTTTTTAGCGCCGGGTTTGCAAGATATCACGGCGCATGTAGATTTCACCGCCATCGCCGAGGCTGCGTTTGGGGCGGGCCTCGAGGTATTGGGCTACACCTCGCAGGCAAGATTTTTGCTCAATAGCGGTTTGCCCGAACTTTTAAACACGCTTGATCAAACCAACACAAAAACGCTGGCTCAAACCCACGGTGCCGTGCAAAAGCTACTGTCTGAAGCAGAGATGGGCGAGCTCTTTAAAGTGATGGTGCTCAGCCGAGGGCTCGACCAGGTCTTGTCGGGCTTTAGCCGCGGCGATCGCAGCGCTCAGCTGTAGGTCAAGTGCGCTTTCAATCGCACCTTCAAGTCTAAAAAAGGTAGCGTGAACAAGGCAGATGCCCCGCGGTCACGCGAGCGTGGCATTTGCCGGTACGCCTTTATGCAAACAGCCGTGCTAACTCAACACCAGGTTCTGGCGCACGCATAAACGCTTCGCCGACTAAAAATGCCTGCACGTCATTTGCGCGCATGTGTTGGACATCGGCGGGGCTCAAGATGCCGCTTTCTGTCACAACGCGTTTGCTTGCCGGAATACGCTTCAACAGATCGAGCGTGGTTTGAAGCGATGTTTCAAAGGTGCGCAAGTTGCGATTGTTGATACCAAGTAACGTGGTACTCAAATCAAGCGCGATCTCAAGTTCTTGGGCATCGTGTACTTCAACCAACACGTCCATGCCAAGCTCAAAGGCGCAGGCCTCAAACTCATTTAACTGTGTTGCGGTCAACGCCGATACGATCAACAAAATGCAGTCGGCCCCCATGGCGCGCGCGGCGATGATTTGATAGGGGTCGACCATAAAATCTTTGCGCAATACCGGCAAGTTGCAGGCGGCACGGGCTTGGCGTAAGTAGTCGTCAGCGCCTTGAAAAAACTGCTCATCGGTCAGTACCGATAAACAGGCTGCGCCGTGTGTTGCGTAAGAGGTTGCGATTTCAGCAGGCAAAAAATTTTCGCGCAAAATACCTTTTGAGGGCGAAGCCTTTTTTATTTCGGCAATCACACCTGCGTGTCCGTTCTCGATTTTTGTTTCAATGGCTTGGGCAAAGCCACGAATGTCTTTGCGGGCCTTGGCCTCGGCAAGCAGAGTGGCTTCGCTATGCACGGCACGTGCCGCAGCGACTTCTTGGGTTTTAACGGCCAGAATTTTTTTGAGAATATCGCTCATGATGCAAACTTTTTTGTTTTGGCACAAAAGGCGTCGAGTTTCGCGCGTGCTGCACCGCTTGCAATCGCTTCGAACGCCATCTTGATACCTTGTTGAATCGAAGAGGCGTGGTTGCCAACGTAAATCGCCAAGCCCGCATTAAACGCGACAATGTCACGTGCCGTGCTCGGCTTGTTGGTGAGGGCTTCAAGTACGCGGTCGCGAGACTCTTCTTTGCTTGACACGCGAATGCCGCGATTTGACACCATAGTCAGGCTAAAATCTTCTGGATGAATTTCATACTCAGAAATGGCACCGTCTTTGAGTTCGCCGACCAGCGTGCCGGCACCCAGCGAGGCTTCATCCATGCCATCTTTGCCATGAACAATCATCACGTGTTTAGAACCCAGTAGTTGCAACACACGTACTTGGATGCCGACTAAATCAGAATGAAACACTCCCATCAATTGATTCGCTGCACCAGCAGGATTTGTTAACGGCCCAAGGATGTTAAAAATGGTGCGAACACCAAGTTCTTTGCGAATTGGTGCGATGTTTTTCATGGCGCCGTGATGGGCTTGTGCAAACATAAAGCCAATGCCGATCTCTTCAATGCACTCGGCAATTTGTGGCGGCGTTAGCGCCAGATTAGCGCCTAAGGCTTCAAGCACATCTGCGCTACCTGACGATGACGAGGCGCTGCGCCCGCCGTGTTTGGCAATCGGTACGCCAGCTGCGGCGGCAACAAACATCGCGGTCGTTGAAATGTTGAACGTACTACTGCCATCGCCACCGGTGCCACACATATCGACCATATCCTGAGGGTTGGCAACATGCACTGGCGTTGCAAACTCACGCATCACTTGCGCGGCTGCTGTGATCTCGCCAACGGTCTCTTTTTTCACGCGCAGGCCCATCAAGAGCGCTGCAGCAATGGCGGGCGACATCTCACCGCGCATCAACATACGCATCAAGTGCAGCATCTCGTCATGAAAAATCTCACGATGTTCGATACAGCGGTGTAGTGCTTCGTTCGGGGTAATCATGTATTGCTCCGCGAAACCTCGCTATTCAGAGCGAGGAGGATATTGATGGGTTTAAGCCTTTACCTCATCAAGCTCAAGAAAGTTACGCAATAACGCGTGACCATGTTCGCTTAAGATCGATTCTGGATGAAACTGTACGCCATAAACCGGCAGTGTTTTGTGCCGTACCCCCATGATCTCGCCATCTGCGGTTTGCGCTGTGATCGCCAGACACTCGGGGATTGAGGCACGTTCAATCGCTAAAGAGTGATAACGAATCACAGTGTAGGGTGAAGGTAAGCCTTTAAAAACATCGCTGTTGGTGTGTGTGATGTCTGAGGTTTTGCCGTGCATGATTTGTTGCGCACGAACGATCTTGCCACCAAAGGCTGCGCCGATTGCCTGATGGCCGAGGCACACGCCTAAGATCGGTTTTTTACCGGCATAGTGTTTGATCACATCGATTGAGATGCCGGCCTCGGCGGGTGAGCAAGGCCCGGGCGACACGCAGATGTGATCAGGTGCGAGCGCATCGATCTCTTTGAGTGTGATCTGGTCGTTACGATACACGCGCACGTCTTGACCAAGTTCGCCAAAGTATTGTACGAGGTTGTAGGTAAACGAGTCGTAGTTATCGATCATCAGTAGCATGGTTTGAATCCAGGTCGTATCAAGGTGTGGGGCTTAAAACGGGTCATCAAGCCCGGTTTGCACTTGTTCGGCCGCGCGTAACACTGCACGGGCTTTTGCCTCAGTTTCTTGCCATTCGAGCTCTGGGTCAGAGTCGGCTACGATGCCGGCGGCCGCCTGCACGTACAGCATGCCGTCTTTAATAATGCCAGTACGAATAGCGATCGCGACATCCATCTCCCCGCCGTAACTCAAGTAGCCCGCGGCGCCGCCATAGATCCCACGGCGCACCGGCTCAAGCTCGTCGATCATTTGCATCGCCCGCACTTTTGGTGCGCCGGTTAAGGTGCCTGCCGGAAACGAAGCGCGTAAGACATCCATATTGCTCATGCCGGCCTCAAGCGTGCCGGCAACGTTTGAGACTAGATGCATCACATGTGAATAGCGCTCAATCACCATGGTGTCAGTCACTTTGACGCTACCGATTTTTGCGACTCGACCGACGTCATTGCGGGCAAGGTCAATCAGCATGACATGTTCGGCACGCTCTTTCGGGTCGGCCAGCAGCTCTTCGGCCAGCGCGGCATCCAACTCGGGGGTCGCGCCGCGCTTGCGAGTGCCGGCCAACGGTCGAATCGTGATGGTGGTTTCGGGTACCGAGCCAGCGGGCGCCCCGTCAGCCAGCGGCAACGCTTCTTGGCGCACCAGAATTTCGGGTGAAGCGCCAACGACCTGAAAGTCGCCGAAGTTCCAGTAATACATATACGGTGAGGGATTTAAGCTACGCAGTGCGCGATACAAAGACAGCGGTGACTCGCTAAACGGTTTGGTGATCACTTGCCCGACTTGCACCTGCATGAGGTCACCCGCTGCGATGTACTCTTTTGCGCGTAATACCGCAGCCAGATAATCGGCCTTGGCAAAGTGCCGCTCTTCGGCGGTGACGACGCTTGAATGGCTATAGGGGATTTCAATTGGCTTGCGCAGCCGAATCCGTAACTCTTTGATACGCTTCTGTGCGTGATTAAAGGCCTCAGGCTGAGCCGGATCGGCATACACCATCAAATAAATGCGCCCTGCCAGGTTATCAACGATGACTAACTCATCGACTTGCAACAACAAGATATCGGGTGGGCCTTCGCCCATTCCGGCCGGATAAGGCTTGGTGGCGGGGCCGAGTTTGGGTTCGATGTGTCGCACCGTGTCATAGCCAAAATACCCGGCTAAACCACCTGCAAAGCGCGGCATGCCAGGGCGCAAGGCGACTTTAAAACGCGCTTGATATTGCGAAATGAAGGCAAGCGGATCGCCCTGATGCGTTTCAATGACCTTGTCGTCGCGTAGCACTTCAGTGGTCGTACCGCGCGCGCGAATGACGTTGCGTGCAGGCAGGCCAATGAACGAATAGCGCCCAAACCGCTCGCCTCCGACCACTGACTCAAGCAGGCAAGAGTTTTTGCCACCTTGAGGGCCACTATGAGCGAGCTTTAAATAGATCGCCAAAGGGGTGTCGAGATCGGCGTAGGTTTCAGCGACCAGTGGGATCCGGTTATAGCCTTGAGCTGCGAGGGCTTTAAATTCGATTTCGGTCATTTTTAGACAATTCTCGTAGGGCGGTTTCAGGTGCGAAATGCAACACGCTTTAAAGGTCGGCAAAACAATAAAAAAACCCGACCATGTTTGGACGGGCTTGGCTTGTATGTTTAGTCTGGTGGGCTAAGCCTTGAGACTGACTGCTGACAAAACCTTACCCGAGACAAAAACGCCACCAGCGCCACGAGGCGCCAGTTACGAGTTGGTTCAGGTTCAATGATTTCATCTTGAAATGATCTGTGTTAACGCGCCGCCACCCAGTGGGCTGCAGCCTCAATTGAGTCAACTATAGCATCGACGTCAAGCGTTTGCACGCTTTGACCTTCGTTATACCCGTAGGGCACGGCTAAAACGCTACAACCAGCGGCGCGCGCCGACTGCGCATCGTTGATAGAGTCGCCTATGGTCACGCTACGTGCGGGCGTGCTTTTTAACAAGTCACAGGCGTGTAACATCGGGGCCGGATGCGGTTTGGCGTGCGCCAGGGTATCGCCACACACCACCGCCTGAAAGTAGGGTGCCAGGCCGGTTCGTTCGAGTAGTGGCAAGGTAAATTCGGTGGCCTTGTTGGTCACGACCGCTAGGCGCAGGCCCATACTTTTCATTAATTCAAGCCCGGGTATTACGCCGTCAAACATGACCGACTGATCGCCATTGACCCGATGCAAATTACGAAAATACGACTCGCGCGCACGCTCGAAGAGCTCGGGCGAGATTGAGGCCGGGTCGGCATCGACGGTCAGCATGCGCATGACTAGGTTTTTGGCCCCTTTGCCGATAAAGGTCGCAATTTGAGCTTGAGGCAGACTCGACAGCCCCAGTTCTTGGCGCATGGTGTTGGCCGCGTTGGCCAGATCGGGGATGGTGTCCATTAACGTGCCATCCAGATCAATCAAGACAGCATCGAAGGCTAAAGACGAAGAGGAAGACTGAGATTCAAGAGGCATAAGGGGCACACAAGACTATTAAAAGGATAGTAGGACTAGCAAACAGGGGGACTAGGCCGAAACCACAAACTGTGCAAAGTCGTCGTCATTCAACGCTTAGATTGAACGAGTTTCAGCAAGTTTGAGTTGTTCGCGCATATTTTGAATCACTGCAGCGTAATCGGGTTGGCCAAAGATCGCCGAACCTGAAACAAAGGTGTCTGCCCCGGCGGCTCGGATGGCGCCGATATTATCGACTTTGACGCCTCCGTCGACCTCAAGGGCAATCGCTTGCCCCCCAGCTTGAACGTGCGCATCGATGAGCGCGCGCACCTGACGCAGCTTATCCAGAGTGCCCGGTATAAAACTTTGACCCCCATAGCCGGGGTTGACCGACATCAACAAAATAATATCGACCTTATCCATGACATGGGTGAGCCAACTCAGGGGCGTAGCAGGGTTAAAGACTAAACCGGCCTGGCAGCCTTGATCGCGAATGAGGGCAAGGCTACGATCGACATGCCGCGAGGCCTCAGGGTGAAACGTGATGACATTGGCCCCCGCCTTCGAAAATTGGGGGATCAGGCTGTCAACCGGCTCAACCATCAGATGCACATCGATGGGCACGCTGATGTGGGGACGGATGGCCTCGCACACCATCGGACCGATGGTCAGATTGGGCACGTAGTGATTATCCATGACATCAAAGTGGATCCAGTCGGCGCCAGCGGCCACAACATTTTTGACCTCTTCGCCCAAACGAGCGAAGTCAGCAGATAAAATACTGGGCGCGATACGTGCTTTTGGTCGGGCAGTCATTTCTGGCATGATGTTCGGAAACCAAAATAAAGTTGTTCCATTATTGCAGTTTTCTTTGGATCTCATTGTGAAACCATTTGAGTTAACCGTGGCGGTCGAGCCTCGCTTTGTGCCTGAGCAATCAGATCCGGCCAAGCAACAGTTTGTGTTTGCGTATACGGTGCGCATTACCAATACCGGCGAGCGGCCTGCTCAGGTCATCAGCCGGCACTGGGTCATCAGCGACAGCGAACAAGTCGCTCAAGAGGTGCGAGGTTTGGGTGTGGTGGGTCAGCAGCCATTGCTGGGCCCCGGCGAAACCTTTGAATACACCAGTGGCTGCCCTCTTAAAACGCCTGTCGGTACGATGCGCGGCAGTTATCATTGCGTAGGCGAAAACGGGGTGCCCTTTGAGGTTGATATCCCAGAATTTGTGTTATCTATGCCCCGCACGCTGCATTAAAGGGCAGGTTGCGTTAGCAGCAAACTCTCTTAAAACGCTAAAGACAAGGTCACTCGCGATGCCACGTATTTTTCTTCGAGGTCTGCTGTTGGGTGTGGTGGCGCTGTTAGCCGCCTGTTCAAGCCCGCCGCTCGTGCCAGATGCTGGTCCGGCAGCAGGTGCCCAAGCGCCTGTTGTGGTGCCTACGGCTCCGATGGCAGACAGTGCCGCGCGTGCGTTAGGCAGCAAATTTGTGGCGACTGGTTGGGGCGAGCTACCCGGCTGGACCAATGACGATTTGCGTGGGGTCTGGACAACCTTTTTACGTAACTGTGCTGGGTTGATGCGCCCAACCGCCTTGAACTTAGCAGGGCCTACGCGTGCAACGCCGCGCGCCTGGCAAGCGGTCTGTGCGGCGGCGACTGACCCAGCGCGTGCGCCCGCAGCCAATAATCCCGAGGCCGTTCGCAAGTTTTTGCAAACGTGGCTGGCCCCTTGGCGACTCGATGGTACAGATGGCAAACCCGCCAGCAATATCGTGACGGGCTATTACGAGCCGTTGGTGGTGGGGTCGCGTCAGCAGGGCGGCGTCTATCAGTGGCCTCTCTACACCGTTCCCGCTGATTTGCTGACCATCGATTTGGGCAAAGTGTATCCAGAACTTGCCGGTAAGCGAGTGCGCGGCAAGCTAGAGGGCAATCGAGTGGTGCCTTACGATAGCCGTGCAAGCCTTGAGGCCTCGGCACGCAAACCACCGGTCGTGGTGTGGGTCAATGACCCGGTTGATAATTTCTTTTTACAAGTACAAGGCTCGGGCCGTGTCCAGCTAAACGATGGCCCTGGTAAGGGTCAAACGATACGAGTCGCGTATGCCGACCATAACGGGCACCCGTATGTGTCGATTGGCAAGTGGCTCGCCGACAAAGGCGAGATGCAGTTGTCACAAACCTCGATGCAAAGTATTCGCGAATGGGCTAAACGTAATCCTGCGCGCGTGCCCGAGATGCTCAATGCCAATCCAGCCTTGGTATTTTTTAAAGAAGAGCCCATCACCGATCCAGAAATCGGGCCTAAAGGCGCCTACGGGATCCCCTTGATGGCACAGCGTTCGATTGCAGTCGATACCAATTTTGTACCCTTAGGGACACCGGTATTTTTAGCCACGACAATGCCTGCGTCGACTCAAACGTTGAATCGTCTGGTGTTTGCACAAGATACGGGCACTGCTATTAAGGGCGCTGCGCGTGCCGACTTTTATTGGGGGTTTGGTGAGGCCGCAGGGGCGCAGGCAGGCCGCATGAAACAGGCCGGGCAAATGTGGGTGCTTTGGCCTAAGCAGGCTGGCGTACCTAGTGCGCGCTGAGCCACTTTTGAAGACCTCAATAGTTGTCTGCGGCACAGGCATCGTGGGGCTGGCCACGGCGCTGGCGTTGGCGCGACGCGGCCAACAGGTCACCTTGCTGGGCCCTCGCCAGACGTTTGCACCCGCCACGCCTGAGGTCTTTCATCCTCGGGTGTACGCCATTTCACCCGCAAGCCAACGATTTTTAGCGTCGCTTGGGGTTTGGAATATGCTCGACGCGCAGCGTTTAACCGCTGTGCAGGCCATGGAGATCCATGGTGATGGTGCAGGGCTGGTCAACTTAAACGCCTGGCAGGCGGCGATCCCAGAGTTAGCTTGGATTAGCGAGTCAGGTGAGATCGAGCGCGTGTTGACCCAGGCGGTGCAGATTTTTGGTTTGAACTGGATCGAAGAAAAATTTGCGACGTATAGCAAGGCGGGTGATGCCGATTATTTCTGCGTCACGACCGACCGAGGCACCGTCTTGCAAGCCGAGCTGTTCATCGCAGCTGATGGCGCCCAGTCGCCTTTGCGCGCGGCAGCGGGTTTGCCTGTCGATATCAAACCCTACGGCGTCACGGCAATCGTTGCGCATCTGAATTGCGCGCGGCCACACCAAGGCACGGCCTTTCAATGGTTTAACGAGCAAGGCGTACTCGCCTTATTGCCGATGCCTTCTACTCAGGCGGGCTCACAAGTGTCTTTGGTTTGGTCGCTCAGAGAGTCGCTGGCGCAAGAGTTGTTGGGGTTGCCGTTGTCAGAGCAAGCTACCCAACTGAGTCTTCGCCTCGCAACGCTTACCGCGGGGCGGATGGGCGAGCTCACGCTTCGTGGTGCGCTACAGACTTTTCCTTTATCTTTAAATCAGTCGCCAATGATTGGTGAGCGCATCGCCTTAGTCGGTGACGCAGCCCATCGCTTGCATCCACTTGCTGGGCAGGGATTAAACTTGGGATTGGGTGACGTCGAGGCCTTAGTCAAGGTGCTCGCCGAGCGCGAAGCATTTCGTAGCGCTGGCGATGCGATGGTGTTAAGACGTTATCGCCGCGCGCGCGCTGAGCCCGTGTTGGCGATGCGAGTGGTGACAGATGGATTACATCGGTTATTCGAGGCGCAAAGTGCACCGGTGGTGTGGTTGCGTAACATTGGGATGTCGGCGGTTGAAAAAACGCCGCTGTTTAAGCGATACTTAATCGCTGGGGCCTCACGCTAAGAGTGGTGCCTAAGCAAGACATACATATCGATCAGGAGCAGTACCGTTGAAAAAATTTATGAACTTCCAATGGCTTGTCGCGCTGTGTTTGTTGGGTAGTCTGTCGGCGACCTGGGCTCAAAAAGCCCCTGCGGTCGATACGAACCTCGAGGCCAAAACGCAGGCCGTGCAAAAACTTTTTGCAGAGCGTTTCGGTAATCCGCCTATCAGCGCCGTGCGCTTGACTCCTTATGGCTTGTACGAAGTGCAGCTTGGGATGGATTTGGTGTACACCGACGAGAAAGTGAATTTTGTTTTAGACGGCACCTTAATCGATGCAAAGACTCGTCGCGACATCACCCGCGAACGTCAAGACTCTTTGGCACAAATGCCCTTTGATCAATTACCTTTTGAGTTATCTTTCAAGCAGGTGCGTGGTGACGGTTCGCGCAAACTGGCAATTTTTGAAGATCCAAATTGCGGCTACTGTAAGCAGTTGCGAAAAGCAATTGATAGTATTAACAACGTCACGATCTTTACTTTCCCATATCCGATCTTGTCACCAGATTCCACGCAAAAAGTGCGTAATGTGTGGTGTGCTTCAGATCGCGTAGCGGTGTGGGATGCGTGGATGCTTCAGAACAAAGTACCCGCCACGCTCAATTGCGACGTACCGATTGATCAGATGGTGGCGCTGGGCCAAAAGCTGATGGTGCGAGGCACGCCCGCTTTATTTTTTGCCGACGGCTCGCGGGTGGGCGGTGCAATCCCGAAAGAAGATATTGAAAAACGCCTACAACAGGCGAAGTAGTGATTCATTCTGCAGCGGGCGATGTCACCCAATGTCACTATCAGTTCGTTGCGTAGTTATTTTGTTACAACAAAAAATTAGGAGTATTTGATGCGTATTGCCGTACTGGATGATTATTTAAAAGTTGCCCCCAACATGGCTAAGTGGGATAGCTTGAACGCTGACGTCAAGTTTTTTTCTGAATATGTCCAGCCTGCCGATCTGGCCAAGACTCTTGAGTCTTTCGACGTGATTGTCGCCATGCGCGAACGCTCTGCCTTCCCGGCAGCAGTGATCAAGGCCTTGCCTAATTTACGTTTGCTTGTCACAACAGGCATGCGCAATAGTTCGGTCGATATGGTGGCTTGCCGCGCTCAGGGCATTGATGTGTGTGGCGCACCCGGAGACCCAAAAAGTACTGGTGCAACGGCTGAGCTTGCTTGGTCATTACTGCTGGCGCTGTTTAAGCAAATTCCTAAAGAAGCGGCCAATATGCAGAAAGGCTTGTGGCAAACCACCATGCCCCCGACGCTCGAAGCTAAGCGCTTGGGCTTGGTAGGCGCCGGGCATTTGGGCCAGTGCGTCGGGCGTGTCGGTTTGGCGTTTGGCATGGAGGTTGTTGCCTGGAGCCCCAATCTCACCGAAGAGCGTGCCGCCAAAGCTGGCGTCAAGCTCGTGTCGAAACAAGAGCTCTTTGCGACGTCGGATGCGATCAGCGTGCACATGGTGTTAAGCGATCGTTCGCGCGGTATTGTCGATGCCGCCAGTTTGCAATCGATGAAGTCAACCGCCTACCTGATCAACACTTCACGAGCCGGCTTGATCGATCAGCCAGCGCTGCAAAAATTATTGACCGAAGGCAAAATTGCGGGTGCCGGCCTCGATGTCTATGACGCCGAGCCTCTGGCAACCACCGATGCCTGGCGTCAAACACCTCGCACGTTGCTCACGCCGCACTTGGGCTATGTCACGCCCGAAAACTTTGCAGTGTTTTACGCAAATGTCGTAGCAGATATTCAAGCTTGGGCTGCGGGTAGCCCGATTCGAGTGTTGAATTAATGCAGCCGGTATTGCCTGTGCACGTCGTTGCACGCCTGTTACTTGTTTTGCTATTAGCCGCAGGGGTGTATTTTTTTAGTGGCTTTGTCGTGCCTGTACTGGCAGCTTTGATCATTGGGTTTGCTAGCTGGCCGTTGTATTCAAGATGGGTAGAGGTGTGCGGGGGTCGCACCACCTTGGCGGCAAGCGTAGCGTTGATATTTATCTTGCTCGTGCTTGTCGCGCCGTTGTCTGTTGCCTTGTACTACTCGGTCAACGAGGCAAGTCACCTGTTGGCCTGGCTTTTGACCGCAAACCGCGAAGGCGTAGCGTCGCCTGACTGGATTGTGGCGTTACCCTATGTTGGTGAGAGGCTAGGCAGTTATTGGGCCCAGTTTTTAGGTCAACCCCATGCGCTTGGCAGTCTGGTCGAGGCGATCAGCGGTCAACATATCGGCAATATCTATCGCGTCGTGTTGTCGGCAACAGGCAATGCGTTTCACATCATGCTGACTTTGTTGTTCATGCTAATCACGTTGTTGTTTGTGTATAAAGATGGCCATCGGATGGTGGGTCAGCTGGATGTCTTAGGCGAACGCGTACTGCCTTTGCGGTGGCAACGATTTTCGCGAGTGATCCCGGCCACAATCAGTGCCACGGTGACGGGTATGGGATTGATCGCTATCGGCGAAGGGGTCGTGTTAGGTGTGGCCTACTGGGTGGCTGGCGTACCCTCGCCGGTATTGCTAGGGGTGATCACCGCCTTCATGGCGATGATCCCAGGCGGTGCGCCCTTGTCCTTTACCTTGGTGTCGTTGTATCTGGTGGGTTCGGGCGCACCGATCGCGGGCGCGAGTCTGTTTGCCTGGGGCGCGATCGAACTCTTTATTGTCGATAAAACACTGCGGCCTCGCTTGGTAGGCGGCCCAGTCAAGCTGCCATTCTTGCCAACGTTTTTTGGTTTAGTCGGAGGCGTAAAAACGATGGGAATCGTCGGACTGTTTATTGGCCCCGTGTTGATGGCTTTAATGGTGGCGCTCTGGCGCGAGTGGGTGCTTGACGTCAAGGATGCGCAATCTGAGCGCTGACATATCAATGCCGCTGGTTAAGGCGATTAACTCTGCGGCCGATTCGACTTGCATTTTTGATAGTACGCGAGAGCGATGTAGTTTGATGGTGGCTGCGGCAGAGCCATCGCTGTCGGCGATTTGCTTGTTGGTTTTGCCTTCGATGATTGCCTCGAATACTTCACGCTCGCGCGGTGTCAGCGCTGCATAGAGCTTCTCGACGGCAAGCGTTCTGACCAACAGTGCATGAGTCGCGCGATCTCTTTCAATTGCACGCTCAACAGCCACTAATAAAGTTTGCATTGAAAAAGGTTTCAACAAAAAATCGCTTGCACCCTGTTTCATGGCTTGCACGATTTGCGCGGGTAGGCTTTCACCGCTGATAAAAATAATGGGTGTGGTCCAGCCGTGACGCTCTAAGTCGGCCTGACACTCAACGCCGCTTAGGCCAGGCATGCGCATGTCGAGCAGTATCACCGCGGGTGATACGGGCGTGGCATCTTGTAAAAACTCAGCAGCGCTGGCATAGGGGGTCACGGAAAAGCCTTGACGCTCGAGCGTACCGGCTAACGCACTTCTGATTGAGGCGTCATCGTCGACGAGGTAAATATGACCAGCGGATAGTACCTGCATAATATTTTGACACCTTAAGTTTTATCTCAGGTTACAAAAAACTGAGTACTTATGAAATACGCTAACTAGCCTATGCTGAGTTGACTGCCGCACGTCCCGCCTCAACCGAAAATTTGGCCAAGACAAACGCGCCAGACTTAGGG